>NZ_JBIVHW010000013.1:0-199214 GCF_044749405.1 Pseudomonas sp. NPDC089422
GGCGTTGTTGCCGGCTATCCGCTGCTCGGCCTGAAGGCTACGGTATTCGACGGTTCGTACCACGACGTCGACTCCAACGAAATGGCGTTCAAGATGGCTGCTTCGATGGCCACCAAGCAACTGGCCCAGAAGGGCGGTGGCGTGGTGCTTGAGCCGATCATGAAGGTCGAAGTTGTAACCCCGGAAGACTATCTGGGTGAGGTCATGGGTGACCTGAACAATCGTCGTGGTCTGATAAAGGGTATGGAGGATTCGGTTTCTGGAAAAATTATCAGTGCTGAAGTCCCGCTCGGAGAGTTATTCGGATACGCATCCGACGTTCGTTCCATATCTCAGGGTCGCGCGCACTACTCCATGGAATTCTCGAAATACGCTGAAGTTCCCTCGAATGTTTTCGAAGCACTTTCTAGACGTTGAGTCGTAAACCAGGCCTGGGAGCATGAGACACGCTGTCTATGCTCCCGGGTGGTGTTCATTGATATAACGACCGTTTCGATGGCTCAAGAATTCCAACGACATGCTTGCCAACCGCGTTTAAGGCGCGAGGGCTTGGCCAGTACTTTCACCCGTAATCATGAAATACCGCACTAGTCCGCTTTGACGATGAGTGCCCGTCAGCCAGCGCCGATCATGGGATGCACGCCGCCAGCCGCACCGCGAGGGTGCTGGCGGCTCTTCCCTGACCTTAGCGAATGGCACAACAACAATGACGGCTCAAGATCAGTCTCAAACCCAGTACGACGTGATAGTGGTCGGCTCGGGGGCCGGCGCGATGACCTCGGCGGTGTTCCTTGCCGACCAGGGCTTCAGCGTGCTGGTTCTGGAAAAGAGCGACAAGTTCGGCGGCACCTCGGCCATTTCCGGGGGCGGCATCTGGATCCCCAACAACCACTACTTCGCCCGCCAGGGCGGCAACGACAGCCTCGAGCAGGCGCGCCGCTACCTCGATGCCGCGGCCGCAGGCCAGGTCGACCCGGCCCGCCTTGAGGCCTACCTGGACAACGCGCCGAAGATGATCGAGGCGCTCACCCGCTGCAGCCGCGTGCGCTATGCGGTGGCGGCCAAATACCCGGATTACTACCCGCACCTGCCCGGCGCCTTGCCCGGCGGGCGCACCCTCGACCCGGAGCTGTTCGACAGCAGCCTGCTCGGCGCCGAGCTCGACAACCTGCGCAAGCCGTCACCCTCGACCCTGCTGATGGGCCGTATCGCCTGGACCGCACGGGATGCGCACAAGGCCATGGCCCGCGGCTTTGGCTGGCGCCTGCTGATCTTGCGGCTGATGCTGCGCTACAAGCTCGACTTCAAGTGGCGCCGCAAAAGCCGCTTCGACCGCCGTGCGGCGCTGGGCAGCTCGTTGGTGTGTTCGCTGCGCCGCTCGTTGATGGACCGCAACGTGCCGCTGTGGCTGAACAGCGACTTCCGTGAACTGATCGTCGAGCAGGGCCGGGTCTGCGGCGTGCGCATCTACCGCGAGGGCCGCGAACTCGCGCTGAAGGCCCGCCATGGGGTGATCCTGGCGTCTGGCGGCTTCGAGCAGAACCAGGCGTTGCGTGAACAGTACCTGCCCAAGCCGACGCGTATGGCCTGGAGCGCCACGCCACCGGGCAACAACACCGGCGCCGCGTTGCAGGCCGGCCTGGCCCAGGGCGCGGCCACCGCGCTGATGGATTGGGCCTGGTGGGCGCCGACCATCGCCGTGCCCGGTGAAGACAAACCCCGTGGCATCTTCGCCGAGCGCGCCTTCCCCGGTGCCATCGTGGTCAATGGCGAGGGCCGGCGCTTCGTCAACGAAGCCGCACCGTACCTGGAATTCGTCGACGCCATGCACCGCGACAACGCCCGCACTGGCGGTGGCTCGGTGCCGGCCTGGGTGATCTTCGATGGGCACTTCCGCTTCAACTACGCCATGGGCCCGTTGATGCCGGCCCAGGTCATGCCCGACAGCCGCCTGCGCCCGGAGTGGCGCGACACCTTGTACTGGAAGGCCGACAGCCTGGAGGCCCTGGCCGGAAAGATCGGCATCGACGCCCAGGGCTTGGCCGGCACCGTGGCCCAGGTCAACGACTATGCGCGCACCGGGGTCGACCTGGACTTCGGCCGCGGCGGCAACGTCTTCGACCGTTACTACGGCGACTGCAACATCAAGCCCAACCCGTGCCTGGCACCCCTGAGCAAGGGGCCGTACTACGCCATGCGCCTGGATGCCGGTGACATCGGCACCAAGGGCGGCCTGCTGACCAATGCCCAGGCCCAGGTGCTGCGTGAAGACGGCTCGGTGATCGCCGGCCTGTATGCCATCGGCAACTGCTCGGCCTCGGTGATGGGCACCAGCTACCCCGGTGCTGGCGGCACCCTGGGCCCGGCCATGACCTTTGCCTACGTGGCCGCCAACCACCTGGCGGCCACGCGCCGGGAGGTGGCATGAGCAGCGCCGTCACCGCGATTCTCGAACCGTTGCAGGTGGCCGACGCGGCGGCGCTGCAGTGGCAGGCACATTGCGATGTGCTGGTGATCGGCTGGGGCGCCGCCGGGGCCTGCGCGGCGCTGCAGGCTAGCGCCGAGGGCGCCGATGTGCTGGTCGCCGACCGCTTCACCGGCGGCGGCGCCAGTGCCCGCAGTGGCGGTGTGGTGTATGCCGGCGGTGGTACCCGGCAGCAGCAGGCGGCGGGTTTCGATGACAGCCCCGAGGCAATGTTCGACTACCTGCGGCATGAAACCCAGGGCGTGGTCAGCGACGACACGCTGTGGCGCTTCTGCCGCGACAGCGTCGCCAACCTGCAATGGCTGGAAAGCCACGGCGCGCCATTCGCCCATCAGATGCCACCGGGCGGCAAGACGTCGTACCCGCCCGACGGCGCCTTTCTCTACTACTCGGGCAACGAACTGGTGCCGGCCTATGCCGGCCGGCAGCCGGCGGCGCCGCGCGGCCACCGCACGGTCGGCAACGGCCAGTGTGGCGCGGTGTTGTACAGCCACTTGCAGGCGGCCTGCCTGCGCGCCGGCGTGCGGCCGTTGCCGCAGTCGGCTGCCCGGCGCCTGGTGCTCGACGGGCAGGGGCGGGTGATCGGTGCCGAGCTGTGGCGCCTGGCACCGGGCAGCAAGGCGGCGCGCGAACATGCGCGGCTGGCGGCCCGCGCCGAGCGCCTGCAGAACTTCATGCCGGGCTACTGCGACCGCCTGCGCCGCCGGCTGAGCGCGCTCGAGCACAAGCACGCCAGGCCCTGGCTGGTGCGGGCAGTGAATGGCGTGATCCTGAGCACCGGTGGCTTCATCTTCAACCGCGAGCTGATCAAGGCCCATGCGCCAGCCTTCCGCCGCAACTTCAAGGTCGGCGCCACCGGCTGCGACGGCAGCGGCCTGCGCCTGGGCCTCAGCGTCGGCGCGGCCAGCGACCGCCTGCAGCGGGTCTCGGCGTGGCGCTTCATCAACCCGCCGTACAGCTGGCACAAGGGCATTGTGGTCAACCGGGCCGGCGAGCGCTTCTGCAACGAAGAGGTGTACGGCGCCACCCTCGGCCAGCCATTGATGGAAGAGCAGGGCGGCCAGGCCTGGCTGGTGCTCGATGCGCCGCTGCGCAAGCAAGCCCTGCGCGAGGCGTTGTTTGGCGGTTACTGGTGGTTCCAGGCGTTGCCGGCGTTGGTGCTGATGCTGTTGGGCGCCCGCAAGGGCAAGGACCTGCAGGCACTGGCGCAAACCACCGGCATGCGCGTGGAAAACCTGCGCCAGGCGTTGCTGGCCAACAATGCTGCCGCCCGCGGCCAGGCGCCGGACCCGTTCGGCAAGTCGGCGGGCGGGCGCCAGGTGCTGGAGCAGGGGCCGTTCCATGCCTGCGATATCTCGGTGGGTAACCCGATCTTTCCGCTGGGGGCATTGACCCTCGGTGGCCTGCGCGTGGACGAGCAGAGCGGTGCGGTGCTGGACCAGGAGGGGCAGGCAATCGCCGGGCTCTACGCGGCCGGGCGCACGGCGCTGGGTATTCCTTCACATCTTTACATCAGCGGCCTGTCCCTGGCCGATTGCGTGTTCTCCGGTCGCCGTGCCGGAGCCGCCGTCGCCGGGGCACGCTTGAACACGGACTGCGAGGTGGCGTCATGAGTGAACGAAACGGGCGAGTGCAGGGAAAGGTTGCCTTGGTCACCGGGGGCGCCAAAGGCATCGGCGCAGCGAGTGCACGGCTGCTGGTAGAGCAGGGCGCCCAGGTGTTGATCAGCGATATCGATGAGCAGGCCGGGCTGGCCCTGGCCGAAGCGCTGGGCCCGGCGGCCAGCTTCATCGTCCATGATGCGAGCGATGAAGCGCAGTGGCAGCGGGTGATGGCGGTCATTGCCGAGCGCCATGGCCGGCTGGATATCCTGCTCAACAATGCTGGCATGCTCCAGCCTGGTAACATCGAGGACACCGAACTGCGCGACTGGGAGCGGCTGATGCGGGTGAATGCCGCCAGTGTGTTCCTGGGCTGCCGTGCAGGTATCGCGTTGATGAAACAGCAGGGCGGCTCGATCATCAATCTGTCGTCGGTGGCGGCCTTGGCCGGGCGTGACGATTTCCTGGCCTACAGCGCCTCGAAAGGCGCGGTGGCGGCACTGACCCGCTCGGTGGCGGCGTTCTGCCGGCGGCGGCGTTATCGCATCCGCTGCAACTCGCTGCACCCGGATGGCGTGCTGACCGACATGACCCGTGGTGGTTTTCCTGAAGGTGTCGACCCGGCGCGGTTGACCATCGAGAGCGACCCGATGAACCGCATGTGCCTGCCCGAGGATGTGGCGGCCAGTGTGTTGTACCTGGCCAGTGATGAGGCGCGCGCGGTGAATGGGGTGGAGTTGCGGATCGATAGCGGGCAGTTGGTGATGTCGATCTGAAGGAACCATTCGGGGCCGCTGCGCAGCAGCCCCGGCAAAGAATGCAAATCAGTGCCCCTCAAACCGCGCCGCCCGCTTCTCGATAAACGCCTGCATCCCTTCCTTCTGGTCCCTGGAAGCAAACAACAACGCATTAGCCTTGCGCTCCAGCGCCAGGGCCGCGTCCAGCGGCGCATCCATCCCCGCCAGGATCACCTCCTTGATCTGCTCGGCCGCCAGCGCCGGCATCCCCGCAATCACCCGCGCCAGCTCCAGCGCATGGCCCTGCACCTGGTCATCGTCAACCAGATCGCTGACCAACCCCGCCACCCAGGCCTCTTCGGCACTGATCGGCTGCCCGGTCAGGGCCATGCGCATGGCCTTGGCCTTGCCCACGGCGCGCACCAGGCGCTGGGTGCCGCCGATGCCGGGCATGATGCCGATGCGGATCTCCGGTTGGCAGAAGCGCGCACTGCGCCCGGCGACGATCAGGTCGGCAAGCATCGCCAGTTCGCAGCCGCCGCCATAGGCGTAACCGCAGACCGCCGCGATCACCGGCTTCGGGCAGTGCTGGATCGGCGCCCAGACCCGCTCGGTGTGGCGTTGGTAGATATCGATCGGGCCGACCCCGGCCATGCTGCCGATATCGCCGCCAGCGGCGAACACCTTGTCACCACCGGTCAGCAGGATGCAGCGCACATCCGGGTCTGCACCCAATTCACTGAAGTGGCGCGACAGCAACCCTTGCAGCTCCAGGCTCAGGGCATTGGTGGCGTGCGGGCGGTTCAGGCGCAGCAGCGCCACGCCCGGTAGCGGGCGTTCGAGCAGGACCGGTGGAGCAGCTGAATCAGGCATGGATTTCCTCATGTGCAGGGCGCGATGGCCGCCAGTGTTGCCCCGTGCCCCGGCCCATTCATCGTCCGTTCAGACGAAGTACGGCCGTCATCGAGCCTCTAGAGTCGGTTGCCATGGCAGAACGAGGAACAGGCAATGAGGTTTGATTACAACGGCAAGGTGGTGCTCGTCACCGGCGGTAGCAAAGGGATCGGCGCCGGTATCGCCGAAGGGTTTCTCGCAGCCGGGGCGCAGGTGATCGTCTGCGCCCGCAGCCAGCCCGAACAGCTGCCCAGCGCCGAGGGCCGCAGCGCAGTGTTCATCGCCGCCGACGTGCGTGATGGCGAGTCGCTGCAGGCGCTGTTCGACACCGTCGAGCGTGACTTCGGCCGCCTCGACGTGCTGGTCAACAACGCTGGCGGCAGCCCGTCGGCGGTGGCCGCCACCGCCTCGCCACGCTTTCACGAGGGCGTGCTGCGGCTGAACCTGATCGCACCGCTCAACGCCGCCCAGCACGCCAACCGCCTGATGCAGGCCCAGGCGCAGGGCGGTTGCATCGTCTTCATCGGCAGCATCAGCGCCCTGCGTGCATCACCCGGTACCGCCGCCTACGGCGCGGCCAAGGCCGGGGTGCTGGCGCTGGTGCAATCGCTGGCCGTGGAGTGGGCGCCGAAAGTGCGCGTGGTTGCGGTCAGCCCCGGCCTGGTGCTGACCGACCAGGCCCACCTGCATTACGGCAGCGAGCACGGCATCGCCGCCGTCAGCGCCGGCATTCCGGCCGGGCGCATGGCCGCTGCCAGCGACATCGCCAACGCCTGCCTGTACATCGCCTCACCCCTGGCCAGCTATGCCAGCGGTTGCAACCTGCTGCTGCACGGCGGTGGCGAACGCCCGGCGTTTCTCAGTGCGGCGCAGGCCCTACCGACTTGATCGACCACCTGGCGGCGGCCGCATCGGTCCGCCGCCCTCACGTTGCAGGAGACGACTTTGGCTGACCCACAATTGCTATCCAGCGTGCGCGCCCTCGTGGGCCGCGAATATGGCCGGGTGTATGCCTGGGATGCGGTGAATGCGCCGATGATCCGCCAATGGTGCGAGATCATGGGTGTCGACAACCCGCTCTACAGCGACCCCGACTTTGCCCAGAGCAGCCCGCACCAGGCCATCGTCGCCCCGCCGGCCATGCTCCAGGTGTGGACCATGGAAGGGCTGCACGCCAACCACTACCCGCCGGGCTCCACCGAGCAGAACCCGTACGAAGTGCTCAAGCTGATCGAGGAATACGGCTACGCCTCGGTGGTGGCGGTGAACTCCGAGCTGAGCTTCACCCGCCCGGTGCAGTTGGGCGAGCGGCTGTACTACACCACCCGCCTGGACGCGGTGGGGGACGAGAAGACCACCACCCTGGGCACCGGCTTCTTCGTCACCCTGGTGATGAGCCACTTCGTCGAAAAGCCCGAGGGTGACGAGCCGGTGGGCGAGCTGCTGTTCCGCGTGTTCAAGTTCCGCCCGGCCAACCCGCAACCTGCCGCCAAGCCCGAGGCCGCACCGGCCAAGGCCAAGCGCCCGCTGCCGGGAGTGAGCGACGACACCCGGTTCTTCTGGGAAGGCTGCGCCGAAGGCCGCCTGCTGATCCAGCGCTGCAGCGCCTGCGCCACCTTGCGCCACCCACCGGCACCGGTGTGCATGGCCTGCCACAGCTTCGAGTGGGACAGCGTCCAGGCCAGCGGGCGCGGCAGCCTGTATTCCTTCGTGGTCATGCATTACCCCGAAGTGCCGCCATTCGACCACCCCAACCCGATCGGCCTGATCGAGCTGGACGAGGGCGTACGCCTGGTCGCCGGGCTGATCGGCGTACAGCGCGAGCAACTGCAGATCGGCCAGCGCCTGCAGGTCGAGTTCCACACTTTCGACGAGCAGCAGACCTTGCCGCTGTTCCGGCCAGTGGCCGAATAGGAGGGCGCCCATGGACTTTCAATTGAGCGAAGACCAGCGCGCCATCGAGCAGATGGCCGAGAGCCTGTTCAGCGACCACTGCCATGACGATGCGCTGCGCCACTGGGATGCCAGCGGCGAACCGCTGATGGCGCCGCTCTGGGCGCTGTGCCAGGAAACCGGCCTGCACGCCCTGGCCATCCCGGAACAGCAGGGCGGCAGCGGCCTGGGCATGACCGAGCTGATGCTGGTGTTGCAGGCCCAGGGGCGCAGCCTTGGCCAGGTACCGCTGTGGCGGCACCAGCTGGCGGCCGCGACCCTGGCCGCCTTCGGCCTGGGCGACCTGGCGCAGCTGGCAGCCAGCGCGGCGGCGGGTGAGCGGATGTTGAGCCTGTCGCTGGACGGCCTGTATGCCGCCGGCGGCATCGTCTTGCAGGCCACGGCCTGTGCCGAGGGCTGGCAGGTGTGCGGGCAGGTGGCCGCACTGGCCCTGGGTGGGCAAGCCCACGCGGCGTTGTTGCCGGTGCTTGCCGACGGCCAGCCACGGCTGCTGCTGCTCGACCTCGACAACCCGGCCATCCGCCGTGTGCCGGGGGTGCTGACCCACGGCGAAGCAATCACCGACCTGCACATTGAGGGCCTGCGGGTCAGCGCCGACCGCGTGCTGCCCACCGCCGCACTGGCCTGGCTCGAACCCCGCGCGATCGCCGCCCTGGCGGCGCTGCAGCTTGGGGTCAGTGCCGAGCACATCCAGCGCACCGTGGCCTATGTGGGCGAGCGCCAGCAGTTCGACCGGCGCATCGGCAGCTTCCAGGCGGTGCAGATGAGCATGGCCGATGCGCACATCGCCCTGGAGGCCCTGCGCAGCGCCCTCTGGCAGCTGTGCTACCGGCTGGACGCTGGCCTGCCGGCACCGTCCGAGGCCCAGGCCACCGCCTACCTGGCCTGCGAAGCCGGCCACCGCATCGGCCATGTTGCCCAGCACGCGCACGGCGGCATTGGTGTCGACCTGACCTACCCGATTCACCGCTACCTCTACTGGAGCCGCGCCCTGGGCATTGCCCTGGGTGGTTCGGCGGCCTGCCTGGAACGGCTCGGCGACTGGCTGAGCGACAACGACAAGCTGGGATGGAAATATGACCTCGAAGAACACCAAGCGCTTTGACGATGTGCGCCCCGGCGAAACCCTGCCAGCGCTGCAGGTGCCGATCACGGTGGCGCTGATCGCCGGCGGTGCGATCGCCACGCGCGACTATTTCCCCGGCCACCACGACCTGGATGCCGCCCGTGAACTGGGTTCGCCCCACGTGTTCATGAACATCCTCACCACCAACGGCCTGGTGCAGCGCTTCGTCGAAGGCTGGGCCGGCCCGCTGGCGCGCTTCACCGCGCTGAAGATCAAGCTGGGCGTGCCCAACTACCCCGGCGACTGCATGACCTTCAGCGGCAGCGTGACCAGTTGTGACCCCGAAACCCGCACGGTGGAAGTGACCCTGAGCGGCAAGAACTCAATGGGCAACCACGTGACCGGCACGGTCGCGCTGGTGCTGCCATGATCAGCGGAGGCAGCATGAGCAACCTTTCGATTTCAGGGCGCGCCGCAATCGTCGGCCTTGGCGCCACCGAGTTTTCCAAGAACTCCGGGCGCACCGAACTGCGCCTGGCCCTCGAAGCCACCCTCGAGGCGCTGCGCGACGCCGGCATCGATCCCTCGGAAGTGGAGGGCTTCAGCTCCTATTCGGTGGACAAGGTCCCGGAGTACGAAATCGCCCGCCTGCTGGGTTGCAAGGACGTCAAGTTCTTCTCCCAGGTGCCCCACGGAGGCGGCGCCGCCTGCGCGCCGGTGATGCACGCGGCCATGGCGGTGGCCACCGGGGTGGCCAAGGTGGTGGTGGTGTACCGGGCCATGAATGAACGCTCCTGGTACCGCTTCGGCAGTGGCAGCTACGGCTTTGCCGCCACGCCGATCTTCGACAACGTCAACTACGGCTGGTACATGCCCCACGGCTTCCACACCCCGGCCGCCTGGGTCGGCATGTTTGCCCAGCGCTACATGCACACCTACGGCGCCACCTCGGAAGACTTCGGCCGGGTGGCTGTGGCGGCGCGGGACTTTGCCGCGACCAACCCCAAGGCGTTCTTCCACGGCAAGCCGATCACCCTCGAAGAGCACCAGGCCTCGCGCTGGATCTGCGAACCGCTGCACCTGCTCGACTGCTGCCAGGAGTCCGACGGCGCGGTGGCCATGGTCATCACCTCGGCCGAGCGCGCCCGCGACCTGCGGCAGAAACCGGTGACCATCAAGGCCGGCTCCCAGGGCATCACCCAGGGCCAGCAGAGCATGACCTCGTTCTACCGCGACGACATCACCGGCCTGCCGGAAATGGGCGTGGTCGCCAAGGAGCTGTACCGCCAGTCCGGGCTCGGCCCCGAGGCGCTGCAGACGGCGGTGATCTACGACCACTTCACCCCGTTCGTGCTGCCGCAACTGGAGGAATTCGGCTTTGCCCGGCGCGGCGAGGCCAAGGAGTTTGTCCGCGCCGGGCACCATGCCCGCGGCGGCAAGCTGCCGATCAACACCCACGGCGGGCAGCTGGGCGAGGCCTACATCCACGGCATGAACGGCATCGCCGAGGCGGTGCGCCAGGTGCGTGGCACGGCGGTCAACCAGGTGGCGGGCGTGGAAAACGTGCTGGTCACCGCCGGCACCGGCGTGCCCACCAGCGGCCTGATTCTGGGCACGGCCTGAGGAGCACAGCATGTTCGTCGATCTTACCCCCGAGCAACATGCGCTGCGCCGCCAGGTGCGCGACTACTTCCAGGCGCTGATGACCCCCGAGCTGCGCGAACGTCTGCGCGGCCAGGAGGGCGGCGAGCTGTATCGCCAGACCGTGCGCCAGATGGGCCGTGACGGCTGGCTGGCGGTGGGCTGGCCGAAGGCCCATGGCGGCCAGGGCTACGCCGCCACCGAGCAGCTGATTTTCTTCGAAGAGGCCAACATCGCTGGCGCGCCGCTGCCGTTCGTGACCATCAGCACGGTGGGCCCGGCGTTGATGGAGCACGGCAGCGCGGCGCAGAAGGAACGCTTTCTGCCCGGGATCGCTGCCGGCGAAATCATGTTCGCCATCGGCTACTCCGAGCCCGATGCCGGCAGCGATCTGGCCGTGCTGCGCACCAGCGCCCGGCTGGACGGCGAGCACTTCGTGGTCAACGGCAACAAGCTGTGGACCTCGGGCGCCGAGTCGGCGGACTTCATCTGGCTGGCCGCACGCACCGACCCGAGCCAGGCGCGGCACAAGGGCGTGTCGATCCTGATCCTCGACACCCGCCTGCCAGGCTTTTCCACCACGGTGATCCCGACCACCAGCAACCCGACGGCCGCCACCTACTACGACAACGTGCAGGTGCCCCGGGACATGCTGGTCGGCGAGCTGCACGGCGGCTGGAAGCTGATCACCGCGCAGCTCAACCACGAGCGCCTGGGCCTGGGCTCGTGGTCGGACAAGGTCGTCGGGCTGTTCCGCCGGGTCTACCTGTGGGCCAAGGCCCGCGATGAGCAGGGCCGGCGGGCGATGGACAAGGCCTGGGTGCGCAGTTCGCTGGCCGAATGCTATGCGCGCCTGGAGGCGATGCGCCTGATCAACCTGCGCATCGCCGCCAACCTGGAGCGCGAGCACATGGACGTGGCGTTGAGCTCGACCACCAAGGTGTACGGCTCGGAATCGGCGATCGAGATCCTGCGCCGGCTGTCGGCCATCGTCGGCGCCAATGGCGTGGTCCGTGGCGGCTCGGCCGCGGCGGCGCTGCACGGTGACCTGGAGTACGAACTGCGCGCCTCGGTCACCGTGACCTTTGGCGGCGGCACCAATGAAATCCAGCGCGAGCTGATCGCCCAGTTCGGCCTGGGCATGCCGCGCACCCAGCGCTGAGCCACCCCAACCACAACAAAAGGCCCCGCCCCGGCAGCGCCCGGGGCCTGGGCCGAGGGTTGCACCCGATGAGCACGATAGAGCAATTCAGGCACGAGACCCGTGCCTGGCTGGAAGCCAACTGCCCGCAGTCGATGCGCACCGCCATGGGCGAAGGCGATGTGGTCTGGGGCGCCAGCCAGCCGCAGTTCGCCAATGACGATGCGCGCCTGTGGTTCGAGCGCATGCGCGACAAGCGCTGGTTCTGCCCCGAATGGCCCGAGGCCTACGGCGGTGCCGGGCTGGATGCCGAGCAGCTGGCGGTGCTGGAAAGCGAGATGCGCCGCCTCAAGTGCCGGCCGCCGCAGATCAACCTGGGCATCTGGATGCTCGGGCCGGTGTTGCTGGCCTATGGCAGCGAAGAACAGAAACGCAGCCTGCTGCCGCCCATGGCGCGGGGCGAGGTGCGCTGGTGCCAGGGCTTCTCCGAACCCAATGCCGGCTCCGACCTGGCCAGCCTGAAGATGGCCGCCCGTGACGCCGGCGATCACTTCGTGGTCGATGGCAGCAAGATCTGGACCTCCTACGGTGACAAGTCCGACTGGATGTACGCGCTGGTGCGCACCGACAGCCAGGCGCCCAAGCACGAAGGCATCAGCCTGATCGTGCTGGACATGCGCAGCCCCGGGGTCAAGCCGGTGCCGATCGACCTGATCAGTGGCAAGTCGGCGTTCTGCCAGGTGTTCTTCGATGGCGTGAAGGTGCCCAAGCGTCAGCTGATCGGCCCGCTCAATAGCGGCTGGAACCTCGGCAAGTACCTGCTGCAGCATGAGCGCAAGGCCATGTCGAAGTTCGGCGAGTTCAGCCTGCCGTCGCACTTCGACCTGCTGGCGCTGCTGCGCGAGTACCTGCCGCAGCCGCGCAGCCAGGGTGAGCTGGCGTTGCAGGCGCGGGCGGTGGCCTACGCCATGGACGAGCATGCCTATGGCCTGACGGTGCAGCGCATGGCCGAGGAGGGGCGTGCTGGCGACGACATCAGCGGCCTGATGGCGATCATGAAACTGCTGCACACCGAGCAGGAGCGCGACAAGTTCGAAGTGCTGCTCGACGCCATGGGCGGCCACGCCCTTGGCTGGCAGGCACCGGGCTTCAGCGAGCGCGAGCTGGCGGTGACCCGTGCCTGGCTCAACAGCTATGCCCTGACCATTTCCGGGGGCGCATCGGAAGTGCAGCTCAATGTCATCGCCAAGCGCGTGCTTGGTTTGCCCGACGGCAAGAAAGGAGTGTCGGCATGAACCTGCGTTACAACGAAGAACAACGCCTGCTGGCCGACAGTGCCCGCGATTTTCTCGCCGCGCGCAGCCCGGTGGCGGCGCAGCGGCGCCTGCGTGACCAGGGCGTGGCGCAAGGCTTCGACAGCCAGCTGTGGCGCGAGGCGGTCGAGCTGGGTTGGAGCGCCATCCCGTTTGCCGAGCACCTCGGTGGGCTGGACTTCGGGTGCATGGGCCTGGGGCCGATCTTCGAAGCCAAGGGCCAGCACCTGTCGGCGACGCCCTTGTTGTCCAGCGTGGTCCTGGCCGGCTCGCTGCTGGCCCTGGCCGGTTCGGCGCAGCAGCAGGGCGACTGGCTGCAGGCGGTGATCCAGGGTGAGCGGCGCCTGGCCCTGGCGCTGGACGAGGGCGCCCGCCACCGCCCCAGCGACGTAGCTGTGGCTGCGCTCGCCGAAGGCGACGGTTATCGCCTGAGCGGGGAAAAGTTCTGGGTCATCGACGGTGTCGGTGCCGATGCCTACGTGGTGGCGGCGCGTACCGCCGGCCAGCCGGGCGAAGCGCAGGGCATCAGCCTGTTCCTCGTGCCGGCCGACACCCTGGGCGTGCAATGCACGGCGCTGCCACTGATCGACTCGCGCAACAGCGGACGCCTGCGCCTGGACCAGGTGCGGGTGGGCCGCGAGGCGCTGCTCGGGGAACCCGGGGCGGCCTGGGCGGTGCTGGACGCCGTGCTCGACCGCGGCCGGGCCTGCCTGGCCGCAGAGTTGCTGGGCGCTGCGCAGCAGCTGTTCGAGACCACCGTGGAATACCTCAAGACGCGCGTGCAGTTCGACGTGCCGATCGGCTCGTTCCAGGCCCTGCAGCACCGCGCCGCGCACCTGTACACCCAGCTGGCCCTGGCGCGCAGTGCAGTGATGGCCGGCCTTTCGGCGCTCGATGACCCGCAACTGGACGCCGCCCGGCGCGGGCGGCTGGTCAGCCTGGCCAAGTGGAAGGCCGGCGATACCGCACTGCAGGTTGCCAACGAAGCGGTGCAGATGCATGGCGGCATTGGCGTCACCGACGAGCTGGATGTTGGCCTGTACCTGAAGCGGGTGCGGGTGGCCCAGGCCTGCCTGGGTGATCGCGACTTCCATTGCGAACGCTATGCCGCCCTCGACGCGGCCTGCGCCTAAGCGCAGCGGCTGGAGAACCCTGATGAGCATTGACCATTGGCGGCAGGCCTGGGCGCAGTTGATCGCCCCCGGCTCACCGTTTGAAGTGATGACCCCGGCCGCTGGCGGCCCGCGGCATTTTCGCCATGCGCCGCGCAACCTGGTGCAGGTGATCGACGCCGCACGGGTGCATGGCGACAAGGAATTTGTCGTCTGGCAGCAGCAGCGGCTGAGCTTTGCCGAGTATTTCGACGCGGTCGACCGCCTGGCCGGGCAGTTGGCAGGTCGCCTGGGCCTGCGCCCTGGCGAGCGGGTGGCGATTGCCATGCGCAACCAGCCGGCCTGGCTGGTGGCGTTTGCCGCCATCCAGCGCTGCGGCGCGGTGTGCGTGCCGCTCAACAGCTGGGGCCTGCACGATGAGCTGTTGCATGGCGTGGAGGACAGCGGGGCGCGCCTGCTGATCGGCGACGATGCGCGCCTGGCCTTGCTCCAGGGCGATCTGGCAGCGGCCGGGCGGATCTTCATCGTGGTCGGGCGTGCCGCCGATGCCGGGTTGCCCGCGCACTGCCTGCGCTACGAGGACCTGCTGGCGGCCGAACCGCTGCCGCTGGCCGCCGTGGACCTGGCGCCTGAAGCCCCGGCGCTGATCCTCTACACCTCCGGCACCACCAGCCGCGCCAAGGGCGTGCTGTCCAGTCATGGGGCGATCTGCCAGGCGCTGACCGCGCTGGAGTTCCAGGGCGCGTTCTGCGCGCTGACTTCGCCCGAGCGGGTGGCGGGCATGCTCGGCAGTGGCTTCGCCTCGACCACCCTGATGGCGGTGCCGCTGTTCCATGTCAGTGGCCTGCACGCGCAGTTTCTCTCGGCCTTGCGCGGCGGTCGGCGCCTGCTGCTGATGTACAAGTGGGATGCCGAGCAGGCGCTGGACCTGATCCGCGACGAGCGCTGCACCCAGTTCAATGGCGCCCCGGTGATGATGCAGCAGCTGCTGGCCTCGCCCCGCTATGACAGCAGCGACACCGCCAGCCTGTTCGGCCTGGGCCTGGGCGGCGGTGCCTCGTCGGCCGGGCTGCTGGACGAAATGCTGGTGCGCAGGCCCCAGGTGATCGCCGGCAGTGGCTACGGCCTGACCGAAAGCAACGGCATCGGTGCGGCGATTGGCGGCGACCTGTTCGCTTACTGCCCGGCCAGCGCCGGCTGGCCATTGCCGATTGTCGAGGTGTGCATCGGCGATGACCCCTTGCAGCCGCTGCCGGCCGGCCGCGAAGGGCTGATCTGGCTGCGTTCGCCAACCTTGATGCAGGGCTACTGGAACCTCGCCGAGGCCAGCCGCCAGACCCTGCGCGACGGCTGGCTCGACACCGGCGACCTCGGTTACCTGGACGAAGAGGGCTTCCTGTACATCAGCGGCCGGGTCAAGGACCTGATCAACCGCGGTGGCGAGAAGATTTCCGCTGCCGAGATCGAAACCTGCGTCAGCGACATGCCCGGCGTGCTGGAAGCGGCAGCGTTCGCCGTCGCCGACCCGCTGCACGGCGAAGTGGTGGCGCTGGCGATCCATGGTGCAGCGGCGAGCCTGCCGGCCATTGATCAGGTGCGCACGTTCATCGCCCAGCGCCTGGCCGCCTACAAGGTGCCGGCGCAGGTCTACCGCGTCGACCAGCCATTGCCCCGCAACGCCACCGGCAAGGTGCTCAAGGCCGAACTCAAGGCACGCCTGGGCAGCGCGTGATGTTTAGTCCCTCCGGACGATGCCGCGCCGGCTGGAACCGGAACAATGAAGCCATACCACACGCCTTATCAGCGAAGGAGGCAGTACATGAAAACAACAACAACGGTAATGCTCGCAGCCGCTCTCACCCTCAACAGCGGGCTGGTCACCAGCGCCCACGCCGCCGTGCCACCGGCAGAGGCCGCCCGCCTGGGCAAGGACCTGACCTGCGTCGGTGCCGAGCAGGCCGGCAATGCCGAAGGCACCATCCCGCCCTACACCGGCAAGTACCTGGGCGAGGTGCCAGGCTGGAACCACATCAAGTTCTCCGGTGACCAGCCGGTGGACCCGTACGCCAATGAAAAGCCGATCCTGGTGATCACCGCGCAGAACATGGACCAGTACGCCGCGCACCTGACCGACGGGCAGAAGGCGCTGCTGAAGAAGTACCCGACCACCTACAAGATGAACATCTACCCGGGGCACCGTGACTTCCGCTACCCCGACTACGTGTGCCGCCGCGTCATGGACAATGCCTTGCATGCCCAGCTGGTCAACGATGGATTGGGTGTCGAGGGCCTGGGCCAGGTGCCGTTCCCGATTCCAAAGAATGGCATGGAGGTGCTGTGGAACCACCAGCTGCCGGCGCGCGCCTATACTGAGGAGAAAATCTCCGACCTCGCCTCGGTCCTGCCCAACGGCAGCATTGGCTGGGGCCGCGCCCATGCGCGCAACCTGTCGCAGGCCAACTCGCCGACCGTGGAGCCGAAGACCTCCGACATGATCCAGGCGATGAGCTACAACACCACGCTCAAGCCGGCCCGTGACAACGGCGTGATCAGCATTGCCCACGAGCCCTACAACTTCGTCACCTCATCGCGCCAGGCCTGGGCCTACAGCCCGTCGACCCGGCGCGTGCGGCAGATGCCGGGGTACGGTTACGACCAGCCGATGATCGGCACCAATGGCACCATGACCGTGGACGAGGACCGCCTGTTCAACGGTGCGCCGGAGCGCTACACCTGGAAGCTGCTGGGCAAGCGTGAGATCTACAGCCCGGCCAACGCCTTCAAGGCCAACGCCGGCACGGTCAAGTACGCCGAGCTGCTGACCCCCAATCACCCGAACCCCGAGTTCATGCGGTACGAGCTGCGCCGGGTGTGGGTGGTCGAGGCTGACCTGAAGGAGGGCTACCGCCATGTGTATGGCAAGCGTGTGCTGTTCATCGACGAGGACACCTGGAACGCGGTGATGGCCGACAACTACGATGCCCGTGGGCAGCTGTGGAAGCATGCGATGATCAACTATTACTACCACCCGGACATGAGCGGCTGGCAGGCCGGGTCGCAGTTTTTCATGGACCTGAACTCGGGGCAGTACACCGGGTACGGGATGACCAACGAGGCGAAGAAGGGGCCGATTCTGAACGAGAGCAAGTTTACCCCGGATATGTATACCGCCGATGCGGCGCGGGCGATTGGGCGTTGATGGGGGAGCTTTACTAAATAAATCGGGCCTGGCGGGACGTTCCTGTCAGGCACCTGATTTTCAGAATCTACTCGCTTGGATAACTCTCGATAGGGTGAGTAAATCATCGCTGCCGAACAGTTTTTTGCTGTTCAGGGAGTACTTTAACAGCAATATATTTGTCGTCCGTGCCAAATGCGTTTGCGTTGCGAAATTCAGTAGTTCTGTGTTGAGGTGGTCCAAGGGGTGGAGAGGGCGTGGAGGGTGTCATGTAGATGACGGGCATTCCAAATCGGTTGGCAGCTTTCTGAAAGAAAGAATGGTCAAGAAGTTCTGTTGGTGATAGCTGTAAATTTCCAATGTATTGGATGTTCCCCGGTGTTTTTTCTTTTGGGGATTTGACTATTTTATTAAAATCCTTGAGGAATTCGGCTTTTGTTAATTGGTGCTGATTGTCTGTGCGATTAATGACGAGGCTGTCAGGTACATTGTTTGAATTGCTTTTTACGGCCCATTTCAGTTTCCCTACCTTGCCCGATGCTGTTAATTTTTGAAGCCCTGTAGCTCCGGTCGGAGCGTGACCGGTAGGGTCACTTTTGTTAACGGGGTCGCGTGCAGCGAATCCATACGAGTTTATACCACCGGCACCAAAAGGGCTCAAGCCATCTGGGCTATTGAAGATCCTCAGTGTAGGTAGATAGTAACGGTATCCATTGCCTAGTGGATAACCATTGGAATTCGCATCATAAAACTCTCCCTTGTAGAGAAATGGAGAATTTTTTATGGCTTTCTTAAATCCGTAGGGGCAAAAATTAAGGTGTTCGCCCCCTTGCGAGTGATCGAGAGTAGGCGTGCTTTGATTGTCGTGGCTTATAAGATAAGAAGCGTCGCCATTTTTGATGGCTAAGGTGAAATCATTGGCGCGCGCCAGCTGTATGGCATGGTGAGGCTCGATGAACGTCACTATTTTTCTTGCGTTGTAGAAAAGATGCATTGGCGTGCCCTCCATGGGTGTGTTTCAATCATGAAGCATCATTTGAAGTTGGAAAACTGTTAAAAGTTGCAGTGGCGGTATTGTCTGTTATGTGTTTTCCCGGCCTGCTGGGTTCTTCAGCGGGGTTGAAGTCGTGGCAGTACACCAGGTTCGGCATGAGCCATGAGGCGAAGATGTGAGATCGAGCGCCGCCCGCGCGGCGCATCGCAGGCAAGCCTGCTCCTACATCTGTTTCGGGCCAATTATTCCTGAGGCATTTGCGCGCGCCCCCTTGTTTATACGACGCGATTTCGAGCCATGCACCAAGGGTACGCGCGCCCAATGGCACAGGCTTCACTGGCCCGAAACAGATGTAGGAGCAGGCTTGCCTGCGATGCGCCGCGCGGGCGGCGCTCGATCTCACAGGCGCCAAATCTCTTGAGGCAGGCACCCCGGCCCCTACACCGCCACCGCGCCAACCACCTTGCCACCCGCCAATCCTTTGATCTGCGCCCGATACCGCGGCAACGCAATAGCCAAAAACACCGCCGCCAACACCAGCAACACCACCGAAGCCGCCAACGCATACCGCAGCGATTCCCCCTGCAAGCTCGGCAGGAACAGGTCACTCAGCATCCCGATCAACAACGGCCCCAGCCCAACCCCTAGCAAGGTCATGGCCATGACAAAAATCGCCGTGGCCTGTGCCAGTCGAGTCGCCGGGAACAGATGGGTGATCGCCCCCAGGCACGGCGTCGCCCACCACACCCCAAAGAACCCGAACGCACTGTAGAACAGAAACGCCTGGGGCACGGGCGTGTCGCCAATGTAAAACGCAGTCCCCTGCGGCCACAGGAAGTACGCCAGGGCAAACGGAATGCTCAGCAACGTGCCCAGCAACGGCACGCCGATCTGCCAGCCGACATCGCGCCGGGCCAGGCGGTCGGTGAGCATGCCGCACACCAGGGTACCGATGGTCGACCCGCTGCCACCGATCACCCCCACCAGAAAGCCCGCCTGCTGCATGTTCAGGCCGTGTGAACGGATCAGGAAGCTCGGGCTCCAGGTGCCGATGGCATAGCCTGCGATCGCCGCCGCACCACCGGTCATCACCAGCCACGGGAACGACGGCATGCGCAGCAGCTCGCCCAGGGTCTGCAGCCAGCCTTCGGCCGGCGCGGCGCTGGCCTGCTGCAGCCGCACAGGCTTCGGTGCACGCACGGTCAGCAACAGCAACAGGCCGAGCAGGATGCCGGGTGCGCCAATCAGCAGGAACGCATAACGCCAACCATGCTGCTGGGCAATCCAGCCGCCCAGGCCGAGGCCGACGATGGCGCCCAGGCTCGAACCGAGCATCAGCACCGCCAGGGCGGTGGAGCGACGCTGCGGCGGGTACAGGTCGGAGACCATCGCCACCGACGGCGCGGTGCCGCCGGCTTCACCGATGGCCACGCCGATCCGTGCCAGCACCAGGGTGAAGAAGCTGCCGGCCATGCCGCAGAGCATGGTCATTAGGCTCCAGGCCATGCAGCTGAAGGCGATCACCGGCTTGCGCCCGATGCGGTCCGATAGCCGCCCCAGGGGCAGGCCGAACACCGTGTAGAACACCGCGAAAGTCACCCCTGAAAGCAGGCCGATACCGGTGTCGGAAATGCCGAATTCAAGCTTCACCGGCTCGATCAGGATGGCCATCAGCTGGCGGTCGATGTAGTTGAAAACATAGATGCTGGCCAGCACCAGCAAGGCGTAGTGAGTACGCCAGGTCACAGGAGGGGATGGGTTCACAGCACAGCTCCGCTTCTTGTTTTAGGTGCGCCCGATGCTCGGCGCATGGCGGCGCGATTTCATCGTCTGTTCAGACCAGTTTCGCCGCTGGGCCGGGGCCTTGGCCAGCCTTGCAGCGGGCACTGCAGGACTAGTCTCGACGGACGATGTTTCGCACCTGGCCAAGGTGAATCATTCAGCTCATCTCCGGTGTCGCGCGCCCCTTGCGCACCGGCAACAAGAAGAGTGAAGGAGCTGAAATGAGCATCTTGTTCGAGCCTGTGCGGCTGGGCGACCTGCAGTTGGCCAACCGCATCGTCATGGCTCCGATGACCCGCAGCCGTGCCGACCGCCAAGGTGTGCCGGGCAGCGACATGGTCACCTACTACCGCCAGCGGGCCAGCGCCGGGCTGATCGTGGCCGAGGGCACCGCGCCTTCGGCCAGCGGCCTGGGCTACTGCCGCACCCCGGCCATCTACAGCGCCGAACAGATAGCAGGTTGGCGCCAGGTGACCCGCGCCGTGCACGCCGAAGGGGGGCGCATCGTGCTGCAACTGATGCACGTCGGGCGCGCCGCCAGCCACCATAACAAGCCGCTCGGCGCCGCCACGGTGGCGCCCTCGGCGATCCGCGCCCGCACCCAGCTGTTCAGCGACACAGCCGGCATGGTCGACACCGAGATGCCCGAGGCGCTGTCCCTTGAGGGCATTGCCGGGGTGATCGACGACTATCGCCGCGCCGCGCTGAATGCCCGCGAGGCGGGCTTCGATGGTGTCGAACTGCACTGCACCAGCGGTTACCTGCCCATGCAGTTCATGGCCGCTGGCAGCAACCAGCGCAGCGATGCCTACGGTGGCGACGCCCGCAAGCGGGTGCGCTTTGCCGCAGAAGTGCTGGCGGCCATGGCGGGCGCCATCGGTGCGGGCCGGGTTGGCCTGCGCCTGTGCCCCGGCAACCCGTACAACGACATCGACGACCACGAGCCGGCCGTGACCAGCGCGGCACTGTGTGCGGCGGTGGCGCCCTTGAACTTGGCCTACCTGCATGTCATGCGTTCGCCGCTGCCTGGGCTCGATGCGTTCGCCCTGGCGCGCAGCAATAGCGCACAAGCGCTGATCCTCAACGACGGCTTCGACGGCGCCTCGGCGCAGGCGGCGCTGGCGGCGGGCGAGGGCGCGGCGGTGTCCTTCGGCCGGCACTTCATCGGCAACCCGGACCTGGTCGAGCGCCTGCGCCACGGGCGGCCCTTGGCCGGCTTCGAGCGCAAGACTCTTTACACCCCAGGGGCACGCGGCTACAGCGACTACCCCCGCTGGCAAGCCAGCGCGGAGGTGGCGCAATGAACCTGCCTCAAGCACTGCACGCACCGGTGCAACAGCCGGTCAGTCGCGAACAGACCCAGGCCTTGCTCGACCTGCGCAGCGCCGCCAGCGCGCAGATCAAGCCACGTGACCTGTACACCCTGGCCGATCGCCTGGAAGCGCAGGCCGATCGCCAGGGCGAGCGACCGTTCCTGATCTATGGCGAGCAGGTGCTGAGCTACGCCGAAGTCGACCGCCAGGCCGACCAGGTGGCCCATGCCTGCCTAGCCCGTGGGCTGCGCCCCGGTGACGTGTGCGCCCTGGCCATGGAGAACCGCCCGGCGTTCTTCGCCTGCTGGTTCGGCCTGGTCAAGCTTGGCGTGGTGGTGGCGTTCATCAATACCCAGGTGGCCGGTAAACCCTTGGTGCATGCGCTGCAAACCACCCATGCCAAGGCTTTGCTGGTTGGCGAGGAGTGCCTGGGCAACCTGCAGGCGACCGAAGACTTGCCGCCGCTGCCGGTGTGGCTGGTCAACGACGCCGAACAGCCATGGCCGGGTGAGCTGCCGGCCGGTATCGACACCACGTTCGCCGAGGACCTCGCCGCCGCACCGTGCAGTCGCTTCCCGCGGGCGCTGCGTGCGGATATCGAGGCCCAGGCGCCGACCTTGCTGATCTTCACCTCGGGTACCACCGGCCTGCCGAAAGCCGCGCGCTACAGCCACATGCGCTGGATGTCGTCGGGCGATGTGATGGAAGTGACCTTGCAGGCCACCCACGCCGATGTGTTTTATTGCTGCTTGCCGCTGTACCACGGCGCGGCCGCCACCTCGGTCACCTCCACGGCCCTGCGCGTGGGCGCGAGCATCGTGGTGCGGCGCAAGTTCAGCGTGCGTGAGTTCTGGAACGACGTGACGCGCCATCGCATCAGCGTGTTCCAGTACATTGGCGAAATCTGCCGCTACCTGCTCAACCGCCCGGCCCAGGCCGGGGAGCGCGAGCACAGCCTGCGCTGCATGCTCGGCGCCGGCCTGTCGGCAGAGGCCTGGCAGCGCTGGGTCGAGCGCTTCGGCCCGATCCAGGTTTTCGAGGGCTGGGGTGCCACAGAAGCCAACACCAACCTGATCAACGTCGACAACTACCTCGGCTCCTGCGGCCGGGTGCCGGACTGGAACCGCACCAACCTGCGCCTGGTGCGCTACGACGTGGAGAACGATTGCCACCCACGCGACGCCAACGGCTTCTACCAGCTGTGCGAAGTCGGTGAGGTGGGCGAGGCCATAGGCTTCATCGTCGACCACCCCGACATCGGCGGCGGCCGCTTCGAGGGCTATACCTGCGCGGCAGCCACCGAGAGCAAGATCCGCCGCGATGTGCTGCAGGCCGGCGATGCCTGGTGGAGCTCGGGCGACTTGCTGCGCCAGGATGCCGATGGCTATTGCTATTTCGTCGACCGCATTGGCGACACCTTCCGCTGGAAGAGCGAGAACGTTTCCACCCAGGAGGTGGCCGATGCCCTCAGCGACCTGCCGGGCCTTGAACTGATCAACGTCTACGGCGTGCAGGTGCCGGAGCACGAGGGCAGGGCGGGGATGGCCTCCGTGCTGATGCAGCCGGGGGAAGTGTTCGACCCGCAGGCGTTCTACCAGCTGACCGAGGCACGCCTGCCGCGCTATGCCGCGCCGCTGTTCGTACGGGTAAGCGCGGCGGCAGACCTGACCAGTACCTTCAAGCTGCGCAAGGTCGACCTGCAGCGCCAGGGCTACTGCCCGCAAGCCTGCGCCGATCCGCTGTTCATCCGTGACGAAGGCAGCGCCAGCTATCAGCCCTATTCGCTGCAGATGCTGGCCCAGGTCGGGCTCCCGCCGTTCATTGGTGGCCAACATGGCTGAGCACAGCACGCAAGGTCACGAGCTGGCGGGCGGCCTGCGCTACCCCTGGCCGCAGGCACAAGGCAGTGGCGAGTGGCGCGAGGTGCTGGACGGGGTGTGGTGGCTGCGCATGCCGCTGCCGTACCGCCTCGACCACATCAACCTGTACCTGCTGCGCCATGGCGACGGCTGGGTGGTGGTGGACACCGGCATGAACACCCCGCAGACCCGTGACGCCTGGGAGCAGGTGTTTGCCGGGCTGTTCGCCGGGCAGCCGGTGCTGGCGGTGATCTGCACCCATTATCACTCCGACCATGCCGGCGTCGCCGCCTGGCTCGCAGAACGCTACCGCTGCCCGATCTACATGACCGCCAGCGAGTACCGCTCGCTGTATGTGACGGTGCCAGAGGGGCAGACGCCGGGTTGGGATTTCCACGACTTCCATGCCAAGGCGGGCTTTACCGACGCGCAGATCGACGAGCTGTACCGGTTGATCCAGAGCGGCCACTTCCGCCCGCTGCATTTCAACAGCTACCGGCGCCTGCAAGACGGCGACCGCCTGCCCATCGGCCACCGTCAGTGGCGGGTGGTGGTGGGGCGCGGCCATTCCCCCGAGCACGCCTGCCTGTATGCCGAAGACGGCAGCGTGCTGATTGCCGGCGACCAGGTGCTGCCGCGCATCACCCCGACGGTGGGGGTGCATGCCAGCGAACCCGAGGCCGACCCGCTGCGTGACTGGCTGGCCTCGCTCGAACACCTGCGCAGGCTGCCCGACAGCGTGTTGGTGCTGCCGGCCCACGAGCGGCCGTTCTACAACCTGCATGCGCGCCTGGACCAGTTGCGCGCGCATCACCAGGCCCAGCTGGCAAAGCTGCTGGCCAGCTGTGACGTGCCACGCAGCGCGCTGGAGCTGATGGCCGTGCTGTTCCCCAAGCTGTCAGGTCGTTTCGACGAACTGATGGCGCTTGGCGAAACGTTGGCCCACGCCAACTACCTCATGACCGAAGGGCTGCTGGTGCGCGAGCTGCACCAGGCGCACTACCGCTACCGCCGTGGCGCGCCGGGGCAACCCGCGCCCGGCCCGACGGCAACGTTGACCATTCCAGGCAGCCAGCCGGTTGCCCTTCAGGAGAGTCCGTGTGATCGACAAGAACAACAATAACGATACTGGCCTTGCCAGCCGCGGCTTGCCGCTGGCCGGCCTGACAGCGGCGATTGCCCTGGCATCGGCGTCGGCCTGGGCGGGGGAGACCATCGAGTTCGACAATGGCGCCACCGTCGACTGGTCGGTGACTACCAGCTACGGCATCGGCGTGCGCCTGGCCAAGCCCAGCGACCGCCTGATGGGGGTCAACGCCGACGACGGCGACCGCAACTTCAACCAGGGCAGCCTGACCACCAACCGCCTGGGCGCACTGGGCGAGATGATCATGCGCATGGACAACTATGGCGCGGTGGTGCGCGCCAGTACCTTCTACGACGACGTCTACCACCGCAAGAACGACAACAATTCGCCGGCCACCGTGAACAAGGACGGTGACAACGACGAATTCACCAGCGCTGCCAAGTACTACAGCGGTGGCCGTACCCGCCTGCTGGATGCCTACGTGTTCGGCGGCTGGCGCTTCGACAACGACTCGATGCTTGACGTCAAGGCCGGCCGCCATATCGAATCCTGGGGCGAGAGCCTGTACTACCCTGGGGTCAACGGCGTGCAGAACCCCTCGGACGCGGTCAAGGCTGCGCAACCCGGGGTCGAGGTCAAGGAAGTGCTGCTGCCGGTGGGGCAGGTGTCGGCCTCGTACCGCTTCAACCCGCAGTTCACCTTTGGCGCGTACATGCAGTACGAATGGAAGGGCACCGAGCTGGCCCCGGTGGGCAGCTACCTTTCGGGCACCGACGTGATCGGCCCGGGCCGCGAGTTCCTGATCACGCCGACCGGCAACGTGCCGTACCGTGGCACCGACGAGCCCCGCGACAGCGGCCAGTGGGGCGTGCAGCTGCGCTACCGGCCGGTGCCGGCCCTGGAGCTGTCGCTGTTCCACGTCAACTACCACGACAAGAACCCGGCCACCGCGCTGGTGGGCTACAGCCCGGTGCCGGTGGGTGGCGGCCTGTTCGCCTTCGCCGCCAACGGCTACCGGGTGAAGTACTTCGAGGACATCAAGCTCACCGGTATCAGCGCCTCGACCAAGCTCGGCGAAACCCAGATCGGCGGCGAGTGGTCGTACCGCGACGGCGCGCCGGTGATGGTCAACACCGGCCTCGGGCCGACCCCGGCGCGCGGCAAGGGCCAGCAGTTCCAGCTTTCGGCCATGCGCGTGCTGGGCGACCGGCCATGGGCCAGCCAGACCACCCTCACCGGCGAGATCATCCACGTCAAGGTCGACAGCGTCGACGCCACTTCCGCAGCCGGCAACCTGCAGGGCGTGGCGTTGCTGCCGAGCCTGGCACCGCTGGTCGCGGCGTCCGATGACTACACCTACAAGACCTCGACCGGCTGGCGCACGCGGGGTGCCAGCGCCTACACGGTGGGCGCGTCGTTCAGTTACCCGGGGGTGTTCCAGGGCTGGGACCTGGAGGTGCCGGTGCGCTTCTCCAACGTGTTCAGCGGCTCGACGCCCATGGCCGGGAGCATTTCCGGTGTGCAGGGTGACCGCCGCATCAGCGTCGGCACCACCTTCAAGTACCTGGGCAACCTGGAAGCCGCGCTGACCTATGTCGGCTACCTCGGCTCGCCCGACGCCATCAAGCGGCCCTACGCCGACCGTGACTACGCCACCTTCTCGTTGAAATACACCTTCTGACCGATCACCTGACAACGCTGGCGCCCGCGGGCGCTGGCATGGAGGCACCATGGGGCTCAAAGGCCACGCAGCAATAGTCGGTACCGCGCAGTACAAGCCGGAAAAATACGCCACGGCACCGAAGATGTTCCACCTCGAACAGGTCGCCGACCTGGCCGCCCAAGCCCTGCGCGATGCCGGCCTGCAAGCGTCGGACCTGGATGGCCTGGTGATCAACGGGCCGCAGTTCCACGAAGCCTCGGTGTTCGTCCCGGCCATGGCCGCCGAATACCTGGGCCTGCGGCTGAACTTCGCCGAAGTGGTCGACCTGGGGGGCTGCACCTCGGTCGGCATGGTCTGGCGCGCCGCAGCCGCCATCGAACTGGGGCTGTGCCAGGCAGTGCTGTGCGTGCTGCCAGCGCGCATGGCGCCCTTGGGGCCGGATGAAGACCCGGGCTGGATGGCCCGGGCCATGCGCTTTGGCGGGCACAGCACGGCGTTCGGTGCCCCGGAGGCGGAATTCGACCTGCCCTATGGGCACATGGGCCAGAACACCGGCTACGCAATGATCGCCCAGCGCTACGCCGCCCAGTTTGGCTACGACCCACGGGCCCTGGCGAAAATCGCCGTGGACCAGCGCACCAACGCCCAGGCCAACCCGCAGGCGATGTTCTTCGGCCAGCCGCTGACCGTGGAGCAGGTGCTGGCCAGCCGCATGGTCGCCGACCCGCTGCACGTGCTGGAGATCGTCATGCCGGTGGCTGGCGGCGCGGCGCTAATCATCACCAACAAGGCACTGGCGGCGCGTGCGCGCAAACGCCCGGCGTTCATCACCGGCTTCGGCGAGCACCTGGCCTTCAAGTCACCGACCTACGCCCAGGACATGGTCCACACGCCGGTCGGCCCGGCCTCGCGCCGCGCCTTCGCCATGGCCGGGCTGAAACCGGCCGACGTCGACGCCGCGCAGATCTACGACTGCTACACCATCACCGCCTTGCTGACCCTCGAAGATGCCGGCTTCTGCGGCAAGGGTGAGGGCATGGCGTTTGTCCGCGAGCACGACCTCACCTGGCGCGGCGACTTCCCCATGAACACCCATGGCGGCCAGCTCAGCTTCGGCCAGGCCGGCTCGGCCGGCGGCATGTCCCAGGTCATCGAGGCGGTCACGCAGATCGCCGGGGCCGCGGGCGAACGCCAGTTGCAGCGCTGCGACAGCGTCTACGTCTCCGGGACCGGCGGCGTGATGAGCGAGCAGGGCGCATTGATTCTTCAGGGAGCATGACGATCATGTCGAACAACAAACCGATGCCCGTGGCGACCGAGATCTCCGCGCCGTTCTGGG
Organism: Pseudomonas sp. NPDC089422; assembly: GCF_044749405.1. Lineage (NCBI taxonomy): Bacteria > Pseudomonadati > Pseudomonadota > Gammaproteobacteria > Pseudomonadales > Pseudomonadaceae > Pseudomonas > Pseudomonas sp. NPDC089422. Next base: position 27,159 of record NZ_JBIVHW010000013.1, read on the forward strand.
AAGGGCTCAAGGCCCGCCGCCTGCTGGTCCAGCAGTGTGGCGCCTGTGCCCAGTGGCTGTTCTACCCGCGCCGGCACTGCCCGGCCTGCCTGGCGCCGGACCCGGCGTGGCGCGAGGTGAGCGGCCAGGCGACGCTGTACAGCTACACCTTGGCGCGCATTCCGACCCTGCCGGACTTCAGCGATGAAATGCCTCAGAAACTAGCGGTGGTGGAGCTGGCCGAAGGGGTGCGGGTCAACACCACCCTGGTGGGCCTGGAGGAAGACCAGATCCGCATCGGCATGCCGTTGCAGCCAGTGTTTGCCGAAGTCGATGACAAGGGCACCCGGTTGCTGCGCTTCACTGGCCTTGAGCAGGATGCCGCAGCGCTGGAAGCGCCCCGGGCGGTCGAGGAGGTGGCGCCTGCCGCGGCCTCCGATGACCGCCTGCAGGTCGACTGCCAGGACCATGCCGCCCTGCAAGCCCTGGTCAGCGAGCAATACAGCGACTGGAGCAACAGCCTGCTGGTGGACCAGGCGCTGATCGATGCCTTTGCCGAGCTCTCGGGTGATGACTACTGGATCCACACCGACCCCGAGCGGGCGCGGCGCAGCAGCCCGTTTGGCGGCACCATCGCCCACGGCGCGCTGGTGCAGGTGCTGCAGTCGCGGCTGAAGCTGGCGCTGGGCTTCGAGATCACCGGCTTCACCACGCAGATCAACTACGGCTCCGACCGCCTGCGCTTCCCGGCGCCAGTGCCGGCCGGGTCGCGCATCCATGCCCGGGCACGGGTCAAGGCGGTGGAACTGAACCAGCGTGGTACCCAGCTGACCTTGGAGATCAACACCCACGTGGTCGGCCAGGAACGGCCGTCGGTGATCAATGACCTGGTGATCCTGTACCAGCGCTAAGCATCCCACGATCCCTGTAGGAGCGGCCTTGTGTCGCGAAAGGGCCGCGTAGCGGCCCCAGCAATTCATGCGGCGAAGCTGAAAACCTGGGGGCGCTTCGCACCCCTTTCGCGACACAAGGCCGCTCCTACAAGTGACAGGTCGGTTCAGACAATTCTTAAGCCATTTGGACGATGTTTCCCGATCGTCCCCGACTGACTATCCCCCCATGCCCCCGCCTGACAAGAACAAGAGGAACGGCTCCATGGCTGCGTTGTACCTGCCCCTCGATCAGGAGCGATGCCCATGCGCTCGGTGATCGGCTACCTGGTCTGCCTGTTCGTCGGCCTGACTATCGTCTTTACCTTCCTGCCCCGCCCCGAAGCTGCCCCCGTCGACGACCCGCTGCGTGCCGACCGGGTGCAGGTCAATGCCTTGCTCTACCTCGACACCCGTGTGCTGGCGGTGGGCGAGCGCGGCAGCATCCTGTACAGCGACGACCAGGGCGCCAGCTGGCAGCCGGCGGTGGTCGAGCCGCAACGCGAAGTCGCCCTGACCGCCGTGGTGGCTCTCGACCGCCAGCGCTTGCTCGCGGTCGGCCATGACGGCTGGATCCTGCGCTCTGACGATGGCGGCCAGCACTGGCGCGAGGTGCGCCACGACGACCAGCTCGGCGAACCGCTGCTGGGCGTGTGGGCGGCCGGCGCCGAGCGGGTGCTGGCCTATGGCAGCTTCGGCAAGTTCTACCAGTCTGACGACGCCGGGGCGACCTGGCGGCCGTTGGCGCTGGACATCGACAGCGCCCATCTCAACGGCATGGACGGTGGTGACGACGGCCGGCGCATGCTGGTCGGCGAGCAGGGCCTGGTGCTGCGCAGCCGCGATGGCGGCGGGCAATGGCAGGCCCTGCCGGCGTTCTACAGCGGCTCGCTGTTCGGCGTCGTGCGCCTGAGCGGCAACGACTGGGTGACCTATGGCATGCGCGGGCACGTGTTCGTCAGCCACGACTTCGGCGAGCACTGGCGCCAACTTCCGGTCGGCAATGCACTGCCGCTGTACGGCCACACCCTCCTGCCGGGCGGTGGCCTGCTGATCGTCGGTGCCGGTGGTTCGCTGGTGCGCCTGGACGGGCGCGGTGAACTGGCCAGCGCCACGCGGCTGGCCGGGCACGGCACGCTGACCTCGGCGGCAATGGTGGGCTCACGGCTGCTGCTGGGCGGTGAGCAAGGGGTTTTCGACGCCAGCGCGGGCAACCTCGCTACGCTGGGCAACTGAGAGGCAAACCATGAAAAGAACCGACACCCGGTCCGCGCGCTGTGTCGAGGCCACTGCCCAGGCGCTGATGAAGGGGCGCAAAGGCCTGCTGTTGCTGTTCGTGCTGTTGACCCTGGGCTTGGGCTACAGCGCGACCCACACCCAGCTGGACCCAGGTTTCAACAAGCAGATCCCGGTGCGCCATGACTACATGGTGAACTTCCTGCGCTTCAGCCAGTACTTCACCGGTGCCAACCGCTTCCTGGTCAGCGTGCGCTGGAAGGGCGAGGGCGACCTGTACAACGCACAGTTCCTCGACACCCTGCGCAAGGTCACCGATGACGTGTTCTTCATCTCCGGGGTCAACCGGGCCAGCGTCACCTCGCTGTTCACCGCCAACGTGCGCTACATCGAAATCACCGAGGAAGGCTTCTACGGCGACGTGGTGGTGCCGCCACGCTTCAATGGCAGTGCCGCCGACCTGGCCCAGGTGCGCAGCAACGCCGCAGCCTCCGGGCAGATCGGCCGGCTGATCGCCAACGACCTGAAGTCGGCGATGGTGCGCGCCGACCTGCAGGACATCGACCCGCAGACCGGCAAGGCAGTGGACTATGTCGAAGTCGCCAAGCGACTTGAGGCGCTGCGCCAGAAGTACGCCAGCGACGACATCGAGATCAGCGTGGTCGGTTTCGCCAAGCTGGTCGGCGATGTGGTCGAAGGCCTGAACACGGTGATCGGTTTCTTCGTCATTGCCTTTGCCATCACCGCGCTGCTGCTGTGGCTGTACGCCCGGTCCTGGCGCCTGACCCTGGTCGCGCTGGTGGTGGCGCTGCTGCCGGTGGTGTGGCTGCTGGGCCTGTTGCCGTTGCTGGGACTGGGCATCGACCCGATGTCGATCCTGGTGCCGTTCCTGATCTTCTCCATCGGCGTTTCCCACGCGGTGCAGATGACCAATGCCTGGAAACAGGACGTGGTGGCCGGGGCCAGCGCCCGGCAGGCGGCGCACTCGGCGTTCTGCAAGATCTTCATCCCAGGTTCCCTGGCCTTGCTGATGAACGCCCTGGGCTTTGCCGTGATCATGCTGATCGACATCCCCATCGTGCACGAACTGGGGGTGACCGCCTGCATCGGGGTGATGCTGATGATCATCACCAACAAGCTGATGCTGCCGATCATCCTCTCCTGGCTGCGCCTGGAGCCTGCCACGCTGCAAAAGGCCCAGGCCCGCGACGCCGGGCGCCATCGCCTGTGGTGGCGGCTGTCGGCGCTGGCCGAACCGGGCCCGGCGCTGGCGGTGTTCGCCGTGAGCCTGGCGTTGCTGGTGGGCGGCGCCTGGAAGGCCCGCGAGCTGGCGGTGGGCGATATCGGTGCCGGGGCGCCAGAGCTGCGCGGCGACTCGCGCTACAACCAGGACAATGCACGCATCATCGGCAGTTATTCGATTGGCCTTGATGTGCTGTCGGTGTTCGTCGAGGTCAAGGGTGTCGAGGAGGGCTGCCTGTCGCCAGAGGTGATGCGTGCGGTCGAGGCCTTCGACTTCCGCATGCGTGCAGTCAGTGGCGTGCAGTCGGTGCAGAGCGTGGCCGGCATGGGCAAGCGGGTGATCGCCGGCAACAACGAAGGCAACCCGCGCTGGGCGGCCATCCCGGGCTCGGCCCGTGGCCTGAGCCAGGGGGCGCGGGCCTACATGCCGGACGACGGGCTGGTCACCGAAGGCTGCCAGCAGATGCAGATCCTGGTGTTCCTCGCCGACCACGAGGGCGCCACCATCAGCCACGCCATCGGCGAAGCGCGGCGGATCATCGCCGATGTGCGCACGCCGAAGGTCGACTTCCTCCTGGCCGGTGGCAATGTCGGGGTCATGGCGGCCTCCAACGAGGCGGTCAAGCGCGCCGAAGTGACCATGCTGGCGGCGCTGTTCGGCTCAGTGGCGCTGTTCTGCTGGCTGACCTTCTTCTCGCTGCGGGCGGTGCTGTGCATCCTCGTGCCCCTGGCCATCGTCGCCATCCTGTGCAACGCGCTGATGGCCATGCTCGGCATCGGCCTGAAAGTCGCCACCTTGCCAGTGATGGCCCTGGGCGTCGGGGTCGGGGTGGATTATGGCATCTACCTGTACGAGCGCATCCAGCACGAGATGGCCGCCGGCGCCAACCTGCGCGAGGCGTTCTACCGGGCCATGTGCCAGCGCGGCACGGCGGCGGTGTTCACCGCCCTGACCATGTCGATCGGCGTGTGCACCTGGGCGTTCGCGCCACTGAAGTTCCAGGCCGACATGGGCGTGCTGCTGTCGTTCATGTTCCTGGTCAACGTGCTGGGGGCGATCTTCCTGCTCCCGGCACTGGCGGCCTGGTTCAATCGCGGGCGACCGCTGGTCGCCTGCCAGGCAGCGCCGGAGCCGGTACTGGTGGGCCAAGGCGCAGGAGACATTCGCTAATACAAAATAAACCCTGGCGCCCCTATTGTCGGCGCCAGGGCGGCCAGCGAGACTGTGCCGCGGGCAACATCGCCATATAAAAATAAGAAGGGCAGGCCGAAGCCTGCCCGAGCGAGGAGAAGACTGTGGAAAAAGCTGTCTTGACCCATGATGCGCTGGCCCGGCTCGGCTGCGACCTGGCAACCTTCGATCGCCTGGTCGGTGAAGTCTACGAAGGCGCCCTCGACCCCAAGCTGATGGCCCGTGCGCTGACCAGCTTCCGTACCCTGTATGCCGCCAACTACGCCACCCTGATCCTGCGCGTGCCGGACCAGCCGGACATGGGCGTAATGATCATCTCCGGCGACATCGAAGGGGCCGGTGATGTCACCTACATGACCTACCCGCAAACCAATACGCCCTTTACCAACCAGCCACCGGACCATGTGTTCACGGTCGACGACGTCATGACCCCGGACGAGTGGGAGCGCAGCGCCTACTTCAAGATGTTCTGCAGCCAGCAGGACGTGTACCACGTGATGGGCGCCGACATTTCCACGCCCGACGGCGGCAAGCTGCGGTTTCGCATCACCCGTTCCAGACGCGAGCCGAACTTCTCGGCCGATGAGCGCGCCCTGTGCAGCATGTTCCTGCCGCACCTGCGCCGGGCCCTGCAGGTGCACAACCTGCTCGACCGCAGCGAATCGCTCAGCGAGCTCTACTCCCAGGCCATCAGCCGCCTGTCGGTGGCCACGCTGGTGTTGGACGAGAGCGGCAGCGTGCTGCGGGTCAACCCGGTGGCCCAGGAGATCCTCGCCAGCGCCGATGGCCTGAAATTGGTGGGCGGGCGCCTGGAGGCGACCTATCCGAGCGACAACCGCGAACTGCAACGGCTGATTCGCACGGCGTTTTCCGCCGATGCGCCCAAGGGCGCCGAAGCCATGTCGGTGACCCGCCCCTCGGGCCTGGTCAACCTGGGCCTGGTGGTCGAGTCGATCCCCTCGCTGGACTGGGCCGATGAGCGCGGCAAGCCGGCGGCGCTGGTGTACATCCGTGACGCGGCGAGCAAGTCACTGGCAAGCGAAGTGGTGACCAAGCAACTGTTCAACCTGACCCGCGCCGAAACCGCCCTGGCCATGGAACTGGCCAACGGCCTGTCGCTGGAGGAGGCCGCCGAAGAGTTGAACATCCGCCGCAACACGGCACGGGCGCACTTGCGCTCGATCTTCTCCAAGACCGGCGTGCGCCGGCAGACCGAGCTGGTGCGCATCCTGCTCAACAGCGTGGTCGCCCTCGGCAAGCCCAAGGTCGCGCTAAAGGCGCCCGAGCGCCTCAAGGTGCCGCTGCCGCACCTGGCCGTGGCGCGCCGTGCCTGAGGCGTGGCCAGGGCGTCGGGCTTAGTCCGCAAGGACGATGCGGGCGGCCTGGCCTTCTGCCGATACTGCGCCGACCTATCCTGGAGATCGATCATGTCTGTTACAGCTATCAGTGGCAGTGCCTCGGGCATTGGTGCAGCCGTTGCCGCAGCGTTGCGTGCGGCGGGTCATGAAGTCATCGGCATCGACCGTGCCGGTGCCGAAGTGGTGGCCGACCTTTCCACCGCGCAAGGGCGCGCAGCGGCCGTTGCCGAGGTACTTGAACGTTGCGGCGGGGTGCTCGACGGCCTGGTCTGTTGCGCCGGGGTTGGCGTGACCGCGCCGTCCTGCGGGTTGATACTGGCGGTCAACTACTTTGGCGTGAGCCAGTTGCTCGAAGGTTTGCAAGGTGCCCTGGCACGCGGGCGCAACCCGGCGGCGCTGGTGATCGGTTCGGTGGCCGCCACCCAGCCGGGCGCCGAGCAGCAGGCGATGACCGGCGCCATGCTCGACGCCGACGAAGCGCGGGCGCTGGACCTGGCCAATGGCCTGGGCCAGCCCCATGTGGCCTATGCCTGTTCCAAATATGCCATCACCCAGCATGCCAGAAGCCTTGCCTCGGCGTGGGGCCAGCGTGGCATGCGCCTGAACGTGGTGGCGCCAGGCGCGGTGCAGACGCCGTTGCACCAGGCGTCGCTGGACGATGCGCGCTTCGGCAAGGCGGTGCGCGAGTTTGTCGCGCCGCTGGGGCGCTCCGGGCGCCCGGAGGAAATCGCCGCGCTGGTGGCGTTTCTGCAGTCCGAGCAGGCGCAGTTCGTCCATGGCAGCGTGGTGTTCATCGATGGCGGCATGGACGCGATGGTGCGTGCACCGCGTTTCTGACAAGGACTCCCTATGAACAAAGTGGCCTTCATTACCGGTGCCAGCCGTGGCATCGGCCGTGCGGCGGCGCTGGCGTTTGCCCGTGCCGGTTACCACGTGGCGATCAGCGCACGCACCCTCGAGGAGGGCGAGCAGCACCAGCACGCCCTGCGCGATGGCGCAGGGGCGCCGTTGTCCGGCAGCCTCAATGGCACCGCCGAGGCGATCCGGGCGCTGGGCGCACGCGCCCTGGTGGTGCCGATGGACCTGCTCGACAGCGCCACGGCCGAGCAGGCCTGTGCGGCGGTGTTGGCGGAGTTTGGGCGCATCGATGTGCTGGTGAACAATGCCATCTACCAGGGCAGCGACCTCAACTCGACCTTCCTGGCGCTGCAGCCGGATACCCTGGAGCGGATGTTCAAGGGCTACATCCTCACGCCCCTGCTGCTGACCCAGGCAGTGGTGCAGCGGATGCTGGGGCAGGGCGGCGGGGTGGTGATCAACGTCACCTCCGGCGCCGGCGAAAGCGACCCGCCGGTGGCGGCGGACAAGGGTGGCTGGGGCTATGCCTACGGTGCCGGCAAGGCGGCCGTGTCGCGGCTGTCGGGCATTCTGTCGACCGAGCTGGGCGAGCGGGGGATTCGGGCCTATACCCTGAACCCTGGCGTGGTAACCACCGAGGCGTTGAAGGTGACCATCGGCGAGCAGGGGGTGATTGCCTTGCGCGCTGGTAGCGCACCGCCCGAGGTGCCGGCGGCGGTGATGCTGTGGCTGGCCACCGACCCGCAGGCGCAGCAGTACCAACGGCGGACGGTGGCCGCGCAGGGTTTGGCCCTGGAGCACGGAATCGTCGCCGACTGGCGCTGATAAGGCTGTCGCAATCCTTGTAGGAGCGGCCTTGTGTCGCGAAAGGGCTGCGCAGCAGCCCCAGCTATTCCACCATTTACACCAAAATCCCGGGGCTGCTGCGCAGCCCTTTCGCGACACAAGGCCGCTCCTACAAATCAGGCCCGGCGCTTGGCCAGGGTCATCGCGGTATCTTCGATCATGTCCTCCTGCCCGCCGACCATCCCGCGTCGGCCCATTTCTACCAGGATCTCCCGCGCCGAAACCCCATACTTCTGCTCGGCCCGCTTGGCAAACAGCAGGAACGAGCCATACACCCCGGCATAACCCATGGTCAGTGCATCGCGGTCGCTGCGAATCGGGAAGTCCATGATCGGCACCACCAGGTCCTCGGCCACGTCCTGGATGGCGAACACGTCCACCCCGGTGTCGATGCCCATGCGCTTGCACACCGCCACCAGCACCTCCATCGGCGTATTCCCGGCACCGGCGCCCAACCCCGCGCAGGCCGCGTCGATACGGTTGGCACCGGCGGCGATCGCGGCAATCGAGTTGGCCACGCCCATCGACAGGTTGTGGTGGCCATGGAAGCCGATCTCGGTCTCCGGGCGCAGCGCGGCGCGCATCGCCGCCACCCGCTCGCTGACCTGGTGCGGCAGCAGGTAGCCCGCCGAATCGGTCAGGTAGATGCAGTTGGCACCATAGCTCTCCATCAGCTTGCCCTGGGTAGCCAGGCCTTCGGCGCTGTTCATGTGCGCCATCATCAGGAAGCCCACGGTGTCCATGCCCAGGTGCTGGGCATGGGCGATGTGCTGTTCGCTGACATCGGCCTCGGTGCAGTGGGTGGCCACCCGCAGGGTGCTCACGCCCAGGCCGTGGGCCATCTTCAGGTGCTCCACCGTGCCGATGCCCGGCAGCAGCAGCGCCGAGACCTTGGCCTGTTTCATCAGCGGGATCACCGCCGACAGGTAGGCCTCGTCACTGTGGGCGGGGAAGCCATAGTTGACCGAGCTGCCGCCCAGGCCATCGCCGTGGGTCACCTCGATCAGCGGCACTCCGGCGGCATCCAGGCCGCAGGCGATGCGCTGCATCTCATCGAGGCTGATCTGGTGGCGCTTGGGGTGCATGCCGTCGCGCAGGCACATGTCATGTACGGTAATGCGTTTGCCGTTGAGGTCCATGGTCGGTTCCTTAGGCCAGGGCAGTGGGGGCAGAGCGCAGCAGCAGCTCGCCCTTGAGGATGGCTTCGGCGTACAGCTCGGCGGTACGCGCCGCTGCCGCCGTCATGATGTCGAGGTTGCCGGCATAGCGCGGCAGGTAGTCGCCCAGGCCTTCCACCTCCATGAAGATCGACACGCGCTTGCCGTCGAACACCGGCCCGTTGACCAGCCGGTAGCCCGGCACGTAGCGCTGGACCTGTTCGATCATCGCCTCGATCGCAGCACGGATCGCCGGCTGGTCCGGCTCTTCGTCGGTCAGGCAGTGCACGGTGTCGCGCATGATCAGCGGCGGCTCGGCCGGGTTGATGATGATGATCGCCTTGCCCAGTCGGGCGCCGCCCACCTGTTCCACGGCGCTGGCGGTGGTGCGGGTGAATTCGTCGATGTTCTTGCGCGTGCCCGGGCCCACCGATTTCGACGCTGCGGTAGCGATGATCTCGGCGTAGGCCACCGGCTGCACGCTGGACACCGCCGCCACCAGCGGGATGGTCGCCTGGCCACCGCAGGTGACCATGTTGACGTTCATCACCCCCAGCCCGAGGTTGGCCTTGAGGTTGACCGGCGGCACGCAGTAGGGGCCGATGGCCGCTGGCGTGAGGTCGATCATCAGCACGCCCAGGGCGTTGAGCTTCTGGCTGTTTTGCGCGTGCACGTAGGCCGAGGTGGCATCGAAGGCGATCTGGATGTTGTCGTCCAGCACATGCGGCAACAGGCCGTCGACGCCGTCGGCGGTGGTTTTCAGGCCCAGTTCGCGGGCCCGTGCCAGGCCTTCGGAGCTGGCGTCGATGCCCACCATCCAGACCGGCTCCAGCACTTCGCTGCGCTTGAGTTTGTACAGCAGGTCGGTGCCGATGTTGCCCGGCCCGATCAACGCACATCGGATTTTCTTGCTCATGTTCAACGCTCCACGCAAAGGTCAGGGCACGAAGCGCAGGCTGGACTGGCCCAACCCGCTCATGCTCAGGCTGATACGGTCGCCGGCAGTCACCGGCACCAGCGGCGCCAGGGCGCCGGAAAGAATGATTTCGCCACGGCGGAACGGGATGCCCAGCTCGCCCAGGGTGTTGGCCAGCCAGGCCACTGCCGCGCAGGGGTGGCCCTGGACCGCCGAGCCCAGGCCGCTGCCGGCCGGCTGGCCGTTCTTCAGCAGTTGCATCTGCACCTTGGCCAGGTCCAGCGTGCGCGGGTCGAGGCGTTGCGTGCCGAGGGCGAACACGCCGCACGAGGCGTTGTCGGCCACGGTGTCCTGGATGCGGATCTGCCAGTTGTCGATGCGCGAATCGACGATCTCGAAGCACGGCATCACCCACTGGGTCGCGGCCAGCACGTCCTCGGCGGTGATGCCCGGGCCGTGCAGGTCTTCGCCGAGGATGAAGGCGATCTCGCCTTCGGCGCGCGGCTGGATCAGCTGGTGCCGGGCGAGGCTGACGGCGCTGCCGTCCTCGACCTGCATGGCGTCGGTGAGAAAGCCGAAGTCCGGCTGGTGCACGTCGAGCATTTCCTGCACGGCGCGGCTGGTCACGCCGATCTTCTTGCCGACCACGCGCTCGCCCAGGGCCTCGCGGCGCTGCAGGAAGGCCAGCGAGATGCGGTAGGCCTGGTCGAGGGTCAGCTCAGGGTAGCGGCGGGTCAGCGGTTGCAGGGTATGGCGGCCGCGCAGGGCGTCGAACAGTTCGTTGCCGAGCGCGGTGATCAGGTGGGCGTCCATGGCAGGATTCTCTTTTTCAAGGGCAACTGCTTTCGGGAATAAAAAAGCCGGCCCGAGCAAAGGAGGGCCGGCCAAGGAAACCGTGGGTCAGCCGACCCAGACGCTGGAGTCGGCACCACCGTCGACGTCGATGATCTTGCCGGTGACCCAGCCTGAAGCCGGCGAGGCCAGGTACAGCGCAGCGGCGGCGATGTCTTCGGGGCTGCCCAGGCACTTGAGCGGGGTGTTGGCCTCCATGGCTTGGCGCATGGCGGCCGGCATCACACTGTTCAGCGCGGCGGTGAGGGTCGGGCCGGGGGCTACGGCGTTGACCCGCACCTGAGGTGCGAAGTCCTGGGCCAGCAGGCGGGTCAGGTGGCTGAGCGCCGCCTTGGCCGTGCCATAGGCGCTGAAGTGGCGCTGCGAGTAGCGCGCCGCCACCGAGCTGATGTTGACGATGTTGCCACCACCGGCGTCGCGCATCAGCGGCACGCACAGCTGGCAGAACGCGTAGGCGCTGGACACGTTGAAGCGCAGGATCTCGTCGAACTGCTCCGGGCTCAGGCTCAGCGGGTCATTGGGGCCACCGCCGCCAACGTTGTTGACCAGGTGGGTGATGCGGCCAAGGTGCTCATGGCTCTGGCGCACCAGCGCCTGGCGCTGCTCGCTGTCGTTGACATCGCAGGCGAAGGCCAGGGCATTGCGCCCCAGGGCGCGAATCTCCTCGGCCACCGCTTGCACATCGTCCAGCGAACGGGCGGCGCAGACCACATCGGCGCCGGCTTCGGCATAGGCCAGGGCGATGGCCCGGCCGATGCCACGGCCGCTGCCGGTGACAATGGCGACGCCGCCGTCGATACGAAATCGCTGCAGGATGCTCATGACGGTATCTCCTTCTCAGGGCTGTCGATGGCACCGACTATGGCCATGCCGGCCGCCCCCGTCATCGTCTCAACGGACTAGCGCCCAGGGCGCGCCGGCACTAGTCCGCTTTGACGATGATCGATTGCCTGGGCGCCCCGATGATCGATCCCAGCTCGCGCAGTGGCGCAGCGAGACCGGGAGAGACCAGTGATGCACAGCTTGCGAGAAAAGACCCAGGAAGAAGTCGAACTGATCGAACGTGCGCGGCGCATGGTGCCGCAGCTCAAGGAGCGTGCAGCGCAGGCCGAACGCGACCTGCGCATCCCCGACCAGACCATCGCCGAACTGCAGTCGGCCGGCCTGCTGCGCGCCCTGCAACCGCGCGCCTTTGGTGGCTATGAAGTGGACCCGCGGACGTTCTTCGAAATCCAGATGATCCTCGGTGAAGGCTGCATGTCGACCGCCTGGGTCTACGGCGTGATGGGCGTGCACCCGTGGCAGGTGGCGCGCTACCCGATCGAGGCCCAGCGCGAGGTCTGGGAGCAGGACCATGGCGCCCTGATTTCCTCGACCTACATGCCAGCGGCCAAGGTCAGCGTGGTACCCGGTGGCTACCGCATCAGCGGGCGCTGGGGCTTCTCCAGCGGCAGCGAGCACTGCCAGTGGGTGCTGCTCGGCGGCATTCTGCCGGCCGACGGTGATTTTGCCAGCGAGCACGGCACCTTCCTGCTGCCCCGCGCCGACTACCGTATCGAGCCCAACTGGGATGTGCTCGGCCTGCGCGGCACCGGCAGCCACGACATCGTGGTCGAGGATGCCTTCGTTCCGGCCCATCGCGTGCAGCGCACCAACAACTGGCAGATCGAAGCGACCCCGGGGCGCCTGGTGAACACCAACCCGATCTACGCGATCCCGTTCGCCCAGGTGTTTTCCCGTGCGGTCTCGACCTCGGCCATCGGCGCCCTGCAAGGAGCGATCGATACCTTCCGCGACAACGCCGCCCAGCACATCGGCAAGCACGGTGCGCGCACCGCCGACGACCCGGTCGCGCAAACGGCGGTAGCCGAGGCGGTGATCACCGTCGACAGCCTGAAGCTGGTGCTGGAACGCAACTACGAGCACCTGATGCAACTGGCCCGCGCCGGCGAGTACCCGGACACCGAAACGCGCCTGCTGTACCGCTACCAGTCGTCCTACGTCACCAACATCTGTGCCGAGCGCATCAGCGACCTGCTGCGCAGCATGGCCGCCTCGGGCCTGTACAACAGCAACCCGGTGGCGCGGCTGTTCCGCGACCTGCACCAGGCGCGCGGGCATATCGCCAACAACTTCATGGCCTACGGGCGCAGTTTCGGCGCGGTGCAGCTGGGCCTGCCCAACCCGGACCCGTTCGTCTGAGCCAGGGACAGCGAGTACCTGACCATGAATGACTATCTTGCCTTGCGTGTGGCGCGGGTGATCGAAGAAACCGCCGATGCCCGTTCGCTGGTGTTCGACGTGCCCGCGTCGCTGGCCGAGCGCTTTCACTACAAACCCGGCCAGTTCCTGACCCTGCGGGTGCCATACGACGGCGGCTGGCTGCCGCGCTGCTACTCGCTGTCGAGCACGCCGCTGCTCGATGAGCCGCTGCGGGTGACCGTGAAGCGTGTGCGCGACGGCCGTGCCTCGAACTGGTTGTGCGAGGAGTTGCAGGCAGGCCAGACCCTGCAGGTGCTGCCGCCGGCCGGGGTGTTCGTGCCCCGCGACCTGCAAGCTGACCTGCTGCTGTTCGGTGGCGGCAGCGGCGTCACGCCGGTGCTGTCGATCCTGCGTTCGGCGCTGCTGGCCGGGCAGGCGCGGGTCCTGCTGATCTACGCCAACCGTGACGAACAGTCGGTGATCTTCCGCGATGAGTTGCGCTTGCTTGCGGCGGCCCACCCGCAGCGCCTGCAGGTGGTGCACTGGCTCGACTCGGTGCAAGGCGTGCCGGCCGTGGCCCAGCTGGCCGAGCTGGCCCGGCCGATGGTCGATGCCCAGGCGTTCATCTGTGGCCCGGGGCCGTTCATGGACGCTGCCGTGCAGGCGCTGGCCAGCCTCGGCATGCCCAGTGCGCGCGTGCATGTGGAGCGCTTCGTCTCGCTGCCCGGTGAAGGCGAGCTGCCCCAGGCCAGCCACAGCGAGGCGGCGATGGCCGCGCAGCTGGCGGTGCGCCTGGACGGCGAAGACCATGCGCTGGACTGCGCCAGCGGCGAGACCCTGCTCGATGCCATGCAGCGCGCCGGCCTCGAACCGCCCAGCGCCTGCCGCGTGGGCGGCTGCGCCTCGTGCATGTGCACCCTGGAGAGCGGCGCGGTCGAGTTGCTGCACAACGATGCCCTGGATGCCGACGAGCTGGCCGAAGGCTGGATCCTGGCCTGCCAGGCCGTGCCCACCAGCCCGGTGCTGCGTATCCGCTTTCCCGAGTGATGCCGATGAGTGAGCCTTGCATGAACCCGAACTTCGCTACCTCCCAAGCGCCGGCCGCTGCGCCGGCCACCATCGCCCGCCTGCTGTTCGACAGCGCACAGCGTTTTGCCGGCCATGTCGCCATCGAAGAGCACGGCCAATGCCTGGACTATGCCGACCTGCCCGAGCAGGTACTGCAGGTGACTCGCGGGCTGATGGCGCTGGGCATCCAGCCGGGCGACCGGGTCGGCCTGTGGGCGCCCAACAGCCGCGAGTGGATCCTCGCCGCGCTGGGCATCCACTGCGCCGGCGCGGTGCTGGTGCCGGTCAACACCCGCATGAAGGGCGCCGAAGCGGCGGACGTGCTGGCCCGCAGCGGCTGCCGGGTGTTGTTCGTGCAGCAGCGCTTCCTCGATGTTGACTACCCGGCGCTGCTCGCACCCCATCGCCCGGCGACCCTGGAGCACCAGGTGATCTTTGCCTGCGACCACGCCGTCGCCGCGCACGACCTGAGCCATGAACGCTTTCTGCTCGGCGCCGCGACCATCGAGCCGCTGACGGCCAGGCGCCGGGCCCTGAGCATCCAGCCAGAATCGATCTGCGACCTGCTGTTCACTTCGGGCACCACTGGCAAGCCCAAGGGCGTAATGAGCGCCCATGGCCAGAACCTGCGGGCCTTTGCCGAGTACGTGCGGGTGCTGGGGCTGATGCCGGGCGACCGCTACCTGATCGTCAACCCGTTCTTCCATGCCTTTGGCTACAAGGCCGGCTGGCTGACCTGCCTGATCGCCGGGGCGACCATCCTGCCGCACGCCGTGTTCGATGCCGAGGCGGTATTCCAGCGCATTGCCCGCGAGCGCATCAGCGTGCTGCCCGGGGCGCCGACCCTGTACCTGTCGTTGCTGGCCCACCCGCGCCTGGCCGAAACCGACCTGTCCAGCCTGCGCATTGCCGTGACCGGCTCGGCGAGCATCCCGCCGAGCCTGATCGAACGCATGCGCAACGAGCTGGGTTTCAGCGTGGTGACCACCGCCTATGGCCTGACCGAGTGCGGTGGCCTGGCCACCCTGTGCGACCCGCAGGCACCGGCCGAGGTCATTGCCGGCACCAGCGGGCGGCCGTTGCCGGGCACCGAAGTGAGCATCCGCGATGCCGCCAACCACGCCGTGGCCCAGGGTGAAACCGGGGAAATCTGCCTGCGCGGCTTCCACGTCATGCAGGGCTACTTCCAGGACCCGGCCGCCACCGCCGAGGCGATCGACGCCGAGGGCTGGTTGCACACCGGCGATGTCGGTCGCCTGGACCCAGAGGGCAACCTGGCCATCACCGACCGCCTCAAGGACATGTACATCGTCGGCGGCTTCAACTGCTACCCGGCGGAGATCGAGGCCGCACTGCTGGCCCATCCGGCCATCGCCCAGGTGGCGGTGATCGGCATTGCCGATGCACGCATGGGCGAGGTGGGGTGCGCCTGCGTGGTGCTGCGCGAGGGGCAGCAGCTCGATGAGCAAGCGCTGATCGGCTGGAGCCGCGAGCGCATGGCCAACTACAAGGTGCCGCGCCAGGTGCGGTTCTTCGCGGCACTGCCGCTGAACCCGTCGAACAAGGTCGCCAAGAACGACCTGAGGCATGCCGTGGCCCAGGCCTGAAAGTACCGCTACGGACGAAAACAATAACAACAAAGGAGAGCAGCATGTCTACCGCGAACACGGGCCAGGCCCGGCGCCGCTGGCTGGTCGTGGCCATGGGCCTTGCCAGTGGCGGCGCCAGTGCCGGGCCGACCCTGGAGCTGGGCGAGGACACTACCCTCGATTCATCCCTCACCGTCAACTACACGGCATCGATGCGTACTGCCAAGCAGGCCAACCAGTACCTGAACGACATCAACAACGACGACGGCACGCGTAACTTCAAGCGTGGTTCGCTGATCACCAACCGCCTCAGCCTGTTCGGCGAACTGCGCCTGCGCCATGACAACGTTGGCGCCGTGGTCCGTGGCAGCCACTTCTATGACGACGTCTACCACCAGCGCAACGCCAACGACTCGCCACAGACGGTGAACAAGGTCGGCCGCCCCGACGCGTTCGTCGAGGACACCCGGCGCCTGAGTGGCAGCAAGGCGCGCCTGCTCGATGCCTATGTGTATGGCAACTACGAGCTGGGCGATACCCAGTACCTGTCGCTCAAGGCCGGCCGCCACCTGGTGGCCTGGGGCGAGAGCCTGTTCTGGGCCAACATCAGCCAGGGCCAGGCGCCGGTGGACGCAACCAAGTTCAACGTGCCCGGCACCGAGGCCAAAGACGCCTACCTGCCGGTGGGGCAGGTGTCGGCCTCGTGGTCGCTGAACGAAGACCTGGCGCTGGTCGGCTTCTACCAGTACGAGTGGGAGAAAACCGAGCTCAACCCGGTCGGCGACTACTTTGGCAGCGACTACTTTGGCCCGGGCGCGGAATTTTTCCGGCTCAATGCCGGGGCCATCGACAGCCTGCCCGACAAGAGCTTCACCGGCGTCAACTATGCCGGCGAGGTCAAGCCCCGTGACGGTGGCCAGTGGGGTATGGGCGTGCGCTACCGGGTCACCGAGAACACCGAGGTAGGGCTGTTCCACTACCGCTACCACGAGCGGGTCGGTTCGCTGTACTTCGACTTCACCGGGCAGACCCAGTACTCGTCGAACCCGCGCATCAGCGCCCGCGCCAATACCGGGGCGGCGCCGGCCTACCGCCTGGGCTACTTCGAGGACGTCGAGCTGACCGGGGTGAGCTTCAGCTCCAAGGTCGGCGATGCGGTGCAGTACGCCGGCGACCTCAGCTACCGCAACGGCGCCTCGGTGTACCTGAACAACGGCGCGCCAACCACCGGGCAGATCTGGCAGGGCAACCTCAATGCCTCGTACATCCTCGGCCCGAGCTGGCTGGCCCAGCAGACCACCGTCATGGGTGAAGTGGTGCACCAGTACATCGAGGGCGTCGACACCCTGGTCATCACAGGGGGCGGTGCGGGTGTCGACGGCCGCTTCGACGACTTCCAGTCCAAGACCCAGACTCGCGGCTCGACCCTGCTCGGGGTGGGCGCTTATATGGACTATCCGTCGATCGCCGACGGCCTGGACCTGACCACCCGGGTGGTCTGGCAGCAGAACGTCGACGGCAGCGCCTACCAGGGCCTGGGCCGTGCCGAGAAGCGCCTGACCGTCGGCGGCGACTTCAAGTACCTGGGCAACTTCCAGGTCGGCCTGACCTACGTCGCCTACCTGAGCTCCCCGGACGTCGCCCAGGGCCGCCTACTGGCGGACCGCGACTACCTGTCGTTCAACGCCAAATACACCTTCTGAGCCCAGTACAACCAGAACGAGGCCTGACATGCACCAGAACCCCGATCGATCGCCGTTCAGCCCGGTCAGCATTGGCCCGCTGACTTTGAAAAACCGCTTCATCAAGGCCGCCACCAACGAGGGCATGAGCGCCCAGGGCGTGCCGTCGCGGCAACTGGCCAAGCTGCATGCGGGCCTGGCCAGCGGCGGCGTGGCGCTGACCACCGTGGCCTACTGCGCGGTCAGCCGCGACGGCCGCACGCTGCCCAACCAGCTGATCCTCGAACGCGACAGCCTGCCACATTTCAAGGCCCTGACCGATGCAGTGCACCGCGAAGGCGGCAAGGCCAGCGCGCAGATCACCCACGGCGGCTGCTTCACCTTCATCCGCGAGCGCGCCACGCCCAGGCCGTTGTCGGCCAGTGGCGGCTTCAACAAGATCGGCATGATGAGCGGCATGTTTCTCAAGCAGGCGATGAACGAAGCCGACATGCAGCAGGTGGTGCGCGATTTTGCCCAGGGCGCACGGCTGGCCCGCGAGGCTGGTTTCGACGCCGTGGAAATCCACATGGGCCACGGCTACCTGCTCAGCCAGTTCATCTCGCCGCTGTACAACAAGCGCCGCGACCAGTACGGCGGCAGCCTGGAAAACCGCCTGCGCTTCCCGCGCCGGGTGCTGCGGGCGGTGCTGGATGCGGTCGGCCAGGACCTGGCGGTGGTGTGCAAGTACAGCATCACCGAGGGTGTGCGCGCCGGCAACAGTGCCGAGGACGGCGCGCAGATCGCCCGCATGCTGGAGCAGGAGGGCGCGCACCTGCTGGTGCTCAGCGCCGGGATGAATGCCGAGTCGATCACCACCATGTTCGGCTCGTCGTTCCCCAAGGAAAACCGCGTGCAGCAGAAGAACCCGCTGATTGCCCTGGCGATGGCGCTGCAGCGGCGCATGGACCCGGTGGTGGAATTTCGCGAGCTGTACCTGCTGGAACATGCGCGCAAGGTGCGTGCGGCGGTGAAGATGCCCCTGGCCTACCTGGGCGGGGCCAAGAGCCTGGCGAGCATCGAGCAGGTGATGGCCGAGGGCTTCGACCTTGTAGCCATGGGGCGGGTGCTGATTGCCGAGCCTGATTATGTGAACAAGCTGGCCAGTGGCGCGAGCCGCAACTCGATCTGCACGGCGTGCAACCGCTGCGTGGCGATGATGTATACCCCGGGTGGCACTTCCTGTGTGCTCGGGCAGCCGGGGGATGCCCAGCTCAACAGTCAGCGCGCTGCCGGCTGACCAGAGACCGCATTGCTTTTTGTAGGAGCGGCCTTGTGTCGCGAAAGGGCCGCAAAGCGGCCCCAGCAATTGATGCAGCGACCTTGAAATCCTGGGGCTGCTTCGCAGCCCTTTCGCGACACAAGGCCGCTCCTACACAAATCAGCGCCCGATTTAGTCCATCAACCGTGCTGCAGGAACTCCAGGCAGCTGCGGTTGAACAGCTCGCGATGCTCCACCTGCACCCAGTGCCCGCAGCGGTTGAGCACGATGAACCGCGCCTGGCGTGCCCCGTCGATGATGTACTGGGCGCCGCTGACCGGGTTGAAATTGTCGTTGCTGCCCCAGAACCCGAGGATCGGGCATTCGATCTCGCCCAACCGCGCGCGCATGTTCGGCACCAGCATGGTGCTGAACAGGTTCTTCGGCTGGGTCACCGCCACCGCCACCCGCTCCAGCAGCAGTTCTTCCGGCAGGATCGAGTCGTCGAACAGCTGCAGGCGCATCATGCTGCGCATTTCCTCGAGGCCGATGGGGCCGGCATTGAACAGCCCGACCATGCGCAGGATGCCGGGCATCTGGAAGTAGGTCTCACGCTCCTCGACACCGCCTGGGGCCAGCAGGATCAGGCGCTCCACCCGTTGTGGCAGGCGCAGGGCCAGGCCCAGGGCAATGGCGCCGCCCAGGGAGTTGCCGAGCACGGTGCAGCGCTCGATGCCGAGCTGGTCGAGCAGTGCCGCCAGGCAATCGACGAAGAAGTCCAGCTCGTAGCGCACATCGTCGGGTTTGTCCGAGCGGCCGAAGCCGGGCAGGTCGAGCAGGATGTTGCGGTAGCCGGCCGCCACCAGTTGCGGGTAGTTGCCCTTGAAGTTGCTGAAACCGCTGGCGCCCGGGCCGCTGCCGTGCAGCCACAGCACCACCGGGCCCTGGCCTTCGTCCAGGTAATGCAGGCGCAGGCCGTTGGCCAGGGTGGCGTAGTGGCCGGTGGGCAAGGGCAGGTCGACGGGTTGGTTCATGCCGGTTCTCCAGTTAACGAATGGGTTTGCGCCCTTGATCCTGTGCCGCCCGGTGCGGGCCGGCATCGTCCATCCGGACCACGAGGCACGCTCGCCGCTAGTCCTATCGGACGATGTTCGGCGCTGGCTGGCGCCCAATGATGGTGAAGACCAAAAGGCGTCAACCAAGGAGAACGCTATGAAACTGCAGAACAAGGTGGCCTTCGTCACCGGTGCCGGGCAGGGCATGGGCCAGGCCATCGTGCGCCGCTTCGTCGCCGAAGGGGCGAACGTGGTGGCGGTCGACCTCAACCAGGCCGCGCTCGCTGCGAGCCTTGCCGACCTCGGCGAAAAGGTCCTGGCGCTGGGCTGCAACGTCGCCGATGCCGCGTCGGTGGCCGATGCCATGGGCCAGGTCGAAGCGCATTTCGGCGGCCTGGACATCGTCGTCAACAATGCTGGCGTCGGCGCCCTCGATGCCTTCCTCGACACGCCGGACGACAGCTGGGCACGGGTGATCGGGGTCAACCTGGGCGGCACCTTCCAGTGCTGCCGCGAAGGCGCCCGGCTGATGCTCAAGGGCCAGCGCCAGGGCGTGCTGATCAACCTGTCGAGCACCGCCGCGCTGACCGGAGAAGGGCCAAGCCACTACTGCGCCTCGAAGGCCGCAGTGATGGGCCTGACCCGCTCTATCGCCCGTGAACTGGCGGCCCAGGGCATCCGCGTCAACACCCTGGTGCCGGGCCCGACCAACACGCCGATGATGGCCGGCATTGCCGATGAACACATGCAGGCGCTGCTGAAGAACGTGCCGCTGGGGCGCATGTGCGAAACCGACGAGATCGCCCGGGTGGCGGTGTTCCTGGCCAGTGATGACGCCAGCTTCATCACCGGGCAGAACATCGCCGTCAACGGCGGCATGGCGTTTATCTGACAGGAGCGCAACCGATGAACAAACGTCTGCAAGGCAAGATCGCCTTCGTCACCGGGGCCGGCTCCGGCATTGGCGAGGCGACCGCACTGCGCTTCGCCGAAGAGGGCGCCCTGGTGGTGCTGTGTGGGCGGCGCCGCGAGCCACTCGAAGGGGTGCGCGAGCAGATCCTCGCCCGTGGTGGTTGCGCCGAGGTGGCGGTGGCCGACGTCAGTGACGAGCAGGCCTATGTCGCCGCGCTGCAAGCCACCGCGCAGCGCCATGG
Source organism: Pseudomonas sp. NPDC089422 (assembly GCF_044749405.1). Lineage (NCBI taxonomy): Bacteria > Pseudomonadati > Pseudomonadota > Gammaproteobacteria > Pseudomonadales > Pseudomonadaceae > Pseudomonas > Pseudomonas sp. NPDC089422. The sequence continues at coordinate 47,714 of NZ_JBIVHW010000013.1, forward strand.
CGGCCTCGACATCCTGGTCAACAACGCCATGGCCTACACCTGGGGCGGCATCGACGGCATGAGCACCGCCGACTGGCACGCCAACTTCGCCACCACCGTGGATGGCACGTTCTGGGGCACGCGCACGGCGATGCAGCTGATGAAGGGCAAGGGCGGCTCGATCGTCAACATCGCCTCGATCTGCGGCCTGTTCGGCACCGCCTGGATGGCCGGCTATTGCGCCGCCAAGGCGGCGGTGATCAACTTCAGCCGGGCCGCGGCCAGCGAAGGCGCGGCGGACAACATCCGCTGCAACGTGATAATTCCAGGGGTTGTCGACACCCCGGCAACCGCAGGCATGCTCGGCGACGCCAAGGCGCGGGCCAATACCGAGAAGGTCATCCCCATGCGCCGGGTCGGCCTGCCGCAGGAGCTGGCCAATGCCATCCTGTTCCTGGCCAGCGACGAGGCCTCGTACGTGACCGGGGCGAGCCTGGCGGTGGACGGCGGACGCGGCTCGGACCTGTACACGGTGCTGGAATGACGGCCCTTGAGAGCACCGCGCTGCTGGAGCGCATCGACCGCCTGGAGTCGCTGGACGCGATCCGCCAGCTGGCCGGCAAGTACGCGCTGGCCCTGGACATGCGTGACATGGACGCCATGGCCAACTGCTTTGCCGAAGACGTGCGGGTCGGCCGCGACAAGTTCGGCCGCGCGCACCTCAAGGCCTGGCTCGACGAGACCATGCGCCAGCAGTTCCACGGCACCTCGCACCACCTGGGCCAGCACATCATCGAGTTCAGCGATGCCGACCACGCCACCGGTGTGGTGTATTCGAAGAACGAGCATGAAACCGGGCCGGAGTGGGTGATCATGCAGATGCTGTACTGGGACGATTACGAGCGCATCGACGGGCGCTGGTGCTTCCGCCGGCGGCTGCCGTGCTACTGGTACGCGACTGACTTGAACAAGCCGCCGATTGGTGGCCTGAAGATGCGCTGGCCGGGGCGTGAGCCTTATGCCGGGAGCTTTCACGAGCTGTTTCCGTCGTGGGATGCGTTCTGGGCCCAGCGGCCGGACAAGGATGCCCTGCCACAGATTGCCGAGCCGGCGCCGTTGGAGGGCTTTTTGCAGGCCATGCGGCGTGGGGCGGGGGACCCGAAGATTCGCGTTCGTTAGTAGCGACCCTGGGGCTGCTTTGCAGCCCATCGCAGGCAAGCCAGCTCCCACAGGTACAGCGCATGACTTGAAGGCGGTGCGGTCGGTGTAGGAGCTGGCTTGCCTGCGATGGGCCGCAAAGCGGCCCCAGGGTTTTAGCGCCCCTTCACCTCCCGCGGCATGCCCAGCGCCCGTTCGGCAATCACATTGCGCTGAATCTCGTTACTCCCCCCGTAAATCGTATCCGCCCGAGCAAACAGGAACAGCGACTGCAACCGGCTCAACCCATACGGCGCGCTGTCCAGCACTTCAGCAGCATCCCCCAGCACATCCATGGCCAGCTTGCCCAGCTCGACGTGCCAGCTCGACCAGGCCAGCTTGTAGATCATCGCTTCACGCGCCAGGCTGCCGTCCTGCGGCCCGGAGAGCATGCGCAGCGAGTTGTAGCGCAGCACCTTGAGCCCCGACCAGGCCTGGGCCAGGCGCTGGCGCAGCAGCGGGTCACGGGCGGCGCCGTTGGCGCGGGCGATGCGCAACACCTCTTCCAGCTCGTTGTGAAACTGCATCTGCTGGCCCAGGGTGGACACCCCGCGTTCGAAGCCCAGCAGGGCCATGGCGATCTTCCAGCCCTCGCCGGGCTGGCCGACCAGATTGTTTGCCGCAGTCTCGGCCTGGTCGAAGAACACTTCGTTGAACTCGCTGGTGCCAGTCAGCTGCTGGATCGGCTGCACGCGGATGTTCGCCTGGGCCATCGGCACCAGCAGGAACGACAGCCCCTGATGGCCGACGCTGCCCGGCTCGGTACGGGCCAGCACGAAGCACCAGTCGGCCTCATGGGCCAGCGAGGTCCAGACCTTCTGCCCGCTGATCAGCCAGCGCTCGCCGCTGGCATCGAGGCGGGCGCGGGTCTGGACGTTGGCCAGGTCCGAACCTGCGCCGGGCTCGGAATAGCCCTGGCACCAGAACGCCTCGCCCTTGAGGATGCCCGGCAGCAGGCGCTGACGTTGCTCGAGTGTGCCGAAGGCGGCCAGGGTAGGGCCGACCAGCCCTTCGCCGATGTGGCCCATGCGCCCGGGGCCGCCGGCGCGGGCGTATTCCTCGTGGAAGATCACCTGCTGGCTGATGCTCAGGCCACGCCCACCGTCTTCCTCGCGCCAACCCACTCCAACCCAGCCACCGCCCGCCAGTTCCCGCTCCCAGGCTTTGCGCTCGGCCGGGTAGCTGTGTTCGTCGCCAGGGCCGCCGCGAAATCGCAGCTGGGCGAACTCACCTTGCAGGTGCGCCGCCAGCCAGCTGGCGACCTCGTGGCGGAACGCTTCATCTGCCTTGCTGAAACCGATTTTCATGGGCGTGCTCCCAGCAGTTCGGTGGCCAGGCATTCACGGTGCCAGGCCGGGTTGCCCAGCAGCTGCTCGCTGGCCCTGGCGCGTTTGAAGTACAGGTGCGGGTCGTATTCCCAGGTGAAACCGACGCCGCCGTGCAACTGGATCGACTCGGCCGCACAGTGGAAGAACGTCTCGCTGGCATGGGCCTTGGCGGTGGCTGCCGCGCCAAGCAGTTCACCGCGCACCACCGGGTCGCCGTCTGCGGCCAGGTATTCGCGGGCCACGCAGGCGGCGTACCACACCGCCGAACGGGTGCATTCGATGTGCAGCATCATGTCGGCGCAGCGGTGCTTGATGGCCTGGAAACTGGCCACCGGGCGGCCGAACTGGTGGCGGTCGGCGATGTAGGCCAAGGTCAGGTCCAGTGCCTGCTGGGCGCCGCCGAGCTGTTCGGCGGCCAGGCCAATGGCGGCGATACGCTGGGAGGCCTGCAGCAGCGGCCAGGCCTGGTCGAGGGCGAACAGGCGTTGTGCCTCGGTGACTTCGACCTGATTCAGGTCGAGGCGAGCCAGGCGCCGGGTCTGGTCGAGGGTGCGTAATGTAGTACGTACTATGCCAGGTGTATCGGCCGGTACGGCGAACAGGTTGATACCCTCATCGCCGCTGCTGCCCGGGCGGCGTGCGGCGATCAGCAGCAGATCGGCCTGGGCACCATCGATGACCTGGGCGTGGCAGCCATCGAGGCGGTAGCCGTCGCCATGGGGGCGCAGTTCGGCCTGCAGCTGCCCCGCCTCCAGCGGGCAGGCCAGGGTGGCGTGCAGCTGGCCGCTGGCGATGGCCGGCAGCCAGTGGGCTTGCAGCGCCGGGTTGTCGGCGAGCAACAGCGCCGGAGTAGCCAGGCAAGTGGTGGCAAACAGCGGCGAGCCAAGCAGGAAGCGCCCGCATTGCTCCAGCAGCACGGCCAGCTCGACGAAGCCCAGGCCCATGCCACCGTGTGCCTCGGGCACCAGCAGCGCCGGCCAGTACAGCTCCTGGCCGATCTGCCGGCACAGCTCGGGGTCGTAATCGGCCGCACGGCTCATGCCTGCGCGTACCGCGTGTGAATCGCTGGCCTGGGCGAGGAAACGCTCGGCGCTGTCGCGAATCAGCAACTGCTCCTCGGTGAAAGCGAACTCCATAGGGGCATCTCTAGGCTGGTGTGTAGGAGCGGGCTTGCCCGCGAAGGGCTGCAACGCAGCCCAACACCCCGAATCTAGGGATACGCCAATCACTGCGAATCATTGAAACGGACTAGGCCCGCAACCCTCGGCGCCACGCATGGCGCTTAGTCTCAACGGACGATGAGCACGGCGTGGCTGCTTTGCACAATGTCCCCCAGGCAACCCCTTGAGCCTGGAGGAACATGGGCATGATCGACATTCGTGGTTTGAGCTACTTCGTCGCGCAGATCGAGAACCTTGGCCAGTGGCAACGCTATGCCGAACAGGTGCTCGGCATGCAGGTGCAGGCAGCACCCGGCGGCGGCCTGTACGTGAAGATGGACGAGCGGCCTTACCGCATGCTGGTGGTCGAGGGCGATTCGCCGCGCTACCTGGCCAGTGGCTGGGAGCTGCCGGGCGAGCAGGCCTTCGACCAGGCCCTGCAGCACCTGGAACGCTGCGGCGTGGCCTGGCAGGTCGGCAGCCGTGAGGCCATCGAGCAACGCGGCGTGCAGGCGCTGGTCACCGTCAGCGACCCGTCCGGCAACCAGCATGAGCTGAGCTGGGGCCACCGCTCCGACTGCCAGCCGTTCGTCTCGCCGCAAGGGGTGCCGCGTTTCGTCACCGGCGACATGGGCCTTGGCCACACCGTGCTGCCGGCACCGGATTTCGACGCCACCCTGGCCTTTGCCAAGGACGTGCTCGGCTTCGGCCTGTCGGACATCTTCAACTTCCGCCCCGACCCGTCGGCGCCGCCGGTGCGCATCCACTTCCTGCACTGCGCCAATGCGCGCCACCACAGCCTGGCGCTGGCCGAGTACCCGGTGCCGTCCGGCTGCGTGCACGTGATGGTCGAGGTGGACTCGATGACCGAGGTCGGCCGCGCCCATGACCGCCTGCAGGCCCATGGCGGGCAGCTGTCGGCCACCCTCGGCCAGCACCTGAACGACCGCATGACCAGTTTCTACATGAAGACACCGTCCGGCTTCGACCTGGAGTACGGCCATGGCGGGTTGCAGGTCGACTGGGCCGAGCATTCGGCCTTCGAGTTCACCCGCGTGAGTATCTGGGGCCACGACTTCTCGGTCGGCCAGCAGTAAGGAGCAGTTGAGCATGAACAAACAAATGACCAGTGCCGATGCCGTCGCCCAGCTGCGCGACGGCATGACCATCGGCTTCGGTGGCTGGGGGCCGCGGCGCAAGCCGATGGCCATTGTCCGGGAAATCCTCCGCTCGCCGGTCAAGGACCTGACCGTGGTCGCCTATGGCGGCCCGGAGGTCGGCATGCTGTGTGCGGCCGGCAAGGTGCGCAAGCTGGTGTTCGGCTTCGTCACCCTCGATGCCATCCCGCTTGAACCCTACTACCGCAAAGCCCGCGAGGCGGGCGAGCTGGAGCTGATGGAGCTCGACGAGGGCATGTTCCAGTGGGGCCTGCGTGCGGCTGGCATGCGCCTGCCGTTTCTGCCCACCCGCTGTGGCCTGGCCACCGATGTGACGCGGCTGAACCCGGCGTTGAAGACCGTCCGCTCGCCCTATGACGACGGTGAAGTGCTGCTGGCCATGCCGGCGCTGGAACTGGACGTGGCGTTCTTGCATGTGAACGTCGCCGACCGCCTGGGCAACTGCCTGGTCACCGGCCCCGACCCGTATTTCGACCACCTGTTCGCCCGGGCCGCCAAGCAGTGCTTCGTCTCGTGCGAACGCCTGGAAGAACGCCTGCAGCTCGATGCCGAGCAGGCCCGCGGCAACACCTTCGAGCGTTACCTGGTGACCGGTGTGGTGCATGCACCGCTCGGTGCCCACCCGACCTCTTGTCCGTCGGACTACGGCTGGGACCTGGAGCACCTCAAGGGCTATGTCGCCAGCGCCCAGGAAGAGGGCGGCTGGCAACGCTACGTCGAGGCCTGCGTGGCCGGCGGCGAGCAGGCCTACCAGGCGCACAACGGCGGCGCCGCGCGCATGGGCGCCTTGCCCCTTCCCGTGTTCTGAGGATTCCCTGTATGACAACCACCCAAGCATTCACCCTGGCCGAACTGCTGATCGTGGCCGCCGCCGAAGCCTGGCGCGGCAATGGCGAGGTCATCGCCTCGGGCCTGGGCGTGATTCCGCGCCTGGGCGCCAGCCTTGCCAAGCTCACCCACAGCCCCGAGCTGCTGATGACCGACAGCGAGGCGTTCCTGGTCGAGGAGCCGATCCCGCTGGGCCCGCGTGGCGAACAGGCGCCACGCTACAGCGGCTACCTGAGCTTCGAGCGGGTGTTCGAATGCGTCTGGGGCGGCCGCCGTCACGCCATGATCGGGCCGACCCAGGTCGACCGCTGGGGCCAGACCAACCTGTCCTGCGTCGGCGACTACCACAAACCGCGCACCGCGATGCTCGGCGTGCGTGGCTTGCCGGGCAACAGCATCAATCATCTCAACTCGTTCTTCGTGCCCAACCACAGCACCCGGGTGTTTGTCAGCGGCGAAGTGGACATGGTCTCCGGCGTCGGCTTCAAGGCCGAGCGCTGGCCCGAGGGCGCGCGCCGCGACCTGATGGACATCCGCCAGGTCATCACCGACCTGTGCACCCTGGACTTCGACGGCCCTGGCCGCGCCGCCCAGGTGCGCACCCTGCACCCGGGCGTGAGCTTCGACGAAGTGCAGGACAAGACCGGCTTCCCGTTGCTGCGCTCGGCGCAGCTGCGCGAGACCGTGCACCCGAATGCCGAGCAACTGGCGCTGATCCGCCGTCTCGACCCCCATGGCCTGCGTGCCAGCGCGATCAAGGGCAACCCGCCCGGCATCCGCGCTGCCTGAGGACACCACCATGCACAGCAGCGACAGCCAATTCGTCAGCCGCGAAGATGCGGCCGTGTACGAGACCCAGGACCCGGTGCTGTATGCCGTGGCCGACGGTATCGCCACGCTCACCCTCAATCGCCCGGCGTTCAACAACGCGCAGAACTCGCAGATGACCTACGCCCTGGACGCGGCCTTGCGCCAGGCGGTGGACGACGACAGCGTCAAGGTCATCGTGTTGTGCGGTGAGGGCCGGCACTTTTCCGCAGGCCACGACATCGGCACCCCCGGGCGCGACATCAACAAGCCGTTCGAGCGTGCGCACCTGTGGTGGGACCACACCAACAAGCCAGGTGGCGAGCAGCTGTATGCCCGCGAGCAGGAGGTCTACCTGGGCATGTGCCGGCGCTGGCGCGAGCTGCCCAAGCCGACCATCGCCATGGTCCATGGCGCCTGCGTGGCCGGTGGGCTGATGTTGGCGTGGGTGTGCGACCTGATCGTTGCCAGCGACGATGCGTTCTTCCAGGACCCGGTGGTGCGCATGGGCATCCCCGGGGTGGAGTACTTCGCCCATCCCTATGAACTGAACCCGCGCATCGCCAAGGAATTCCTGTTCTGTGGCGAGCGCATGAGCGCCGAGCGTGCCTACCAGATGGGCATGGTCAACCGCGTGGTACCGCGCGAGCAGTTGCAGGCGGTGACCTATGCCCTGGCGGCGAGCATCGCCCGCCAGCCACGCATGGGCCTGGCCTTGACCAAGCAGGCGATCAACCACGTCGAGGACCTGCAAGGCAAGCGCACGGCCATGGATGCGGCATTCGCCTGGCACCATTTCGCCCATGCCCACAACGAGCTGCTATCGGGTGACAAGCTCGGCGGCTTCGATGCCAAGGGCATGGCCCAGGCCAACAAGCAGGCGCTGCGCGCCGAAGGGGGCGAGCGGTGAGCCGCTGGATGAACACCGCGCTGACCGAGGCGCTGGGCTGCCGCTACCCGGTGGTGCAGACCGCCATGGGTTGGGTTTCCGATGCCAACCTGGTGATCGCCACCACCCAGGCTGGCGGCTTCGGCTTCCTGGCCGGAGCGACGATTGCCGCCCCTGCGCTGGAGGCGGAGATCCGCAGGGTGATCGACGCCACCGGCGGCAGCAACTTCGGCCTCAACTTCCACATGTTCCAGGACAACGCTGCGCAGTGCGTCGACCTGGCCATCCGTTACCGCTTGCGTGCCGTCAGCTATGGGCGCGGGCCGGATGCGCAGACCATCGCCCGCTTCAAGGCGGCCGGGGTGCTGTGCATGCCCACCGTCGGTGCCCTCAAGCATGCGCTCAAGGCCCAGCAGCTGGGCGCCGACCTGATCACCCTGCAGGCGGGCGAGGGCGGTGGCCACACGGGCGGCGTACCGGGCTCGATCCTGTTGCCGCAGGTACTGGCGGCGGTGCGTGTGCCGGTGATCGCTGCAGGTGGCCATTCCACCGGGCGTGGCCTGGCCGCCGTGCTGGCGGCCGGGGCCAGTGGCATCGCCATGGGCACCCGGTTCCTGATGACCCGCGAATCGCCGACCCCGGCCAGCACCCTGGCGCGCTACCTCATGGTCGACGACCCACAACAGGTACGGGTGACCACCGCGGTGGACGGCATGCGCCATCGCATGATCGAAAACCGCTTCATCAACCGCCTCGAACAGGCCGGGCCATTCGGCCGCCTGCGCATCGCCCTGGCCAGTGCCTGGCAATGGAAGCAACAGACCGGCATGAGCCTGGCGCACATGGGCGCGGTGTTCGTGCGCGCCCTGCGCGAGGACCCGGCGGCGCTGTCGCAGGTGGTCATGGCCGCCAACCAGCCGGTGCTGCTGCAGCGCTCGATGGTCGATGGCGAGCCGGACGCCGGCATCCTGCCCAGCGGCCAGGTGGCGGCGGCGATCAGCGAGCTGCTGAGCTGCCGCGAGGTCATCGACGGCATTGTTGCCGAGGCCAACCAGTGCCTGGACGCCTTGCTCGCCCGCTGCCCGGCCGAAGTGTCGGTAACCCCCAACGACAGACTTGCCCCTAGCGGAGAACGCGCATGAACCCGGCCTTCACCACCCAGATCGACCAGGGCATTGCCGAACTGGTCATCGACAAACCACCGGTCAACGCCCTCGACAGCCAGCAATGGCGCGCCCTGGCCGCGCAGATCAGCGCACTGGGTGCCAACCCCGAGGTGCGCGTCATCGTCATCCGCGCCGAGGGGCGCGGCTTCTGTGCCGGCGTCGACATCAAGGAGCTGGACGCCCACCCCGAGCGCATCGTCGAGGTCAACGCCGGCAACTACGAGACCTTCAAGGCGGTGCACCGCAACCCGGTGCCGGTGATCGTCGCCGTGCATGGCTTTGTGCTGGGCGGTGGCATCGGCATTACGGGTGCCGCCGACATCGTCGTGGCCGCCGACTGTGCGCGCTTTGCCCTGCCGGAAGTGGACCGCGGCGCCATGGGCGGCGGCGCCCACCTGCAGCGGCTGTTCCCGGTGCAGAAGGTGCGCTACCTGTTCTTCACCGGCGACAGCATCGACGCCACCCAGGCCCAGGCCTACGGCTTCATCGAGCGCGTGGTACCCCGGGCACAGCTGCGTGAAACGGCCCTGGACATTGCCGCCCGTATCGCCGCCAAGAGCCCGGGGATGATCCGCATCGCCAAGGAAGCCTTGAACGGCATCGAGGACGGCAACCTGGAAGACAAGTACCGCTGGGAGCAGGGCTTCACCTTGCAGGCCTACACCAGCCCCGACTCGGCGGAAACCCGTCGGGCGTTTGTCGAAAAACGCGACGCCAAGTTCTGAGGGAACGCCATGCAACTGACCTATACCCCCAAGCAGCAGGCCTTTCGTGCCGAAGTGCGGGCGTGGCTCGCCCACAACCTGCCACGCGAGCCGCTGGCCAGCTACGACACCCGGGAAGGCTTCGAGCAGCACCGAGCCTGGGAAGCGAAGCTGTTCGAGAGCCGCTGGTCGATGGTGATGTGGCCCGCCGAGCTTGGCGGGCGTGGCTGCGACCTGACCGAATGGCTGATCTTCGAGGAAGAGTACTACGGCGCTGGCGCGCCGATGCGGGTCAACCAGAACGGCCAGTTGCTGCTCGGCCCGACCCTGATGGAGTTCGGTACTGCCGAACAGAAGCGCCGCTTCCTGCCGCGCATGGCAGCCAGCGTCGACATGTGGGCGCAGGGCTGGTCGGAGCCCAACGCCGGCTCGGACATGGCGGCGATCACCAGCAAGGCGCTGCTCGATGGCGACCACTACGTGATCAATGGCCAGAAGACCTGGTCGACCCGGGCGATCTACGCCGACTGGCTGTTCGGCCTGTTCCGCAGCGAGCCGGGCTCCAGCCGCCACCATGGCCTGTCGTTCCTGATGGTGCCGCTCGACGCGCCCGGGGTCAGCATTCGCCCGATCAAGGCGCTCAACGGCAAGGACGCCTTTGCCGAAGTGTTCTTCGACGACGTGCGCGTGCCGGTGGCCAACCGCATCGGCGCCGAGGGCCAGGGTTGGCACGTGGCGATGGCCACTGCCGGCTTCGAGCGGGGGCTGCTGCTGCGCTCGCCGGCGCGCTTCCAGTACACCGCGCGCAAGCTGGTGGAGCTGTTCAAGGCCCACCCTGAAAGCGCCGCGCGCGACCCGGCCCTGGGCGATGCGGTGATCGACTGCTGGATGGGCGCCGAAGCCTATGCCCTGTCGGCCTATCACACGGTGGGGCGGCTGGCCCGCGGCGAGCAGATCGGCGCCGAGTCGAGCATCAACAAGATCATCTGGTCCGAGCTCGACCTGAAGATGCACGAAACCGCCATGCGCCTGCTGGGTGCCCGTGGCGAGCTGCTGGCCGGCGCAGCGGCGGGCTGGCTGGAAGGCTTCCTGTTCGCCCAGGCGGGGCCGATCTACGCCGGCACCAACGAGATCCAGCGCAACATCATCGCCGAGCGCATGCTCGGCCTGCCCAAGTAAGGACCAGGCCATGGACTTCACCTTTACCGATGACCAGCTGTCGTTTCGCGAAGCCATCAGCCGTTTCCTGATGACCGAAGCCGCCCCGGAGATGCTCCGGGAAATCTGGGAGACCGACGCCGGCCGTTCGCCGGACCTGCGCAACCGCATCGCCGCCCAGGGCCTGACCGCGCTGTCGGTGCCCGAAGCCGAAGGCGGGCTGGGCATGGATGATGTGGCTTGGGCGCTGATGACCCAGGAGCTGGGCTACTACGGCATCCCCGACTCGCTGGCCGACACCGCCTACGTGGCCGCCGGCCTGCTGGCCAGCCTCGACCCCGGCCACCCGGCACGGGCCGGGCTGCTGCCGCGCATTGCCGAGGGCAGCGTGCGCCTGGCGATCAGCCACGGCATCAACCCGCTGGTCAGCGATGCCCAACTGGCCGAGGTGCTGATCCTGCCTGCGGGCGACGACTTGCACCTGGTGCCCCGTGCGGCGGTGGATGTGCAGGCCAACCCGAGCATCGATGCCTCGCGGCGCCTCGGCCAGGTGAGCTGGAACCCGACGCCGCAGACCCTGCTGGCCAGTGGCGAGCAAGGTCGGCGCCTGCGGGCGCAGATGCTCGACCGTGGCGCGCTGTCGGTGGCCGGCCAGTTGCTCGGCCTGGCCCAGCGCATGCTCGACCTGTCGGTGGACTACGTGGCCCAGCGCAAGCAGTTCGGCCGGCCGATCGGCAGCTTCCAGGCGGTCAAGCACCACCTGGCCGACGTGGCACGCCAGATCGAGCAAGCCAAACCGGTGCTGTACCGTGCCGCCCATGGCCTGGCCCAGGGCGAGGCGAGCGCTTCGGTTTGGGTTTCGCAGGCCCGCCTGGCGTGCTGCGAGGCCAGCTGGCTGGCGGCGCGCCAGGGCATCCAGGTGCATGGCGCAATGGGGTACACCTGGGAAGTCGACCTGCAGATGTTCATGAAGCGGGCCTGGGCGCTGGACGCGTCCTGGGGCGACCGCGGTTTCCACAAGTCCCGTGTCGGCGCCTTCCTGTTCGCCGACAACACCCGGCTCGGGCCGGGGCATACCTTCGAGGAGTAGCACATGGCACAGGCTTATATCGTCGATGCACTGCGCAGCCCCACCGGCAAGCGCAAGGGCGCGCTGGCCGAGGTGCACGCTATCGACCTGGGCGCGCATGTGCTCAAGGCCCTGGTGGCGCGCAATGCCATCCCGGCCGAGGATTACGACGACGTGATCTTTGGCTGTGTCGACACCATTGGCGCCCAGGCCGGCGACATCGCCCGCACCAGCTGGCTGGCCGCCGGGCTGCCGCTGTCGGTGCCGGGGACCACCGTCGACCGCCAGTGCGGTTCGTCGCAGCAGGCCCTGCACTTTGCCGCCCAGGCGGTGATGAGCGGCACCCAGGATGTGGTGGCGGTCGGCGGCGTGCAGACCATGACCCGCATTCCGATCGCTTCGGCGATGCTCGCCGGGCAGCCGCTGGGCTTTGCCGACCCGTTCAGCGGCAGCGCGGGCTGGCGTGCGCGCTTCGGCACGCAGCCGGTCAACCAGTTCTATGCCGCGCAGCGTATTGCCGACCATTGGCAGATCAGCCGCGAGCAGATGGAGGCGTTCGCCCTGGAAAGCCATCAGCGGGCGTTGGCGGCCATGGCGAGTGGGCGCTTTGCCCGGGAGATCGTCGGTTACCAGGGGCTGAACGTGGATGAAACGCCGCGCCAGAGCAGCCTGGCGAAAATGGCCGAGCTGCAGCCGGTCGATCCGCAGTACCCGTCGATCACGGCCGCGGTGTCGAGCCAGACCTGCGATGCGTCGGCGGCGTTGCTGGTGGTCTCCGAGGCCGCGCTCAAGCGCTACGACCTGACCCCACGGGCGCGCATCCACCACCTGACGGTGCTCGGCGACGACCCGATCTGGCACCTCACCGCGCCCATCGCCGCCACCCGCAGGGCCTTGCAACGCACCGGTCTGCGCATGGGCGACATCGATCGGGTGGAAATCAACGAAGCGTTCGCCTCGGTAGTGATGGCCTGGAGCAAGGAACTCGACTACGACCCGGCCCGTACCAACGTCAATGGTGGTGCCATCGCCCTCGGCCATCCGCTCGGCGCGACCGGCGCCCGGCTGACCACCACGTTGCTCAACGAACTGGAATGCAGCGGTGGCCGTTATGGCTTGCAGACCATGTGCGAGGGCGGTGGCCAGGCCAACGTGACGATCATCGAGCGCCTTTGAGCCGCGCTCTTCATTCCAAGCAAAAGGATTCAGACATGGCGATATGTGAAGGCCGCACCGTGATCATCACCGGTGCCGGCGGCGGGCTGGGCCGCGCCTATGCACTGGCATTTGCCGCCCAGGGCGCCCAGGTGGTGGTCAACGACATCCGCGCCGAGGCGGCCCAGGCGGTGGCCGCCGAGATCCGCGTCAGCGGTGGCCAGGCCATCGGCAACAGCGACGACATCACCAGCCTGGCCAGCGCCCAGCGCATCATCGACGCCGCGCTGTCAGCGTTCGGCGAGGTGCATGTGCTGGTCAATAACGCCGGGGTGCTGCGTGACCGCATGTTCATCAGCCTGGAGGAGGACGACTGGGACCTGGTGATGCGCGTGCACCTCAAAGGCCATTACTGCCTGGCCAACCTGCTCGGGCGCCGCTGGCGCGACCTGGCCAAGGCCGGCACTCCGGTGGCCGGGCGGATCATCAACACCAGCTCCGGGGCCGGCCTGCAGGGTTCGATTGGCCAGTCCAACTATGCCGCAGCCAAAGGTGGCATCGCGGCGCTGACCCTGGTGCAGGCGGCGGAGCTGGCGCGCTACGGCGTCACTGCCAATGCCCTGGCACCGGCGGCGCGCACGGCGATGACCGAAAGTGCGATGCCGGACGTGGTCAAGGCGCCGGAGGACGGCAGTTTCGATGCCTGGGCACCGGAAAACGTCGCGCCGTTGGTGGTGTGGCTGGGCAGTGTCGAGTCCGCCCAGGTGACCGGGCAGGTGTTCGAAAGCCAGGGCGGGCGGATTTCGCTGGCCGATGGCTGGCGCACCGGCACCACCCAGGACAAGGGCGGGCGCTGGCAGGTCGAGGAAATCGGCCCGGCCGTGGCGCAGATCCTGGCCCAGGCACCCGCGGCACAACGGGTCTGGGGCAGCTGATCCGCGCCTGGCGACCTTTGACTTGAGGAAAAAACCCATGAAACACGTTCCCCCTTATGTACCCGGCCACCAGTTGCTGGCCGGCAAGTCGGTGCTGATCACGGCTGCTGCCGGTGCCGGCATCGGTTATTCGGCGGCCCGGCGCAGCGCCGAGGAAGGCTGCCGGGCGCTGATGATTTCCGATGTGCACCCGCGCCGCCTTGAAGAGGCAGTGGAGCGCCTGAAGGTGGAAACCGGCCTGCAAGCCATTCATGGCCAGCTGTGCGACGTCACCGTGGAGGCCGATGTGCAGGCCCTGGTCGACCGCGCCGAAAGCCTGCTGGGCGGCGTCGATGTGCTGATCAACAACGCCGGGCTCGGCGGCCAGAAGGCCGTGGTCGAGATGACCGACCAGGAATGGTCGCGGGTGCTGGATGTGACCCTCACCGGCACCTTCCGCATGACCCGGGCAATGCTGCCGCACATGCAGCGGCGCGGCGCCGGGGCGATCGTCAACAACGCCTCGGTGCTGGGCTGGCGGGCGCAGAAGGAGCAGGCCCACTATGCCGCAGCCAAGGCCGGAGTGATGGCGCTGACCCGCTGCAGCGCGCTGGAGGCGGCCGAGCATGGCGTGCGCATCAACGCGGTGTCGCCGTCGATTGCCCTGCACGACTTCCTCAAGAAGGCCTCCAGCGAAGCGTTGCTGGCCAGCCTGGCCAGCCGCGAGGCCTTTGGCCGCGCCGCCGAGGTCTGGGAGGTCGCCAACGTGATGATGTTCCTGGCCAGTGACTACGCGTCGTACATGGTCGGCGAAGTGTTGTCGGTCAGTTCGCAGCAAGCCTGAGGAGCGCCCCATGAATCATGTCTTCAACAATGCCCAGACCTTGCTCGCCGCCGAGGGCATGGACCTTGGCCACAGTGAATGGCTGACCATCAGCCAGCCGCGCATCGACCTGTTTGCCGAAGCCACGGGCGACCACCAGTGGATTCATGTCGACCCGGAACGGGCCGCGCAAGGCCCGTTCGGTGCCTGCATTGCCCACGGCTACCTGACCCTGTCGCTGGTCAACCTGTTCCTGCCGCAGCTGCTGACCATAGACAACCTGGCCATGGGGGTGAACTACGGCAGCGACCGGGTGCGCTTCCCGGCGCCGGTGCGCGTGGGTGCGCGGGTGCGTGGCCGTGGCCAGATCCTGCGTGCCGAGCAGCTGGCCGACAGCGTGCAGCTGGTGGTGCGGGTCAGCGTCGAGATCGAAGGCGAAAGCCGCCCGGGCTGCGTGATCGACACCATCAGCCGCTACACCTTCAACCCTGTTACCGAGTGAGCCGTCATGGACCAGAATGAAGCCGTCATCGTTGCCACCGCGCGTACTGCGTTGGCCAAGTCGTTCCGTGGGTCGTTCAACGACACCGAGGCCCCTGTGCTGGGCGGGCACGTGGTGCGTGCCGTGGTCGAGCGCAGCGGGGTCGAGGCCGCGGCCATCGACGATGTGATCATGGGCGCCGCCGTACAGCAGGGCACCCAGGCCTACAACATCGGCCGCCTGTGCGCCTATACCGGCGGGCTGCCCCACAGCGTGCCGGGCATGGCCGTGGACCGCATGTGCGCCTCGGGCCTGATCAGCATCGGCATGGCCGCCAAGGGCATCGTCACGGGCGAGCTGAACATTGCCATCGGCGGCGGCGTGGAGTCGCTGTCGCTGACCCAGACCAAGCACAAGAACAGCTACCGGGCCCAGTCCCAGGCGGTGCAGGCGCTGATGCCGGACGCCTACATCCCGATGCTGGAGACCGCCGAGATCGTGTCGCGCCGTTATTGCATCAGCCGTGCCGCGCAGGACGAGTATTCGCTGCAGAGCCAGCTGCGAACCGCGGCTGCCCAGCGTGACGGGCTGTTTGACGAAGAGCTGGTGCCGCTGGAGGTCGACAAGCTGCTGTTCGACCAGGACGGCCAGCCCGCCGGGCATCAGCGCGTGCGCGTCGAGCGTGACGAATGCAACCGCCCGGGCACGCGCCTGGAGGACCTGGCCGCGCTGAAGCCGGTGTGGAAGGACGGCAAGTGGGTGAGCCATGGCGAGTTCGTCACGGCGGGCAATGCTTCGCAGTTTTCCGATGGTGCGTCGGCCAGCCTGTTGATGAGCCGGGCCGAGGCACGCAGGCGCGGGCTGACACCGTTGGGCATCTATCGCGGTATCGCACTGGCCGGTTGTGCGCCGCAGGAAATGGGTATCGGGCCGGTGCTGGCAGTACCCAGGCTGCTCAAGCGCTTTGGCCTGGGGGTGGCGGATATTGGCCTGTGGGAGATCAACGAGGCGTTTGCCTGCCAGGTGCTGCATTGCCGGGATGCGCTGGAAATTCCGCCGGAGCGGTTGAATGTGAATGGCGGGGCGATTGCCATTGGGCATCCGTTTGGCATGTCCGGGGCGCGGATGGTGGGGCATGCGTTGCTGGAAGGGCGGCGGCGCGGGGTGCGGTATGTGGTGGTGGCGATGTGCATTGGTGGCGGGATGGGGGCGGCGGGGTTGTTTGAGTTGCCATGAACCTGGCTTGGGATTTTCAGCGCCTGTGAGATCGAGCGCCGCCCGCGCGGCGCATCGCAGGCAAGCCTGCTCCTACATCTGTTTCGGGCCAGTCATGCCTGCACCAATGGCGCGCGCCCCCTTGTTTGTACGACGCGATATCGAGCCATGCGCCAAGGGCACGCGCGCAAATGGACGCAGGAGAGACTGGCCCGAAACAGATGTAGGAGCAGGCTTGCCTGCGATGCGCCGCGCGGGCGGCGCTCGATCTCATAGGCGCCACACCCCTAAAGGCGAACATCCCCGCGCTACCCCATTTGGACGATGCCCCCAGCCCACCCCACCCAGATCATCCAGGCACAATTCCAAGAGGGTCACCCCAATGAAGCCTGCCTCGCGCCAGCTGACCGGCTATGTCATGAGCGCCATCGTCATCGCCGCCGTGGTTTTTGCCTTCGCCCCCCGCCAACCCGCGCCCCTGGCGGTCACCGAGGTGCTGGCCGACCGGGTCCAGGTCAATGCGCTGATCAGCAGCGGTGACCGGCTGATTGCCGTCGGTGAACGCGGCACACTGCTGGCCAGCCGTGACAGCGGCCGCAGCTGGCAGGCCAGCCAGCCTGGCATCGGGCGCGAGGTGACGCTGACGGGCGTGGTCGCTCTGAACGACCAGGTCCTGGTCGCGGTTGGCCACGATGGCTGGATCCTGCGCTCGGGCGATGCCGGCCAGACCTGGCAGGAAAAGCACTACGACGCCGACCTCGGCGAACCGCTGTTGGGCGTGTGGAGTGCAGACGGCAAGCAGGTGGTGGCCTACGGCAGCTATGGCAAGTACCTGATCTCCGACGATGCCGGTGAGCACTGGGCCGCACGCGAAATGCCCGGTGACGGTGCCCACTTCAACGGCCTCGACGGCGGCACTGACGGCCGCCAGATGCTGGTCGGCGAGCAGGGCCTGGTGCTGCGCTCCAGCGATGGCGGCCAGCACTGGCAGCAGATGCCGGCCTTCTACAATGGCTCGCTGTTCGGTGTGGTGCGCCTCTCGGCTTCGACCTGGCTGGCCTACGGCATGCGTGGCCACGTGTTTCGCAGCCGCGACTTCGGTGACAGCTGGGCGCGGGTCGAGGTCGGCAGCAGCCAGCCGATCTACGGCCACGCCCGCTTGCCGGGGCAGGCCGGGCTGGTGCTGGTGGGCGGCGGCAGCCGGCTGATTCACCTGGATGCCGAAGGCGACTTGCTCGGCATCGACCAGCTCAGTGGCCTGGGTACCTTGACCTCGGCGGTAGGGCTCAGCGGCCGCCACCTGCTGGTAGCCGGTGAACGTGGCGTGTTCCAGGGCGCACAACGCGGCGTGGCGCTGAGCCAGGCGGCGCGGCCATGAGCGGCGCCCGCAGCGAGCCCTGGGTGCGCCGTTGTGCCGACCTGCTGTTCGGTGCCCGTGCCCCTGATCTGGAGCCTGCCCATGCTGCCTAACGCCCAGGTGTTGGCCCAGCTGGGCATCGAGCTCGGCGAGTATGAGCGCCTGATCGGCAACATGTACGATGCGGCGCTCGATACCCAGCGGCTCAACGAGGCCCTGCGCCAACTGCGTGGGCTGTTCGCGGCCAGCTACGTGACGCTGATCCTGCGGGTGCTCGACGCCCCGTTGCTGTCGCCGATGATGGTCGCTGGCGATGTCGAGCCGGAGGAGGGCGGCGTCAACCATTTCGCCTACTGCGAGAAGGCGTCGCTGTTCGACAGGCTGCCGGTGGACACGGTGTTCACCGTCGACGAACTGATGAGCGATGCCGAGTGGGCCTGTTCGTCGTTCTACCTGCTGTACTGCGCGCCCTACGGCTGCTTCCACATGCTCGGCGTCGACATCAGCCTGCCCGACGGTGGGACTCTGCGCCTGCGCATCAACCGCCCACGCGGGCAGGCGCGCTTTGGCGAACTGGAGCGGGCGCTGTGCGCAATGCTGGTGCCGCACCTGCGCCGGGCCCTGTACATGCACGCGCTGCTCGACCGCAGCGCCTCGCTGGGCACGCTGTACTCCCAGGCCATCAACCGCCTGGCCGTCGCCACCATCGTGCTCGACGAGACCGGCAGTGTGCTGCAGCTGAACCCGGTGGCCCGCGACATCCTCGACAGCAACGACGGGCTGAAACTGGTGGGTGGCCGCCTGGAGGCCACCTACCCGAGCGACAACCGCGAGCTGGGCCGGCTGGTGCGCAGCGCCTTCCTGCGCAGCCGGCAAGGCAACCTGACCGCACAAGGCGCCGAGGCGATGTCGGTGTCGCGCCCGTCCGGGCAGGTCAATCTGGGGGTGGTGGTGGAGCTGGTGCCGTCCCAGGAGCTGGTCGAGGGCAAGGGCAAGCCGACGGTGGTGGTGTACGTGCGCGACGCGGTGGGCAAGTCGTTGGCGAGTAACACGGTGACCGCACAGCTGTACAACCTCACCCCGGCAGAAACCGGCCTGGCCCTGGAGCTGGCCAACGGCCTGTCCCTGGAAGAGGCGTCCGAGCGCCTCAACATCCGCCGCAACACGGCACGTGCGCACTTGCGCTCGATCTTCTCGAAGACCGGGGTACGGCGCCAGACCGAGCTGGTGCGGATCATGCTCAACAGCGTGGTTGCGCTGGGCGAGCCCGGCAGCGTGGCGCCGCAAACGCGTTAGTCCGAGCGGACGATGCTGCTGCCGCGAGGGGCTGCCGATACTGGGCCACCGCTATCGGTAACCAAGGAGAACAATAATGACCGAGAGTATTCTGGCGCGCCGCGGCCTGGCCCTGGGCCTGCTGCTGGCTGCGGCGCCGGGTGTGGCGCTGGCCGCGCCCGAGGATGTCGAGCGCCTGGGCAAGGACCTGACCTGCCTCGGCGCCGACCCCAGCGGCAATGCCGACGGCAGCATCCCGCCGTTCTCCGGCAAGTGGCTGGGCGTGCCGCCGCATGTGGCGTTCAAGGGCACCGGCCAGCACCCGGTCGATCCGTACCCTGATGAAAAGCCCTTGTTCGTGATCACTGCCGACAACCTCGGGCAATACGCCGATGCCTTGTCTGACGGGCAGAAGGCGCTGTTCAAGTTGTACCCGGCGACCTTCAAGATGCCGGTCTACCCCAGCCACCGCGACTTTCGCTTCGACGATACGGTGTGCCAGGCCACCCGCGAGAACGCCAGGCTGGCCAAGCTGGTGGACGACGGCGAGGGCGTGGTCGGCAAGACCGGCGGCACGCCATTCCCGGTACCGCGCAGCGGCCTGGAACTGCTGAAGAACGCGTCGACCTTCACCTTGCGCGCCTGGACCGAGGAATACACCTCTGACAACGCCTATGTGCTCAAAAACGGCAACATCAACTGGGGCCGCGTGCATTCGCGCAACCTGGCCCCGGCGCTGGAGCCGGGCAAGGTCGGTGACACGCTGGGCAACTCGTCGTTCTACCTCAACGAAACCCTGCTGCCGCAACGCGACAAGGGCGAGATCAACACCGGCACCGAGTTCTGGAACGACAAGACCGAACCGCGCCAGGCCTGGCGCTACGACCCGGGCACGCGGCGGGTGCGGCAGTCGCCCGGCTATGGCTTCGACATGTCGTTCCCGGGCAGTGGCGGCTCGATCACCGTCGATGAGGTGCGCCTGTTCAACGGCTCGGGCCAGCGTTACGACTGGAAGATCGTCGGCAAGCGGGAAATGTTCATCCCCTACAACGCCTACCGCCTGCATGCGCCGGACCTCAAGTACGCCGACCT
Source organism: Pseudomonas sp. NPDC089422 (assembly GCF_044749405.1). NCBI lineage: Bacteria > Pseudomonadati > Pseudomonadota > Gammaproteobacteria > Pseudomonadales > Pseudomonadaceae > Pseudomonas > Pseudomonas sp. NPDC089422. The sequence continues at coordinate 67,489 of NZ_JBIVHW010000013.1, forward strand.
GCTCACGCCCGGGCACATCAACCCGCAGGCCATGCGCTACGAGCGCCATCGGGTGTGGGAGCTGGAAGGCACGCTGAAGCCGGGTTACCGCCACTTGTACGGCAAGCGCAAGCTGTACATCGACGAGGACACCTGGTTCCCGATGCTGGCCGACAACTACGACATCCGCGGCGAGCTGTGGCGGACCTCGATGGTCAACTATTTCTATGCCTACGAGTCGCAACGGCCCCAGGCCGGCGTCGGTCTGTACCACGACCTCAACGCCGGCAGCTACCTGGCCTTCAACCTGATCAACCAGCAGCGCACCGGCTACCTGCTCAACCGCCCCGGCTTCAGCCCGCGCGACTTCGGCCCGGAAGCGGCGCGGCGCTTTGGCCAATGAGCCGCGGCCTAGTCCGATTGAAGGATGAGGGCCGGGCACGGCTGCTCAAAGATAGCGGCCAGGTAATCCCCCCGGAACCGCAGGGGTATTGCCGGTGATTGGCGTACCCCCTACAGGAATAACAACAACATGACCAAACTCGCCGAACTCTCCATCGACAGCGCCCAGCGCACCCACCGCTACGCCCGGGGCTGGCATTGCCTGGGCGTGGCCGACGACTACCGTGATGGCAAGCTGCACACCCTGAACGTGTTCGGCACGCGCCTGGTGGCGTTTGCCAATAGTGCCGGCGCCATCAGCATTCTCGACGCGTTCTGCCCGCACATGGGCGCCGACCTGTCCCAGGGCACTATCGAGAACGACACCGTGGTCTGCCCGTTCCACCACTGGAAGTACGACACCAGCGGCAAGTGCGTGGACATCCCTTACTGCAAGCGCATACCACCCAAGGCCAAGACCCGCAGCTGGCTGACCTGCGAGGAAAACAACCTGCTGTTCGTCTGGAACAACCCGGAAGGGCGCCCGCCGAAGGAGGGCGTGGTCATTCCGCACCTGCCAGAGATGGACGACCCCGAGTGGATCCACGACTGGAACATCGACACCATGCTGATCGAGACCAACCCGCGCGAGCTGGTCGACAACCTGGTCGACGCCCAGCATTTCGGGCCGGTGCACGGCACCCCGACCAAGTACTTTGCCAACGAGTTCGAAGGGCACATCGGCCGGCAGATCTTCCACGGCGACTCCGAGCGCCTGGGCGGCGATTTGATTGCGCCATCGGCGTACTACGGGCCGGCCACCCACTTCACCGAGCTGAGCTCGATGTTCGGCGATGTGCGGGTGCATGCGATCCTGCTCAACAGCCACGTGCCGGTGACCCCGGACAGCTTCGTGCTGCGCTTCGGTTGCATGGTCAAGCGGGTGCCGGGCCTGACCGATGAGCAGAACAGTGAGATCGCCAAGGCCTACGTCAAAGGCAACCGCGATTCGTTCTACCAGGACGTGGATATCTGGAAGCACAAGGTGCGTATCGACAAGCCGGTGCTGGCCGAGAACGACGGCCCGGTGTACCAGCTGCGCGAGTGGTACCAGCAGTTCTTTACCGACGAGGACCAGGTGCCGGCAAGCATGGCCGAGCGCCGCGAGATCATCACGGTGGATGAACGCTGAGTGCTTGCGCCCTGCCAGCCAGCCTGGCAGGGCGGCAGATCGAGAGGTGGATCATGAAGATACAGCGCTTGCTGGCGTATTGCGTGCCGCTGTCGGTGGTACTGATCATCGGCCTGACGTTGCTGGCCTCGGTAGCGCCCGAGTCTGCCGGGGCCAGGGCGTGCCGACAGATTCCGGGTTGCATGAGCATCCTGCCGAGCTTCCAGGGCTTTCCCGGGGTTCGCTGAGCGGTGCAGATGCCATGAAAAAGCCCGGCCCTCGGTTTGAGGATCGGGCTTTTGTTTCAGTGGATCAGGCCAGCTGTTCCAGCTCCGGAACGGCTTCGAACAGGTCAGCGACCAGGCCGTAATCGGCCACCTGGAAGATCGGCGCTTCTTCATCCTTGTTGATCGCGACGATCACCTTGGAGTCCTTCATGCCGGCCAGGTGCTGGATCGCGCCGGAGATACCGACGGCGATGTACAGCTGCGGCGCGACGATCTTGCCGGTCTGGCCGACCTGCATGTCGTTCGGCACGAAGCCGGCGTCGACCGCGGCGCGCGAGGCACCGACGGCAGCGCCGAGCTTGTCGGCCAGGCTGTACAGGTGCTTGAAGTTGTCACCGTTGCCCATGCCACGGCCGCCGGAAACGACGATCTTGGCAGCGGTCAGCTCTGGGCGATCGGACTTGGCCAGCGCTTCGCCCACGAAGGCAGAGATGCCAACGTTGTGCGCAGCGCCAACCGCTTCAACCGCAGCCGAGCCACCTTCGGCGGCCACGGCGTCGAAGCCGGTGGTACGCACGGTGATGACCTTGATGGCCGCGCTCGATTGCACGGTGGCAATGGCGTTACCGGCGTAGATCGGGCGCTTGAAGGTGTCGGCCGATTCAACCGAGATGATCTCGGAGATCTGGTCGACGTCCAGCAGCGCGGCAACGCGCGGCAGGATGTTCTTGCCATTGGTGGTGGCCGGGGCCAGCACGTGGCTGTATGCCTTGGCCAGCTCGAAGATCAGCGGCGCGACGTTTTCCGGCAATGCGTGGGCGTAGGCAGCGTTATCGGCAACCAGCACCTTGGCCACACCAGCGATCTTGGCAGCGGCTTCGGCAACGCCACCGACGTTTGCGCCTGCGACCAGCACGTGCACATCACCACCGATCTTGGCGGCAGCGGCGACAGTGTTCAGGGTGGCCGGGGCTACGGCACCTTTTTCCGGACCTTGTAGAAGGTCAGCGACAACCAGGACAGTCATTCAGATCACCTTCGCTTCGTTCTTCAGTTTCTCGACCAGTTCGGCCACCGATTTGACCTTGATGCCAGCGCTGCGGGCAGCCGGGGCTTCGACTTTCAGGGTCTTGTTGGTGGAGGCGAGGGAAACGCCCAGCGCATCTGGAGTGACGGTCTCCAGCGGCTTCTTCTTGGCCTTCATGATGTTCGGCAGCGACGCGTAGCGTGGCTCGTTCAGGCGCAGGTCGGTGGTGACGATGGCAGGCAGATTCAGCGAAACCGTCTGCAGGCCGCCATCGATTTCACGGGTGACGTTCAGCTTGTCGCCAGCCACGATGACCTTGGAGGCGAAGGTGCCCTGGGCAAAACCGGTCAGCGCGGCCAGCATCTGGCCGGTCTGGTTGTTGTCACTGTCGATGGCCTGCTTGCCGAGGATCACCAGCTGCGGCTGCTCCTTGTCGACAACGGCTTTCAGTGCCTTGGCCACGGCCAGGGAGTTCAGCTCGTCAGCGGCTTCAACCAGGATGGCGCGGTCGGCACCCAGGGCCAGGGCGGTACGCAGTTGCTCCTGGACGGCGCCCGGGCCGACCGAAACCACCACGACCTCGCTGGCGATACCCTGTTCCTTCAGGCGCACGGCCTGTTCCACGGCGATTTCGCAGAAGGGGTTCATGGACATCTTGGCATTTGCCAGGTCGACACCGCTGTTGTCCGCCTTGACGCGAACCTTGACGTTGTAATCGACCACTCGCTTGACGCTTACCAATACCCTCATAGGTTCTCCAGTTATTGATGGTGGGGCGGCGGGGAGGGGGTTGGCAACGACGGTAGCGCAGTGTTGGCGAGTGGGGATCGTCCGTTTCAACTAGCGGGGCTGGCGCTGATTGCGCTGAAGGCGTCATGAGCATGACTAAAGATTCTGTGAAATCAATTCAGTTCCACTCGCTCAGACCCTGAACCTAGAATACGGCTCAATTAAAGGCTATTTAAGTATTCCAGTGGGACGGTCGATCATGACGTGCACAGACTTCAAGTTTTCCATCAAGCGCATTGGTTTTGACGAGCACTATCGTCCTGCCGAAACGACGCGCCTCACTACCAACTTCGCCAACTTGGCGAGGGGGGCAAGTCGCCAGGAAAACCTGCGCAATACATTGCAGATGATTGACAACCGTTTCAATGCCCTGGCGCACTGGGATAATCCCGAAGGGGATCGTTACAGGGTCGAGCTTGAAATTGTTTCTGTCGCCATGAGTCTCGGCGACGACAATAGCGATCAGCCACTGCCCTTGATTGAAATCCTGAAGACGACCATCGTCGACCGCACCACGGGCGAGCGCACCGCAGGCATGGTCGGCAACAATTTCTCTTCGTACGTGCGCGATTACGATTTCAGCGTCCTGCTGCCGGGGCACAACAAAAACCAGGCCGCCTTCAGCACGCCCGAGCATTTTGGCGAGCTGCACGGCAAGCTGTTCAAGTGCTTCGTCAACTCGGCAGCGTATGAAGAACACTTTGCCAAGCCACCGGTTATCTGCCTGAGTGTTTCCAGCAGCAAGAAGTATCACCGCACTGAAAATCAGCACCCTGTACTGGGCCATGAATATCAGCAAGATGAATATTCGCTGACGGATGAGTACTTCGGGAAAATGGGCCTGAAGGTCCGTTACTTCATGCCGCCGAACAGTGTCGCGCCCTTGGCGTTCTATTTTTCCGGTGATTTGCTGGGTGACTACAGCAACCTTGAGTTGATCAGCACCATCAGCACCATGGATACGTTCCAGAAGATCTATCGGCCGGAAATCTACAATGCGAATTCCGCGGCAGGCAAATACTACCAGCCCAGCCTGCAGCACCAGGATTATTCATTGACGCGGATTGTCTATGACCGCGAAGAACGCAGCCGGCTGGCCATCGAACAGGGACGTTTTGTCGAAGAGCACTTCATCAAGCCCTGTCAGGCCGTGCTCGAACAATGGTCCGCTCATTACACGTGCTGAATTACCAGGAATACAAGGTCATCCGCCATGAAAAAACTGCTACCCACTTCCACTGCCGGCAGCCTGCCCAAGCCTTCCTGGCTGGCGCAACCGGAAACACTCTGGTCCCCTTGGAAGTTGCAGGATGAAGCCTTGATCGAAGGCAAGCAGGATGCACTGCGCCTGGCCCTGCAAGCGCAGCAGCACGCCGGCATCGATATCGTCAGTGATGGCGAGCAGACGCGCCAACACTTTGTCACGACCTTCATCGAACACCTGAGCGGCGTTGATTTCGAAAAACGCGAGACCGTCAGGATCCGTGATCGCTATGACGCCAGCGTTCCGACGGTGGTGGGGGCTGTCGCCCGTCAGAAGCCGGTCTTCGTCGAAGATGCCAGGTTCCTGCGCCAGCAAACCCGGCAGCCGATCAAGTGGGCGCTGCCAGGCCCCATGACCATGATCGATACGCTGCACGACAGCCATTTCAAAAGCCGCGAAAAACTGGCCTGGGAATTTGCCAGGATCCTCAACGAGGAGGCGCGGGAACTGGAGGCGGCGGGCGTCGACATCATCCAGTTCGATGAACCGGCGTTCAATGTGTTCTTCGACGAGGTGAACGACTGGGGGGTGGCCACCCTGGAAAGGGCGGTCGAAGGCCTGAAATGCGAAACGGCCGTGCATATCTGCTATGGCTATGGCATCAAGGCCAACACCGACTGGAAGAAGACCCTGGGTTCGGAATGGCGGCAATACGAACAAGCCTTCCCCAAGCTGCAGAAGTCCAGCATCGACATCATCTCGCTGGAGTGCCACAACTCCCATGTCCCCATGGAGCTGATCGAACTTATCCGTGGCAAGAAGGTGATGGTCGGTGCCATTGACGTGGCGAACCACACGATCGAGACCCCCGAGGAAGTCGCCAATACTCTGCGCAAGGCGCTGCAGTTCGTGGAGGCCGACAAGCTCTACCCGTGCACCAACTGTGGCATGGCGCCGTTGCCGCGGCGCGTGGCCAACGGCAAGTTGCGTGCCTTGAGTGCGGGGGCAGAGATCGTCCGCCGCGAACTCGCGAGCCATTGAGCTTTCGCCACGCAACAGGCGATTTCCTGCTCACTGCAAAAGACATTTCCTTTGCCACGCTGGAGGGGGTGAACGCGGTGGCAGGGCGCTCTGCCTGATAAGCACGCCTGGCATTCCGCTTCGGTCCGCTGACCAGGCATGGGGCTCAAAGGGGCGTCGAGTCGGCTTGGCCGCGTCGACGCCAAGGGCAGTGTCAGGCGTCGCGGTAGGTGCCTTTCTGCTTGGCGGCGTGTGTCGCCAGTGCATCCATGAGCGGCGGCGACAAGCAGTCGTAGGGTTCCAGGCCAAGTTCACGCAGGCGCCCGCGAATGGCCGCCATCTGTGCCGGTGGCGTGCCGCTTTCGATCACCGAGGACACGAAAGCGGCAAATGCCGGTGCAGACCAGCCGCTTTGCGGGGACAGCTCGGTGTGCACGAAGTCGAGGCCGTAGAAGGCGTGGCCGCTGTTCTCGATGCGGCCGAACAGGTGGGCGCCACAGTCACGGCAGGCGTGGCGCTGGATCACCGCGCCGGGGTCAACCACCTGGAGCTTCTCGCCATGGGCCAGCACGCTGACCTTGTCGCGTGGGACCACGGCCACCACCGAGAAGGTCGCGCCTGCCGGCTTCCAGCACTTGGTGCAGCCACAGGCATGGTTGTGCAGCGTTTGTGCGCTGATGGCAACCTCGACCTTGTCGGTCGGGCACAGGCACTGCAAGGTGCCGCCGGTGAAGCCGGGTTGCTCCGGCTGAATACCTTGGTCGATCGATGGATGTAACGGTACGGCGTTCATGGTACTGGTCCCTCCTGGCGCTGGTGTGAGGTCAGTCTGGAGCGTAGGCCAAATGCAGCCAGGATGAGGGTTCAGTTCATCAGCACTTCGTCCAGTGCCTGCTCAAGGGTGCTGACCGTGCGCTCGATATTGTGCAGTTTTTCGAGCCCGAACAGGCCGATGCGAAAGGTCTGGAAGTCGGCTGGCTCGTCACACTGCAACGGCACCCCGGCGGCTATCTGCAGGCCGTGCTCGGCAAACTTCCTGCCGTTCTTGATTTCGGCATCATCGGTGTAGCTCACCACCACGCCCGGGGCCTGGAAGCCGGCTGCGGCCACGCTCCTGATACCTTTGCCGGCCAACAGGGCGCGGACCCGATCGCCCAGTACCTGTTGTTCGCCGCGCAGCTTGTCGAAGCCATAGGCTTGCATCTCGTTCATCACGTCGTTGAAGCGCGCGAGTGAATCGCTGGGCATGGTCGCATGGTAGGCATGCCCGCCCTGTTCGTAGGCCTGCATGATCTGCAGCCACTTTTTCAGGTCGCAGGCAAAGCTGCTGCTCTGCGTCTGCCCGATGCGCTCCAGGGCCAACGCACTGAACATCACCAGGGCGCAGCAAGGGGAGGCGCTCCAGCCTTTCTGGGGGGCGCTGATCAGCAGGTCGACGGCGCACTTTTGCATATCGACCCAAAGCGTGCCTGAGGCGATGCAGTCCAGCACGAACAAGCCCCCCACCGCATGCACGGCGTCGCCGACGGCCCGCAGGTAATCGTCGGGCAGGATCATCCCGGAAGAGGTTTCGACATGGGGGGCGAAGACCACCTGCGGCTTGTGCGTCTCGATGGCTGCCAGCACTTCGTCCAGTGCAGGAGGGGCGTAGGCCGCCTGGCGCCCCGTTTCGACCGGTCGGGCTTTCAGCACCGTGGTGGCCGCCGGGATGTTGCCCATCTCAAGGATCTGGCTCCAGCGATAACTGAACCAGCCGTTGCGGATCACCAGGCATTGCTGGCCGGAGGCAAACTGCCGCGCTACCGCCTCCATGCCGAAGGTACCGCTGCCCGGGACTACTGCAACGGCCTGGGCGTTGTAGACCTGCTTCAGGGTGCTGGAAATGTTCCTCATCACGCCCTGGAACGCCTGCGACATGTGATTGAGCGAGCGGTCGGTGTAGACCACCGAGTACTCGACCAGCCCCTCGGGATCAATGGCGGGATAGATCTTGGACATGGGGTGACTCCTTTCGGCAGAGAGCTTTCGGCAGAGATGTCAGTGCTATCGACCTTGGCCCAAGACTTGGCAAATGACAAGATTGGGCGGGGCTGATTGCAGGTACCGCTGATCCCCTGTCCACGTTGCTGCTTTCCGGGATGAACCTTGTATGCCTGTATTTGAAATTCTGCCGCTGCATTCCGTAGGCCCGGCGCGCCTCGGCGCTACACGTGTGGAAGTCAGGCAGGCAATGGACGCCAGCGGATTCCCGCTGCAAACGGCCCATGGTAATTGCGATTACTTCAGCAATGCGGCGATGCAGATCGAGTACGGTGCAGATGACAAGGCACTGTTCATTGGCGTGTCGGGAGGGGCTGCTTTCAGGGTGGTGTTCAAGGGCGTTGATGTCTTCAACCTGCCTGCCAATGAGGTTTTCGCCCTGATGGCTGACGCGGATGGCTCTGGCCCGCATGACTTCAACAGTGATGAATATTGCTTTCCTAACCAGATCCTTACGCTTTGGGATGCGGATGAGCAGTATGACCGAGACGGCGACGAAACCCGCCCGATATGGGCACAAGTGGGAATCGGCAGTGGTGCTTATCTGGCGGCTATTGTGGCCATCGACACTAAGGCGTGAATGTCGGGTAGGCTGCTGTGAGTCGTTAGCTGCCCTCTGCCAGGGCAGCTATGAGTAGAAATCGTACATTCACGACTGACTTCCTCAGGGCGTGAAGCGGACGATCGCAACAGCCGCCTTTCGGCCAGATGCGGTGATCAACGTATAGTCGTTTCGGCCTGAGCGCTCATGTGCCTTCCTTTTCCACGCTTCCGATAGCGTATCCCAATACTGTCGTATGGCACGGCTGTAGGCTTAAAACTTGGCTAAGCTGATGGCGAGCAGAACGTAAATTGCTGAAAGTTCATACCAGCTGGAGGCCTTCAATGAACAAGCGAGACAGTATCCTCTTCATCACTGGGAGCGTTGGACTTGCCTTGTTGGTTTTAGCTACGCTGCTCATCGGGTGCCCAACAATTAGCCAGGAACGAACGCTCAACATCGCCCTTGGGCTGATGTCTGCACTGATTGCTGCTTGTATCCCAGGTATTTTGGGGCTGAGAATTGACGCTTTGCCTGCACTTCCAATCCAAGCGGGAGGGGGAATTGTCGTATTTATTCTGGTGGTGTGGTTTAGACCAGCTGCGTTGGCATCAGAACCAGTCGAACTGCAATTTTCCAACGCATCTTGTCAGGGCAACGTGCCAGTGGGAAAAGAGATCAACATTACAAAGCTTCCGCCAGCTTTAGATCCTACGCAACAGCAACTCAAGTCAGAAAGCGCTTTGGGTCGGCCTGTAAGCTTTACCTTCAACTACACCTTCGGAGAGTACGCGGGAAGTCGCCGATGGACTCAAGTAAAACCGGGAGTATGGATCGAGATGTACCCTAACGAAATACTGTTCTCGGCCTTCAGGGAGGTAGGGCAGCAGAAACTATTTAACTGCATGGGAACTGTAGTGGAGCGCCAGGACAGTAGCCATCTTAAAATTTTCATTCCTAATAAAGGCTGCGACGACAAGCTGTGGTTCAATGCCAGCTCTGGTGGTGAATGGGCTTATCTGGGAGAAATGAAATCCGTGGAGTAGAGCATCAGCCTGATGACCTGAATTGAATTAACTATCGTAGCTACATCAGCGGCTGCTTTTGGCCGATTGCGGTCAGCCTTGAATGGCCGCTATGGGTCGTTAGCGGCCATCCACGACCGGCTGCTGCAATAGTTCGATAGCTGCCGATGAGGCCGGCATTGATTATTGTGGTACCAGGCTTGCACCGCGAAGGCGCCGGCCTAGGAAATAGTGTTGCCTGGCACGGGCTTCGCCCGTGTTCGCGGGCAGGCCCGCCCCACAGGGATCTCGTCAGCTTTTAGAAATTGAGCAAGGAAGTTGCTCCCACAGGGATAGCATTTCGCTTGCGGAAAAAGGCCACCTCAGAAGTGATACTTGACCAGGGCACTCGCGGTGTTCTGGTCGGTGGTAAAACCTTTCGAGTCCCTGATGCCGTACTTGTCCGACCAGTAGTCATACTCCAGGCCCACATACAGGTGCTTGGCCTCGTACCCCATGGCCTTGCCGAGGTCGTACTTGAGCTGCGGGTTGAAGTGCAGGTTGGCGTGGTAGTCCGACTGGTTGCGGTGGCTGGAACTGGCATCCTTGTTGTTCACCACCCAATCCATGAAGCCGTCGAACAGGATGTCCGAGTTGCCGACGGGTATGGTGATCGCCCAGGCCGGTGTCACCTGCCACGCGCCGGACGGCACGCGATTGCCGTCCGGCTTGCGGTAGTAGACGTTCAGCTGGAAGTAGTCGAAACCGGGGATGGCGAGGTCCACGGCAGGGCCGAGCAGGTAGGTCTCGACATCTCCTTCGCCGAATTCATAGGTACTGGCAATCAGCACATCCTTGATCGGGCCGAATGACAGGTCGGTGCCGCTGATCTTGCCCAGCGACAGGCGCGGGCTGAACTCGCCGTAATAGCTGCTTTTGCCGTTGTTGGCGCTTTGCTTGCCGTTGTAGTTGATCTGGTCGACGAAGAACCAGATGTCGCCCCAAGTCCAGTTGCTCGCACTTTCGAAGGTGAAGGTCTGCTGGATGGGCGGGTCGACCTTGTAGTTCTTGCCCCACAGATAGGTCAGGCTTTCGTTGTGCCAGAGTAACGGGCCATCGTTGATGGTCGGCCCTGGCGCCATGTCCTTTCCGCCGGCAAGGGACTGCCCGGTTACCAGCAGGCCGCTCGCGATCAGCAGGGAAGCCAGGGTACGCTCCATGTTCGTGCTCCTCACATTGCGATTGGAGAAACCTTATTCACTAGTTCGCCTGGAGGGGGCTGTCAAATGCTGCAGGCTTTCACAGCCCGCCACCAAACCGATACTGCCAGACCACCCCGGCCACATCGAATTCGCTGCCGGTACGGGTGTGCGCACCATTGCTGGCAAACAGTTTCACCGAGTTGTTGCGGTTGAGCGGCAGGGTGAGGGTGCAGCCATAGCGGGTGTTTTCCTGGAAGTCGTGGTTGCCGACTCCGTCGACCGAGGTGTTGCCACCGGCGAAATAGGTACCGTCCAATGAGGCCCAGACTCCATTTTGAAAGGCGTAGATCAGGTGCGCCTGGGTCTGGTAGACCGGCCGCTGGGAAAACCTGCGGCTGCCGAGGTATTGGTCATTGTCGGTGAAGAAGGTGCCCGCGCCTGACAACTCCAGGGTGACCGCGCCGATGCGCTTGGAAATGCCGATTTCAGGCTTGAACGACCAGCGATTGTTGCCGAGGTTGACCAGCCGGCTGGAGTCGTATTGGCCAAGCGGCGCGGTAATCGCCAGGCTGGAGCCGATGATCACATCCTGCTGGTAGCTGGGAAACTCCGCCAGCGACAGGGCCGGGGCGCCATACCAGTTGACCGAGAAACGGAATCTCGGGTCGATCAGGCCGGTCACATTACGCTCCCTGGGTTCACCGGCGAACAGGGCAGAACCGGTCAGCCTGGCCTCGGGCACGACGACATCGAACTTGGCGGAACGGCCCCAGACCTCCAGCGACCTGGCAAAGGCAAACACCACCGTCTGGATGTCCAGCTTGGCATCCTCCAGCGGCACCGAGGGGTTGGCGGTGACATTACCCCGCAGGTCGCTGTAGCCCAGCAGCAGGAAGTTGATGCCGACCGGCGTATTGGCGTAGGCCCTGGGCTCGAGGTCCTCCGCGTTGGCGCCCCGGGCGACCAGCAGCAGCGGCGCCAGGCCCAACGCAGCCAGCCCAGGCACGCAGAAACTGTGTTTCGACGCCATTGGTTCGGTTCCTGTCAGGCTGCCCGGGTGCTATGTACTGTTGTAGTTGATCCGGCAACGGACGTCGCCCCAGGTATCAGTGGATACCTTGGTCTTCCAGCACCTTGCGCAACGCATGCACGCCGACCGCGACGATCAGCCCGGTCATGACGATGCCCGCGATACCGATCAGCATGGCCAGGCAGCGTGCCAGACCCAGCCTGGGCACCAGGTCACCATAGCCAATGGTCAAGCCCGTCACGAAGGAAAAGTACAGGCCGTCGCCCACAGGCCAACCTTCCAGCTCGCCGACGGCCAGCCCGAGCAGGGCCATGAACAGCAGCAGTAGCGACACGATCGGCCAGACGACCAGCAGCCCGCGCCAGAATTCACGGATGAAGTCATGGCGTAACTGTTTGATGGCTCGCATGGGACACTCCTTCAAAGAAGCAAACGACAGATTTGTTCACCCTCACGCCTGGCCGCACGGCCGATCACCAGCCATCATCATGTAGCAGAATCTGGCTGTACTGGCCGCGTTGCGGGTGTGCTGCACCTGGCTGGCCGACGTTCTTGCAGTGCAAACGCCCCATGGGCATCGACGCTTGGCTCGGAGGTCATCATCGTGCGCGATCCTGCAAAGAAAATGGGCCTGGTCGGGCTCACCACGTTGGTCACGGTGAACATGATGGGCTCAGGCATCATCATGCTGCCGGCAAGCATGGCGCAGATCGGCGCCGTTTCGCTGTTGTCCTGGGTGATCACGGCGGTGGGGTCGATGGCCATCGCCTATTGCTTCGCCCAGTGCGGCATCTACTGCACCCGCTCAGGAGGCATGTCGGCCTACAGTGAAGAGGCCCACGGCAAATCCGCCTTCTTCCTCTGTTCTTACCTCTATTTTCTCTCGCTGATGATCGGCAATGTGGCCATCGGCATTTCTGCCGTGGGTTACCTGACGCCCTTCATCCCCTGGCTGGGCAGCGGTGCGGTGCCGTTGCTGGTTGGGGCGGTGGCGCTGATCTGGTTCACGACCCTGGCCAATCTGGGGGGCGCCGACATCACCGGGCGCCTGGGGGCGATCAGTGTCTGGGGCGTGATCGTGCCGGTGGCTGGCCTGAGCCTGATCGGCTGGTTCTGGTTCAGCCCTGCCACCTTCGAGCAGGCCTGGAACCCCGGGCAGGTACCGGTCGGCCAGGCGATCACCAACAGCATTCCGCTGACATTGTGGGCGTTTCTGGGCATGGAGTCGGCCGCGCAGAACTCCGACGCAGTGGAGAACCCCAAGCGCAACGTGCCGCTGGCCTGCCTGTTCGGCACGCTGGGCGCGGCGGTGGTGTACGTCCTGTCGACCAGCGTCATCCAGGGCATCGTGCCCAACCCCGACCTGGCCAACGCCAGCGCACCGTTCGCCCTGGCTTACGCGCGGATGTTCGATGACACCGTGGGCAACGTGATCATGGGCCTGGCGGTGATCGCCTGCGTCGGTTCGCTGCTCGGCTGGCAGTTCACCCTGGCAGAGACCGCCAAGGTCACGGCCGGGCAGGGGCTGTTCCCGAAACTGTTCACCCGCACCACGGCCCGGGGCGTTCCCCTGGCCGGGATGCTCACCTGCGCGCTGATGCAGAGCCTGATCGCCCTGTCGACCTTGTCACCCAACGCCAGCGCCCAGTTCGGCAGGCTGGTCAACCTGGCGGCGGTGACCAACATCATTCCCTACATCACCTCGCTGACCGGCTTGCTGGTGATCATGTACAAGGCCCAGGTGGACATCGCCATTTTCCGCCGCAACAGCGCCATCATGCTGGTCGCCGTGTGCTACTGCTTCTACGCGCTTTACGCCTCGGGCCTGGAAGCGGTGTTCGGTGCGGCGCTGATCATGGCGTTGGGGTACCTGTTGTTCGGCTTCATAGCCAAGCGCTTCATCAAGGGACTGGACATGATCGGAGGCGCGCCATGAGCAGCAGCGCGAAGCTGGCCTGTGTGTGCCTTGCCAGCCTGATCGGCTGGGCTGCACCTTGTGCCACGGTGGCCGCAGCGGATGTGATGGGCCGGATACGTGACAGCCAGGTGCTGACGTTGGGGTACATGGACGGCTTTGCGCCGTTTTCCTCGGGCAATGAACAGGCCCCGCAAGGCTACGCAGTCGAATTGTGCCGGGCAGTCGCCGAAAAGCTGCGCCAGACGCCCGGTTTCGCCGGGCTGCAGGTGCGCTGGCGGGCGCTGCCGGAGCAGGAGGTGGCGCGCACGCTGAGCGAGGGGCAGGTGGACCTGTTCTGCACGCCCGCGGTGGAAACCCTCGCCCGGCGAAAGACCCTGGACTTCTCCATCCCGGTGTTCACCTCTGGCCTGGCCGTCATGGTCAGGCGCGATGCGCCCACGACCTTGCTCGGCCCGCTCAACGGCCGTGCCAGCGATAACGGCCCGCGCTGGCGCGCGACGATCAATGCCGGCCTGAGCAAACACAGCTTTGCCGTGCTGCACGGCACGGTGAGCAGCGACTGGGCCCGCCAACGGATTCGCCAGCTTGGCTTGCAATCCAGCCTGCAGGAGGTGCCCACGTATCAGGAAGGGGTGCGCCGGGTGGCGGCGCGCGAGGTCGATGCGTTCCTCGGCGATCGGATGGTCCTGCTGGGCTATCAGGCCGGGCAGGCCGAACGTGAGCAGCTGTGGGTGCCGGACCGCCTGTTCGACATGAACCGGGTGGCACTGGCGATGGCCCGTGGCGATGAGGACTTTCGGCTGCTGGTGGACAGTGCCTTGAGCCAGGCGCTGGCAGGGCAGCAGGGCGAGGCACTGTTCAGGCGCTTCCTGGGGGAGCAGTCGGCACAGGACCGCTTGCTGCAGAGCCTGTACCCGCTGCCCGACTGACCGGGCCGGCAGTCGGAACCCGTTGGCATTCTGCGTCGCTCGCGTTGCGCTATCGGCCTTCTCCGCTATGGTGTGGTGAGCCATACACATAAGACTAAAGTCGTAGGAGGGCGGCATGCGGATTCGCGGGGATGTGTTCTGGGGCTGGGCTGATCCGATGCTTCACCATCGGGCTCACGGTGAAACCCTGGACGATGGCACGACCATCGATGTCCAGGTACGACTGTCGCGCACAGGCAACACGCAAATGTTCATCGGCGTGTACGCCGGCTGCGGCATGGCTCTGCATGAAGAAGCCTTTGCTTCAAGGCCAGGCGAGTCGATGACCCGGGCGCTGGCCTGGGGCGTGGGGCAGGCGAGACGTGTCGCTGTCGAAGGGCCGCCTCGATCCAGGCAGGCGGCTTACGCATGAACCGAGGCTGACCGGGAATAGCGTGCCTGATCACTTCACAGGCACTTCAGCGATTGCGCCGGGTCGACGAATCGGTACCCCTCGGTTATCAGACCGTCGACCTTCAGTGCCGAACGGTTACGCTCCGCCTGCTCACGCATGGCCGCTGTGACATTGACGTTCAGCTCGATCTGCCGGGGCGTGAAGTCGGCATCCGTCTCTTTGACCGGGACCGCCGATTTCTGCAACTGGGCAACACTCTGTTCGGAAAGCTGCACCGGGTTGATGTTGCGTTGCACGTCCCGTTCGCTGCGGCGGTTGTTGCTGCGGATGGTGAAGCCCGGCTGGGCGACGCGGCCCGTGGGGCTGTAGAAGATCGAGGTGGCGAGCCGGTCCAGGGCGCAGTCTTCTTCCTTGCGCCGATGCACCAGATCACGCGCCGGGCGCTCGGGCAGCGCCAGGCGAGTGATGCCGAAATCGTTTATCGCACCCAGAATCTCGCGGTGGTCGTCCGAGACCTGGATCTCACGACGCGGCGGCCAGAAATCGAAGTTGCCATGGCCGCCCCACCAGCCGCCCACATGGATCGCGAACATCTCCGGGTAGACCTTGCGCTCGGTGCGGCGCATCGGCTTGATGTCGTAGAAGCACATGCACGCCAGCTGGATGAGGTGGGTCGCACCCAGCGCGGCCAGTGGCTCATAGATGACGATGCCGAAGCGATCATGGGCGTTCCAGCCCGGGAACACATCCCACATGCTGGCCGGTTTGTCTGCGCACTCGACTTCGTAGAAGTCCGAGCTCAAAGCGTCGATCACGTGCATATCAATCCCTTATCGTTGTATGGGGTGCTCGGTCACACCAGGCATTGCACTTCATTGCCTTCGAGGCGCACGGGGTAGGTTTTCAGGGCGCATTCGGCCGGCCCTTCAAGCACCGCGCCGGTGGTGATGTCGAAGCGGGCGCCGTGCAGTGGGCATTCGATCTCGCTGCCTTCCAGCCAGCCGTCCGACAGCAGCGCATAGGCGTGGGGGCAGACGTTGTCGGTGGCGAAGTAGCGTTCATCGACCTGATACACCGCAATCATGCGGCCTTCCACTTCGCAGGCGAATGCCGCGTCCGGTTGCACCTCGGCGGCATCGCAGACTTTGATCCAGGCTTGTTCCATGGGGCGGTTCTCCGACCGGTTTCAAAAGGGATTGGCAACTGCTGAGGCGATGGTCGACAAGTAGACGTCCGGCAGCGCCTCGTTGCGTTTCAGCGCGCGCCTGATTGCCGACAGATCGCGCCCCCGGTTCGCGGCGATGGCACAGACCAGCTGGCTCTGCCCGCTCCAGCCCAGCGCCAGCCATTGCGCCGAGCCGGGTTCGCCGATGAACGAGTAGGTGCAGGCGAGGTGGGTGAGGCCGATGCACTGGACGCTGCTGTGGTATTGATCGGACCACAGCCAGGGCATCTCGCTATAGGTGGCGTCCGTCTCTCCGGCTGCCGCCCGACCTGCCACGCAGCCTTGGTCGCTGGCGGCGCTCCATGATTCGGAGCGGGTAGTGACGCCCAGGTGGGCCACCGGGTAGCGGGTCACCTCGCCGGCAGCGAAAATGCCTGGGTCGGACGTCGTGCAGGCCACATCGACCAGGATGCCGTCGTCTACCGACAGGCCGCAGCCCGCAGCCAGTTCCACGTTCGGCTGAACGCCAATACCGACGATGACGATATCGGCCAGGATAGCCCCGGCGCTGGTGTCGACTCGCGCCTTGCCGCCGTCGGCCTGGCCGATGTTCAAGACCTGTGTGCCGAGCTGAATGTCCACGCCATGGGCACGGTGCAAGGCCTCGATCCACTGGCTCAGGGCCGCTGACCCGGTGCGGGCGAGCAGGTGCTGGCGAGGTTCGATGACAGTCACCCGGCAGCCCCGCTGACGGGCCGCAGCCGCCACTTCCAGGCCAATGAAGCCACCGCCGACGATCACCACGGCTGCGCCTTCGACCAGCTTGGCGCGTATGGCCAGTGCTTCATCGAAGGTGCGTAGATAGTGCACGGGGGCGCGCACCTGATCGGCCGGCAGCTGCCTGACCCGTGAGCCGGTGGCGAGGATCAGGCGGTCATAGCCAAGGGCTTCGCCGTTGTCGAGGCGAATACGCGCCGCCGTTCTGTCAATCGCCTCCGCACGCCTGCCGTGCAACAGCTTCAGCCGGGCGTGCGCATGGATATCTGCGCCGGCCAGTAGCTGGGGCTCAACGTCGTCACCGGCGAGAAACCCTTTTGACAGGTGAGGGCGGTCATAGGGCCGGTGATGTTCGGCGCTGACCATCGAGACGCGCGCATCGGGACGCGCTTGCAGGAGGCTTCTGGCCGACTGGTGCGCTGCCAGGCCGCCGCCGACGATGACGATATGCTCCATGTTTCCCTCACTCGGTCAGGTAGTAAGCCGACTCTAGTGCGGGTAGCCTCTGTACTACAATGCACACATTTCTGTGATTTCATGTAGTACAGATTGGAGGGCGGATGCAGCGCTTCAGACACGTTGCCGAGTTGCTACAGAAACGCATCGACTCAGGTGTCATTGCGCCGGGTGACAAGCTCCCTTCGCTGCGTCGCCTGGCCAGCGAGACAGGCTTCAGCGTGGTGACCGTATACCGGGCCTATGAACTGCTGGAGGCGCAGGGTGTTTGCCACTCCAGGGACCGCTCGGGGTTCTACGTTGCGAGTCCCGCCAAGGCTGCGCAGCATCGGATGTCATCCAGAATGCCGGTCATGCCACCGGATGACGTCCGTTCGCTCGATGATGGGCTGGCCCGGCTGCCGTTCCATGCCAGGGCCGCGGCCGCGATGCTGCCGGCTGCCGGGCTGATGCCCGAGGCAGGGCTGATCAAGGGCTTTCGCCGCGCACTCCTGCAAAAGCCTGTCGACACAGGCCAAGGCATCGACGAGTGGGTGGCGTTGAAAACCGCCATTGCGCAGCGCGCAGGGCAGCGGCAAGCGTTCACCGGGCAGGACGGGGTACTGCTCACGCGTTCGGCGATGGAGGCTTTCAACCTGTGCCTGGACAGCTTGTCCCAGGGCGGGGCACCGGTGCTGGTCGAGAGCCCGTCGTTCTACCCGGTACTGGAAAGCCTGCGCCACCGGCGCATCAAGACTGTGGAGATCTACTCCCATCCCACGTACGGCGTCGACCCCGAGCAGTTCGAGCACATTCTCAAGAGCACGGGCGTGAAACGCTGTGTGCTGATGGGCGTCAATCGTTTCCCCACGGGCGTCACTTACAGCGGTGAAAGCCTGGCAAGGCTGGTACGTGCCGCCCGGCAGAACGAGGCGCTGATCATCGAAAACGACATGGCCGGGGAGCTTGGTCATGGCGAACTCAACACCCTCTCGCTCAAGGCGTTCGACGACGATGACACGGTGGTGCAGTTCGGCGGCACCGCCTCATACCTGTCCTCGGCCTATGAAATCGGCTGGGTCGTGGCCGGTCGGCACGCTGCCAGGCTGGTTGCCAACCGACACCTTGCAGGCACGCACCTGCCCCATGTGGCGCTGCAGGCAGCATTGGCCGATTACCTGAAAAGCCGGCAGATCGAGCGTGATCTGCGCCACGCCAGCCACGTACTGGCCGAGCGCATGAGGCAGGGCATCGATTTGCTCATGGCCGCGTCAGGCGGCAAGGTCGCTGTGTCGGCGCCAACCGGCGGTTACCTGTGTTGGGTACGAGGCCCCCGGCATTTCGATTCGATGAAACTGGCGATGACGGCCGGGCATGACACGTTCGACTTCATTCCCGGGCCGTTCTTTTCGCCGGCAGGGGCGTTTTCGAACTTCATGGCGCTGAATTTCTCTGCGCCATGGACCGATAGCCGACGGGAGCACTTGCATCGACTGGTTGTCCAGATGCTGGGCAAGGCCGGCATGGCAGGCTAGGCCGGTTGGCCAATCGAAAGTTGCAAGGCATCGCGCAGCTGAATGACCCCTTCGAGTGCCAACGCCTGAGCCGAATAGCACAGGCCGATGCGCCGACGCATGTCCAGTTGCGGCAGCGGTTCGGTGCGCACGTCACGCTGCTCGGCGGCCAGTGATTGCGGCACGATCGCCGACCCCAGCCCGGCGGCTACCAGTTCCAGGGCCAGGGTAAAGGTTTCGGCTTCGGCCACCGGCGGGCCATCGTAGAACGGCTGTAGCCGCTGATGGCTTGGCTGTGCAGGGCAGATGATCCAGCGTTCATGCCCGTCGCTGGCCAATGGCAGGGCCCGCACGAACGGGTCACTGTGCAAGGGTAGAAACAGCTCATCCTCACACCGCAGTTCTTCGCTGGCCAGTCGCGCAGCGCCCATGCAGCCGGTCACCAGCTGCAGGCGCACGGCAGGTGTGATGGCTGCCGCAGCCAGCGCAAGCTGCTTCACCGTCGCCGAGCTGACATCGTGCTCCACGCCGATCTGCAAGGCTGCACAGTCGCGGTCGCTGCGAAAACGGGTCAGCAGCCTGCTCGCCTCGGCGACCATGCGCTGGGCTTCGGGGTAGAGCGCACGCGCATCGTCGGTGACCTCTACGCCCCTGGGCCGACGTACGAACAGTGTGGTGCCCAGTGCATCTTCCAGTGCCTTGATGCTGCCCGACAGCGCCGGCTGGCTCAGGTGTATGGCGCGTGCGGCGGCGGTGATATTGCGTTCTTCAAACACTGCGATGAACGCACGAAGCTGACGATAATCCACGGGTTACCCATAAGTTCTGCCGATGGCAGCCACAAGAATATCCCATTTTTCGGGGTTTTAACCCTTACCTATACTTGCCCTGCGTTTTATCAATAGGCACTTCGAATATCAGGAGTTTCACCATGACTACCCATAAACCCCTGGTCGTGATCACCGGTGCCAGCTCCGGCATTGGCCTGGCCACCGCCAGGCTGCTGTCCCGCCGCGGTCATGCGTTGCTGCTGTTGGCGCGTCGCCTGGAGCCGATGCTGCAGCTGCAACTGCCCAATGCCCTGGCGCTGTCGGTCGACGTGACCGACCGGGCGGCGGTGCTGGCGGCGGTAGGCCAGGCCGAACAGCGTTTCGGCCCGGTGGATGCGATCATCAACAACGCCGGGGTGATGCTGCTGGGCAACATCGCTACCCAGGACCCGGGCGAATGGGACCGCATGCTCGACATCAATGTGCGTGGGCTGCTCAACGGCATCCATGCCGTGGCTGCCGGCATGGTCGCGCGCAAGCACGGCACCATCATCAATGTCAGCTCCGTCGCCGGGCGCAAGACGTTCCCCAATCACGTCGCCTACGTCGGCACCAAGTTTGCCGTCAGCGGCCTGTCCGAGAACCTGCGCGAAGAACTGTCGCCGAGCAATGTGCGGGTGATCACCATCGAGCCGGGCGCCGTGGACACCGAACTGCTGAGCCACACCAGCGATGAGGCCATCAAGGCAGGCTACGACGAGTGGAAGAAAGACATGGGCGGGGTACTGAGCGCCGAGCACATCGCTGAGGTGATCGACTTCGCTTATGGCCAGCCGCAATCTGTCTGCGTGCGCGAGATCGTGGTCTGCGCTACGCGCCAGCAGCAATAACTGCCACCAAGTGTTCGCCGAGAGTTGTGCTGCGCCTGCAAGATCGAGCGCCGCCCGCGCGGCGCTCGATCTCATAGGCGATACACCTCTCAAGGCATGCGCATGGCAGCCCTGACCGGCCCCCCTGCCGCGAACCGCAAGGCCAGCGGCAGTGCCAATGCCCAGACCGGCGCCAGGACCAGCGCGGTCTCCAGTCGCCCCAGTGGCAGCTCGACACCCGCCAGTCGGGCACCAGCCAGGTAGGCCAGCGGGCCACCAAACAGGCCCAGCAGCACCGCAAGCCACGCCGGCTTGCCAAGCCCTGCCAGGCTGTGGCGCATGCCACTGGCCAACACCAGCCACAGCAATGCCAGCCAAAGCGGCAGCGGCCACTGGCTGAAGCTGAATACGCCGAGCATGCCCAGGGTGCTGTCCAGCAGGCAGCCCGCTGTCGCTATCCACAGCAGCACGCGCAGCTCACCGTCTGGGCTCAGGCACAGGTGCAGCAACAGGCCGATCAGCACGATCAGCAGCAACCAGGGCCTGTGCGCTCCCAGTACGCAAAGCCACCAGCCGGCCTGCAGCCACAGCGCATTACCCAGCAGCCAGCCGCGCCGGCCCATGCTCAGGCGCCCGGTAGCGGCGCCCGCCGCGCCTGGGGCCCGGCCCACAGCATCTGGGCCACGCCGATGGTCCGTTCCTCGAAGCCACCCTGGCAATAGCACAGGTAGAACTCCCACAGGCGCTGGAAAGTGTCGTCGTAACCGAGCCTCGCCAGCTCCGCGCGCGAATGGCGCAGGTTGTCGCGCCAATGGCGCAGGGTGCGCGCATAGTCCTGGCCGAAATCCTCCAGGTGCACCAGGTTCAGCGCGGTCTGGCGGCTGGCGGTGTCGAGCAGGACGCTCAGCGAGGGCAGGGCGCCGCCGGGGAAGATGTAGCGCTGGATGAAGTCCACCGAGCGCCGGGCCTGGGCGTAGCGCTGGTCGCGGATGGTGATGGCTTGCAGCAGCATCAGGCCGTCGTCCTTGAGCAGCGCGGCGCACTGGCGAAAGTAGGTGGGCAGGTAGCGATGGCCGACGGCCTCGATCATCTCGATGGACACCAGCTTGTCGAAGTGCCCGCGCAGGTCGCGATAGTCCTCTTGCAGCACGGTGACAAACCGCTCCAGCCCCAGCGCCTTGACTCGCTGCAAGGTGTGGGAGTGCTGCGCGGCGGACAGGGTGGTGGTGGTGACCCGGCAGCCGTGGTGCAAGGCCGCGTGGATGGCCAGGCTGCCCCAGCCGCTGCCGATTTCCAGCAGGTGTTCGCCGGGCTTGAGCTCGAGCCTCTGGCAGATCTGCCGGAGCTTGTTCGACTGGGCCTGCTCCAGGCTCTGTTCGGCGCTGTCGAAGCGCGCGGCGGAATACATCATGGTCGGATCGAGCAGCCGCTCGAACAGCGCATTGCCCAGGTCGTAGTGAGCCAGGATGTTGCGCCGTGCACCCCGCCGACTGTTGCGGTTGAAGCGGTGCAGCAGGCGCAGGGCCGGGC
This sequence comes from Pseudomonas sp. NPDC089422, assembly GCF_044749405.1. NCBI lineage: Bacteria > Pseudomonadati > Pseudomonadota > Gammaproteobacteria > Pseudomonadales > Pseudomonadaceae > Pseudomonas > Pseudomonas sp. NPDC089422. The sequence continues at coordinate 89,405 of NZ_JBIVHW010000013.1, forward strand.
GTGCCAGGCGGGCCAGGCCGCCTTCCATGGCGTCCAGCACGTCGAGGTTGGCGACGAACAGCCGGGTCACCGCGGCCAGGTCCGGGCTGCGCCAGTAGCCATGGATGTAGCCTTCGCCCGCGCCGATCGAGCCATTGCCGGCCACCAGGCCCCAGGCGGCGTCGTCGACAATCTCCACTTCCGCGTACAGCGGGCTGGCGACGTCGCCGAAGGTCCATTGCCGGTCCTGGCTGATCAGGTGCAGACGGCCACGGCTCAACTGACGCAGCTGCGCCAGCACCGCACGCCGCGCCAGGCCGCCGAGCAGCGGCGCGATGCCTGCCGATTTGCTAACGCTCAAGGTCGGTTCGGACATGGTCGGGTTCCTCGCGGATGGCTTGGCCAAGCGCCAGGTCGTGCTGGCTGGCGGTGTGGTCGTGCACGGGGGTGCGTTTGAGCAGCAGGCGCAGGGCCTGCCAGTAGATGCTGCTGACGGTGCGCAGGCTCATCCAGGGAAAGGCCAGGAGGTGCCGCTGCAGGCTGGCGCGGTCGAGCGGCTGGCGTTGCACGGCGAGGTCCGCGGCGAACACCAGATGCCCGGCGCGCCAGTTCTCCATGTGCACGCGCACGCGTTGCCCATCGACGGCGAAGCGCAGCCGGTAGTCCATGTCCATTGGCATGAACGGCGAGACGTGGAAGGCCTTGGCCACGGCAAATGGCCGGGCCAGGTCGCCTTGCACCGGCAGCACGTAGTGAAAGCGTTCGCGCCAGGGCGTGTTGCGCACCTCCAGCAGCACGGCCGCGACCTGGCCTTGGCGGTCGTGGCAGAAGTAGATGCTCACCGGGTTGAACGACAACCCCCAGCAGCGCGGTTGTGTCAGCAGGTGCACGGCACCTTCGGGCACCTGCCCGGTGGCCTGGCCAACCAGCAGGCGGGCAGCGTCGATCAACGGCATGCCCCGGCGAGTCAACGCGGGCAGGTAGTCGGTTTCGCGCCAGCACAGTGGCGCCAGGCGCGAGCGCCCGAGCCAGCGGGACAGCGCCAGCAGGCGGGGCAGTTCGTCCAGGTCGAGGTAGAACAGGCCGATGCGGTAGCGGAATGCGTGGGGCCTGGGCGTCAGGCGCCGGTGGCTCAGCCAGCCGTGGCACAGGCTGCTGTTCACAGCTGCTCTCCAAAGTGCCGGGCGACGTTCAGCGCACTGAGCACGCCGTCTTCGTGAAAGCCGTTGGCCCAGTAGGCACCGCAGTAGTAGCTGTGCAGCGGGCCCTGCAATTCGCCTTGGCGGGCCTGGGCGGCGACGGCGGCGAGGCTGTACTGTGGATGCGCGTACTCGAAGCGGGCGAGTATCTGCGTCGGGTCCACCAGCGCGGTCTGGTTGAGGCTGACGCAGAAAGTGACCGGCGCCTCGATGCCCTGCAAGATGTTCATCGCGTAGGTGAGCGCAGCGGGGGCCTGCTCGCTGCCACCGAGGCGGTAGTTCCAGCTGGCCCAGGCCCTGCGTCGGCGCGGTAGCAGGCGGGTGTCGGTGTGCAGCACCACGTCGTTGCTGGCGTAGCGGATGGCGCCGAGGATCTCCCGTTCCGCCTCGCTGGGGCCATCCAGCAGCGACAGGGCCTGGTCGCTGTGACAAGCGAATACCACCTTGTCAAAGCGTTCGCTGCCACCCGTCCAGGTCACAGTCACGCCTTCATCGTCGCGGCTCACCTGTTGCACCGGGCAGTTCAGGCGAATGCGTTCGGCAAAGGGCCGGCACAGTGGCGCAAGGTAGCTGCGTGAGCCACCCTCGATCACCCGCCATTGCGGGCGCTGGTTGACCGACAGCAGGCCGTGGTTGCGGCAGAACCGCACGAAGAACTGCAGTGGGAAGTGGAGCATGTCGGCCCGCGACATCGACCAGATCGCCGAACCCATGGGCACGATGTAGTGCTCGATGAAGCGTTGACCGTAGTGGTTATCGCGCAAGTAATCGCCGAGGGTGGTCGCACCATCGATACGTTGCTGGTCGAGGTCGGCCACTGACTGGCGGTTGAAACGCAACACATCGCGCAGCATGCCCCAGAAGCCTGGCGACAACAGGTTGCGACGCTGGGCAAACAGGCTGCGCAGGTTGTGCCCGTTGTACTCGAACCCAGTTCGCGGGTCGTGCACCGAAAAGCTCATCTCGGTAATCCGCGAGGCCACGCCCAGGTGTTGCAGCAGGCGGATGAAGTGCGGGTAGGTCCAGTCGTTGAAGACGATGAAGCCGCTGTCTACGGCAAAGTGCTGGCCGCGCCAGTGGACATCGACGGTATGGGTGTGCCCGCCGACCCGGTCTGCCGCTTCGAACAGCGTGACGGCATGCCGGCGTGACAGCAGGTGGGCGCAGGTGAGGCCGGCGATGCCGCTGCCGATGATGGCAATGTCCATGGCTCAGTCCTGGGGTTGGCGCGCCAGGCGCTTGCCCAGCTTGAGGCGCCAGCGTGCCGGTAGTGCGCCGAGCAGGCGCAGCAACAGGGTGAAGCTGGCGGGGAAGGTGATCTCCAGCGGGCGACGTGGCAGGCGTGCGGCAATGTATTTGGCGGCGCGCTCGGCGCTCCACAGCTGAGGCATGGGAAAGTCGTTGCGGCGCGTCAGCGGGGTATCGACGAAGCCGGGGCTGACCAGGGTGACATCAATGCCCTCGCTGGCCAGGTCCAGGCGCAGCGACTCGACCAGGTAGCGCAGCGCGGCCTTGGACGCGCCATAGGCACCGGCCCGTGGCAGGGCGAACCAGCTGACCGAACTGCCCATCACCACCAGGTGCGGGCGTTGGCCGCGACGCAGCAAGGGCAGGGCGGCGGCCAGGCAATGGCTGGTGCCGATCAGGTTGGTGTGGATGACCCGCTCGACCAGCGCCGGGTCGAACTGGCCTGGCTCCAGGTACTCGCAGGTGCCGGCATTCAGGATCACCAGGTCCAGCGAACCCCAGGCCTGCTCGATCTGCGCGGCGATGCGTGACACCTGCTCAGGCTGGTCGACATCGCCGACGGCCAGCAGCACTTGACCCGCAAAGCGTGTGGCCAGGTCTGCCAGACGCTCTGCCTGGCGAGCCCCAAGCGCTACCTGGTGGCCTTGCTCCAGCAGGTGCTGCGCCAGTTGCGCGCCGATGCCGCTGCTGGCACCGGTGAGCCAGCAGCGGCTCATGCCAGCCTGCCCTTGAGCCAGCGAATCGCCCGGCCCATGACGGGAACATGTTCGTACAGCAAGGCGCCGGCGTCGAAGTAGTCGTGGTGAAAGTAGACCCGGCCGCGCCAGCGCAAATGGCTGCAGCCCTGCAGGCTGATCGGTTGGCCGCCGGCCAGGCGCGGGTGGCGATAGTGCAAGGTCCAGCGGATATAGCCGTGGCCCGGTTGTGGCTCGTCAAGGTCCTCGAAGGTGTAGCGGACCTCGGCAACGTTGGCGTACAGCTGCGCGAAATAGGCACGCAAGGCGGTGAGCCCACTGACGTGATGGAGCGGGTCGCGAAAGCTGACATCTTCGCTGTACAAGTCGCCGAGCAGGTCGAGATTGCGCGGACCCAGCGTGGCAAAGCGTTCGGTGAAATGCTGCAGGTAGGTGGACATGCACAATACCTGTACAAAAAGGAATATCTGTACAAGGTATAGTGCAGGTCAGCGGGGAAATCTATACAGCAAAATTATTTTGTACAAATATTCTGAGGCTGCTTGCGGACCAGGCCGCCACACAGCACGCCTATCTCGAACAGCAGCCACATGGGCACGGCGAGCAGCGTCTGCGAGAAGATGTCCGGCGGGGTGAGGATCATGCCGACCACGAAGCAGCCGATGATCACGTACGGGCGGACCTTCTTCAGGTACTTCACGTCGACCACGCCGATCCACACCAGCAGCACCACGGCCACCGGGATCTCGAAGGCAACGCCGAAGGCGAAGAACAGGGTCATGACGAAATCGAGGTAGGCGGTGATGTCGGTCATCATCGCCACGCCTTCCGGCGTGGCTTTGGCGAAGAAGCTGAACATCAGTGGGAACACCAGGAAGTAGGCGAAAGCCATGCCGGCGTAGAACAGCAGGATGCTCGACACCAGCAGCGGAATGGCGATGCGCTTTTCATGGCGGTACAGTCCGGGTGCGATGAAGCCCCAGATCTGCTGAAGGATGAACGGGATCGCCAGGAACAGCGAAACGATCATGGTCAGCTTGAACGGCGTGAGGAACGGCGAGGCCACGTCGGTGGCGATCATCGTCGCGTTGGCCGGCATATGGTCGCGCAACGGCGCCGAGACCAGGGTGTAGATCTGCTGGGCGAAGGAGAACAGCCCGGCAAAGATCAGGAAGATGACCGCCACGCAGCGCAGCAGGCGGGTACGCAGTTCGGTCAGGTGCGAAACCAGCGGCATGGGCTGGTCGTGTTCGATTCTTTCGCTCATGGGGCTCGCGGCGGTTGAGGCGGTTCGGGCGTGGCAAGCGGATGCAGGCTATGCGTGTTGTGCGGCGGGTGATGGATGTCGCTGGCAGCGATCTCGCGTTCGACTTCGTGTTTGATCGCATTGAAGCTGCGCTTCAGTCGCCCGATCCACAGCCCCGCAGTACGCGCGGCACCGGGCAGGCGCTCGGGGCCGAGCACCAGCAAGGCCACCAGGCCGACCAGCAGCAGCTCGCTGAAACTGATACCGAACATGCTTCAGACGTTCTGCTGCGGCTGCGCGCTGCTTTGTTGCTGCGGCGCGGGTATCGGTGCGGCCGGCGTTTTCTCTTCATCGCTCATGGCCTTGCGAAAGCCCTTGATCGATTCGCCCAGGTCGCCGCCAAGGTTCTTCAGCTTCTTGGTGCCGAAGACCAGGACCACGACGGCCAGCAGGACGATCCAGTGTTTCCAGTCAAAAATGCCCATGGTGTTCTCTATTGTCAGGGTGGGGAGAGGCTGGCGCGCGAAGCGCCAGCCTGCCGGGTCAGGCTTCCAGGCCAGCCTTGGCCTGGCCGGTGCGCAGGGTGAAGTTGACGCCCATCGATAGCACGGGCTGTGGCGGGTTCCAGTTAGGCTTCGGTGCGCTCAGCAGGAACTCGGTCAGCGGCTCCATCTTGCCCGCCAGCATGTTCGCCAGGAGGGTGCCGGTGGCGGTGCCGCGCACGGTGCCCAGGCCGTTGCAGGCCAGTGCGCCATACACGTTCTCGCGCAGTTCGCCGAAGAAGCCGGCGCCGTTGCGGGTCATGCCCAGGCCACCGCCCCAGGTGTGCTCGAACGGCACCTCGGTGAGGGTCGGGAAGCGGCGCTCGAACGACAGGCGGTGGGAAGCACGCACCTTGTCGGTGTAGCCATCCTTGGAGCGGCCGTCAGGGTTGAAGCTGAAGCTGTTGCGCACCAGGATGCGGTTGTCGTGGGTACGACGCAGGGTCGAGCCGAACGGGTCGGCCGGGATCACGCCCCAGAACTCCTGGCCACCGATGCTGGCCTGTTCGGCCGGGGTCAGCGGGCGAGTCAGGCTGCCGTAGGTGAAGATCGGCAGCATGCGGTTCTGCAGGAAACCGAAATGCTGGCCGAAGTGGTTGTTGCCGAGGATCAGCTTGCCGGCGGTGATGCGCCCGGTCGGGTGATGCAGCACGATCTTCTGACCGTAATCGACAGCGGTGATCACCGTGTCTTCATACAGCGTGACGTTCTCCGGCAGGCTGTCGGCCAGGCCTTTGACCAGTGCCGAAGGCTGAACCAGCATGGTGCCCGGGGTGTACAGCGCCTTGCGGTAGAACGAGGTACCGATGTGGTCCTTCAGTTCGTTGCCTTCGATCAGCTCGACCTTTTCGCCCAGGGCTTCCAGGCCGCCACGGTAGGCATTGAGCACCGCGATGCCCTTGTCCTCGATGGCTGCCTGGTATTTGCCGGAGTGGCGCAGGTGGGCGTCGACGATGTTGTGCTGCTCGACCAGGTCGCGAAGGATGCCCTGGCCGCGCTGGTTCAGGTGCAGGATGTTCTTGGCGTTGGTCTTGTCGCCGATGTAGTCCGGCGCGCCGATGTCGTGGGGCACGTCGATCAGGAAGCCGGCGTTGCGGCCCGAGGTGCCGAAGCCGACCTGCTGTGCTTCCACCAGGATCACCTTGTCCTGAGGGAAGTTCAGGGCCAGCTGGCGTGCAGCGGCAAGGCCGGTGAAGCCGCCACCGATCACCACCCATGGCGCCTGGTCATCACCGATCAGCGGGGCTTTGGGCTGGCGCACGCGGCTGGTGTGGAACCAGCCTGGGGACGAATCGTCACGTGGCAGGGCATCGACGCGCACCAGTGAGGCCGGGTCGGCCGGGATTCCGTCATTGAGCAGTGCGGTTGCGCCACCTGCTGCGACAACACCTGCGCCGACGCCGGCGCCAATAAGTACTTTCCTGCGGGTAACTGCCATTTACATCCATTCCAGTCAAAGGTGATTGCGGCAAATCTTTGAAGCGCATTGATTCTTAATTGGAGAATACAATGTGTATACAGATTGTATGGTTGAACTCTAGGGTGCGTCAATCTGACTCTGCGACCGAGTGGCCCATTCCTTGCTTCCGTAGGGCGCATGCAATCGAGGTAACAGTCACGCCATGCACGCCCAACGCCACCGCTTCAACGACGTCAACACCCATGCCAGCGCGATCCTCGGCTGGCAGCAGACCTACGACCAGATCAGCGCTGGCAGTGCACACACCGAGCTCACGCACCTCACTGCCGAGCGCTTTCAGATTTTTCGTGAATGCCTGGACAAGCGTGTGGTCCAGCATGGGGTAGCGCCGGCGCGGCGGTTTTGCCTGGCGCTACCCGCTGGCAGCGCGCGTGCCGGGGTGTTTCAGGGCAGCAGCGTCGGTAGCGCGGATGTCACGCTTCTTCACAGTGGCCAGGAGTTTTTTGTCCATGCGCCCGAAGGCATGGACCTGCTGGCGGTCAGTGTCGATGCCGATCGTCTGGAACGATTGGCCGAACGCGAGTTCAGCGCCCAGGAACTGCGGGCGTTGAACAGGGCCACCCGCTTGAACGTCAGCCCGGCCTTCCTGGGCGCGATACGCACGCAGTTGCAGGGGTTGATCAACGCGGCTGTGCAGGGCGAAGCACTGGTGGAAGCGCAGCTCGAAGACTTGCTGCTGGAATGCATGCTGGTGCTGCTGGAGCACATCAGCCAGGGCGGCGTGGCGCGTGCGGGTAATGTGGCGGTCAGCGCCTACCTGGTGCGGCAGGCGCACCAGATGGCCCTGGATTGCCTGGACGAGCCGTTGTCGGTGTTGCAAATCTGCGAGCGCCTGGATGTCAGCCGCAGCACCTTGCAGCGCAGTTTCCTCGGGGTTACCGGCCTGAGCCCGGTCGAGTACCTGCGTGCGGTGCGCCTGAATGCCGTGCGCCAACGGCTGCAGTGCACCGCCGCCGAGCAGTTCACCGTTGCCCGGGTGGCCAGCGACCTGGGCTTTACCCACCTCGGGCATTTCTCCGGCGCCTACCGCGCGCTGTTCGGTGAACTGCCTTCACACACCGCTCGCCAGGACAGCGTCGTTCAGGCAAAGCGTTCCAGGCGGTAAGGCGTAGGGTCGACCAGCGGGGTGCTGCCATCGACCAGGTCCGCCGCCAGTTGCCCGGCCGCGGGCGAGGTACCGAAGCCGTGACCGGAGAAACCGGTCGCCAGCACCATCCCCGGTAGTTGCCGAACCGGCCCGATCACTGGCAGTGAGTCGGGTGTCACGTCAATGGTGCCGGCCCACGCCTGCTCGATACGCGCTTCCTTGAACACCGGCCAGGCGGCCCTGAGGTTGTTCAGCGCCTCCTGGTTCAAGGCCGGGTTGGCGGCCGGGTCCTGGGTACGAATGCGCTCGAACGGGGAGACTGAGGTGGGCGACCAGCGCCGTGCCAGTGCCAGGTCCTTGAAAAACGGCTTGCCGAACGACACCCGCAGCAACCCCCGCTGGGCGCGAAACTGCGGCAGGTAGCGGCGCCCAAGCAAGGCATGATCGAGGGTCAGGTGGGCATCGAGGGCACCCCGTTGGGTGATGATGAAACCGCCGCCGATATGCTTGCGGAACGAGAAATCCGGGCCGCCCACCGCGATGTCGGTCGGGCCTTCCATGGCCGCCGTGCGCAGTACCGAGCAGTTCAGCGGCAAGGTCGGCAAGGCCACCCCGTGGTTGCCCAGCAGGCGCCGCGACCACAAGCCGCCGGCCAGCAGCACCTGCTCGCAGCGGATTTCGCCGTGTTCGGTCACCACGCCGTCGATACGCCCGGCGGCGGTGGTCACACTGCGCACGGCGCAATGCTCGACAATCACTGCGCCACGGGCCATGGCCGCCTGGGCGATGGCACTGCTGGCCAGGGTTGGCTCGGCACGGCCGTCGCTTTCGGTGAAGATGCCTCCGGCCCAGGTGGCTTGCCCCCCAGGCACGCGCTGGGCGATTTCGGCATTGCTCAGCAGTCGCGAACCGACCGGCAGGCCTTCCACCGACTTCAGCCAGGCTTCATGCATCGCCATTTGCCCGGGCTCGCGGGCGGCGAACAGGATGCCCGCCTGCCGGTAGCCGAGCTCTTGCCCGACCCGGGTGGGCATTTGCGCCCACAACCGGTCTGCGGCCAGGGCCAGGGGCAGGTCCTCGCGATGGCGGCTGGTCTTGCGCACCCAGCCGAGGTTGCGCGATGACTGCTCGCCGGCGATGCGGCCCTTCTCCAGCACCACCACCGGGATGTTGCGCTCGGCGAGGGTCAGGGCAGCGGTCAGGCCGACGATGCCGCCGCCGATGATGACCACGGTGGTGGCGCTGGGTGGCGTGTTTGCGCAGTGCACCGGCGCGATGACAGGGGACATGGACGGTTCTCCTCGAAGTCGGGCTAGCGCGACAGGTCGATCAGCTGGGTGGTGGCACGGGAGGCACCGCGGTAGGCGGTGACCTCCAGCTCCACCCGGTAGACGGTCGAGCCCAGGGGCGGGCAGGTGACCGTGCTGGCCGGGTCGATGCCGCGAAATACTTCGCCGACGATGGTCATCACGCTGGCGACATCCTCAGGCCTCTGGATGAACACCCGCGAGCAGACCACGTCGGCCAGGGTCGCATCCACGGCTTTAAGCGCCGCTTCGATGTTGGCGAACACCTGGCGGGTCTGGGCCTCGAGGTCCTCGGGGATTTCGCCGGTCGCCGGGTTACGCCCGGCGGTGTTTGAAACGAAGATCCAGTCGTCCACGGCCACCAGGCGCGAATAGCTGCCCAGGGTCTCGTACTTCGATCCGGTCTTGAGTTTGGTGATTTGCAGCATGGCATTGTCCTTATGGTTGGAGGGATGAATCAGCTCAGGGCCGGGCTTTCCCACAGGTTGAGGCGCACGCCGACGCCGCGCTCCAGCGCCTGGCGATACACCACCGTGCCCCAGGCCACATCCTCGACCGGCATGCCGCCCACCGACATGATGATGATCTCCTCGTCGTTGCTGCGGCCGGGGGCAACGCCGGCGACGATCTTGCCGATGTCTTCCAGTTGCTCGGCCGGCAGGCTGCCTTCGGCGATCATGTCCATGAAGCGCACGCCCACCAGCGGCACATGGTTGTGCGCGGGTTTCGGCAGCTCCTCGAACCAGGCCTCGTAGAGGCCGGTGTTATCGACCACCTTGCGCACGTCGGCCTGCTCCATGCCGGCGTCGATGCTGCAGCCGGCCGGCATGGCCAGGAACGCACCGGGCTTGACCCATTCGCGCAAGACCCGCGGATAGGTGGACGGGTCACCGGTTTCGCCGGAGGTGCAGTAGGTCACCAGGTCCGACCCCCGCACCACTGCCTCGATGCTGTCCACCACCTCGATGGTGGTGATCTGCGGATAGGTCTCGCGCACCCAGCTGATGAAATCGTCCAGGCTCTTCTGGCCGCGGCCCTTGAGCTTGAGTGTGTCGACCTGCGGGCACACGGCCATGAACGCGGCCACGGTAGTCTTGCCCATCACGCCGGGGCCCAGCAGGCCGATCACCCGCGAGTCGCGGCGGGCCAGGTGGCGTGCGCCGACGCCGGGGATGGCGCCGGTGCGGTAGGCCGACAGCAGGTTGGCCGACATGTGCGCCAGGGGGGCGCCGGTGTCCGGGTCATTGAGGGTGAACATCAGGATCGATCGCGGCAGGCCCTTTTCGCGGTTGGCGATGTTCGAGCCGTACCATTTGACCCCTGCGGTGCAGAAGTCGCCGCCCAGGTAGGCAGGCATGGCCATCATGCGGCGGTCGGCCGTGGGCTTGGGCATGTTGGGGAAGGGCGAATCCTTGGGGAAGGTGATCATCGCACCGTGGGAGTCGCTGTTCGGCCCGGCCATGCGGTAGTCGCCGTGGTGGAGCAGGGCGAACATCTGCTCCATGGTGTTCACGCAGGCCAGCATGTCGGTGACGCCGGCGCGGATCATGTCCTGCTCGGACAGGTAGAGAAAGTCGATTCTTGTAGTTGTAGTCATGGCTCATCTCGGGGCGGAGGAAGAGGGCCGCTAGCGAAGGCTGCTGCCGACGGCGCCGATGTTAGGAATACGCCAGGGCTTGCGGCTATCCCGAATTGGTCAGGAATGACGGGGTACCTGCAGCCATGGTGAACCGCGCGCTCTAGCCTGCGGTTTAGCGGGTTTTCAGCGGCGTTCGGGGCGCTTCGGCGCTGGCAGCCACGGCCAAAAGCGCGGCAACGGGATACATGCCGGGTACCTTCGGGCATTGCACACTGTGGCAGTCACAGGGCACCCGCTCAGCACAATCAATTCAGGATCGACGCATGAGAACAACAACATCCAATCCGATTGACAAAACCTCCGTGTATATCTGCGCCGGCCTGGTTTCCGCCGGCGGGGCCCTGCTGCTCAACGTGCTGCCGGTGCTGTTCGGCGCGCTGGCCGAGCAGTTCGGTTATGGCGAACAGCAACTGGGCAGTCTGGCCATGGCCATGAACCTCGGTTTCGGGGTGCTCGGCCTGGCCTCGCTGCTGTGGATCCAGCGCCTGAGCTGGCGGGTGATTTCCACCCTGTCTTCGCTGCTGGTGGCGGCTGCGCTGGCCGGTATGCTGGGCAACCCTACGTACGAGACGCTGATGCTGCTGATGGCCTTGGCAGGGGCCGGCACCGGTGCGCTGTATGCCCTGGCGATGACCATTTTCGGCGACAGTGCGCAACCTGAGCGGGCCTTCGGCTTCAAGCTGGGCATGGAGACCGTGCCCGGCGCCTTGCTGCTGATCGTGTTGCCGGTCGCGGTGGCACCGCTGTGGGGCTTCCAGGGCATGCTGGTGACGCTGGTCATCAGCATGCTGCTGATGGGTGTGGTCCCCTTGCCATGGGTGCCGAGCCGCAGCGCGCGGCAGCTCGAGGCGCGCGCGGGTGGGGCGCCGGTGTGCCGGCAGAGCCGCACCATTGCCTGGCTGAGCCTGCTCGCCAGCCTGGTGTTCCTGACGGGCATCATGTCGGTGTGGGCATTCCTCGAACTGATGGGCAAGAAGAGCGGCCTGTCTTCGGACACCATCGGTTCGGTGCTGGCGCTGGGCTTCATCATCAATGCCGGCGGCGGTTTCATTGCCTCGTCGGTCGGCCTGAAGGCCGGGCGCTTCCTGCCGGTGGCGGTGATCATCGCGGCCGAGGTGGCGGGCCTGGTGCTGTTGGCACAGTTCGACTCGCTGACCACCTACGTGGCCGGGGTGATGTGCTTCTTGTTCTCGATCAGCTTTGTGCTGGCCTATACCTTCGGCGTGATGGCCGAGTTCGACCTGTCGGGCCGGTTGGTGGCCCTGGGGGCACTGTGCCTGTCGGTCGGTGCGGCGGTGGGGCCGGCGGTCGGTGGCCTGTTGATCGAAACCTACGGCTACACCGCAGTGCTGCTGTTCTCCGGTGCCTGCTCGATCAGCGTGCTGGCGATCTACGGTGCTGCCGTGCTGCGTTCGCAGCAGGCGGGCAAACGCGAGCCGATGGGCGACGCGGTGACCTTGCCGAAGCTGTAAGGGGAGCCGCTGATTCAGATGAGGCTCGCCGGGGATGACCCGGCGAGCTTTTTTCATGGCGCAGACAACGAGGACGAAAGCCATCATGAAGATTGCAGTGATCGGGGCAGGGGCAATGGGCAGTCTGTTTGCCGCCAGGTTGATCGATGCCGGCGCCGAGGTGACCCTGGTGGATGTCGATGAGCGGCTGCTCGACGCCCTGCGGGCCGATGGCCTGCGCCTGGAGGACGAACAGGGAACGCGGCTTTACTGGCCTCGGGTGGCACGCGCCGAACAGTTGCAGGGCGAGGTCGATGCCTTGCTGATGTTGACCAAGAGTCATCACACCCGTAAGGCCATCCAGGCGTGCCGGCACCTGCTTGGCCAGCATTCCCTGGTGCTGACGTTGCAGAACGGCCTGGACAGCGTGCCGGTACTGCGCGAGTACGTGGCTGACCCTTGCCTGGCGATCGGCATGACACTCTACCCGGCCGATGTGCTGGCACCCGGCAGCGTACGCAGCTGCGGCGGTGGCGAGGTGCGCGTGCGCGGGCTGCTGCCGGGGCTGGATTACCCCGGCCCGTTGCAGGCGCTGATCGATGGCTTGCGCCGTGGCGGCATGTGCTGCATCGAAGACCCGGATATCGAGGTGAGCATCTGGGAAAAGGTCGCCTTCAATACGGCCCTGAACTCGCTGTGTGCCCTGACGGGCGCGCGCGTGGGCGAGCTTGGGCGTTGCGCACGTGGCCGCGAGCGGGCGTTGGCACTGGTCGCCGAGGCGGGCGCGATTGCCGCGTCGGTGGGCGTGGCGCTGGACCCGCAACGGGTTGTGCAGGCGGTGGAGGAGGCGTTCGTCGTGCACGCCGGGCACAAGCCCTCCATGCTCCAGGACCTCGAGCATGGCCGGCGCATGGAGATCGACGCGCTGTCCGGCGCGTTGCTTACCCATGCCCGGCGCCAGGGCGTGCGAGCCCCGGCGATGGCCGCCATCGACCGGCTGTTGCGCCGGGTGGAGTGTCAGCGCAGCGGTGAAAAGGCCGCGGGCAGATAGACCACCGAGTTCATCTTCTGCAGTTGCGGGGCGGAATTTTCCGGCGGCCATACCCCGTCGCCGACGGCGCGGGTGCGTACCTCCAGGCGTTGCTCCAGGCTGGCGTAGGGCCAGATGTGCAGGTAACGCGGCAGCCGGCCATTGGTGGCGTAGAACGCGGCATACACCGGCGAATACGGCTCGCCCGTGCGCGGCCCGACCGCCTTGCGCCAGCCGGCCAGGGTCGGTGCCAGGCCCGAGCTGACCAGGTCGTACTCGCGCAGCTCGTAGAACGGCCCATGCTTGCCCGGGGCCAGTGGCTCGAGAAAGGGGAACAGGCGGTAGTCGTCCATGTGCTGCTCGAGCACGAACTCACCGATACCGAAGGCGTCGCTGGCCAGCAGCACACGCTCGCGTTCGGCCGCCTGGACCTCGACGCTGGTGAAGCGGCGCAGTACCGCTAGGGTGTTCTGCGGACCGATCTCGGACACCCAGCAGCCGATCAGCTCGACGCCTTCGATGGCGGCCTGCAAGGCCTCCTGCAGGCGCGGCAGGGCCTGGCCGGGTGTGCGCACGCGCAAGGTGAAGCGCAGCAGTTCGTAGTGGTTGGACATCAAGCGTGACTCCTGGATAAAAGGCCCGGACCTACCTCGCACGGCAACGCCCGGGCAAAACGGTAGGGCACGCTAAAGGGCAGCAGGCCGGGCGCTCAATGACAGGGGAGATCAATGTTGTTGCGCTATCCGCAACGACTTCCCGGTCTGAGATCACCATGGGCAATCTGGCGCGGTATGTGCTTGCGCTTCGTGCATCTGTCTTTTTGTTACCCAGAATCACGTGAATATTGCACTAATATGGCGCGTGCTCCCGATAGAGGTGGTTCATGAACGGTCAAGCGATGTCTGTCTGGAACGAGCGTGTCCACGCGGTATGCGGGCGCTTCGAAACCCGCTACGACCAGTGCCAGAGCCTTTTCATCGGCGATTTGCGCCCCTCGCTGCTGGGCACCACGCAAGTCGCCCACATCCGTAGCAATGCCCATGTGATCGCCCGTTCGGAACGCGAGGCAGGGCGTGACGGTGATTCACATTGTTTCCTTGTGTTACAGCAGCAAGGGGAAATGTCCATCGAGCTGGGTGACCGGGTGATGGAACTGCGCGAAGGTGACATGGCACTGCTGGATTCGGCGCAGGCGATGAAGATGATCCCCCGCGGGCTGTTCTCCCACGTGTCCATCCATGTGCCCCGTGAGCGCCTGAAAAATCTGGACGCCAGCCGTTTCGGCAAGCTGTCCACCGCCGGCGCGTGCGGGCAGCTGCTGGCGACGATGGTGCGCCAGGTGGCCGAAGGGGAACTCGAACAGTGGGCCTGCGCGGAGGACGGTGACGGGCTGCAGGCCGCATTGGTGGGCTTGCTCGGTTCGGTGCTGGAATACCGGGCGCGTGACAGTTCGCCCGGCCTGCACCTGCACGAAGTGCAGTCGCTGATCCAGCAGCGCCTGGACTCGCCGCGCCTGACGCCGGTTGCCCTGGCCGACGAGCTGGGTATTTCCAGTCGCCAGCTGTATCGCCTGTTCGAAGCCAGTGGCGACAGCGTCTGCCGCTACATCCTGCGCGAGCGGCTGCTCAAGGCCGCCCAGGACTTGCGCAACCCTGCCTATGGCCATCGTTCGATCACCGACATCGGCACCCGCTGGGGCTTCGCTGATTCCGCGCATTTCTCCAAGACCTTCAAGAAGCAGCTGGGCGTGACACCGCGCAGCTATCGCGGTCGTTCGTAGCGTTTCACCGTCGCCTCGATGGCGCGCGCCCTCGCCCATGACGACCACATCGACAAGCGCAGCCTGGTCAGCCGGTTGTTCGGCGGCAGGGATGTCGACAGCGAGCAGTTCGGCGGGCGGCTGAGCAACAGCCTGGCGCAACTGAGTGGCTCGGCAGCGCCCCTGATCGTGTTCGCAGGCCCCGCTACCTTGTGGGTGTGGCGCGGCAAAGCTGCTTGATGACGCCGAAAACAGCTGAAGCTAGGTCGTGTGAGCGAGCGTTTCGACCAGCCATTCACTGAACGCCTTGACGATGGGGCGCTCCGCCTTGGCCGGATGGCAGACCAGAAAATACGAACGGTTAGCCCGTGTGCTGATCTCGAACGGGCTCACCAGCAGGCCACGTCTCAGTGCGTCGCTGCTGAGGAGGTTGTCGCCCATCGCGATGCCCTGACCTGCCAGGCAGGCGGCCAGTGCACAAGGGGCGTCAGAGAACAAGACGCCGGCTGAGGAATCGACGTTGTTGCGGCCTGCTGCCCCCAGCCATATCCGCCAATCCGTGTAGTCGTTCATGTGCAGCAGCGTGTAGTTCGACAGGTCATCGAATTGCCGAAGACCGCCGTTGGCATAGAGCAGCTGAGGGCTCAACACCGGAAAATAATGCAGGTCCATCAGCGGCATTACCTGCATGCCCGGCCAATCACCGGTGCCGTAGGAAATGAAGATATCCGCATCGCTCGAGCTGGTATCGGCCGGCGTGCGTGGCGAGACCAGGTGCAATTGAACCTGAGGGTAGAGCGTCATGAACGCGTTGATGTGCTGGCACAACCAGGCGCTGGCAAAACCGGTGTTGCAACTGACGCACAGGCGCCCCGCGATCTGTTGCCCAGGCGGGCCTGCAGCGGCCAGTTGTACGCGCTCAAGGATCTGCTGCACCTCGCGGGCGTACAGCTCCCCTCGAAACGTCAGCCGGACGCCTCGGCCAATGCGTTCAGTCAGGGCGAACCCCAGCTGTTCCTCAAGCGTGCTGATACGGTGACTGACCGCGCTTCGTGTGAGGCTGAGTTCGTCAGCTGCGGTTGAGATGCTTCCGAGTCGTGCCACCGCATCCAGTGCACGCAGCGCCGTCATTGATGGGAAGTGCATAGGGCCCCGCATCGGGTGGAAAAAGGCAATTGGTGAAACTAACACTACATTACCGGCGAAATTAATTCGATTGTTGCATGTTCTGATTCACCGATACTGAGCTGACATCAATACTCTGGAGCGAAATACATGACCCCAACCGAACAGAGGCTGCGCGAGGAGCTGGCCGCCTGCTACCGGCTGATCGCGCATTTCCGCATGACCGACTTGATCTTTACCCACATCTCGGTGCGCATACCGGGCCCTGAGCATCATTTCCTGATCAATCCATACGGGCTGATGTTCGATGAAATCACCGCCTCCAATCTGGTCAGGATCGACCTGGATGGCGCGCCAGTCGGCGATACGCCTTACGCCGTCAACCCGGCCGGTTTTGTCATCCACAGTGCCATTCACCGTGCGCGTCACGATCTTCAATGCGTGCTGCACACCCATACGCGTGCCGGCTGCGCAGTTGCCGCGCTGGAGTGCGGTTTACTGCCGGTGAACCAGATATCCATGGAGTTCTACGGCAAGGTCGCCTATCACCACTATGAAGGGATTGCCCTGGACCTCGATGAGCAACAACGCCTGGTCGCAGACCTGCAAGACAAGAACGTGATGATCTTGCGCAACCATGGCCTGCTGACTGGCGGAGGCAGCGTGGCCGAAGCGTTCATCAGGATGTACTACCTGGAAAAAGCCTGCGAGATACAGCTCGCGGCCCAGCAGGCGGGTCCGTTGCTGCTGCCGAACCATGAAATTTGCGCCCATACCGAGCGACAGTTCAATGAGCCGCAGCGCGAGCTCAAAGCAGGCGAGTTGACCGATCCGGATGCCACTACCTTGGCCTGGAACGCCTTGCTGCGCATGCTGGACCGTATCGCTCCCGACTATCGCAACTGAGTCGGAGGTTCCCAGGGTGGGCCATTGGCAGATCTCTAGTCGCCCGCAAGATAATCAAGGTCCGGCTGATGACTCACAAGTGAACGGGCACAGGCAAAGAAGTGAACGATGAAGGCTATCGATACTGAGCATGCCACCACGCAGTGCGCGGTCAGCGGAGCGCGCTTACAGGCTATCGGGGTCGCCTTCGACATCAAGACTCCGCGTGGCGCGCAGACCACTGAAACCGTGCAAATTCCTCGAACGTCTGGGCCAGCTCATGGCGCTGTCATCCAGCGCCTTCATGACCATTTTCTTGATCACGGCGGTGCGGATTCACCGGGCTTTTTCCGGGAGCTCGAACTGGCATTGCATCTGAGCATCCTTGAGGCTCAGCTCAAACTCAATCAAGCTGTCATGCACTTGTTGCAAGGCCTGGATCTGCCCCATCAATTCCTGTTTCTTGTTATCGATGGCCTGCTTGGCCAGATCCCAGGGCAACTCCTGGCCGCGATGATCCTGCAGAATGGCCCGCATTTCCTTGAGCTTGAAACCGAGTTGCTGAGCGCATTTGATGAAGGTCAGCAGCTCGACACTCTGCTGGCTGTAGATGCGGTATTTGCCTTCGCGTTGCGGGGGTGGCAACAGGCCGATTGCTTCGTAATGACGAATGCTTTTGACGGTGGTGCCCGACAGCTGGGCGGCCTTGCCGATGTACATGAAAATCCCTTTTTTTGACGCATCAGAAGCGAAAAGACGTCGCGCGTTCGTACAGGCGCGCGGCATCTTTACACAAGCGTGAGGGGGCGGGAAGCCGGGTTGGACAGGGGGAGGGCCAGCCGTGGGCGATCAGCGGCTGGCGATCGCCTGGACTTGTTTGAGCCAGGCGTCACGCTGTTCCGGCTTGGAGCCCAATACCGGACCGAAGGTCAGGGTTTTCAGGGGTTTTATGCCACAGAACTCCAGGGTGGTCTTGCGCATTTGGTGCAGGCCCGGCATTCGATACACCCAGCGGTAGTACCACGGCGGCGTGTCCATGGTTACCAAAAGGTGAGCTGTGCGGCCCTTGAGCAGCTTGTCCGGGAAGGGCGAGCCCTTGCGGTACTTGAAGGCAAAACCGGGCAGAAACACGCGGTCGAAGAACCCCTTGAGCAACGCCGGAATGCCGCCCCACCAAATCGGGTACACCACTGCCAGGTGTTCGGCCCAGCTGATGTCGTTCTGAGCGTTGATCAAATCGGGCTCAAGCAACTGGATCTGGTTATAGCCAGCGTGCAAGACCGGATCGAAATCCAGGGTGCCCAGACGCAGCAGCCGCACCTGATGGCCTGCTTGCGTGGCAGCCTCGACGTAACGTTCGGTCACGGCGCCGCAAAAGCTGTTGCTCGAAGGATGTCCGAGGATTACGAGCATGCGTTTGCTCTTCATGACGAACTCCAGATAATGAAGTGCCAAGGGTAAAGTCTGCCCCTAACGGTAGAGTCAAGCCTTGCCGGCTACCGGTAGAGTCAACAATCCAGCAGTGCTCGGGTGTAGCTCGGCAAACAGTCGCGCAGCTTATGCTTTGGGCTCGTCCCAGTCGCTACGCGTTGCAGTAATCAGCGCATCCCAGTCATCAGGAGGGTTGCCGCGGCCCAGCATCTTCTCGAATACGGCGTAGGGATCGGATTTGCTGCCTGCGGACCGTAGGGTATTTTCGTCGTTGACCCATGCATAGACGATGACCTTGGATCTTGAGTCGTAGCGAAAGAACAGCCGAAAGCGCCTACCGATCTTTGCCCGCCGCCAATGTCGGTAGGCGGTGCCCAGCGTGTTGCCTTGGCGGAACTCATCACGGCCCGGGTCAGCAGGCACAGCCTCCATGATCAGATGGCTCAATGCCCGAAACAGCTTCACGTTGGCGTTGCTTTCAAAACCTTGCGGGTCGTTCAGCTCGGCCCGGGCGGCGGCTTCTTGCAATTTGCGTAGCTGTAAAGTCACACCTTCATGGAACAACAGTGTCCAGCCATGTCGCAGCATCAGATTGAGACCTCACCGTCGATCTCTTCGTCCAGGTTAACGGAGTGGTTTGCGTTGGCGAGCATGGTTTGCGCCAAGTCTGCCGGCAGGGTGGTGAGGTTGCGTCCGTTTCGGACATCAGCCTCCAGCAAACCCAGGAATGCACCGATGGCAGGGTCTTCGTGGATGGCGTCTACGCGGCTGACCACGATTTCGCCGCCGCGTACGTCGAATGCAATCTTGCCTCCAGTGTCTATGCCCAAAAGCTGGCGAACGGATTTGGGCAGTGTGATCTGTCCCTTCGAGGTTAGCGTTGCGATTTCATGGATGGCAGGCATGGGCGTTCTCCCGGATGTATTGATCGGATGGTAAGGAATAATCCTTACACGGTCAATATTGGTTCGACGCTGATCAAGCATAAGCAGGGTGAAGGCTCAGAAGTTTGGCAGGACGAGTTGCTCCAATTCCCGGGGCACGAACTGAAAACGCTCTTGAACCGTAGACCAAGGGCCGTATCGCTCAGGCATTTCTCGCCAAATCGCGCATGGACTCTGTTACGACCCGCTGCGGAACTGGACTGCGCAGCTGCTCTGACAACTCTTTCGAATGAAATGGCCTTATGCCATTATCACGTCCTTTGATTGTTTTCTCCGGGGACACCGGCCGCCGGACACAGTACAAGGACTGTCATATGAACCAAGTCGTGAGTGAGCGGCCGCTAGCCCTGCAGTTGCCATTGGACGTGGAGGGCATCGCTGTCGCTTCCACTAGCCTTGATAATGTGTTCAACGGCAAGCGCATCCCCTCCAGCGACGGTGGGGTCATCTTCGGCCGGCTGCATCTGCCGGAGTATCAGCGGCCATACCGCTGGAGCGAGGAGCAACTGGGGCGGCTGCTCGACGACTTACGCAACTTCTTTGGCAGCGATGCGCCGGCCCATGATTTTTACCTGGGTAGCATCATCTTGCACCAAGAAGGGGGCGACGGGCGCCAGCGCGGTCTGCTCAACATCATCGACGGACAGCAGCGAATCACCAGCCTGGCCTTGTTGCATTACCTTCAGCACGGCGAGAAGGGCGCGCCTGAGTTGAAGTTCAACGCGCCGGAGAGCCATCGACGCATCCAGTTGAATCTTCGCTGGCTGGAGCAGCAACGCCTGCCGCGAATCGACTTCACCCGTATCAACGTGACCCTGGTCGTGACTCGACGTGAAGACGACGCCTACCGTTTCTTCGAAACCCAAAACACCTCGGGCGTTCGCCTGAGCGGTGCCGACATCGTCAAGGCCTATCACCTGCGGAGTGTTGCCGCCGCAATGCAAGACGATTACGCCCGGACTTGGGAGTCGCTCGGCGACCTCAAACCGTTGGTCGCGGCCTTCATGAAGTCTCGGCACTGGCAAAGTTTGCGCTGGCGCAACGTCGCCAGCGATCGGGATCCGCTACTGGAGCGCAAGCAGATCGTCACTGAGCTTGCCGAACGCACGCTCCCCGGCACCGGCGATATCGCTTATCGGTCTCTGCAAATTCACCGCGATGCCTGGGGCAAGGAAACACAGATCGTCCAGCCGGGTTATGCCATGCGCCAGCCGCTGGGCACCGGGGTCAATACCATGCGTGTTGTGACCTATTTCCAAGACTTGCACAAGACCTTGCTCGAGGTCGACAAGACGGCCAAGAAACCCACGTTCTCCTACTACTACAAACGCTTGGTCCATGACGCGTGCGGCAGTGTGTTTCTCAGCCGTGCTTTTGATTGTGCGTTGCTGATGTACGCCAGTCAGTTCGGCACTTCCCGTTTGCTTGAAGCCAGCCTGTGGATGTTCCGGATGATCTTCTCCTATCGCCTGATCAAGGGCGTCAGCGTTCGCGAAGATGGCGTGCAGGCGCATCTCAGGGATAACGCGGTGCTGGACTGGATCGCCAGTGCCCACACCCACGAAGAGTTGTTGAATTACTTACGTGCCTACACCTATACGGTCAGCGCTGAGCAACTGGATAAGAACAGTATCAAGAAACGCTTCGTGGAGTCGGTAGACTCGACGCTCAATCTGCATCTGCCCTGGCCTGATCCGCAGCGGGTGGCTGGTGAATATGACGCGCAGTTGCGCATTGCCATCGAACGCGCCAGCAGCGATAAACGCGCCTGCCAAGGAGGTGAATAATGAGCGCCCAAGTCCAGTCTCATGTCCAATCTGCTGCCACTCTGTGCGCGCAGGGGATTTCGTTGGCCATTCCCTGCTACCAGCGCCCCTATGTCTGGCCCGGCGATGCCGTGGAGGAACTGCTTGAGCAGATCATCCAGGCCAGCGAGCCGGGCACGGACGGCCAGCCGATGCAGGCCCATTACTTCATCGGGACGGTGCTGAGCAGCGTTATGCCATCCAACGCCAATCCTGCCGCAAGCATGACTTACGAACTCATCGATGGTCAGCAGCGAATGACCACATTGATGATCCTGGCGCTCGCCTTCTGTGCTTTGAAATCCGGCTCGCCGCTACGATCGCTGGTGGTGCTGGGCAATGTTCCGCGCCTCACCTTCAATATCCGCGACGAAGTCCAGGCACGGTTGAGTGCCTGGGCGGGCTTGACCGAGGAAAAGTCGCTGGACAAGGAGGATGCTGCCAATCCTTATCTGGTGCATCTGAGCGCCGCGCGCAAGGTTGCCAGTGATCGCCTCAAACTGTTGCGCGTCACGGGAGGTGAGCAGGCCTTGGAACGGGTGGGCTTCTACCTGTTCAACCGGGTAACGTGGGTCAACAACGTCATGCCGGCTGGCATGGACCTGAACAAGCTGTTCGCCACGCTCAACACCAGCGGCGTCCAGCTTGAGCAGACGGATATCCTCAAGGCCCGCTTGATGTCGCGGATCAAACATCATCGCACCACCTATGAAGGGATCTGGCAGGCCTGTGAGGACATGGGCAACTACTTCGAAAGGAACCTGCGTGATGTCTTCGCCGATGTCCGCTGGAACCTGGTGGGCATCAATGACCTGCTGAACCACGCCTTCGATATCTTCTCCCTGAATCGTCCTGCTGCCGGTTACACCAGAGGCCGGTCTATCGACGAAATCTCGTCGATGAGAACCCTGGCCGAGCAGGTGGACGAAACCGAGGACAAGGATGAGGCGCGCTATCAATCAATCGTCAGTTTTGGCCTGTTGCTGATGCACGCCTACCGGATCTACCGCCACGCACAGGGGTATAGAGACATCGGTTCTCGTGTAAACGACGGTAATCTTAACGCCTGCTTCTCGCGTTTTGCTGAAACTGCCAGCGCAGCGCAAGCCAAGGCATTCATGGAGTGTCTGTGGAGCGTGCGCTTCCAGTTCGACCGTTGGGTGGTCAAGTGGGTGCGCCTGGGCGAGGACGATGAGCGAACCTTGCGCCTGAGTTCGCTCAACCCACGCAGGCGCGCCATTTCGGAATGGCGCACGCATCTCGAGACGTCCGACTTGAGTCAGTTGCAAAGCGTGCGCTACCTCACCGGCGAGCGCAGCGCTCAGTATTGGTTGACCCCGTTCTTGGGCAAGCTGATCGAAACGCCCGGCATGGGCGAACAGCAGGTATTGAAGCTGTTGGAAAGCATCGATAACCAGCTTTCTCTTACGGAAATGACTCAGAAGGAGGCGAGTTATCAACTACTCTCCAGCGACACCGCCGAACCCTTGCCAATTAAGGACAAGATCGCCTATCTGAAGGAGCACCACGGCACGAGCTTCGAGCACTACTGGTTCCAGAAGTTGGAATACATTCTTTGGCGGGAGCGGCGCTCGTTCGATTGGTTGCATACGGGACGACTGCACGCTTACCGGATCACATCGAAGAACTCGATCGAGCATGTGCACCCTCAAAATGAAGAGTTCGGCAGTACACTGGACGACCATCTACTGCACGGCTTTGGCAATCTGGTACTGCTCAGCCCGGGAGAGAACTCGTCGTATAGCAACCTGGCGGTGATCAAGAAGCAGGCGGCCTTCCGCGCCAAACCGAAGTACGAGTCCTTGAAACTAGCCCACATGTTCCATGTACTGGGCAATGGAGACGACTGGGGTCACACTCAGATCAATGACCATGTTGACGCGATGCTGGCACTGATAGAAGCGCACTACCGCGGCTGAGCCCGAAGTAGCGGATGCTGCTAACGATGATGTTCTTGAGGGTTGCAGACGGATGCAGCGCAACGACCCATGAGTGGAGTTCAGCGACAGACTCTCAGGGGGCGCCAAAAAATATTTTGACTAGGCACACCAGGCGATTTTCCATGGAGGGGGAGTGATTTTAATACGCCTTTATCGCGATGGTCCAAATGGGAACTCTAGGGAGGAGTGGGTTGATGGTGAAGGAATACACTGAGTATGAAGTCCAGCGGGCATTGCATTACGTGTGTTCTGCAAATAACCCAGAGGATGCGTTGGCGCGCTTTCGGGAGGAAATCGAACTGCTCGGCGACTGGCGCATCATGTATGCGGCAGCTGAGTCGGGTGGGCCGTTTAGCTTGGTGCGGAAGCAGTTCTCCAAGAAAGGGTTTGTTTCGACCATGTTGCGCGGCAACTCCGTCTGGATTCTGGACAAAGCCTTTGTCTTGTCCAAGACACAAGTGAAATACACATTGGGCGGCTCGCTTTATTTGGATTCGAATGCGGCCAGTTACATTCGAAAACTGTCATATGCAGAGCGCATTTCTCCTGAACTCGATGCAGTGCGTGCTGATCTGCATCGGACGTTTTCCGTAGATGACCTTGTAAGATTGAATTCTTACATCTATCTGTGTGAGGCGCAGAAAAAATGGTCGCCTGAAACCCGCCAGTTCTGCAAAGAAACGATTGCCGCAGTGCACGCACTGTCGCTTGATAATGCCCCACTGAGTGATGGTTGGGGAGAGCGATATCGCAGCCTTTACCAAGAACAAGCCGAGGCATTCGCCGAGGATTGGATTGAAGGATTTTCGCGTAGCTTGGAGGGCGGTTTGGGCGTCGCCTTGGCTCAGCAAGCCGCTGCTGCGGAGTGCATGATTTTGCGGGCCAAGATTTTAGAAAGCAGCGTCAAGGCATCACCGGAAGCGAAGATGGAGGCGTTGCTTAACTTCATGCACGATGAGTTGCAAATCTTCATGCTACGCGAACTGATTGTTTGCGCCGATATCCTCTTTCACACAAAAAAAACGACGCTTTCGAAGAAATTGAATTCGGTCTTGGACAAGGAAGATCCTCTTCGGATCATCAATAACTGCGCCTGGGATTTGTACATGCTCAGAATCATGGAGTCGCTGTCAAATCCTAAAGACTTAAAGGGTGTAGATTTCTGCCTGGATCGATTGATCACCTTTGATCAGGATCTCGCGGATGTCATTTGTCTGACTGAGTTGCGCGCAGTGGCGGTTCATCTCGGTTCACATCGTGCATACCCATTCTTTAATAATGAGTTGACCGGCTGGCTGGCGGGGTTGATCGGGCACAAGCGGATGGTGGCTTTTTCTGAAAGCTTGCAGGAAGAAGCCTTTAAGAAACGAGCGGATCAAAGAAGCTTGGATAATGTACAGAGAATTCTAGCGGAAGATCGGCGTCGCTTACTGCAACTGGCAAAACGATAAGTGATGGTTTGACTGGCGCTGGCTTAACTATCGTGTGATTCCTGGCGCAGGTAAATAGGCCCAGGATTAAGTGTGGCGGAGCCAGTGGTGATCACTTATTACCAGCCTGGCGGCGAAGCATCACAGTGTTTTTTGTCGTTGCACCGGTTCAATATAGCGAAGTTTTTCCCGCTTATTTTTCTACAGAATGACTCTGTACAAAACAAATTGCGGTCTTTCAGCGATATGGTAGCAAATGACATCATCAGCAAGGGGCGGATTCCACGGCACTTGGACACCCAGCTCACGATCATCTGGACACGCATTCCACGCCCACTTGGATAGGCAGTCGGAGCGCAGCGGTTCAGGCTTGAATTGTTAGGCTGGGGTATCTTTTTCAAACCATCCAAAGCATGCCCTCAGATATGACCCCAATGTAGCAATCCATTGGACGTGGATCGGTTCCCATGGCCTATGAAACGCCAGAATTGATCAGCTAAACAGCCAGTCCGACAAAACCTAAAGACTATCGGGGTCGCCGAAGAACATTTGTATCCTTGACCGCAACCAGCGCTCCGCCGGGTCATTGTCCTGCGCCCCGCGCCAGGCCATGTGCAGCTCGAACGTGCGCACTTCCATTGGCAGGTCTTCAGCGCGCAGCCCTCCGGCTGCCGTCAAGGCATCGGCCGTGTAGTCCGGCACCGTCGCGACGATATCGGTGCCTGCCAGCAAGCTCCCCAAACCATTGAACTGCGGCACGGCCAGCACCACATGGCGCTTGCGGCCAATCTCTTCCAGCGCTTCATCGATGAAGCCGGAAAGGTCACCGGCAAACGACACCAGCGCATGCGGCCGCGCGCAGAAGTCGTCGAGGGTGATGCTGCCCGGCACGCTGTCGGCGCGCAGCAGCTTGGGCTTGCTGCGCCGCAGTATCTTGCGCTTGGCGTTGGCCGGCAGTTCGCTGGTGTAGCTGACGCCCACGGAAATCTCACCCGAGGCCAGCAGGGTCGGCATCAGCAGGTAGTTGACCCGGCGCACCACCAGAACGATGCCGGGGGCTTCGGCGCGGATGCGCTTGAGCAGCTGCGGCAGCAGGGCGAACTCGGCGTCGTCCGACAGGCCGATGCGAAACACCGCGTTGCTGGTCGCCGGGTCGAATTCGGCGGCGCGGCTGACGGCGGTGGAGATCGAATCCAGTGCCGGCGACAGCAAGGCAAAGATTTCATGTGCGCGTGCCGACGGCTCCATGCTGCGGCCGGTACGCACGAACAGCGGGTCGTCGAACAGGTTGCGCAGGCGTGACAGGGCCGCGCTGATCGCCGGCTGGCCGAGGAACAGCTTCTCGGCGGCACGGGTCACGCTACGCTCATGCATGAGGGTTTCGAACACGATCAACAGGTTGAGGTCTACGCGACGCAGGTCGTTTCGATTCATCGGTGCGCTTCGCCTGAAGTGGAGCAGGGGTGAATCTTAAGGCCAAAGGCTGTTACCCTGCACGGATTTCCGGGGGCCAATGCACAGGAAAGTCAGGTGCCCAATCGATGACAGGCATGTCGACTATTAATAGCCACTGATGGTCTAACGGCATAAGCCCGGATAAAGTCCGTGGTAATACGAGATTCACACAGGCGAGGTATGCGATGTCCCGCATGATCCGTTTCCACAAGTTCGGCGCTGCCGATGTGCTCCAATGCGAGGAGCAGGCCGAACCGTCACCTGCCGTTGGCGAGGTGCAGATCCGCGTCGAGGCGATCGGCGTGAGCTGGTATGACGTGCTCTGGCGGCAGAACCTGGCGCCATCCCAGGCCCGTCTGCCCGCAGGGATCGGCCACGAGATGGCCGGTGTGGTGACGGCGGTCGGCGAGGGCGTCGATGACATCGCGGTGGGCGACCGGGTCGCCAGTTTCCCGGCCACCAGTGCCAACGATCACCCGGTGTATGGCGACGTAATCGTCCTGCCGCGCACCGCCATCACCCGCTACCCGGACCTGCTCACGCCGATCGAGGCCAGCGTGCACTACACGCCGCTGCTGATCGCCTATTTCGCCTACGTCGACCTGGCACGCGCCAAGGCCGGGCAGACCGCCCTGGTCACCGATGCCAGCCATTGTGCCGGGCCTGCCTTCGTGCAACTGGGCAAGGCGCTCGGCCTCAAGGTGTTCGCCGCCACCAAGGAGCCCGAGCAGCGTGAATACCTGCTGGGCCTGGGTGCCGACAAGGTGATCGTCACCGAAGAGCAGGACCTGCTCATGCAGGTTGGCAAGTACACCGATGGCCGTGGCGTGGACATGGTCCTCGATGGCATGGGCGGGCCGCAGATGTCGCTGCTCGGCGATGTGCTGGCGCCGCGGGGCAGCCTGGTACTGTACGGGCTGCAGGGGGGCAACCAGACGCCATTCCCGGCTTGTGCGGCGTTCCAGAAGAACATCCAGTTCTACGTGCACTGCATCGGCAACTTCACCGGCAAGCCGGAACTGGGCATCAGCCAGGACCAGGTGGCGCTGCAAAGGGCCTTGCGTGATATCAACCAGTTCACCGCCGATCAGTTGCTGACGCCGCAGATCATCAAGGTGTATCCGTTCTCTGAAGTGGTCGAGGCCCATCGCTACATGGACGAATGCCCCTGTGGTGGGCGGGTGGTGCTGGACATGGCATCGAGCTGACAGCATGTTTGGCAACGAAAAACCGGGCTGATGCCCGGTTTTTTGCATTCTGGCTGGCTATCTTGGATAGGCTGAAGTTGTGGGCTTTGTAATTGGATGTTGCCAGTAAATCTTGGCACATATCATTAGGCGTTATTTTTCTCTATGGCTTTTCCTGTTGTCCGAACATTGTGTGGATCTCGATTTCTGAATGGTTTTTTAGTCGGGATCTGTATCTTTTAATCCATTTTCAAGGCTCGATAATGGCGCAATGATACTTGGCGCAAGGAGCGTGCGGTGGAGAAGAGCCCATATTTTTCAATGGCATGGCGACAGATTCTCGCAACTTAAAAGTTTCCTGTTTTTTTGTAGGAAAGTTCTTAAATTTAAATTCGTTGCACTCATTCACAGGTGGTCCGTTTGTGCGGCGAATGAAGTTGTGAGGTGACGCCGTGAGTAATGTTCACGACCAGGCTATGCACTTTATCTACCAACAGGTGCTGGAGCGCCTGTTGAGCCATATGACCAAGGCGCAACGTGTTTCGCTGCAACTGTTGATCCAGCGTTTGCTGGTGGCCGCCGGTGGGCCGGAATATATCGGTACTTTCAGGTTGCTGGTGGTGCAGGGCGCCGATCGCCGCAGTGCCCGGCTGTTGGCGGTCTTGCGTGCAGCCCAGCTGAGCATCGCCTTGCGGGCCCCGGTAACGTTCAAGCTCCGGGTATTGGTGAGTTGTTTGCCGGCAGCCGGCGGCGCGCAACTGGAGCAGCACGAACGCCACTTCAACACCTTGTTCATGCATGACGACCCGCGTGTGCAACTGGAAATGGTCGACGGGGCCGCTGTGGTGCCTTTCTGCAGTCGGGCCGACGCCACGGCTCGGGGTTGGCCGTTGGCACGTGAAGCCTTGCTCCTGTTCGGCCACCTCGTCGATGCACGCCCGGATGCACTGCTGGGCAGTCGCACGCACCTGGAGCTGGCCGATGCCATTCGCCTGGCGCTGGCCGCCTACCCGAGCGCCGATGCGCTGGTCACCGCCGTGCCTGCCGGCCAGCGCCGGCGCTTTGCGGCCTGGGCCCGGCGCAGCCTGCGCCAGGCAGGTTTGGCAGGCCCGGACGCGCTGCATCAATGTGTTGAAAACATGGCCAACTGCCTGGGCCAGCTGCATGTCGCCGTCGGCTTTCCGGGCGGGGCGCTTGCCACGCCATGCAGTGCACAGTCGAGGGCATTGCCGCTGCGGGTCATCGTGATCGACGATCTGCTTGCGCAACTGCTCGGTGAGGGCGAACTGGACCAGGTGCTGGGAGGGCGTTCCGAGCCGGCGCGACACGCCACGCCGCTGTCGGCGTTTGTCGACCCACTGGCGCTGGCGCAGTTGCATGAACTGGCCGCTCGCTGCAAGGCGCCTGTAGCAGTCAGGCAGGCATTGCGCCTGGTCAGCCCGAACGCTGAAATGCAGCCACAGCAGGCTCGCCTGGCCAAGGCATACGGCCTCGAACAGACGCAGCTTGCCTGCATGCTGTACCGGCCGTTTGCCGACCAGGGGGCGGGGCTCGAGCATTTTCTGCAATCCCGGCATGCCGACATGCTGGTCGCATTGCCTTACCTGCATCGCGCCCTGCAAGGCAAGAGCTGCCCTGACGCGGTCAAGGACTGGATCGTGAACACCAGCGGCCTGACGCTTGCGCAACTGCGCATGGTCTACAAGGGGCGGCTGGGGCCTGGCATGCGTCACTTGCTGGCCAATTTGGCGCGACGGGATGTGCAACTGCGCTTGCTGGAGCGCAAGGCTGCCCCGTGCACGTCGGCGCGCAAGGCGTCACCCTGATGGGGCGTGAGTTCGCCTATCAGGTGGTGTACCGCTACCTGGTTGCGTTGATCGACGAGGCGGAGCGGGGCGGGCAGCCACGCTTGCCCTCGTTGAGAGCCTTGTCCAGACGCCTGCGTGTTTCGTTGGCCACGGTGCAGGCCGCCTACAACCTGCTCGAACACGAAGGGCGTGTGCGCTCGGTGCCCAAGTCCGGCTACTTCGCCCAGGCCGGTATCCAGGCAGGCCGGGCCGATGCGGCCCATGCGCTGCCGTCGCAAGCCGTGCTGGAGCGCGCACTGTGCGCCCATGAGCGGCGCCTGGGGCGGCTGCGTGGGCGGCCATCGCGCGCGCTGGGCGGGCCACGTTTGTGTGATGCCCTGGCAGAGCGCTACACGCGGTCCTCCCGTCAGTTCTGGCGGCCGGAAGATGTGCACCTGGGCCCGGATGTGCAGGCCGTGCTGGAAACACTGCTGCTGGCGCTGGCGCTGCGCGGCGCTACCGTGCTGGTCGCTTCGCCGTGCTGCTGGCGTATCTTGCGCGTGCTGCAACGCTGCGACATGCGGGTCATCGAAGTGCCGCTGGATAGCTGCGGCAGCCTGGACATCGGCAGTCTGTCGAGGTTGCTGGGATGTGAGCCGGTGCGCATGGTGATCATGCCGTCGTGCCTGGGTATGCCTGTGGGGCGCCTGATGCCCCAGCAGGTTCAGCAGCAACTCGGTGATCTGCTGGCACTGCATCCGGTCTGGTTGCTGGAGAACGATCTGGACAGCGAGTTGTGTTTCGCCATGCCAACCAGGCGGTTGCGCGATTGCGTTGACCCGCGCTGGCTGCTGGTACTGGGCTCGCTGGAGTCCACAGTGGGGGGCGAAGCACCTTATGCCTACGTGCTGGGGAGCCACCCGGCCTTGCCGGAAGCGTTTGCCCAGCGCGCCTTCCAGTTGGCGCCGATGCGCCAGCAGGCGCTGGCGCAGATGATCGCGACCGGCGAAATCGATGAGGAGCTAGGCCGGATACGCCCAGCGCTGCAAGGGCGCATGGAGCAACTTGGCCAGCACGTGCGTTCGGCCCTGGGCCGGCAGGTGGACTTCGACATGCCCGATGGCGGGTGCGCCTTGTGGGTGCGTCTGTCACTGTCGCTGGCGGGCACACACGCCATGGTGGCGACAGCGGGTTCGGCTTTGCAGGTGCTGGGGGGTGAGCAATTCAGTTTGCACGGGCATTACCGGCAGCATCTGGCGCTGATGTGGCTGGGCGAGCAGCCCAAGGCACTGGTCGAGGCGCTGGACAGCTTGGCAGAGGCGCTGGCGTTCGGCACCATTCGTCGGTAGGTCGGCGGATTGAACCCTGATGCTTGCCTGGGTACAGGGTCTGTATGTATAAACAGTGCTCACTCTTGCTGCCCGACCCCGTCTTGTGATCGCCCACTCCGTCGATGACCCGCTGTATTACCTGCACAACTTCCGCCAGGTGCTGCTGTGGGTCGAGTCTCGTTACGCCGACCTGCTCGACGAGCAGGAGCTGGCCTTTCTCCGTGCCTTTGCCGAGTTGGCGCAGCCGGCCCAGGCGCTGATGGTGCGCATGGTGATGCGCAAGGGTGAGCTGTTTCGCCGTGACCGCCTGGACTATGCCGAAATCGGTGACAGCATGGCTGCCCTGCAGCCGCTGTTGGCATTGGGGTGGGTGCGCGAGCCCGAGGCCCTGAGCCTTGAGCAGCTGTTCGCGCTGCTGCGCAAGGATGAACTCGCTCTCGGGTTTGCTGGGCAGTTGAGCCGTCCGCGCGCGGCCAAGGGCGATTTGATGGAGCAACTGCGGCCGCTGGCGCTGGCGCCCAGGCCCTTGCGTGAGTGGTTCGCCCAGGCCCCGGTAGGTATTGTGCAATGGTGCCTGCAGCCGCTGTGCGACCGCATGCGCCTGTTGTTTTTCGGCAACCTGTACCAGGACTGGTCGGACTTCGTGCTGGCTGACCTGGGCCTGCTGCGTTTCGAGCAGGTTCCGTTCAGCTCCGACTCACGTGCCCTGCAGCAACGCAGCGAGGTCGACCAGGCCATGGCGCTGCACGAGTGTGCCGAGCGTCTGGAACTGGGTGAGGCCCCTGCATCGATCCTGGCGACACTGGCCGGCCTGAGTATCGATAACCCCTGGCTGGCGCGGCGCCATGGGCGGCTGCTGTTCGCCGTGGGGCAGCAGTGCGAGCGCCTGGGTGACTGGGACCAGGCCTTGGCGGTGTATGCCCGTAGCAGCCATGCGCAAGCGCGTATTCGTCAGGTTCGCGTGTTCGAGCGCAGCGAGCGTTGGCCGCAGGCCCACGCATTGGCCCGGGCGCTGGCGGCCGCACCGGCCAACGCCCTGGAAGTCCAGGCCCTGGAGCGCATGTTGCCGCGCTTGGCACGCAAGCTCGGCGGGCCCGCACAGCCCCGCCGACGCGCGGCGCCCCTGGAGCTGATCGAACTGGAGTTGCCGCGCGAGCAGGCTGCGCTGGGGGTCGAGGAGGCCGTGCGTCAATACCTGGCGCAAGCGGGAGGTGAGGCGCATTACGTGGAAAACACCCTCTTCAACAGCCTGTTCGGGCTGCTGTGCTGGGAAGCGATCTTCGCACCGGTTCCAGGTGCCTTTTTCAACCCGTTCCAGGCCGCGCCCCAGGACTTGCATGACAGCGATTTCCAGCAACGGCGCGGGGCTCAGTTCGCGGCCTGCCTGGGCCGCCTGGACGATGGCTCCCATCGCCAGGCCATCCTCGACTGCTACGCGGCCAAGCAAGGCCTGCAATCGCCGTTCGTGTTCTGGCCCATGATCAGCGAAGCGTTGCTCGATCAGGCGCTGGCGTGCCTGCCCGCCGCGCACTTGAAACAGTGCTTCCTGCGCCTGCTGCAGGACATCCGCAACAACCGTGCCGGCATGCCGGACCTGATCCAGTTCTGGCCGGAGCAGCAGCGCTATCGGATGGTCGAGGTCAAGGGGCCGGGTGACCGCCTGCAGGACAATCAGCTGCGCTGGCTGGAATTCTGCGCCGAGCATGGCTTGCCGGTGGCGGTCTGCCATGTGCGCTGGAGTGCGTCAGCGTGAGCTATCGCGTGGCGGTACGGGCGTTGTGCGAATTCAGTGCCAAGGTCGGTGACCTGGACCTGCGCTTTACCCCGTCACCCACGGCGCAGGAAGGTATCGAAGGGCACCGTCGCGTGGTTGCCCGGCGCGCCGCAGGCTATGAGGCGGAAGTCGCCCTCGAGGGCGAGTACCAGGGCTTGCAGGTGCGTGGGCGCGCTGATGGTTATGACCCGGCCGCCAACCGCCTGGAAGAAATCAAGACCTACCGCGGCGACCTGGCGCGGCAGCCGGCCAATCACCGCCAGCTGCATTGGGCCCAGGCCAAGGTCTATGCCTGGCTGCTGTGCCAGGCGCGGCAGTTGCCGGCCATCGAGGTGACGTTGGTCTACCTGGATGTCGACAACGACAGCCAGACCCTGATCAGCGAGCACTACCGCGCCGATGCCTTGCAGGGCTTCTTCGAAACCCAGTGCCAACGCTTTCTCGCCTGGGCCCAGGCCCAGCAACAGCGCCTTGCCGAGCGCGACCAGGGCTTGCAGGCCCTGGGCTTTCCCTACCCGCAGTTTCGCCAGGGCCAGCGGCAACTGGCCGAAACCTTGTACAAGGCGGTCAGCACCGGGCGCTGCCTGATGGCCCAGGCCAGCACCGGCATTGGCAAGACCCTCGGCACCTTGTTCCCGCTGCTCAAGGCCATGGTCCCGCAGCAACTGGACAAGGTGTTTTTCCTCACGGCCAAGACGCCGGGCCGGGCGCTGGCACTGGACGCGTTGGGCCAGATCAGCACGGGCACGCCGCAGCCGGCCTTGCGCACGCTTGAGCTGATCGCCCGGGACAAGGCCTGCGAATACCCGGACAAAGCCTGCCATGGCGAGTCCTGCCCGCTGGCCCAAGGCTTCTACGACCGCCTGCCCGCCGCGCGCGAGGCGGCGGCCCTGCGGCCCGTGCTTGATCGCGCCGGGCTGCGCGAGGTGGCCTTGGCGCATCAGGTGTGCCCGTACTACCTCGGCCAGGAAATGGCCCGCTGGGTGGACGTGCTGGTGGCCGATTACAACTACTACTTCGACGCCCACGCCATGCTGTTCAGCCTGACCCAGCTCAACCAGTGGCGGGTTGCGGTGCTGGTGGACGAGGCGCATAACCTGGTCGAGCGCGGCCGCGGCATGTACAGCGCCAGCCTCGACCAGGGTCAGTTGCTGGCCTTGCGCCAGAGCAAGCCGCAAGGGCTCGGCAGTGCCCTGGACCGGCTGAATCGGCAGTGGAACGCGCTGTACAAGGAGCAGCACGCGCCGTATCAGGCCAGCGAGCAGCTGCCGGAGGCCTTCCTGCGTGCTCTGCAGCAGTGCATCGGGCTGATCCAGGAGCGCATGAACGAAACGCCCGCCGAGGTCGATGCCCAGGTGCTGCAGTTCTTCTACCAGGCGCTGCAATTCAGCCGCGTGGCCGAACTGTTCGACGAGCATTTCCTGTTCGACGTCAGCCTGCGCGAAGGCCCGCGCAGAAGGCGCCTGGCCAGCTTGTGCCTGCGCAATGTCACCCCGGCCCGGCTGCTTGCCCCGCGCATGCAGGCAGCGCGCAGTGTGACGCTGTTTTCCGCCACCCTGAGCCCACGGCATTTCTATACCGACCTGCTCGGCATGCCGGCCGATACCGCCTGGCTGGAGGTGGCGGCACCGTTCCAGGCCGAGCAGCTCGAGGTGCGCATCGCCAGCCAGGTCTCGACCCGCTATCACCAACGCCAGGCTTCACTGGCGCCGATCACCGAGCTGATTGCCGACCAGTACCAGCGTCAGCCAGGCAACTACCTGGCGTTCTTCAGCAGTTTCGAGTACCTGCAGCAGGTGGCCAGCCGGCTCGCCGAGCGTCATCCTGGCATCCCGCTCTGGGCCCAGGCGCCGGGCATGGACGAAGGCGCACGCCAGGCCTTTCTCGACCGCTTCGTGGCGGACGGGCAGGGGGTGGGCTTTGCCGTGCTCGGCGGGGCGTTCGGCGAAGGGGTCGACTTACCTGGGACACGGCTGATCGGCGCATTTGTCGCTACCCTCGGCCTGCCCCAGGTCAACCCGGTCAACGAACAGTTCAAGCAGCGCCTGGGCCGGCAGTTTGGCGCCGGTTTCGACTACGCCTACCTGTACCCCGGCGTGCGCAAGGTCATCCAGGCCGCCGGGCGGGTCATTCGTGGCGACCAGG
Organism: Pseudomonas sp. NPDC089422; assembly: GCF_044749405.1. Classification (NCBI taxonomy): domain Bacteria; kingdom Pseudomonadati; phylum Pseudomonadota; class Gammaproteobacteria; order Pseudomonadales; family Pseudomonadaceae; genus Pseudomonas; species Pseudomonas sp. NPDC089422. The sequence continues at coordinate 123,327 of NZ_JBIVHW010000013.1, forward strand.
ACCGCGGCGTGCTGGTGCTGATCGACGAACGTTTCGCCGAATCACGGGTGCAGCAGATGTTTCCCGCGTGGTGGCAGGTGGCCGTTAAATAATCCTTGGCGGCCCCATCGCACGGTCATGCAACTCCCAGTACACTGCGTGTTCCAACACCAACATCCGTTGAACTCGAGGTTTTTGCATGACGCTCAGTCCTTTGGCAGGCAAGCCGGCTCCGGCCAGCGTGCTGGTCGATATTCCCCGCCTGCTCACCGTCTACTACACCGGCCGCCCCGACGCCGCCGTGGCGGCTCAGCGCGTGGCCTTCGGCACCTCGGGGCACCGGGGCAGCTCGTTTGACCTGAGCTTCAACGAGCACCATGTGCTGGCGATCACCCAGGCCATCTGCCTGTACCGCCAGGAAAAAGGCATCGACGGCCCGCTGTTCATCGGCGCCGACACCCACGCGCTGTCCGCGCCGGCCGCAGCCAGCGCGCTGGAGGTGCTGGCCGCCAATGGCGTGCAGGTGATGCTGTCCAAGGACGACGAATATACCCCGACGCCTGCGGTGTCCCATGCCATCCTCTGCTACAACCGTGGCCGCAGCCAGGGCCTGGCCGATGGCATCGTCATCACCCCGTCGCACAACCCGCCACAGAGCGGTGGTTTCAAATACAACCCGCCCAACGGCGGCCCGGCCGACAGCGATGTGACCAAGTGGATCGAGGCCAAGGCCAACGAACTGCTGACCGCGGGCCTTGCCGGGGTCAAGCGCATGGCGCATGCCCAGGCGTTGCAAGCTGCCACCACCCAGCGCCATGACTATGTGGCCAATTACGTGGCCGACCTGGAAAACGTCATCGACTTCGACGTCATTCGTGGCGCCAACCTGCGCCTGGGCGTCGATCCGCTGGGCGGGGCAGGGGTGCGCTACTGGTCGGCGATCGCCGAGCGCTACCAGCTGAATCTGGAAGTGGTGAACACCGAGGTCGACCCGACCTTCCGCTTCATGTGCGTGGACTGGGACGGGCAGATCCGCATGGACCCATCCTCGCCTTACGCCATGCAAGGCCTGATCGGCCTGCGCGATCGCTTCGACGTGGCCTTCGCCTGTGACCCGGACCATGACCGCCATGGCATCGTCACCGCCGATGGCCTGCTGCAGCCGAACAACTACCTGGCCGTGGCCATCGACTACCTGTACCGCCACCGTCCGCAATGGCGCAGCGACGCCGCAGTGGGCAAGACCGTGGTATCCAGCGGCCTGATCGACCGCGTCACCGAGCGCCTGGGCCGTGAGCTGTACGAAGTGCCGGTGGGCTTCAAGTTCTTTGCCCAGGGCCTGTTCGACGGATCGCTCGGTTTCGGCGGTGAAGAGAGTGCCGGTGCCTCGTTCCTGCGCAAGGACGGCACGGTCTGGGCCACCGACAAGGATGGCCTGATCCCGGCGCTGCTGGCGGCCGAGATGACCGCCCGCACCGGGCGCAACCCGAGTCAGGCCTATAACGACCTGACTGCGGCGCTGGGCAAGCCGTTTGCCACCCGCGTCGAGGCCAAGGCCGATGCCCGGCAGAAAGCAGCCCTGAGCAAGCTGGCACCGGAGCAGGTGAAGTCCACCGAGCTGGCCGGTGAGCCGATCGTGCAGATCCTCAGCAAGGCGCCGGGCAATGACCAGGCGATTGGTGGCTTGAAGGTGATGACGGCCAATGGCTGGTTTGCCGCGCGGCCTTCGGGGACGGAAGACATCTACAAGATCTACGCCGAGAGCTTTGTCGACGAGGCGCACCTCAAGCGCCTGGTGGAAGAGGCGCAGGTGCTGGTGGATGCGGCGATTGCCTGATTGAACTGAGTGGGGCTGCGCTGCAGCCCCCTTTCACTTATGCAACATCGACCAGAACAATCTCGCTGTCTTCGATCGCAGTCACCCGCAGCACTTCTTCTTCCTCGATCGCCACGCCATCCCGGCCCTTGGCACGCAATCCATTGACCTCCACCAGCCCCTTGGCTGGCACCAGGTAACCCCGGCGCCCGGCATCGAAGCGGTATTCGGCGGTTTCGCCTGCCCGCAGCGTCGCAGCCACCAGCCGTGCATCGGTGCGGATTTGCAGGCTGTCCTCATCACCGGCACGGCCACTGGCGAGGGTCACGAAGCCTTCGCCGCGCTCACCCTTAGGGAACGGGCGGGTTCCCCACGACGGTGCATCGCCAACCTTCTCCGGCACGATCCAGATCTGGAAGATGCGGGTATCGACCTCTTCCAGGTTGTACTCGCTGTGCACGATGCCGCTACCGGCACTCATCACCTGCACGTCACCAGCTTCGGTGCGGCCCTTGTTGCCCAGGCTGTCCTGGTGGGTAATGGCGCCTTCACGCACATAGGTGATGATTTCCATGTCGCGGTGCGGGTGCGGCGGGAAACCGCTGCCTGCGGCAATCAGGTCGTCGTTCCAGACCCGCAGGTTGCCCCAGTGCATGCGCGCCGGGTCGTAGTATTCGGCAAACGAGAAGTGGTGGTGGGCGTCGAGCCAGCCGTGGTTGGCGTGGCCGAGGCCTTCGAACGGTCGCAGTTGCAGCATGGTCGTGCTCCTTGATTCAGTGGAATGGAGCCATGATGCGCGAAAAATAGATCGAAAATAAGCGTAAATATCGGCTAATTATCATCATGTAATTAGATCGATAGTGGCGATGTGGATTATGCGATTCATCGCCTAATCCACTGATCTGCAAGCATTCGCTGGCGATTTTCGGCGGATGCGGCGAACATGGCCTGCTGATCTGATTTTCAACGGAGTGACCGTGGCCCACGAGCAACCCCAGGCCCCCGCCGAACTGACCCCGCCCGCCCAGTTACCTTGGTTGCGCCGCCTGGCCGCCCGCCTGCTAGGCCGTGGCTTGAACCGCCTGCAGGCGCAACACCGCGACTCCTGGTCTCTTGGTTACGAGGCCGGGCTCCAGGTGCTGGTGATCCGCGATGCACGCCCTGACACGGCCGCCGTGCCCAGGCAGGACGACAACCTGTTCGACGAATGGCGCCTGCCGTTGAGCGCCGAACTGAAAAAGCGCTTCAAGGCCGACGTTGCCCTGCGCCTGCCCGCCGAGGCCCAGCCCAGCGCAGCACAGTGGAAGCTGATCTTCAGCGACACACCGTCCACCTGCGTGGTGGCCGGCGCCGGGGCGGGCAAGTCGACCTCGCTGGTGCTGCGTATTTTGCTGCTGCGTCACTACCTGGGCTACGAGCTGGACGCGATGACCGTGGTCACCTTCACCCGCGAGTCGCGCAAGGACTTCATCAAGCGCCTGGTGCAGGTGTTCGCCCTGTGGCAGCTCGACCTGCAACCGGCCAAGGCCCGCGAGCTGGTACGCACCTTCCATTCGCGGATCCTGCCGCTGGTGCGCAGCCTGCCGGGCTTCAGCCAGGTGCGGGCGTTCGAGACCCTGGGCAACGAGATGCCGGCGGGCCGTGAGGCAGAAGCCGAGAGCAACCCGTTCGACCTGCGCCTGAACGATGCCCAGCGTCAACAGCTCAACCAGTGCTACAGCCAGTTGCTCGGCGACAGCCCACGCTTCGCCGAGATCGTCGCCACCTTGCGCCGTGAGGCTCTGCAACTCAAACCACTGGACCCGGATCACCCGGATGTGCAGAAGCGGGTGCAGGTCACCCAGCTGGCCGCCCAGCGTGACGAAGAATTGTGCGACGTGATCGAGGACCTGTGGTTTGCCGCTGGCGCCTGGCCGATCAAGGGCATCGAGCCCTGCCGCGAAACGGTCCAGATCCGTGGCAGCCGCTTCCATGTGCACGGGCGCCTGGAAGGCCTCGATGCCTGGGTGGTGCTGGGCTTCGATCCGGCGGAAAGCGCCCAGTACCAACGCCCCGGCGCCAAGCTGGCGGTGCGTGCCGAATGGGCAGTCAAGCGCACCCTGTTGCAGGCCTTCTGCGACAAGCCGCTGATCTGGCTCGACAATTACGCCATGGCCCGGCGCTTGGCGGCGTCGCTGGCCGGCGATGCCGTGGCCGGGCCCGGTTTCGAATACAAGGTCAAGGGCGAGCTGGCCCCGGCGCCGCTGCTCGACGCTTTCGTCGGCGCCGCCAACTTCATCGAGAACCTCGGCCTTGAGGTGAACCCGGCCGTGGCAGCCATGAGCTTCCCGTCCGGTGACACTGACGCGCTGTTCTTCGAGGCGTTGGCCCTGTACTGGAAAGCCCTGGAAGCGCACCTGCTCGATCAGTCGCCACCGGTGATGAGCTACAACCGCATGTTCGCCCTGTTCGGCGAGAACAACCCGGAGAACCTGCAGCTGCTGCCAGACCCGCTGCTGCGGCCACTGGCGCACCTGATGATCGACGAGTTCCAGGACGTCTCGCCGCAGATCGTCAGCTGGCTGCGCGCCAGCCTCGCGGAAATCCGCCGCCGCGGCCCGGCCATGCACACCGGGCGCAATGCCCAGCATTCATCGCTCATGTGCGTCGGCGATGACTGGCAGTCGATCTACGGCTGGCGCGGCAGTTCGCCGAAGTACTTCATGGAGTTCACCAAGGCCTTCCCGTCGCCGGCCAATACCCGGGTCATGCTGGTCGACAACTACCGCTGCCAGCAGCAGGTCATCGACGCTGCCGAGCACCTGGTCAAAGGGACGCCGGCCATTACCGGCAAGAAGGCCCGCGCCAGTGGGCCGGCTGCCGAGCTGCCAGCATCCCCGGTGCGGGTCTTCGACCGTGACGAGGCGGCGCTGGGCGAGACTCTGATCGAGCATTACCAGCGTGGTGAATCGGTGATGATGCTGTACCGCAAGGGCAGCGACAAAGCCCTGATGAACGAGCACCTGCAAGGCGTTCTGCACGCCGAAGCGCAGTTGCCCGCCGAGCAACGGCGCCTGCGCCAGCTGACCTACCACAGCGCCAAAGGGCTGCAGGCCGATGCGGTGTTCATGCTCGGCGATTGCCAGTACCTGACCAGCTCGCCCTACAAGAACCAGGTGTATCGCCAGGCCGGGCTGGGCAAGGCCGGTGATGCGCAGCCGTTCGACACGGCACAGAAGGAAGAAGTGCAGCGACTGGCCTATGTGGCGGTGACACGGGCCGTCAGGCACTGTTACTGGCATGTCGAGAGCGCCAACGGCGAGGTGGCGGGCGCACCTCGCGCATCGGCGCAGGTCGATGGGCGTCAGGCCTTTTTCGACGACCTGCGCGGGCAGTAGGCTGGGGTCAGTTCGGGTCGGCCTCGGCGGTCAGCTGTTCGTTCAAGGCCGCTTGCTCCTGCTGCAACCTGGCGGGGATCAGGTTGCTGGCCTCCAGGTACTGGCCCTCGTTTAGCGTCACAGGCAGCAACTGCCCGTTGGCGTCCACGGGGGGGGTGGCTAGCACCTGGCCAAGCAGGTCGATTACCCCGGCGAGCACTTCGCCGGGCAGTCCGTGGTCTGCGCTTGCCGCTGCGTGTTGCAGGCCTTCCAGATAGGTAATGACTTCCACCCAGCGCTCGTTCAGGGCCTCGAAGCGTTCGGCAAAGTGGGTGCGCAAATAAATTTGCCAGTCGGGGTGCTGGGCGATCCAGGTGCGCCGCGCAATGGCATCCGCTTCCAGGCTGAAGACCCGCTGCTCGACGTTGTAGATCGTGGCTCCTGACATTGGGGCCTCTGTGTAGAACCATTGTAAAGGACCAGGCTCGGGGAAACCGAGAAGACCGGCCAGCTCTTCACGAAGCCTCAGGCGTATTTCTTCAAGGTCGGAATCGTCACCGAGAACCTGGTCGGGTGGCAAGTCGTCCAGTGGGTCGAGCCACGGCAACTGCAGTTGCGCAACGTTCAGGCTTGGATCCTGATCCAGGGCCTGCCGCAGTTGTGCCCGGCTGGTTACCCGTCCCTGATGGATGACGCGGGCACATCCGTTCACGCTTTCGCGGGCATACAAGCCGCGCATGGTATTGAACATCCTTCCCGGATGAGGCGGTGTCGTAACTACCTCCGAGAGGATGCTCACCTCCACCTGCAGAGTACTCAAGGCATCGGCCAGGGCGTTGCTTTCAGCGTTAACGAATTCGAGGGCGACCCGTTCCAGGCGTTGGGTGAGGTGGGGAAGCAGATCAGGGTGCTGCAAGGCGACCGCTTTCTGGCGGATGTCGCTGATCTGTTCGAGCATCGGCCATACGTCAATTTCGATGTCCATGGCGCGCACTTCGGCCAAGCTTTCGACGATGTCCAGCAGTTCAGGATGGGCACCGCCAGTGAACAGTTGCTCCCAGATATTGCGGCGTGCGTCGCTGGCACCGAGCAACCACTGATTGAATTCGACCTGCACCTGCCGGCTGGCGAGTTGCGCACTGGGATCAGGTGTCAGCGGGTTTCGCAGGAAACGCCAGCGGGTCGGGTTGTCGGCGCGGTTTAGCGCCTGTACGAAGGGGCTTGCGAGCACGCGGGGAAGCTCTGGCACTTCGGTGATAGCGTTGCCGCTCAAGTCCAGGTTACTCAGTGCGGCGTGGGGGTTTTCCATCAGCGCCGTCAGCCCGTCTGGCCAGGCGTGCAGCTGGCAGTCACTCAGGTTGAGGCTCTCCAGCCGAGTGAAACGGTCCAGGCCGGGCAGCCGCTGTAACGGGTTGTCATACAAGTCAAGGGCTCGCAGCGCCGGGAGCGAGGCAAGTGTTTCGCGTTCGTTGAACGTCAGCTCCGTAATCCCGCAATCGATGAGGCTCAGGCCGCGCAGCTCACGGGCGTCAGGCAGTGCCCTGAACAGCGAGCTGGCCCGCAGTAACCCATTGTGGCGAATGCTGAGCTGTTGCAGCATAGGGAAACTGCGCAGGAAGTCCTCGGGTATTTCCTCCAGGCCAATCGCACCGATGTCCAGGCGAATGATGTGGTCCATGCGCACAGGAAGAGAAGGCAGGGCCGGGATGTGCATGTGCTCCAGGGTAAAACGGTCGACATAGTCACGGCACCACACACGATTGAGCACTTTGCGCAGCTGGTTGCGCGACGGCTGCTCTTCAGGCGTTGCTTGCGCCACCCATGCCTGCAAGCGGTCAGCCAGAATCTGCTGCTGCATTTCCAGCGCAGTGATCTGCTCGCCGACATTGCCATGCGTGCGCAGGTCATCCAGCATGTTGCGTCGCTGAATGGGGTCAAGGGCTGGATACAGGCGTTGTAGCCGCTCCTCCTCGATGCCCATGCCCCTGCCACTCAGGGGGTAACCCAGACCACCATCTGCCAGATGCGACGGGGGCACGAAGCGAGGCTTGATCGGTCGCTGGCCTAGCAGCATGGCGGCGCGGGCACGGTCACTGACAGCAATATCGAACAGCTGCGCACGGCTTGCGCCCGGGTGCTCGGCCCGTAACGCGGCCTCCAGCGTCAGGCTGTCGGCGGTGCTCAGGCTGTTGCGATAGAGCCCCAGCAAGGCACGATCCAGGCGCGCCCGTGCCTGCTCTATTCGCGCCTGCTCGCCGATACGCAGGGGCACACGTTTCATCGCCAGGTGTTGTTGCTCCTGCGGGTTGGTCGCTGCCAGAAGATCCTGCAACACTGCGTCCGGCAACCCTGGGAATTGCCGACTCAGCGTTTGCGTTTGAACGGATTGAGGTGCGCGCCTGCTTGCGTGAAGGCTGCCAGAAATAGCCTGGTGCTTGCCTTGCAGCTGGTCGCCGAGCAGGTTGGCCAGTTTCGAGGATTGTTCGGGTACGGGAGTATCACCCATCAAGGCGCGCACGACGCCACTGTCCAGCTGATCGACGATGACTTGGCAAAGCTCACCGTTTTCCAGATCGCTCAGGGTGATCTCGATCTCCACCTGGCCGGGCCTCCAGTCGCCACCCAGGCGCGTGTGCGCGCCGAATGGCTCTGCGCCCTCGTACACCTTGAGCACGTGATCTTCGGGCCAACCCTTGAGCTGCAGGAGCTCAGGCAAGGCAAAGTTCTTGTAGGCCGCCAGAGGCTCATGTTGACGAACCCGGCGGATGATATCGAGCGTTTCGCCGTCGATTGCCAGTCGCTGTATCAAGTCCACCAACCGGGCAGGAGGACGTTCATTACCCAGGTGCACCTGGCGCAGAATGCGCGCGTCGATGCCACTGCTGCGCCTGGCGGCATCCAGTTCGGCATCGTCCAGGCTGTCGTTGAGGGCGAGTCGCCGCATCAGTTGGCTATCGTCCCAGTGCAGGGGTTGTTCATGAGCCAGTCGCCAGCCACCTCGGCCATTGTGGTGCAACCGTGGCGAGTAGGCGTTCACTGCCCCAGGGTGGCGGACTCGCCATTGGCCTTGGCTGTCTTCGAACACTTCGTGAAGGCGGCCCTCCAGGCGCAGGTAGGTGCCGCTCGGAGTACGGTAGAGCCCTTGAGGGTCGGGTTGTAGTTGCTCGGGCAGCTTCTTGGTACTGGCGTAGTCGCGCATGTCGGCATGCCAGAGTACCTGCCTGTCACCATGCCAGACGCTCTCCAGGGCATCGACGAACCCGGAGGCCTTCAACGCCTTGGCTCCGACGGCGAATCCGGCAAGCACGGCGACATTGATCGCCAGTGATTGCAGTTGGCCCAAGGCTTCGTGGGTATCTCCGTCCTCCCAGGCGGCGAAACCGGTGAAAACGGAATCCATGATGTCGTAGGCAAATACCGCCAGCATCACTGCATCCAGCCCCGGTATGAAGAATGCGGCCACATTGAGCGCGTTCATGCCTGCATCGAGCCAATGCTGTAGTTGCTCGGCGCGGGCCTTTGCATCGGCATCGGCAGTGGGGACGGCAATCGTTCGGGCGTCCTGCTTGAGGCGCTCGGTGTGGCTTTGGTACAGCACTGGCCAGGGATCTGACGCCAGTAGCGTTCTGGCCCAGTGAATGTTGCTGTCTTCGCGTGGTTTGCGGGTACCCGTGTCTGTAACCGTGAACAGCGCGCTTTCCAGCCTGCGGCTGAGTTCTGGCTGCTGGCGCTTGTAAGCGAAGCCGATCAATTGTTGACGGAAACTGCTTTGCAGCAACCGTTGTCGAAAGTGTGCCCCCGCTGCTTGCAAGGAGGCATATTCCCTGACCGGGTGCTCGGTATCGTTGGGAATATAGAGGATGCAAGGGTTGTTCTCGTCGGCCTGGTCAGGCCCGATCAGAAGCACGTCATGAATCGGGATGCCGAACAGGCTGAAGCGCCAGCAGCGCAGTGGCGCTTCACCGTAGAGAGGAAAGCTCACGTTGTTGCACAACTGGGCCAGTGCATTGCGACCAGGGCGCGACAAGAGCCCCTTGAGTGATGCGATCAAGACCTGCACCTTCAGTGCCTGCCTGCTGGCTTGAATCCATAGCCTTGCGATCTCGGCCTGGTTCGAGCCTTGGTAAACAGCGTGAAGGTGGTCCTGATATCGCTGGCCGAGATCCAGCTTACGGCACAGGCGCACGAAGCCTTCAGGCTCAAGGTCCTGGAGGGCCTCGTCGGTATGCGTGCTCTGCGTCAAGGCATCATAGGGGCCGACTTCGTCGAGGCCTTCGAAGTTGTGCAGTGCAGCCTCCAGCAGCGTGCGCTTCTGCGCCGCGCCAACCGGGCGAGTCGTGGTGGGCTCGGGCTCCTGTACAGGCGGCTGGGAGAACTCGAACCCGGGTGGGTTGATCCAGGGGCTGATGACCTCGAAGGGCTGATGAACGTATTGGGCTTTCTCCACGTCAGTTGCCGGGTTCAGCCGAGCCTCGAGCAAAGGCTTGCAGAATTCGCTGATTCCCTTGAAGTTGCCGAGCGCGGCATGCAGTGCCTTCACCTGGGTATCGCGATAGGCCATGAATTGCTTCAGAAGCTGTTGCTGCTCGGGCGCTGCTGCGGCGTACCAGCTGTAGGGCGAACCGTTTTCGTCCAGGTAGTCTTTTCGCACCGTTTGCACGATGCGCCGGGTATGGTCGGGATGCAGGGTTCTGACCCAGGCGGGCAGGCTGCGGGTGATCTGGACCTGATGGTAGGGCGTGGGGGGGTGGTTCATGCTGCTGGCACTCCGTTGTATGGAGGCAAGAGTCGAAGCTATTCATGCGCCTGCCAGGCGGTACATATGGCTGCGCGGGTCGGTTCTATGCATGCAAGGGTCGGTAGCAGGCCAACAGCTGTCGGGCGAGTGCGGGAAGGTGAGGCATGACGCGAAGGTGGCGCTGGCTCAGGCACTCTGAAAGGGAGAACTCGGATGCATTCGCTGTGCAGTCCCAAGGATCACCTGCTGGACCTCGATGGCATCGAAATAGCAGTACGCACCTGGGGGGCCGAAGATGGCATTCCGGTGTTGGCGTTACACGGCTGGCTGGACAATGCGGCCTCGTTCGAGCGCTTGGGGCCATTGCTGGAAGGCTGTTTTGTGGTGGCACCCGACCTGGTGGGGCATGGCCGCTCGGACCATCGCCGCCACGACAGTGGCTACTACCTCTGGGAGCATGCCGAGGACATGCTGGCAGTCACCGACAGCCTTGGTCTGTCTCAGTTTCATGTGCTTGCCCATGGCATGGGCACTGGCATCGCCTCGCTGCTCGCGGCCATGAGCAGTGGTATCGCCAGCATGATCTTCCTCGATGGCATCGGGGCACCCTTTACCGTGGCCGAGGACGATCGCGTGCAGCACCTGGCGCGCGCCTACCGGCTCAAGAAAATGGTCAAGCGCAGCCAGTTGCAAGGCTTTGCCGAGCCTGAAGGCAGCCGTTTCGACAACCTGGAAACCGCCCTCGAGCAACGGCGCAAGCGCCTGGATGGCGAGTTGACGGAAGACGCCGCGCGGCTGCTGGCCCTGCGCGATCTGCTGCAGCTGGCCGAGGGTTATTGCTGGCGCCACGACCCGCGGTTGGTGCTCCCCGAGCCCATGCCGCTGACCGAGCGCGAGGCGTGTGACCTGCTGCGGGAGATTCGCTGCCCGTTGTACCTGATGTTTGGCCGGCAGGGCGCGTTCAGCGGCAACGGATTCGAACAGCGCCAGGCGGCATTGCCAGGCCATGCCAAGGTGTCCTGGCACCCGGGTGGGCATCATTTTCACCTGGAGGCGCCTGACCGGGCGCTGGTCGACCAGATCCTGCGCATCCTCGCCCGGCATGAGGGTGGCCAGTTGCAACGTCTGGTGAATGAGTAGGGGTGATGGTCAGGGGGCCAGGTCCTGGGCTATGGTGGCGAACCTGCTCGGGCAATCGCCACAAGGAGTCTGGCATGCGACCGTTCGTTATCAAGCACATCGACCACCTGGTGCTGCGGGTCACCGACCTGCCGCGCAGCGTGGCCTTTTACCGTGACCTGCTGGGTTGCACGGTCAGCCGTGAGCGCCCGGACCTGGGCATGGTCCACCTGGCGACCGGTACGGCAATGATCGACCTGGTAACCCTCGACGGTCCGCTGGGCCGGCCCGGTGGCGCGGCGCCAGGGGCCGAAGGGCGAAATCTGCATCACTTCTGCCTGCGCATCGAACCGTTCGACGAACAGGCCCTGACGGCTTACCTGCAGGCGGCAGGGGTGGCGGTCGAAGCGGCCGAGAAGCGCTATGGCGCCGAAGGCGAGGGGTTGTCGCTGTACTGTTTCGACCCCGATGGCAACCAGGTCGAACTCAAGGGCCCGGTCGAGGGGGCGGCATGATGCAGGTCGACGTGTTCGAGCACTGGGTCGATACGCCTGACGGCAAGCTGTTCGCCCAGGACTGGCGCCCGCTGAACGCCCAAGGCGTACCGATCATCCTGTTGCACGACTCGCTGGGCTGCGTTGCCTTGTGGCGTGACTTTCCCCAACAGCTGGCTGCGGCGACCCGGCAGCGGGTGATTGCCTATGACCGGCTGGGCTTCGGTCGCTCCGATGCGCATCCTGGCCGTTTGCGCCGGGGCTTTGTCGAGGCCGAGGCGGAGCAGGGCTTTGCAGCGTTGCGGCGGCAGCTGGGCATCGGTGACTTCATCGTCTTTGGCCACAGCGTCGGCGGCGGCATGGCCGTCGGCTGCGCAGTGACCCATGGCAAGCATTGCCGGGGCCTCATCATCGAATCGGCCCAGGCCTTTGTCGAGGACTTGACCTTGCAGGGTATCCGCGAAGCCGATCAGCAGTTCGCCGCACCAGGGCAGCTGGAGCGCTTGGCGCGTTATCACGGCGACAAGGCCGAATGGGTGCTGCGCGCCTGGGTGGACACCTGGCTGGACGATGCCTTCGCCGACTGGAACCTGGATGCGCTGCTGGCGCAGGTACATTGCCCGCTGCTCAGCCTGCATGGCGACCAGGACGAATTCGGTTCGCCAGCGCATCCCCGGCGCTTTACCAAGCTGGCCGCCGGGCCGAGTGCGATGTGCCTGTTGCCGGGCTGTGGGCATGTTCCGCACCGGGAACGGGCCGAGGTGGTCCTGGCCGAGGTGCAGCGGTTTCTGGGGTGATGACATCTGGCGATGCTGGCAAGTGGATATTGCGGCAAAGCCGATTATGCTTCAGTTACCTTGCTGCGATCCGAGGCAGCTGACCTCGTCGTGCTTCGCGCAACCAATGCTAGCCCTAGGGCCCGGGTGCGACGGTGAAATGGGTGTGAGGTACTCCGGCCTGCGATAACGACAAGACGGAGGCACCCCATGGCGGTTCTCGACAGCGCTTCCACGGGCAGTAGCGCGCCCCAACGGGGCATTACCAGGGAGGAGCGCAAGGTCATCTTCGCCTCCTCGCTGGGCACCGTGTTCGAATGGTACGACTTCTACCTGTACGGCTCGCTGGCAGCGATCATTGCCAAGCACTTCTTCGCTGGCGTCAATGAAACCACCTCGTTCATCTTCGCCTTGCTGGCCTTTGCTGCCGGCTTTGCCGTGCGTCCGTTCGGTGCCATTGTGTTCGGCCGTCTGGGCGACCTGATCGGGCGCAAGCACACCTTCCTCATCACCATCGTCATCATGGGCCTGTCCACCGCGGTGGTGGGGCTGTTGCCCAGTTACGCGGCGATTGGCGTGGCGGCACCGATCATCCTGATCACCCTGCGCCTGCTCCAGGGCCTGGCGCTGGGTGGCGAGTATGGCGGAGCGGCCACCTATGTGGCCGAGCACGCACCCAAGGGGCGGCGTGGCTTCTTCACGGCGTGGATCCAGACCACCGCCACGCTTGGCCTGTTCCTCTCGCTGCTGGTGATCCTGGCCTGCCGCACCGCCATGGGTACCGAGGTGTTCGAGGCCTGGGGCTGGCGGGTGCCGTTCCTGCTGTCGATCCTGCTGCTGGCAATTTCGGTATACATCCGCATGCAGCTCAACGAGTCGCCGGTGTTCCTGAAGATGAAGGCCGAGGGCAAGGCGTGCAAGGCACCGCTGACCGAGTCGTTCGCCCGCTGGGACAACCTCAAGGTGGTGATCATGTCGTTGCTCGGCGGCACGGCCGGGCAGGCGGTGGTGTGGTACACCGGGCAGTTCTACGCGCTGTTCTTCCTGCTGCAGATGCTCAAGATCGACCCGCAGACCGCCAACCTGCTGATCGCCGGTTCCTTGCTGATCGGCACGCCGTTCTTCATCTTCTTCGGCAGCCTGTCGGACCGCATCGGCCGCAAGAAGATCATCATGGCCGGCTGTATCATCGCCGCGCTGACCTACTTCCCGATCTTCAAGGCGTTGACAGAGTACGGCAATCCGGACGTGTTCGTCGCCCAGGAGCAGAACCCGGTGGTGGTGGTCGCCGACCCTGGGCAGTGCGCGTTCCAGTTCGACCCGGTGGGCAAGGCCCGATTCACCAGCTCTTGCGACATTGCCAAGAGCTTGCTGGCCAAGCGCGCGATTCCCTACACCAACCAGGCGGCCGAGCCTGGCAGCGTGGCACAGGTTCGCATCGGTGAACGGGTGATTCCCAGCTTCGACGGCAGCAGCCTGGCGGCGGCTGACCTGAAGACCCAGAGTGACGCTTTCACCGCGACCATGAGCAACGCCTTGAAGGAAGCGGGTTATCCGGAAAAGGCCGATCCGGCGAAGATCCACTATCCCATGGTGCTGTTGCTGCTGACCATTCTGGTGATCTACGTGACCATGGTCTACGGGCCGATCGCCGCGTGGCTGGTGGAGTTGTTCCCGGCGCGTATCCGCTACACCTCGATGTCGCTGCCATACCACATCGGCAACGGCTGGTTCGGTGGTTTCCTGCCGACCGTAGCGTTCGCGATGGTGGCGGCCACCGGGGATATCTACTACGGGTTGTGGTACCCGATCGTGATTGCGGTGATGACGGCGGTGCTGGGGATCTTCTTCCTGCCGGAGACCAAGGATCGGGATATCAGTTAGGCAGGACCGGCCTCTTCGCGGGCTTGTCCCGCGAAGAGGCCGGCACAGGCAAAAGTCAGTCGAAATACCCCCGCAAGGTAAAGGCATACCCGGTATCCACCCCCTTGGCCTCACCCCGGTTCCAGCGCTTCTTCAGCACGAACTCGAACGCCGGCTCGTACAAGCCGTCCCGGATCAGCGCCCCCGCCAGCACCTCGACGTCATACCAGCCATTGTCCAGCTCGATGATCGGCCGCCCCGGCACCTGATAGCGCGCTATCAGGTCACCCAGCGTCTTGTTGGTGAAATGCTGCAGGATGCGCCAGGTGTAAAGCATCACCGTACGGTTCTCGACCTGCAGCACATAGCCATTGCGCCGGTGCTTGAGGCGGCTGCCGGGCTCTAACAGGGCCGGTGTGTAGCCATCGAGGGTGAACAGGATGTGGTAGGGCAGGTTGTCGACCCCCGCCAGCGGCACCACCACGCCTTCGGCCACGGCCTTGTCGCCGCTGTCATTGCTGGTGAACTCGCGGGCCAGGTCGTCGGACAGGTGGTTTTCGTGTTTGAAACGGTCGAGCAGCTGGATATCGCCCAGCAGGAAATAGTCGACCAGGTCGTTGAGCACTTCGCTGAATTCGTGGCGCATCTGTTTTCCTTGTTGTGGCGCACGGGGTACAGCTGCAATGTAGCCAATGGCAGCATCGGCTGCCATGGGCGCTGCTCAGTGTTTCTGGGCGATCTGGATCAGGTTGCCGCAGGTGTCGTCGAACACCGCGACCGTGACCGGGCCAAGGTCGGTGGGTTCCTTGGTGAACTTCACGCCGGCCTTGCACAGCCGGGTGTACTCGGCCTGGATATCGCGCACGCCGAAGGAGGTGGCCGGAATGCCGTCCTGCTTAAGCGCTTGCTTGTAGACCTTCGCCGCCGGGTGGGCATCGGGCTCCAGGAGCAGCTCGACGCCATTCGGGGCATTGGGTGAGGTCAGCGTCAGCCAGCGATGCTGGCCCATGGGGATGTCATGCTTGGGCTCGAAGCCCAGTACATAGTGGTAGAAAGCCAGGGCCTTGGCCTGGTCGTCGACGAGGATGCTGGTGACAACGATCTTCATAGGCGCACACCGTACCTGCGGGTCGTTACCTACCAGTAAAGACGTTCTGGCCTGTTTCACCAGCGAGGCGCAGCCCCGAGGGCAATGCAGCGCCTCCTGGCAACACAAAAGTATGTTCAAGCCATAGGCAAATCCTTCATCACCCAGCAGCCCGCTGAATCAAGGCACAAGGTAAAGTGGCAGGAAAATTCCAAGGTGCCCGCGAACGGCGCCAACGAGGTGCCTGTGGCTTCCTACACCCTGCGACAACTCAAATACTTCGTCACCACCGTAGAGGCCGGCAGCGTCGCCGAGGCCTCGCGGCAGCTGTACATCGCCCAGCCGTCGATCTCCACGGCGATCAAGAGCTTGGAGGAAAGCTTTGGTGTGCAGCTGTTCATCCGCCACCACGCCCAGGGCGTCTCGCTGACGCCAAGTGGCAAGCGTTTCTACGCCAAGACCAAGTCGTTGTTGCAGATGGCCCACGAGTTCGAGCAGAACGCCCTGGCCGACAACGACACAGTGGCCGGTCAGATCGACATTGGCTGCTTCGAAACCGTGGCGCCGCTGTATCTGCCGCGGCTGATCGCCGGTTTTCGCGAGCGTTATCCGGGCGTGGACATCCGCCTGCGCGACGGCGAGCAGCAGGACCTGATCCAGGGCCTGACCGCAGGTACCTTCGACCTGGCGTTTCTCTATGACCACGACCTGGACGGCACCATTGAAGCCGAGCCCTTGATGCCGCCGCAGAAGCCATACGTGCTGTTGCCCGAAAAGCATCGCTTCGCCGGCCAGGCGCAGGTGTCGCTGCGCGACCTGTGCCCGGAGCCGATGATCCTGCTGGACGTGGCGCCGAGCCGCACCTACTTCGTCAGCCTGTTCAATGAAATGGGCCTGACGCCGAACATCGTCTTCAGTTCGCCGTCGATCGAGATGGTGCGCGGGATGGTAGGGCAGGGCTTCGGGTTTTCGCTGCTGGTGACCCGGCCGCATTCGGAATGCACTTATGACGGGCAGAAACTGGTGACGATCGACATCGCCGAGCCGGTTGCGCTGTCGGGGTTGGCGGCGGCGCACCTGAAGCGGGTGCAGTTGACTAAACCCGCGCAGTTGTTTGTCGAGTTTTGTCGGGAAGAGCTGGCTAAATTCTGAGGACGTTGGGGCCGCTTCGCGGCCCTTTCGCGACACAAGGCCGCTCCTACAGGGATCACACATTTCCTGTAGGAGCGGCCTTGTGTCGCGAAAGGGGCGCAGGGCGCCCCCAGCTATCTCAACTGGATCACTGCTGATCCGGCACCACCGCAATCACGTCGATTTCCATCAGCCACTCGGCCTGGGCCAAGCCGGCCACCACCAGCCCGGTGGAGATCGGGAACACGCCCTTGAGCCACTTGCCGACTTCCTTGTACACCGGCTCGCGGAAGCGTGGGTCGGTGATGTAGGTGGTGGTCTTGACGATGTGCGACAAGTCGGAGCCTGCCTCTTCGAGCAGCTGCTTGACGTTTTTCATCGCCTGCTCGGTCTGCGCCCGAGGGTCACCCAGGCCCACCAGCTTGCCTTCGAAATCGGTACCGACCTGGCCGCGCACGTAGATGGTATTGCCGGCCCGCACGGCCTGGCACAGGTCGTTGTCCAGGGTCTGGTTGGGGTAGGTTTCCTTGGTGTTGAACATGCGGATGCGAGTATGGGTAGGCATCAGTGGGCTCCAAAGGTGCTGACGTTGCTGATCGGGTTTTCTTGCTCATCCGCTTCGCGTTGTTCGCGGTCGCGGTAGGCCAGGTAGGTGCGTTGCGTGGCGATATGGCCGGCGACGTGCTTGGCGTCGTGCCACACGCCCCAGATGAACGACGAGCCGCGGCGCGACAGCCAGGGCAGGCCGAGGAAGTACACGCCCGGCTCGCGGGCGACGCCACGCTGGTGCTGGGGCTTGCCGTTGGCGTCGAAGGTGTCGACCTGCAGCCAGCTGAAGTCCACGCCGTAGCCGGTGGCCCAGATGATGCTGGTGACGCCGGCCTGGGCCAGGTCCAGTTGCTGCAGTGGGTTGACCATGCATTCCGGATCAGCCAGGCGTTTGCGCGCTTCCGGCTCTTCCGGGAGGTCCAGGCCGTTGCGCTCGATGTAGGCATCGGCGGCATCCAGCAGGGCCAGGTAGTTTTCGTCGCCGCGGTTGATGTTCTCCACCAGGTTGTCCTGGAAGCGAGCCACGCCATTTTCGAACGACTGGGTCAGGCCGACCAGGGTCATGCCCTGGTGGGCGAGGGCGCGGAAGTCCACGGTGTGGCCGCCACGGGCACCACTGACGGCGATGGTCACGTGCTCGCGGCCCGGCTTGGCGATTTCCGCGTCCCACTCACCCAATACGCCCAGCCACCAGCAGAAGTCGCGGTTGCGGTAGGCCCGTGGCGGGCGGTCGTGGGCGCCGACCGACAGGTACACCTGGCGCCCGGCACGCATCAGCTCTTCGGCGATCTGCACACCGGAGGAACCGGCGCCTACCACCAGCACGGTGCCTTCAGGCAGCTGCTCGGGGTTGTAGTAGGCGGCGGAGTGGATCTGGTGCAGGTTGGCATCTTTCGGCGCGATGGCCGGGATGACCGGTTTCTGGAACGGGCCGGTGGCAGCCACCACACGGTTGGCACGGATCACGCCTTCGTTGGTCTCGATGGTGAAGCCGGGGCGGTCGGCATTGCGTACTACCTTCTTCACTTCGATGCCGGTGCGTACCGGCAGGTTGTACTTGCGTACGTACTGCTCGAAGTAGTCGGCGACCTGGTCTTTGCCGGCGAAGGCGTCGGCGTCGAGGTTGAATTCCAGCCCCGGGAAGCGGTCGTGCCAGACCGGCCCGTTGGCCACCAGCGAATCCCAGCGGCCGGTGCGCCAGGCCTCGGCGATGCGCTTGCGCTCCAGCACCAGGTGCGGCACGCCAAGCTTGCTCAGGTGTTCGCTCATGGCCACGCCGGCCTGGCCGGCGCCAACCACGAGGGTGTCGATTTCGATGTTGTTCAGTGTCATGTCCGAGCCCTTGTTCAGGCGGTTTTTGTCAGGTCGGTTTGGAGGACCGCCGTTGCCTGGGGCCAGACTAGGGACGCCTGGGAAATCGCGAAAATAGTATTTAGCTGGGGCTTGCCGATAAAACGGCGAAGGCCTTGATTTGCCTGGGCTTGGCCGGGTTTTTCAGGGCTATTCGAGTGGTATCGGCCGGCCTTAGTTTTTTCCTGTTCAAGGCACAGGAAAATGTTGGTTTCGTGGCCCTGAAGCTTGCGCCCAGAATGCTGGGCATCGCACAGAACAACAGGAGTTCCACCATGACCTTCTCCATCATCGGTCGCTGCCAGGAAACCGGCCAGGTCGGTATTGCCATCAGCTCGTCGAGCATCGCCGTGGGCGCCCGTTGCCCGTGGGTCCGTGCTGGCGTCGGCGCCGTGTCCACCCAGAACATCACCTTGCCGGCACTCGGCCCGCAAATCCTCGATGCCCTGGAGCAGGGCCAGTTGCCGCCTGCCGCCGCGCTGGACCGGGTGCTCAGCGCCAATGGCTGGAGCGAGTATCGCCAGGTCACGGTGATCGACAGCCAGGGCCAGGTGGCGCTGTTCACCGGCAAGGAGGCGCTGGGCGTGCATAACGCCGTGGCGGGCGAGCAGTGCGCGGCCGCTGGCAACCTGTTGTCTTCGCTCCAGGTGATCGAAGCCATGGTGCAGGCCTTCGAACAGGCCGGTGGGCATCTGGCTGACCGTCTGCTGGCGGCCATGCACGCGGCGATGGCGGCGGGTGGTGAGGCCGGCCCGGTGCATTCCGCGGCACTGAAGATCGCCGGTGAACTGACCTGGCCGCTGGTGGACTTGCGTGTGGACTGGGCTGATGAAGACCCGATCGGCGTGCTCGATGGCCTGTGGCAGGCGTACCGCCCGCAGATGCAGGACTACGTTACCCGCGCCCTCGACCCGACTGCCGCACCCAGCTACGGGGTGCCGGGCGATGAGTGAATTCAGCAGCCGCGCCTTGCTGGAGCGGCTGATCGGCTTTGCCACGGTCAGCCGCGACTCCAACCTTGAGCTGATCGGTTTCATCCACGGCTACCTGGCCGAGCTTGGGGTGGCGTGCGAGCTGTTCCACAACCCGGAAGGCAGCAAGGCCAACCTGTTCGCCACCATCGGTCCCAAGGATGTCGGCGGTGTGGTGCTGTCCGGGCACACCGACGTGGTGCCAGTGGACGGCCAGGCCTGGACGCTGCCGGCCTTCGCCCTGACCGAGCGCGACGGGCGCCTGTATGGCCGTGGCACGGCTGACATGAAGGGGTTCATCGCCTCGGTATTGGCTGCCGTGCCGGCATTCCTGGCGCAACCGCTGCGCATGCCGGTGCACCTGGCGTTCTCCTATGACGAGGAAGTTGGCTGCCTGGGCGTGCGCTCGATGCTGGCCGCCCTGGAAAAACGCCCGAACAAGCCGCGCCTGTGCTTGATCGGTGAGCCTACCGAGCTCAAGCCGGTGCTTGGCCACAAGGGCAAGCTGGCGATGCGTTGCGAGGTGCATGGCGCGGCGTGTCACTCGGCGTACGCACCTTACGGGGTAAATGCCATCGAGTACGCTGCGAAGTTGATTGGCAAGCTGGGCGAGATCGGTGATGCCCTGGCGTTGCCGGCCCATCACGACGAGCGCTTCGACCCGCCGTTCTCCACGGTGCAGACCGGGGTCATCAAAGGGGGCAGGGCGCTGAACATCGTGCCGGAGGAATGTGCGTTCGATTTCGAGGTGCGCGCGCTGCCGGGGTTCGAAGCGCAGGCGGTGGCCGACCAGCTGCAGGCCTACGCCGAGACCGAGTTGCTGCCGCGCATGCGCAAGGTCAACGATGGCAGTGCAATTCGCCTGCAACCGTTGAGTGCGTATCCGGGGCTGGCCACGCCAGCCGACAGCGAGGCCGCACATTTGGTGGCATTGCTCAGTGGATCGGATGATTTTGGCACCGTGGCGTTCGGCACCGAAGGCGGCCTGTTCGACCAGGCCGGTATTCCGACCGTGGTGTGCGGGCCGGGCAGCATGGACCAAGGGCACAAGCCGGACGAGTTCGTCAGCGTCGAACAGATGCAGGGTTGTGATGCGATGTTGCTGAGGTTGGTGGATTACCTCAGGCAGGAATGACGGTGTTGGCTTACTCGCGGGTAAATCCGCTCCCACAGGGATAACGCATGCCTTGCAGGCAGCGCTGTACCTGTGGGAGCCGGCTTGCCGGCGATTGGGCGGCTTAAAAGGTCGCCTTGACCTGCAGACCAACCACCAGCGCGTTATCGATGTCCTTCCCGGAGAACGCTCCTGGCTCGATGATGTACTGCACATCCGGGCGCAGGTTCAGCCACGGCGTGGCCTGGTAGCCGTAGCTCAGTTCGATCAACTGCTCGGCGTTGTCGATGTTGGGGAACTGCTGCCCGGCATTGAAGGCGGCGTCTTCCAGCACATCACGGCTACGCGGGTTCGGTACGGCGCGGCCATAGCCCAGGGCCACGGTATCGCGCGGGCGGCCTGCGAACGGCTTGTACAGCACCACGCCGGCGCCATACCACTTGGTGAACGGCGAGGCGGCCTCGCTCGCTGCCGAGTACTGGCCGAAGGCGTGCAGGCTGCGGCCCGGCGAGCCGGCGTCGTTCCACACGGCCTGGTCGACCAGCAGGTAGTGGCCACCGCGACCGGACACTTCCTTGCTGCTGTCGACGCGCTTCACGTCGGAGCTGTCGTAGTAGTAACCCAGCTTGTACTCGCCCGGCAGTTCGCCCTGCAGTTTGTACACCAGTTCCACAGGCACGACGGTACCGGTGGTGTGCTTGGGCCCCAGGTGCCAGGCGCGACTGGAGTTGCCGTTGCTTTCCGGGTCGACGTTGAACGCCGCCACACGCAACTGCCAGGACGGCGACAGGTCGTACTTCACGCGCACGCCGAGGTGGGCGTTGGGGTAGTTGGTCCAGCCGCTGCCGCCGGACATGTTCAGCGGGTGACCGCAGAAGCCGGCGTTCATGAAGTTGCACAGGATGCCGCTGTCGAGGCCGCCGAGGTCGTTGCCCATGGCCATGTAGCCGAGCTTGACGTTGAGCGCCGGGGTGAACAATGTGCGTTCGTAACTCAGTTCGGTCAGGCGGGTGTACAGGCCACCGTAGTTTTCCTGGATCGGCAGGCGGTTACCGACCAGGTCTTCCGAGGCGCTGTTGCCGCGGCGATCGTTGATGGTCAGCTGGACCTTGCCGCCGTTTTCCAGGCCGTACAGTTTCGACAGGTCGAATTGTGCGCCGAGCTTGATGTTCTGCGAGTAGCGCGCCGAGCGGTGCAGGCCGCCGTGGGCGTTGTAGGCGGTTTCACCGCTGTAGTCGCCGGTGATCTTGACGCCGCCTTCTTCGAGCTGGTGACGCAAGCCGCCCCAGTCACCGGTCATGGTGCTGCGGTTGAGCAGGTCGCCGTCGGCCAGGGCAGCGGTGCTGGCCAGGGCCAGAAGCAGGGTTGGAGTGATGCGGATTGCGGATGGCATTGCTGTGTCTCGTGTTGTTTTTGGGGGTCTATTCGCGGGTGAACCCGCTCCCACAAGGACTGCGCCATCAGCATGGGCAGTGTAGATCCTGTAGGAGCGGGTTCACCCGCGAACAGAGCGATGCGGTCTTACGGCAGGGCGTAAGAAATCACATAGTCGCCACGATCAGTCGACTGGCGCGCACCGCCAGCGGTGATCACCACATACTGCTTGCCAGTCTTTGGCGAAACGTAGGTCATCGGGCCACCCTGGCTGCCTACCGGCAGGCGGGCTTTCCAGATTTCGTTACCATTGCTGCTGTCGTAGGCGCGCAGGTAGAAGTCCTGGGTGCCGGCAATGAACACCAGGCCGCCTTGGGTCGACAGGGTGCCGCCGAGGGTCGGCAGGCCGATCTTGATCGGCAGGTGCATGCGGATGCCCAGGGGGCCGGTGTCTTCCACGGTGCCGACCGGTACCTGCCAGGCGATCTGGCGCGACTTCATGTCGATGGCGGTCAGGGTGCCGAATGGCGGGGCCTGGCACGGGATGCCGGCAACCGACAGGAAGCGGTTCTTGTTCACCGCGTACGGGGTGCCCTTGAGCGGTACGGCGCCCATGCCGGTATTCAATGCTTCGCCGCCGGAGGCCGCGCCGCCCTTGTTCTGCGACGGGATCATCTGGATCCACAGGCCCAGGCGCATGTCGTTGACGAAGATGAAACCATGGACCGGGTCGGTGGAGATGCTGCCCCAGTTCATGCCACCCAGCGAACCCGGGAAACTCAGCGACAGGTCGGTACCCGGCGCGGTGTACAGGCCGTCGTAGCGCATCTTCTTGAAGTCGATACGGCACAGCAGCTGGTCATACGGAGTGGCACCCCACATGTCCGATTCGCTCAGGGTCTGCGCGCCGATCTGCGGCATGCCTACCGATTTGGGCTGGGTCGGAGAGTACGGCTCGTTGGGGATGTTGCTTGGCTTGACCGGCACCTCGTCGACCTGGGTCAGCGGTTTGCCGGTGGCGCGGTCGAGCACGTAGATCTGCCCGGCCTTGGTGCCGATCACCACTGCAGGCACGGACTTGCCGTCGTCCTTGGTGAAGTCGATCAGGCTCGGTTGCATCGGCAGGTCGAAGTCCCAGAGGTCGTTGTGCACAGTCTGGAATACCCACTTCTGGTTACCGGTGGTGGCGTCCAGGGCCAGCACGGAGGCGCCGTAGGTGTGGTCCAGCTTGCTGCGTTCAACGCCATAGATATCGGTGGACGACGAGCCCATTGGCAGGAACACGGTGTTCATCGCCGGGTCGTAGGACATCGGTGCCCAGCTGTTCGGCGTGCTGCGCACGTAGGTGCTGTCGCCTTCCGGCGCTTTGCGATCTTCCGGGTTGCCCGGGTCGAAGGCCCAGCGCATTTCACCGGTGATCACATCGAAACCACGGATCACGCCGCCGGGCATGTCGGTCTGGACGTTGTCGGCAACGCGGCCGCCAACCACCACGGTGGTACCGGCCATCAGCGGTGCGGAGGACAGCTGGTAGTAGGAGTCCGGCACATCACCCAGGCCGGCCTTGAGGTTGACCTGGCCATTGTTGCCGAAGCCCTGGCAGAACTCGCCGTTGTCGGCGTCGACAGCAATCAGGCGGCCGTCGATGGTGTTGGTCAGCAGGCGGCGCTGGCAGTTGGCGCCGGCCGCGACGCTGCCACCGGTGATCGGCGAGCTGTTCGGCTGGGTCGGCTGGGCGATCGCAGCGGTGGCGTCGAAGTAGGCCATGCCACGGCAACGCTGCCAGACCTTGGACTGGGCGTTGATGGCGTTCTTCCACAGCTCTTTGCCGGTGTCGGCGTCGAGGGCGATCAGGTTGTTGTGCGGGGTGCAGATGAACACCTTGTTGCCGACCTGCAGCGGGGTCAGCTGGTCTTCGGCACCGTTGCCGTCACTGATGGCGACGTCACCGGTGTGGTAGGTCCAGGCCACCTTGAGCTTGTTGACGTTGTCGCGGTTGATCTGGTCCAGCGCGGCGAAGCGGCTGCCACCTTCGGTGTTGCCGTAGTGGGCCCAGTCCTTCTGCTCCTTGCCGGTTTCGACCGGGGTCATGCCCGGGCCTTTGCCGGTGGGGGCAACGCTTGGGTGGGCGACGAACATGTTGCCAGCGGCGATCACCAGCACCACGGCCAGCACGCCGGCGATGCCGTAGGCACCACGGCCCGCGCTGGCACCATTGGCACGGGCGAGCATCGGGTAGACCAGCGCCACCACCATGCCGATCGCGGCGAACATGAACAGGCGCGAGAACAGGGGCCAGAACACCAGGCCGGCGTCACTCAGTGCCCAGATCGCGGTACCGACCAGGAACGCCGCATACAGCCAGGCGCCGGCCTGCTTGCGGCGAGCGATGAGAATACCGGCGATGGCCATGGCCAGGCCGCCGATCAGGAAGTACCAGGAACCGCCCAGGCCGGCAAGCTTGAAGCCGCCAGCAGCCAGGAGCAGGCCGAGCAGGGCGACGATCACGCCCAAGCCGACCAGGATGATGTTTGTGGCGCCAGAGGCGCGCGGTGTTTCGTTCATGCCAGGGATCTCAGCAGGTGGAATGTGCGCAGTTTAAGCCCTTAGCTTGCTAATTAACAAGTTAGTACATAATTTTCTGGGACTGATTGTCGCAGGGCTGAACTTGCGAAGATGTGGCTAAAAGTCTAGATCAGGTGCTGAAAATTTCAGTAAATTCGGTGTTTGGCCGGCATATAAATGTGATGGCTTAGACTTTTGTAGCATGAACGAAGGGTGTTTCAATGGCTCGGCCACGCCGTGTCGATGCCATGGAACACGGCAAGCCAGATGGTCGACTGCCCCTGTGCAGTCCATTCCACGCGATGCCGGCAATGGGCTGGAATGTCCAGGCAGTCGCCTGGTACCAACAGCCGGGTGAAGTCCTCGTGTTCGAGGCGCAGCCCGGCGGTGCCGGTCAACAGCATGATCCACTCGCCCTCGGCCTGGTCGTACCAGTAGCCGGGCGGGCTGGACTGGCCACAGGAGACGATGCGTTCGATGCGCAGGCCAGGGCGCTGCAGCAGTTCGTCGACCCGCTCGGCAGCGGCAGGGTCGCAATGGGGCAGGGCATTGAGCAGGTTGGTGATGGTCATGGGCAGTTCTCGCGCTGATGGAGGTGCTTCCACTATGGACCTGATCGCTCTGCTGTGCGCTTCTTGACCCGCCTTGCCGTTTGTAGGACTGTTCCGAGATTTGAGATTCGGGGGACCTATGGACAAGCTCCTGGCGATGAGGATGTTCACCACGACAGTCGATGCCCGGGGCTTTTCCGCGGCAGCGCGCCGGCTCGGTGTCGCTACCTCGTCGGTGACGCGCCTGGTCGATGCGCTGGAATCGGAACTCGGCACGACCTTGCTCAACCGCTCCACGCGCCAGGTCAGCCTGACCGAAGCAGGCGCGCGTTACTACGCACGGGCAAGGGAAATCTTCGACGCGCTGGAGGACGCCGACGCCAGCGTCGCCGACCGTGGCGATGAGCCGGTCGGCGTGCTGCGTCTGTGCCTGCCGGTGGAGTTCGGCCGGCGCGTGATTGCACCGCACCTGGGACCATTCCTGGCCCGCTACCCGTCGCTGGAGCTGGACATCGACATGAGCGACCGGCTCGATGACCTGCTCGACGGCCGCTACGATCTGTCCATTCGCCTGGGTGACCCATCACCGAACGACGAACTGGTGTGCCGGCCTCTCGGCCGCTTCCAGCGCTGGCTGGTGGCAAGCCCCGATTACCTGGCCAGGCGTGACACGCTGCTGCACCCCGAACAGTTGCTGCAGCAGGCCTGCCTGCGTTTTCGCTACGGGCAGAAGGCGCGGGCCTGGCGCCTGCAGCGGGCCGACGAGGCCCTGGAACTGGAAGTCAGCGGGCCACTGCGCAGCGCCAACGCCGACCTGTTGCGCGAAGCGGCACTGGCCGGTAGCGGTATCGCCTTGCTGGCCGACTGGCTGGTGCGCGAGGATGTCGCGGCCGGGCGCCTGCAGCGGCTGTTTGCCGACTGGCAGGTGAGCCCCGGCACGGCCAACGACAGCATCAATGCCTTGTACTTGCCTAACCATCGAGGCTCGCGCCGGGTCAATGCGTTCATCGGCTTTTGCGAGGGCCTGCTCAAGCCCTGAGCCCTGCCGTTGCGCCTGGCGCAAAGCCCCGTTGCGCCGGGGGCGGATTCTCTCACCGGCAAGCGCCCGGTAAGGTGCCTGGCATATTCCGACCCGATGCCGAGGTACCTCGCATGAATGTTTCCCTTGCTGCTGGCCAGCCAGCCCATGCCGGCCTGAGCCGTGCCCTGGTCGCGCTGCTGGCGTTCTGTTGTGGCGCGATCGTCGCCAATATCTATTACGCACAGCCCATTGTCGGGCTGATCGCCCCGGATCTGGGGCTGTCCACCGAGCGCGCCAGCCTGATCGTGTCGCTGACCCAGCTGGGTTACGCACTGGGCCTGCTGTTGCTGGTGCCACTGGCGGACCTGGTGGAAAACCGCCGGTTGATGATCGTCACCGCCGTGCTGGCCTGCGTCAGCCTGTTGCTGGCGGGGACCGCCAGCGGTGGCCAGGGGCAACTGTTCCTGGTCTATGCCCTGCTGATCGGTTTCAGTTCGGTGGCTGTACAGATGCTCATTCCGTTGGCCGCGCACCTTGCGCCTGAGCAAGAACGCGGGCGGGTGGTCGGCAACATCATGGGTGGCCTGCTGCTGGGCATTCTGCTGGCGCGGCCGCTGTCGAGCCTGATCGCCGACCACTTTGGCTGGCGCACGGTGTTCATTGGCGCTGCAGGCCTGATGTTGGCAATCATCCTGTTGCTGGGGCTGACGCTGCCGCGCCGGGTGCCTGAGCACAAGGCGAGCTATGCCGGGCTTATGCTGTCGTTGGTTGCCCTGCTGCGCCAATACCCGATGCTGCGTCAGCGTTCGCTGTACCAGGCCTTGATGTTCGCGGCGTTCAGTCTGTACTGGACCGCGGTGCCGCTGGCCCTGGCCAGTGAGCACGGTCTGTCGCAAAGCCAGATCGCCTTGTTCGCCCTGGTCGGCGCGGTCGGCGCCATCGCCGCACCCATGGCCGGCCGCCTGGCCGACGCCGGCCATGCCCGTGCCGGCTCGTTGCTGGCGCTGGTGTTGGCACCGCTGGCGCTGCTGCTGGGGCTGACGGCGCCCGGCTACAGCGTGATCGGCCTGGGGCTGACCGGGGTGCTGCTGGATTTTGCGGTGCAGATGAACATGGTCATCGGCCAGCGCGAAGTCTATGCACTGGACCCGGCCAGCCGTGGGCGGCTGAATGCGCTGTACATGACCAGCATCTTCCTGGGCGGGGCAATGGGTTCGGCGGTGGCCAGTGCGGTGTTTGTCCAGCAGGGGTGGCACGGTGTGGCGCTGGTGGGGGCTGCGCTGCCGGGCTTGGCCCTGGTGGTCTTCCTGCTGGTTTCGCGGCGAGGTTAAGAAGCTACCGGCCCAGCGGCAAGGCCACACCAATCAACGCGAACAGGCTCCCACAGCAGCGATTGAACCCCTTGCCGCCCTTGGCCAGCCAGGGCCGGATACGAAACGCCAGACGCGCCAGCACGTATTCGACCCCGCATTCGACGCTGGCAAAGGTTGCCGCCATGATCGCGAACTGCAGCAACAGCCCACGCTGTGGGTCGATGAACTGCGGCAGGAAGGCACCGTAGAACAGCAGTACCTTGGGGTTGGCGATAGCAGACAGCAGGCCTTGGCGGAACATCCCCAGATTGCTCAGGCGGGCAGCGCGCTCGGTCACCTCCAGATGCAGGGCAGGGCTGCGCCAGAGCTGAATGCCCAGCCACACCAGATAGGCTCCACCGACCCACTTGAGCACGGTCAGGACCGAGGCCGACGTCTGCAGCAGCGCCGTCAGCCCGAACATCGCCAGCGCAATCAGTGCACTGAAGCCGAACACCCCGCCGACGATGGTGAACAGCGTGCGGCGTGCGCCATACAGTGCACCGTGGGTCAGGGCGAGCAGGCTGTTCGGGCCAGGGGTCAGCGACAGGCCGATGCTCGCCAGCAGGTAGATGAACCAGGTATCCAGAGCCATGATGGGCGCCTCAGGTATTCACGAGCAGCCAGTCTATGGGACGGCACTGCAAGTGCAGGGTATGATCTGGACATTCAATGGTGTTTTCTGGACCTGTTTTCCATGACCCCTGATATCCGCCTGCTGATCCTGCCGTTGCCGGACTTCGCCTTGCTGCCGTTCGGTGCGTTTCTCGACAAGCTGCGCTTCAGCGCCGACGACGAGGATTACAGCCGGCAGCACTACTGCAGCTGGACCCTGGCCAGCCTCACCGGCGAGCCCGTGCCGTCGAGCAGTGGTGCGGTGATGCAGACGCAGGCCATTACCGAGCAGCTGCAGTGGAATGACTACGACTACCTGGTGCTGTTCGGCAGCCGCAATGCCGACGCCACGGCTGCGTTGGCGCCGCGCTACAAGCCTGTGCTCAAGCGTGCGGCCAGGGCGGGGGTGAAACTGGTCGCCATCGACAACGCTGCTTTCCTGCTGGCCGCCTGCGGCCTGCTGGACGGGCACAAGGTCGTGGTGCACTGGCGCCACGAAGCGGAGTTCCGGGCATCCTTCCCGCATCTGCAGGTGCTGCGCGAGCAGTTGTACTGCATTGATGGCGCGCGCATCACCTGTGCCGGGGGCACGGCAGCCATCGACCTGGCGGTGGAACTGCTGGCGGGCGCCTGCGGGCGTGCCCGGGCGCTCAAGGGCCTGGCCGACATGCTGGTGGACGAAACGCGTGATAGCCGCCATGCCCTGCGGTCACTGGAGGCCGGTGCGGGGCAGGGGCGCCAGGTGCAGCGTGCGCTGGCGCTGATGCGCCATCACCTGGGGGCACAGGGGTCGATCGAACGGCTGGCGGGCGAGCTGGGCATCAGCCGTCGGCAATTGGATCGGCAGTTTCAGGCCAGCCACGGCATGAGCGCCAAGGCCTGGTGGCTGGAAATGCGCTTGCAGCAGGCGCGCTGGCGATTGCTCAACTCCAGCCACAGCCTGGCACAGATCGCCGATGAGGTCGGCCTGGGCGATGCCAGCTACCTGGGCAAGTGCGTGCGGCGGCGGTTTGGCTGCACAGCGTTGGCGCTGCGCGCAAATGCTGCGCTCCTACAGGGTCATTGCGGCGTGCCGAACAGGCCGGTCCAGTAGATGCCCGCATCGCTCTTCGGGTCTACCGCATAGGCTGCGCCCATTTCGCGGAAGTCCGGGTTCATCAGGGTGGCGCAGTGGCCGGGGCTGTCCAGCCAGCCATCCACCACCTTCTGCGCGGTGTCGCGCCCGGCGGCGATGTCTTCGCCGATCTGCCGGTACAGGTAGCCGGCCAGTTCTGCCCGGTCACCCGGCGTGCGCCCGTCCTTGTCGATATGGTCGAAGAAGTTCTGGTTGGCCATGGCCCGCGTATGGCCGGCTGCCACGCCCGCCAGCGCCGCGCTCCAGCTCAGCGCCGGCGCCGCGGCAAACGGCTGGCCGCCGCATTGGCGCGGCGCCTTGCGTGCGGCATTGATGGCCTGCAACACCTTCTGCCCCTCGGCCTGCCAGTCACCCAGGCGCCCGCTGAGCAACGGCCGGGCAAGCACGATGCGCCAGTCACGGCCTTCCTGGCTGACGCCGATGTCGACAAACTGCGGGTCGAGCACCACCTGGCAGAAACTCTCTTCGATGGCATGCATGGCCGCACGGGCATCACGCGGGCCGGACAAACTGATGGCCTGCACGTTGACCATCGGGTAGGCAGCGCGGCTCATGGCCTGCTGCAGGTCACGCGTGCCCTCCGGCGACAGTGCCAGGCGCGTGTCGCTGTTGAGCGGCGGCAGTTCCACCGACACCTCGTCACCGCAGCGCTGGGCCTGGCTGCGGTAGGTATTGATCGAATCGATCAGTTGCGCCTCTTCGCCAGTGACGGCCAGTGCCCCGGTCGACATGACCAGGCCCAGCGACAAGGCGGCAACGGATGACAGGACGCGCATGTGGATCTCCCTGTGGCTGGCAGCGTCTTGGTATGGCGCTGCTCATCCTACACAAGCGCGAGGCTTTTGGCCCAGTCTCGTGCAAAGCAAAGAAAACGCCAGCAATGACTTGCGGGCAGCAAAAGAGGGAGTAGACCAGCGAGCGCCAGAAAAGTGCGATGGCGAGTCACCGCGCCAGCGCCTGGTTCGGCTTGTAGAACAGGAAATGCCGGGTTTCGGCCGTCTTGCGATAGGCCTTGGCCCAGTCCGGGTGCACATTGCGGTCATGGAAATACAGCGCGCCGTTTGTGCTGTCCTTGAGCTGCTGGTTCAAGGCCTTGCGGGCGATTTCCTTGGCGATGTCGTAACGGTCCTTTTCCTCGCCCTGGTCGGGGCGGCCGTCACACCACCAGGAAAACTGGCAGGCCTTGCTTTCCACGCCTTGCTTGACCACCCCGCAGATGGTGTTCGGGAAGCCGTCCTTGCCCAGGCGGTTGATCACCACGCTGGCCACCGCGCTCATGTCCTGGGCGTCGGCGCCCTTGGCTTCCCAGTAGATGGTGCGGGCCAGGCAGGTGATGCTGTCATCCATCGGCGCCTGGCCTGCCGGGTCCACCGCTTGCACCTCGCCAGGGGTGATGGTTTCCGCTTTTTTCGGCGGAGGGGCATCTTCCACCACCTTTTTTTCCAGGTTTTGCGCCTTGTCCTCGGCCACGGCGGCCTTGGCACTGTCGGCGGCATGCAAAGGGCCTGCGAGCAGGGCCGTGGTCAAGCCGATCAGCATCCACGAGAGGCGCATGGTCGAGTTTCCGAAGTGTGGGCTGATACACAGTCTAGCCAAGCGGCTTCACTTCAGCGCAATCATCAGCACCAAAGGCAAGGTCACCGCCGCCAGCACGGTCTGCAGGGCGATGATGGTGGCCATCAGCGGCGCGTTGCCGCCCATCTGCCGCGCCATCACGTATGACGACGAGGCGGTCGGCAACGCCTGAAACAGCACCGCCACAACCGCTGCCTGGCCGCTCAAGCCAAGCAGGCGGCACAGGCCCCAGGTGGTCAGCGGCATGACCAGGAACTTGAAGGCCGATGCCGCCAGCAGTGGCCGCACTTGCTGGCCGAGACTGGCGCCGCCGAGCGCGGCGCCCACGCACAGCAGGCCCAGCGGCAGGGCGGCCTGGCCCAGCGCCTTGACTGTGGGTTCCAGGCCGGCCGGCAGGCCCAGGCCGCTGACCCGTAGCAGCAGGCCGCCGGCGCAGCCGACGATCAGCGGGTTGGCGAAAATGGCCCGCAACACGGTCGCCGGTGAACTGTGGCGTGCGCTGAAGCGGGCGAACACCAGCACGCAGAGCAGATTGACCAGGGGCACGATGGCGGCGTTGGCCACGGCGGCCAGGGCAATCCCGGCACTGCCGTAGATGCCGGCGGCGAGGGTCGCGCCGATGTAGTTGTTGAAGCGCACGCCGCCCTGGAACACCGAGGTGAAGTCGGCGCCGTCGTGGTTCACCGCACCCTGGTAAAGCACCAGCAGCACGGCGCCCAGCAAGGTAGAAAGCATCAGTACAGCAACCATGCCCAGCACCGGTACGCCATCGAGATTGGCCGTGGCCAGGCCATGCAGGAACAGCGACGGCAGCAGCACGTAATAGCTCAGGCGTTCGGCGCCCGGCCAGAACGACTCGGCGAGGAAGCCGCGGATGCGCAGGAAGGTGCCCAGGGCAATCAGCAGGATGATGGGCACGAGTGTAGTCAGCAGCAGGTGAAGCATAGGGGCGTTCCGTGGTCGGGTACCGGCACAGGTTAGCGTGGCTGACTGATTGGGAAAAACGTTGATTTCTGCACTGACTGATGAGAAAAACTGTACCGTCACGCGTCCATGGCGGTCTTCAGCACGGCAGTGAGGTGCCGCCGCTGGCTCTTTTCGTGTTCCAGCAATACCACCCGCCGCACCAGTTGTGGCTCGCCAAAGGGCAGACAGGTGGCCGGCGGCAAGCGTTGCAGGTCGTCATCGGCCATGGGAATGATCGCCACTCCAAGCCCCATCACCGCCATGCGCGCCAGCGCTTCCTGGCTGTCCAGCTCCATCTGTTCGCTGACCTGCAAATGCTGGCGGCGCAGTTCCTGCTCGATCTGCCGCCCGGCCCAGGCACGCTTGTCGAAGCGCAGGAACGGTTGGCTGGCCAGCAGCTGGGGCAGGCCCTGGCCTGCCAGTTCGGGGCTGGCGATGGCCCAGAAGCGGTCCTCGAACAGCGGCGTGAAAATCAGGTTCTGCGGGTAGGGGCTGACCGGCTCCGTGGTGATCGCAGCATCCAGCTCGCCATCCTCGACGCGCCGTGCAAGCTCGGCCGACATTCCTGAGTTGACGCTGATGTGCAGTTCCGGGTGATGCGCCTTGATCCACACCAGGGCCTTGGGCAGGCGCCGGGCCAGGACCGTGTGGATCGCCCCCAGGCGCAACCGGCCGCGCAGGCTCGGGCCGCTGGCCAGGGCATCGGCCAGTTCGTCATAGGCGCCGAGGATGTGCTCGGCCCGCGCCACTGCCAGCTGCCCGGCTTCGGTCAGCACTACCTGGCGACGGCTGCGGTCGAACAGCGGTACCTTGAGTTCGTCTTCGAGGGTCTTGATGTGCAGGCTCACGGCCGAAGGGGTGAGGCTGAGCAGGTCGGCGGCACGGGCGAAGGTGCCGTGGCGGGCGATGGTCACCAGGGTGCGCAGGGCTTTGAGGGACACGCGAACGGGCTCCGGGCGGCAAGGGAAGTGTTTCAGTCTGTGGCTGAATGGAATGCCTGGCAAGCTGCGCAGTCCCACGCATTACGTGGGTATGAAGCCCGCCTGTCCCAAGCCATGGAGAAACGATATGAAAGCACTAGTCTTCACCGCATTGCTGGCCTCGGCCGGTCTCGCCCAGGCCGCGCAGACGGTTGAACTGAAGCTGGCCGGGGCGGACGGCCCGGGTAAGTCGATCGGAACCATCAGTATCGAACAGAACAAGTACGGCACCGTGCTCACCCCTGACCTCAAGGGCCTGCCACCGGGCGTACATGGCTTCCACCTGCACCAGAAGGGTTCGTGCGCAGCGGCAGAAGAAAACGGCAAGCCGGTGCCAGCCGGCGCGGCGGGCGGGCACTGGGACCCTGACTCCACCAACGCACACAAAGGCCCCTATGACGACAGTGGCCACCGTGGCGACCTGCCGGCGCTGTATGTCGGCGCCGACGGCAACGCCACCTACCCGGTACTGGCGCCACGGCTGAAAGCCACGGATTTCAAAGGCCATGCACTGATGGTGCATGCCGGTGGCGACAATCACAGTGACCACCCAGAGAAGCTGGGCGGTGGTGGTGTCCGCGTGGCTTGTGGGGTCGTTCAGTAATCCATTTCTTGAAGTTGGCGCGATCCCTGTGGAAGCCGGCAAGCCCGGCTCCCACATGTACAACGTAGCCTGGGCGCTCAGCTGCGTAACCACTCCACCAGCCCCAGCACCGTTGCCGTGGTGTCGCGGCCATGGGGTACCACCAGGTAATACGCTTCGCGCGGTTTCACCACCAGGTCGGTCAGGCGCACCAGCTCGCCCGAGGCCAGCAGGTGATCGAGCATGCGCCCCCAGCCCAACGCCACGCCATGGCCGTGCAAGGCGGCCTGGATGGTGTCGGTATACAGGTGGCAGCGCAGCCCGTAATCGAGCTTCGGCGGGTTGCCGCCGAGGGCTCGGAACCAGGTCGGCCAGGTCATCCAGCCCTCGGTGGTGGCATCGGCGTCGAGCAGGTCGGCGGTGTACAGGGCTTCGAGCGAGTCCGGCCTGGCATGGCGTGCCAGCCAGGCCGGCGAACATACGGGAAAGACCTCTTCCTCGAACAACTGCAAGGCAGTGCCATCCTCCCAGCGGCCATTGCCGTAGCGCACCAGCAGGTCGATGTCATGATTGCGCAGGTCGCCGGTGAACATCTGTGTCGCCAGGCGCAGGCGCACGTGAGGCATGGCCGCGCGAAGGTTGCTAAGGCGCGGCATCACCCGCAGTTGGGAAAAGGTTGCGGTGGTGCTCAGCACCAGTTCCTGTTCGCCGCTGCCTTCACTGAGGCGGTCGAACATTGCCGCGATTTTCTGCAATGACTCGGACATCACCACGAACATCGCCTGGCCTTCGCTGGTCAGGCGGATGCCGCGGTGCAGGCGCTGGAACAGCTGTACCCCAAGGTTATCCTCGAGCTGCCGGATCTGCTTGCTCACCGCCGCTTGGGTCACGCCCAGCTCACGGGCCGCCAGGGTGACACTGCTGTGCCGGGCGACTGCTTCGAATTCGAGGAGCGCGGTCATCGAGGGAATGATGCGTCGGTAGCCTTTGTGCGTATTGCTGTTTTCTTGTGTTTTCATTCGACGTCCTGGCAAGGCGCGACGCGCTGGTCCGCGCCGCGCGCAGACAGTGGCAGAAAAAGCGGCAGGGCGATAGGGCTGCTCAGGGCTGGCGCTCGGCTACCGCACGCAATGTCCGCAGCGTCACCACCGGGGCATCGACGACGAAACGATTGGCCAGCCAGCCCGGCACGTCCCCGGCGGGGTCTGCCTGCAACTGGTAGGTCACCTCGGTTTCCCGCTCACCGAGCGGCTTCATGATCCACTCGCCGGCCAGGTGCTGTACGCGGATCAACCCCGGTTCTTCTGGCAGGCGGTTCGGTTCGGCGCTCAGGTGCCGCACCAGGGTACCGTCATCCCGGCGTTCGGTGCTGACCTTGACAATGATGTCGCGCGGCAGGGTCGGCCACGGCAGGTTGGTGGTCAGGTAGACCCAGGTCGTGTCGCCCTCTACATCCAGCAGGCGCATCTGGTCGCAGGCGTACAGCCATTTGCACGCTACCCGCAGGTTTTCCTGAAGGTCGGTGAGGGTGCGCACGCTGGCTTTCATGGTGCTGACACCGCGAAACTGCTGGTAGGGCGAATCAGGTGCCGCGGCCAGGTACACGCGGATACCTTCGCGGTCGTAGGCGATCTTCCAGTCATCAGCCGCCAGGCCGGCGCTGGTGACAAGCAGTACGGCAAGCAGCAGGCAGCGGTTCATGGCGAGTACCGCGCGAGGGCAGGGCTTGTCAGTATGAGCGGCAAACAGAAAGCCCGCCAGGTGGCGGGCTTTCGGGCATCAGCCTGAACTCAACGCTGTGGGTTGAGGGTCAGGTGCACGTGACGGTTCACGTCCTTGTACAGCAGGTAGCTGAACTTGCCTGGGCCGCCGGCGTAGCAGGCTTGCGGGCAGAAGGCGCGCAGCCACATGAAGTCGCCAGCTTCCACTTCGACCCAGTCCTGGTTCAGGCGGTACACCGCCTTGCCTTCCAGCACATACAGGCCGTGTTCCATGACGTGGGTTTCAGCGAACGGAATCACGCCGCCCGGCTGGAAGGTGACGATGTTGACGTGCATGTCGTGGCGCATGTCGGCCATGTCGACAAAGCGGGTGGTGACCCAGCGGCCTTCGGTGCCCGGCATCTCGATGACGGTGGCGTTGTCGCGGTGGGTGACGAACGACTCAGGCACGGCCAGGCCTTCGACTTTCTGGTAGTGCTTGCGCAGCCAGTGGAAGGTGACGTTGGCCTTGCTGTTGTTGCGCAGGCTCCACTCGGCGCCCGGGGCCAGGAAGGCATAGCCGCCTGGGGTCAGGGTGTGGTGCTTGCCTTCGACGGTGATGTCCAGCTCGCCTTCGACGATGAACACCACGGCTTCGGCGTTCGGGTCCAGCTCAGGGCGCTCGCTGCCGCCTTCCGGGGCCACTTCGACGATGTACTGCGAGAAGGTTTCGGCGAAACCGGTGAGCGGGCGGGCGATGACCCACATGCGCATCTTGTCCCAGAACGGCAGGTGGCTGGTGACGATGTCACGCATCACGCCTTTGGGGATGACGGCATAGGCTTCGGTGAACATGGCACGGTCAGTCAGCAGCTCGGTCTGAGCTGGGTGCCCACCGTGGGGGGCGAAGTAGGAGTGGTTCGACATGAGCGGTCTCGACTTGTTGTTCTCTCCCCGTGCCTTGGACCACACCGGCCGGTGCGTGCAGGGGATGTGCGGACAGCATAGGGGGCAGTCCGCATCATCCACAAATTAAATGTTGAAATACTCGACATTCAGTTACTGAATGTGAACCTGGCGCCCCGCGTGGGCTTCAGGCAGCCGGTCGCCCTGGCCGAACAGCTTGTGGCGCAAGGTGCCGTCGCTGTAGTTCAGCGGGTAGCGGCCACGGCGTTGCAGCTCCGGCACCAGCAGTTCGACGACGTTGGCCAGGTCGTCCGGTTGCACGGCGTAGGTGAGGTTGAAACCGTCGATACCGGTCTGGTCGAGCCAGTGCTCCAGCTGGTCGGCAATCTCGACGGGTGAACCCACCAATACCGGGCCACGCCCGCCCAGACCGACGAATTCGGCGGCTTCACGCACGGTCCAGCGGCGGTTCGGGTCGGCGGCAGTGAACGCTGCCAGGGCGGCACGACCGGCATCGTTCTCGACGTATTCGATAGGGGCATCCGGGTCGAGGCCGGCGAAGTCGATGCCGGTCCAGCCCGAAAGCAGGGCAAGGGCGGCGTCCAGGTCGACGTAGCGGCGGTATTCGGCAAAGCGTGCGTGGGCCTCGTGTGGGGTCGGCGCAACGATCAGCAGCGCCTGGGCATAGATCAGCACCTCGTCACGGCCTCGCCCGGCCACCTCGCTGGCCTGGCGGATGCCGTCGGCATAGCGGCGCAGCACGGTGGGTGTCGGGCCACTGATGAACACGCACTCGGCATGCCGGGCGGCGAATTGCTGGCCGCGCGCCGAGGCGCCAGCCTGGAACAGCACCGGGGTGCGCTGGGGCGAAGGCTGGCACAGGTGCATGCCGGGCACCTGGAAGTGCTCGCCGGTATGGTGGATGGCGTGCACTTTCGACGGTTCGATGTAGCGGCCGGTTTCGCGCTCCAGCTGCACCGCATCGTCTTCCCAGCTTTTTTCCCAGAGTTTGTACAGCACCTCCAGGTATTCCTCGGCCAGGTCATAGCGCTGGTCATGGCCGAGCTGACGCGCCAGGCCCAGGTTGCGCGCGGCGCTGTCGAGGTAGCCGGTGACGATGTTCCAGCCGACCCGGCCGTTGCTCAGGTGGTCGAGCGTGGACATGCGCCGGGCGAATGGATAGGGGTGTTCATAGGTCAGCGAAAAGGTGACGCCGAACCCCAGGTGCTCGGTCACCCCGGCCATGGCCGGCACCAGCAGCAGCGGGTCGTTGACCGGTACCTGCACGCCACCCCGCAGGGCGGCTTGCGGGCCACCCTGGTAGACGTCGTAGATACCCAGCACGTCGGCGATGAACAGCGCATCGAACAGCCCGCGCTCCAGCAGGCGCGCGAGGTCGGTCCAGTAGTCCAGGCGGTTGAACGCCACGCTGGTGTTGCGCGGGTGGCGCCACAGCCCTGGGGACTGGTGGCTGGCGGCGTTCATGCTGAAAGCGTTGAAACGGATATGGCGGGGCATTGCCTTCACTCCCGGGTCACGGCAATACAGAAGCCGGGTAGATGGCATCGGCCACCTGCAACTTGTGCGGGATCAGGCCCAGGCCCTGGAAGGTATCGGCCAGTTTCTGCTGCTCGGCGACGATCTGCGGGGTGATGGCCACGGCGTTATAGTTGCGTCGCTCGCTGGCCACCTCCAGCACATTGGCGCTGATGCCCAGTTGCGGAGCCAGCAGCGCCGCGACTTCGGCAGGCTTGGCGTTGGCCCACTGGCTGACCTTGCCCAGCTCGCTGAAGAAGGTCTTCAACAGGTCGCGGTGCTGATCGGCGAAGGCGGCGGTGGACAGGTAAAAGGTGCGGTTGTTGGTCAGGCCGCTGCCATCGCGCAAGTTCTTCAGGCCAGGCTGGCTTTCGGCCGCAGCGAGGAACGGGTCCCACAAGGTCACGGCCTGCACGCTGCCCGATTGCAGGGCGGCGACGGCATCGGCGGCGTTGTTGACATAGGCCGGGGTGATGTCCTGATAGCTCAGGCCGGCCTGCTCCAGGGCCACCGCCAGCAGGTACTGGGCGTTCCAGCCGCGGCCGGTGGCCACGCGCTTGCCTTTGAGGTCCTGCACCGCAGTGAGGTGATCCTGTTCGCGCACCACCAGGCCGATGCCGCGTGGGTAGGGTTGTTCGGCAGCCAGGTAGACCACCGGCTTGCCGGCGGCCTGGGCGAATACCGATGGCGCGTCGGCAGCGTGGCCCAGGTCGATGGCGCCGGTGCTCAGCGCTTCGAGCAGTTGCGGGCCGGCGGCGAACTCATGCCAGCTGACGTGCACGCCTTGGGGCGCCAGGGCCTTTTCCAGCGCGCCGCTGCCTTTGAGGATGTTGATGCTGTTGAACTTCTGATAACCGATACGCAGGGTCTTGGTGTCTTCGGCGAAGGCGCTGGACCAGGGCAGCAGGCTGCTGGCGACAGTCGCCAGGAGGCCGCCGACGAGCAGGCGGCGCAGGGGGGAGAAGGGCATGGGTGTCGCTCCTTGAACAGGCTGGGAAACGGTGTACCCAGCCTAAGGAGGTGGCGTTTGGCTTTCAATTTTTTAATTCCATTTGGTTAGAATGTTTTGTTCTTTTTATATCATTTTGTGTTTGAGTGGTCTGATGACGACATTTCCACGTCCTCTTGCTAGGATTCGGGCCAATTTCAAGGAGCCCCGTTCATGCCCATCTTGCGTCGGCGCAGCACCCGTATCGCCCTGGCGGCCACCACCGGACTGGTGGCCGCCACCTTGGGTTTTTTCGCCTGGCAATCGTTCTACCCGGTGCAGGCCGCCAGTGGCTGGCGTGTCGAGGTGCTGCACCGCGACGTGGCCAAGGCCGCTTCTTTGCTGCCCCAGGCCGACGGCAGCCTGCTGGTCAGCCGCGAGCTGGATGACGGCCAAGGCAGCATTCTCAAGATCACCGCCGGCGGCGACCGCGTGGTGCTGATCGACAACCTGTCCAAGCCCGATGGCATGGTCGCGGCACAAGGTGGCTGGGTGTTCAGCCAGGAAGGCGGCCAGGCACCGGTCAGCCTGGCCCGCGATGGCCAGGTCACCCACCTGTTCGATGGCAACAGTGTGCAGGGGCTGTGGAACGATGGCGATCACCTGTACGCCATCGAAGACCGCAAGGGCAACGGGCGCCTGATGCGTTATGACTGGGCCAGCGGTCAGCTCGAGGTGCTGCGTTCGGGGCTGACTGAAACCGAAGGCCTGACCCGCTGCGCCGACGGCCGCCTGCTGTACACCGAGAAAGGCACCGGCATCGTTCGTGCGTTGTCCGACGACGGTAAAGACCCGGTGGTG
The DNA here is from genome assembly GCF_044749405.1 of Pseudomonas sp. NPDC089422. NCBI lineage: Bacteria > Pseudomonadati > Pseudomonadota > Gammaproteobacteria > Pseudomonadales > Pseudomonadaceae > Pseudomonas > Pseudomonas sp. NPDC089422. The sequence continues at coordinate 162,318 of NZ_JBIVHW010000013.1, forward strand.
GTCGAGGGCCTGCGCCATCCCACCTTCCTGATGTGCGACCAGCGCGGCCTGTGGATCAGTGAAGACAATACCCACCGCGCGCGCCTGCTGCGGGTGGACGCCGAAGGTAGCCAGCACGTGGTGCTGACCTTCCTCAAGGCGCCGCAGTCGATCATCGCCGATGGCAAGGGTGGCTACCTGCTCGCTGAAGGCGGGCGCAATCGCGTGCTGCAATTGACCCCGCCTGCCGACGAGGCCTCTGCCCAGCGTTAACTGGGCAGGCGGCGCTTGCGCCCTGGCAGCAGGCCCAGCACCAGCAGGCAGCCGAGCAGGATCACCAGGCCGCCTGCGGCCTGCAGCAGGCTCAGGGCTTCGCCGAGGAACAGCGCGCCGACCAGCACGGCCACCAGGGTGACGACGAACTCGACGCTGATGGCGCGCGTCGCACCGATACGTGCCACCAGGCCGAAGTACAGCACGTAGGTGGTGGCGCTCATCACACTGCCGCTGAGCGCCAGGTACAGCCAGTCGCTGGCCTGCGGCAGGGTCGGCACCGGCACTACCAGCAGCAGTGGCAAGGTCAGCAGACCGCCGGCCAGGAACGCGCCGCCTGTCACGGTCCACGGGTCCTGGCCGCGCAGGTGCAGGCTGGCGTAGTTGCTGCCGAAGGCCGCGCACACGCAGCCGAACAGCGAAGCGAGGCAGCCGTGGATGAAGTCCTCGGTCACCGCCTGCGCCGGGAAACCCACCAGCATGACCATGCCCAGCAGGCCCAGCAACAAGCCGACCAGGCCTTGCGGGCTGATCTTCTCAAGGCCCCAGACCCGGCCGATGACCATCGAGAACAGCGGAATGGTGGCGACGAAGATCGCGGCCATGGCCGTGCCGATGCGCGGGGTGGCATAGGACAGGCCGATCAGCTGCCCGGCGACGGTAGTGGCGCCGACCACCAGCAACGGCTTGAGCAGCGGGCGCAGGCGCAAGGTCCGGCCCAGCAGGGCGGCGAGGATGGCCAGGGTGCCGCCGGCGATGAAGGCGCGCAGGCTCACCGCGCCGACCCAGCCAAAGGCGTGCACCACCTTGAGCACCACCAGGAATGAAAAGCCCCAGGCGATGGCCAGGAACAGGTAGGCGGCGATATCGCGCGGTTGCATGGGGCAGGGTCCATCCAGAAAGGAGGGCGCAGGCTAGCGGGTTGTTGCAAAGGTTTTCAAGATTGATGTCGCCTGATCCGGCCTCTTCGCGGGTAAACCCGCGAAAGGGCCAGAACAGATTAACCGGCAACCATCAGCAACGACTGCGGCACCGGGCTCTGCGGGTGCTGCGGCTCCTGCAGGCTCAGCAACCTGAACCCCGCCATGTCCAAGGCATTCAGCCAGCTGGCCAAGGTCCGGAAGTACCACGGCATTGGCCGCCATTCTCCGGCAAAGCCCGCAAACGACTCCTCGCGCCAGCCGTCCTGATAGTCGCCGCCTGCCACGCTCCACGGGTGCAGGGTCTGGATCACCAGCACGCCAGCGGGCGTCAGCAGTGCTTTCATGGCCGTCAGTAATGGGATGATGTCTTGGTGCAGCAGGGCGAAGTTGGCGCAGATCAGCTCATAGCCACTGCCGATATCCACTTCACCTTCGGCCAGCTGCGCATAGCTGGCCTGGTACACGTGTGCCGAGCCTGCGGCCCGCGAAGCCTCGACCAGCGCGGCGTCGCCATCCACGCCAGTCACCTCGATGCCGCGATCGGCCAGCGCCCGCAGCAACCAGCCCTCGCCGCAGCCCAGGTCCAGCACCCGCTCGGGCTGTCGCCCGAGGACCGCCAGCAGGATCGCCTGGTCGGTGACCTGCTGGCGGCTCTCGATGGCGCCGCCTCGTACCACGTCTATCCAGGCCCGGGCGTTGTGCCGCCAGCTGTGCAGCAGGGCGTCTTCGGGGGTGGTCATGTCGCAGTTCCTGAGCAGTGGGACTGCTCAAGCATAGGCGTTCGCCGACGTCTTGTCCGAGCGTGCCCGGGCAGGCGCCTGAAGCGCCTCGCGCCCGTAGAAGCCCAGCGCGGTGGCCCAGGTGGTCAACCACACGAAAATCCCGGCCCAGAAGGTATGCGACATGTAGTGCCAGCCTTGCAGCACGCGGGTGGTGCCATAGACGAAGCCGATCAGCAGAATGGCCACCAGCAGCTTGCGCGCATGCTGCCAGCGGTAACGCAGCGCCACGAAGTACAGCGCCAGCAGGGTGAAACCGCTGGAAGCGTGGCCGCCCGGCCAGCAACGACCCTCACCTGCCTTGCTGAACCAGCGGAAGTTCTCGTACCACTCCACGTGCGCCTCGGGGCCGCCGTAGAGGGTGGTTTCCACCGGGCAATACACGCTGGTGTGGCTTTTAAGGTAATGGATGACCGTGGTGCTCAGGGCAAATGCCACCACCACGAACAGGAAGTCGCGGCGATGACGGCTGGTAAAGCGCAGCACCGGGCTGATTCTGGCGGCGTTCAGGCCGCGGGTGATCAGCGCATCGGGGTGGTTGGCCAGGCGGGGCCAGATGAACGACAGCAACGAGCCGATGATCGCCGCCTCGCCGGTCCAGTTCGGCAGGATGCGCGGCCATTTGTGGGTCACTTTTTCGAACAGCTGGTCATGCAGCAGCGGGAACTGCCCGCTGACCGGGTCGAGCAGCAGGTTGCTGATCCAGCGGTCCAGCGTGGTGAGGTCGAACAGCAGGAACGTGATCGCTGCCAGCAACAGCGGCATTAGCAGGTTGTTGACGTAGAACGAGGTGCGTGAAGAAACGGGCATGCTTACTTCCCTGTCTTGCTGTTGAGTGTCTGCCATTGGTTGGCGTTGAGTTGCCCGAGCAAGTGTGCCTTGCCGTTGCTGTCTTTGCTGATGAACAGCGCACTGGCATAGCCGGCAACGCGTTCGCCACCCGCTACGCGCAGCTGCCGTTCGAGGTGGTCGATGCAGCCGCTGTGGGTGACCAGCACCAGGTTGTGGCCCTCGCGCTTGTGCGCCAGGGCTGCGTTGGCAAAGGTGCTGTCACAGCGCGCCAGCCAGTCCTGGGTTTCGGTGGCCTTGCCGAAGACGAACGACGCCGTCTGCTGGGTGCGGACTTCCGGGCTGCTGAGGATATCGGCATTGGCCAGGCCCAGGCGGCGGATGCCGTCGCCGACGGCGGCTGCGGCCTGGCTGCCGTCCACGGTGATGCCGGCAGGGTCGCCAAGGCAGGCATGGTTGGAGCGGTCGCAGCGTTCGGCATGGCGGATCAGGACAATCACCTGGCCGCTGTTCCAGGCGCTGTAGACGCCCTGTTCGCTCATCAACTGCGAGCTGCCCAGGTTGGTGACATGCGCACGCAACACGTGCCAGAGGCCGAACGCCGTGAAGGCCAGCAACAAGGCCAGCAGCCAGGCAACAGGCAGTTTCCGGCGTTTCAGGCGCAGAAGGCGCGGGTGCGTCGCAATTACATTTTCCAGCATGCTGCCACTCCGAGGACAAGGCTGGCAGCACCTTATCCTCGGCTTTGTGGCCCAATAGTGAAGCGAATGTGAAAATTGTCTTATCCCTGCCAGCCGCCGCCGAGTGACCTGCCGGTCCGCAGGTGAGTCGTGACCTGGCTTGCGAATAGCGACCGAATCAGGCTGTGGCGGCAACCGGCAACGATAGCTGCTCGCGGCGAATACTGGCCAGCGGCACTGCCACCAACAGCAAGGTCAGTACCACCGTCACGCCGATGCCCCAGGCCGCCAGGCTGAAACCACCCAGCGAAATCAACCCGCCGGAGATCGCCGGGCCCACCGCCAGCCCGAGGCTCAGGAAGCTGCCGGCGGCAGCCACCACACGGCCCTCGCGGTCCAGCGCTGCAGCCAGGCCAGTGAGGTAGCTGAGGGCGTAGAAATAGGTGATGCAGATGGTCATCACCCCTGCGGTGTACAGGGTCTTGGAGTGCTCGCCCAGTACATAGCTGAGGCTGGTTGCGCCCGTCAGCAGGATCGCCAGGATCACCGGTGTGCTCATGCCGAAGCGCTTGCCGACCATGGCTGCGATCAGCGGCCCGATCAGGCCGACGAACGACTGGAATGACAGCAGCACGCCCAGTTCATCGCCGCTGTAGCCGACCATGGTGCCGATCCGCTCGACAAACGCCCAACCCATGGTGTCGCGGGCCTGGAACACGAACATCGCCAGCATCATGCAGATCGCCGGCAGGCTCAGCAGGATATTGCCTGCCCCTGGCTTGCCGGTTGCTGCCTGAGGTGACGGTTCGGCAACCGCTGCGCGCTGCACCATCGCCGGGATGGCCAGCAGCATTACTGCCATGGTCGCCGCCATCGCGTAATACAAGCCGTGCAGGCCGTGGCTGGCCATGACCTTGGCATAGCCCAGCATCACCACGATCATCAGCACTACCGACAGCACGTTCATGTGCCCGGCGACCCGGTCCGGGTGCTTGGCGCTGGACACGGCGGCGTTGCCGCAGGCCAGTGCCAGGCCGGCGCCAATACCCGCCACGCAGCGTACTGCCGCAAGTGCGTAGAGGCTGTCGACATTGGCACTGAGCAGGTTGGCAGCAATCGCCAGCAGGGTGCCGGCCAGCGCCAGGGTGCGCCGCGGTGCGCGGCCCATGAACGGTGCGACCAGCAGCGAGGCGAGCATGGTGAAGCCGAATTCGGCCGACATCAACAGCCCGGCCTGGGCTTCGTTGAGTTGCAAATCGTGAATGATGGCGCTGATCAGGAACGGCAAGGCCCACAGCCCGAGCAGGCCGACGCCGTAGGCAGACGCGGCGGCGGAGAATACCAGGCTCCAGCTCTCGGGCAAGCAGTGTTTTATTGTTTTCATTGGGGTAACCCCTGAATGGCAGGCACAACGTTGGGTAGACGCGCGCCGGTGGTCGGCGCGCGCAGGGTATGGGTTACTGCTGGCTTTCGTCGACCGGGGTGCCGTCGTCATACTGCGACAGCCAGCTGACCATGGCATCGCGGTAGCGGGTGAAACCCTTGTAGTCGACCAGTTGCTGGTCCAGGTCGCGGATCACCCGGTGCATGCGCTTGGCCCACTGCGGCGCGAATTCGGCCAGTTCCTGCAGGCTGACCAGGTAGGTGCGTACCGGGAACAGCACGGCGTTGCTGCGCGGCAAGCGGTGCAGGGGTTGCAGCTCGATGCGCAGGTTGACCCGTTCACCGGCGTTTTCGGCGGTAATGGTGGTACGCTCCGGGGCCCAGTCGGGCAAGGTTTCAGCGGAGGTTTCCAGGCGCGGGTCAACGGTGATCGACCAGTTGGTGCGGCGCACCGGGTGACCCGGGCGCAAGCGCAGGAGGAACTTCAGTGCCCGTTGCAGGATGCCCATTTCATGCAGCTTGGGTACCGGGCCGTGAAACTCCATGAAACTCATGCCGAGGTTGAAGCGCAACGAATAGTCGGCGCGCTGAGTGGCCATGCCGGCGCCCATCACCAGGGTGTCGTCACGCTCTTCGAGGAGAATGAACTCGCCCTGGGCCTGGCGAGTGATGTATTCCATCGGCTCCATCGGCAGGGTGCTGGTGTCGCCGAAGGTGAAGGTCTGGTCGATCTGCAACGGGCGGTTGATCCAGTGCCACTGGCTGCCTTTCTTCTCCAGGGTGAAGTGCTCGGGGTAGTCGCGCGAGTACGACTCCATCAGCAGCTCCAGCAGGTCCCACTGGGCCTCCATCATGTGCGGCAGGGCGGCGTAGTGCACGCCCGGCTGGCTGTCGAGGGTGTGCGCACGGTGGTGGCACTCGGAGATGTAGTGCTCGTCGATGTCGAACTGCCCGCGCAGCGCGCCGGTGCCGAAAGGTACGTGCGGCTCGACGTTCATCGAGTACATGTACTGGTCTTCCGGGTAAGGGAAGGGCAGGCGCAGCACGGCTTCGCGGCTGTTGCTGTAGGTGTGGCCCTGGCCTGCGTCGGCGTAGGATTCGATCGGCTTGAATACGGTCATGTTGTTGTTTTCCTGTCTCAGAGGTCTACGACCAGGCGGCTGCAGTTGGCGCGGGATACGCAGGGCATGAATTTGCGCTTGCTCAGTTTGTCTTCCTCGCTGAGCCAGTCATCGCGATGGTCGAGCTCGCCATCGAGGTCCAGTACTTCGGTCTCGCAGTAGCCGCAGGCGCCGCCGCGGCACAGGTAGGGCACCTTGTAGCCGGCCTGTTCGGCAGCCTCGAGCAGCGACTGTTCGGCCGGTACTTCGATGGTCACGCCCTGGCGTGCCAGGGTGACGCTGAACGGCTGGCCGCTGGAGCCTTGCTCGACGAAGCGCTCGTAGTGAATGTGGCTGTCGGTCCAGCCCAAGGCGTGGGCGCTGTCGAGGGTGTCGTCGATCATGCTGTCCGGGCCGCAGACATACACGTGGCTGCCCAGCGGGCGGCCTTCGAGGATGTGGCGGATGTCCATGCGCGCATCGACGCCTTGCACGTACAGCTGCACGCGCTCGCCGTAGCGTGCCTGCAGCTCCAGGCCCAGGGCGGTGTGCTCGGGGCCGCGCACGGCCAGGTGCAGCTCGAAGGCGGCCTGCTTGAGTTGCAGTTCTTCCAGTTGCGAGTAGACCGGGGTGATGCCCACGCCGCCGGCAATGAACACGTGCTGGCGGGCATGCTTGGCCAGCGGGAACAGGTTGGCCGGCTGCAGGATCTGCAGCAGATCGCCCTCAGCGACCCGGTCATGCAGGTAGCGCGAGCCGCCACGTCCGTCGCTGACCCGGCGCACGGCAATCTGGTAGGCGCTGGAGTCGTAGGGCGAACTCATCAGCGAGTAAGCGTTGCGGTGGGTCTTGTCGCCGTCTTCGAGCACCACCACCACGTGGCTGCCGCCGGAAAACGCCGGCAGGTGCTTGCCGGCCGGGTCGACCAGGGTGAAACGGGTGATTTCCGGGGTGAGCGCTTCGATGCGGGCGACGCGCACGCTGAGGGTGCCGTTGTGGGTGTTCATGTGTCGAGCTCCTCGGCTGCTGGCAGTTCGCCCGGGACTTCGCCATCGGCCTTGATGCCCTGGAAGGCGGCCAGGCGGCGGGAATAGTGGTCGCGCACCACCAGGTCGAGCTGGCAACCGGGGCAGCTGAACACACGCTGGGTGACGTTCTCGGTGTAGGTGTCGCAGTGCGCGCACCACACGCGGCGGACCAGGGTGCCGCTGTGTTCGCGCAAGACTTCGTCACGGTTCAGGTCGACCGCATTGGCGGCCTGCATGGCGGTACCGATGAAGCTTTCCGAGCCGCTGAGGTACAGGCGCGTGCCCATGTGGGCCTGACCCAGGCGTTCGCGCAGGGCGGCGATCAGCGCCTGGTTGCTGGGGAACACGTCCAGCCCGGCCGCTTCTGCGGCTTGCAGCGCCTGCAGGTGGTCATGCCCGGAGAATGACTCGGTGGAGTAGAGCAGGGTGCTGTGCGCGCGCTGCGCGGGGGACATGTCCGCGATCAGGCGCAGCATGGCCGCGCCGCCGCTGCCCTGGCCCGCGATCAGGTGGCGCAGGCCGCCTGCCATGGGCCGCAGCTGGTCGTAGAGCGGGCGGCTTTTGATGCCGGTGATAAGCATGGTGACACACCTCGTAAGCCCGACCCCCCCGGCTTGTGCCGGAAGGTAACGTTGACGGCTGTTTCAGGCTCGGGCATGGGCGGAAGCAGAACCCATGCCATATTGCCTATGGTTTTATATGTTTTATGACCAAAGTCGACAATCAGTGCTTGAACATCACGTGGCGCACGCAGGTGTAGTCTTCCAGGCCGTACATCGACATGTCCTTGCCATAGCCCGACTGCTTCATGCCGCCGTGGGGCATTTCGCTGACCAGCATGAAGTGCGTGTTGACCCAGGTGCAGCCGTATTGCAGGCGTGCAGCCAGGCGGTTGGCGCGGCCGACGTCGCGGGTCCAAACCGAAGAGGCGAGGCCGTAGTCGGAATCGTTGGCGTAGGCCAGGGCCTGGGCTTCGTCGGTAAACGGGGTGATGCTGACCACCGGGCCGAACACTTCGCGCTGGACGATCTCGTCATCCTGGCGGGCATCGGCCAGCACGGTCGGCGCGAAGAAGAAGCCGTCGCCTGCACCCCGATGGCCGCCTGTGACCAGGCGGATGTGCGGCTGGGCCTTGGCGCGCTCGACGAAACCTTCGACGCGCTCCAGGTGCTCGCGGGTAATCAGCGGGCCGAGCTCGGTTTCGGGGTCGTCCTGCAGGCCCATGCGCAGGCTGGCCACGGCTTCGCCCAGTTTGCTCACGAACTGCTCGTAGACGCCTTGCTGGACATACAGGCGGCAGGCTGCGGTGCAGTCCTGGCCGGCGTTGTAGAAGCCGAACGCACGGATGCCTTCGACGGCGGCATCGATGTCGGCGTCGTCGAAGATCAGTACCGGCGCCTTGCCACCCAGCTCCATGTGAGTGCGCTTCACGCTGCTGGCGGTGCTGGCGATGATCCGTGCGCCGGTGGCCACGGAACCGGTCAGCGACACCAGGCGCACCTTGGGGTGGTTGACCAGTGGTTCACCGACGCTCGGGCCACGGCCGAAGAGGATGTTGACCACGCCAGCGGGGAACAGTTCGGCCATGATCTCGCCCAGCGCCAGGGCGGTCAGCGGGGTTTGCTCGGAGGGCTTGAGCACCACGCAGTTGCCGGCGGCCAGCGCGGGGGCGAGCTTCCAGGCGACCATCATCAAGGGGTAGTTCCACGGCGCGATGGAGGCGACCACGCCGAGCGGGTCACGGCGAATCATCGAGGTGTGGCCCGGCAGGTATTCGCCGCCGGCCGAGCCCGACAGGCAACGGCTGGCGCCGGCAAAGAAGCGGAACACGTCGGCGATGGCCGGGATTTCGTCGTTCAGCGCCGCCTGGTACGGCTTGCCGCAGTTCTGCGACTCCAGGCGAGCGAGGGTGGCGGCTTCGGCTTCGATGCGGTCGGCCAGCCTGAGCAGCAACTGGGCGCGGTCCTTGGGTGCGGTTTGCGACCAGCCGACGAAGGCCTGGTCGGCGGCCTGTACGGCAGCATCCACCTGGGCAGCGCTGGCTTCGGTGATATTCACCAGCACCGTGCCTTCGGACGGGTTGTAAACGGCGTACGGGCTGCCTTGCCCGTCGACCAACTGGCCGTTGATCAGGAGTTTGGTTTGCATGGCGGATTCCTTGGTCGGTCTTATTGGTAGAAATCTAAACCTATGAAACCATATCTTAATATTTTTAGTTTGCCAACCACTGCGAAAATCCACTTCCAGACGGTAGAATGGCCGGCAAATCGGTATCGGGCGCTGGCCCGTTCGCTATAAGATGCGAAACTGAACCTTTTAGCCGAGGCCCGCGCCCCGCCCGGCAATGCTCGATAGGGAGAGGCAATGACTGCCCTGAATAGTGCTCGTAACACCGCCTTCATCCGGTTGCGCCAGGAAGGGCGGACCGATGAAGTGGCGCGCCGCCTGATGGAGGCGATCGAGCTGGGGATGTTCGCAGAGGGGCAGCAACTGCCCAGTGAGTCGGAACTGGCCCTGCAATTGGGCGTCGCCACGGTGACGTTGCGTGAAGCGCTGGTGGTGCTGCGCCAACGTGGCTTGATCGAGACCCGACGCGGGCGCAATGGCGGCAGCTTTGTCTGCGCCCCGGTGGAGTTGCCCGAGGCGCTGCTGCTGCAACGCCTGCGCGACATGAGCGGCCCCGACCTGCGCGACCTGGGCGATGAGCAAACGGCGATTTCCGGCACGGCGGCGCGCCTGGCCGCCAAGCGCAGCTCGCCGGAGCAGCAGGCACGTATCGCCCAGCATATCGAAACCCTCAGCCAGGCCGGTTCGCGCCTGGCCCGGCACCGCGCCGATGCACGATTTCATATCGAAGTGGCCGCCGCTGCCCAGTCGCTGCGCCTGACCAGCGCGGAAATGCGCTTGCAGTCGGAAGTCGGTGAACTGCTGTGGATGGAGGCCGCTGGCGGCGGAGACGTGACGGTGGTCGAGCACGAACACCGGGCCATTCTCGAAGCGCTGGTCGCCGGTGATGCGGTGCTGGCCGGCGCCTTGGCCGAAGCCCATGTCAGCCGTGGCATCAAGCGCCTGATCAGCCTGCGTCTGGAGCTGCTGGCCGACGGGCAGGACTGAGCCGTCCATAACAACAAAGCTGTACCTGCGTGAGGTAATGCCATGTTTGCCCTGAGCGACAATGACCCGCTGTCAGCCTGTGCCCAGCAGCTGGACCACACCCTGGGAACCATCTTCGGCCAGGTCCGCCAGCTGGTGGAAGAAACCCGAGCGCTATGGGAACGGGTGCTGGCCGAGGGCCGCCAGCCTTGCGCCAAGGACCTCGCGACCCTGCGCCCGGCCATCGACCAGCAATTGCTCAGCACCGGTGCCTTTGGCTGTGGCGGCGGCATCATCGTCGAGCCCAACGGCCTGGCCGACCGCGAGATGCACCTGGAATGGTGGTACCTGGCCGACGGCGGCAAGACCCTGCCGCTGCGACCGAACTTCGATCGGCGCCGCGAGAACTACTACGACTACACCGGAATGCCCTGGTACAGCCGGCCGATGAAGACCGGCAAGAGCGTGGTGGAAGGACCGTACGTGGACCTGTACGGCACCAACATGTACGTGCTGACCTTCACCATGCCGATCGAAGTGCGGGGCCGCTTCATCGGCGTGGCCGGGCTGGACCTGTCGTTGCACAACGTCGAGCGCCTGCTGGTGCGCAGCCTGATGCGCCTGGAGCATGAGGCGGTGCTGATCTCGGCGGACGGGCGGGTGATTGCCTCGAACACGGCGAACTGGATGGTCGGTGACCTGGCCCAGGCCTTGTTGAACACCCTGCCGCGCGATGGCATTCGCCTGGCGCTGGCCGAGTCCGAGGCGGGGTGGTCATTGGTGCGGTTGCCGGTGCTCCGGCGTAAATGATCGGCTGTCGCTTGGGCCAATGTTCTGAGTCTGCAGCGCTTTACTCCGGTGTTTTCATACCAAAGCGACAAATACCCCGTGATAAAAATCAGGTCCGACCCTCATGTCAGCCAGTTAAGCGTGTGAGGGCTGGCAGCGGGTTCGCCGTTACCCTTTTAGCGCCTGTGAGATCGAGCGCCGCCCGCGCGGCGCATCGCAGGCAAGCCTGCTCCTACATCTGTTTCGGGCCAGTTGCACCTGCACCATAGCGCGCGAACGCCTTGTTTGTTCACCACGAGATCGAGGCATGCGCCAAGGGGTCGCGCGCGAAGGCAACATGAACACTGGCCCGAAACAAATGTAGGAGCAGGCTTGCCTGCGATGCGCCGCGCGGGCGGCGCTCGATCTCACAGGCGCTAAAAAAACAACGGCGAACACATACCAGCCCCAACACTCCAACTGGCTGGCACAAGGCCTGAACCCACTCGACAAAAACAACCGGAATGCCCGATGTCGGCAAGTCAACCACCCGCCAATGGCCTGTTCGCCACCTTTTGCCTGAGCAGCTACCTGCTTTCGCTGTCCTACGGCACCACCTTTCTGCTGGCCATGACGCTGCGCGCACACGGTGCCAGCGAAGCCGATGCCGGGACGGTGATTTCCGCCGCCATGCTCAGCACGTTTCTGGCGGTGATCTTCTCCGGCCACCTGACCGACCTGATTGGCGCACCCAAGGCCGTGGCCGGTGGCGCGGTGTTTCTTGCCATGGCCTGCCTGAGCTTTGCCGCCGCCCCCGGGTTCGGCACGGCCATCCTGTTGGGTGGCCTGCTGCTGGGCTTCGGCTGGGGCCTGTTCTACACGTTGGGGCCGATCATCGTGGCGATGCTGATCGAGCCGGCACGGCGGGTCAAATACTTTGCCTTGCTCTCGGGCAGCATGATGACCGGCATCGGCACCGGGCCGTTGCTGGGGCGTGCGGCGCAGGCGTTGGGTTACCCGGTAGAGGCAGCCTTCGTCGCTGCAGCGGCGGCCAGCCTGCTGGGTGGCGTGATGTTCCTGCTGATGGGGCCGCGCATGCAGCAGCTGAAAACCGGCGCCGTCGCGGTATGCAAGATCACCCCGGCAGCCACCCGTGCGGTGCTGTCTTCCAAGGCCGCCTTCGCCATCCTCATGGTTGGCCTGGGGGGCGCAATCTTCGGTGGGCTGTCGAGCTTCCAGACCTCTTACGCCAGCGCCAGGCAGCTGGACTACTCGCTGTTCTTCCTGGGTTTCATGTCGGCTGCGATCTCCTGCCGGCTGCTGATTGCCGGTTTCATCGTCAAGCGTGACCCGTACCGCATGGCCTGCCTGCTGACGGCATTGATGGTGCTGTCGGTGCTGATGTTCCTGTACGGCGTCGACAGCGCGGCGGCCTACGTGCTGGCGGCAGTGGTACTGGGTATCGGCTATGGCCTGACCTATTCGGTGATAAACGGCCTGGCAGCCAACGAAGCGCCCAGCGGGCAGACAGCGCAGTCGCTGGTGCTGTTCAGCCTGGCCTATTTCGTTGGTGTGTTCGGTTTCCCGCTGCTGGCTGGCAAGGTCATCGTCCAGGCAGGCATGCCGGCGCTGCTGCAATTGCTGCTGGTGATCGCCCTGGCCAACTGGTCGATCACCGTCGGCCGCCTGGTCTGGCGGCGCCTGGGCGGGCGTGCCGTGGCAGCTTGAGTATGCCCGGCTGCTGCCACAGGGTATGATCCGCTGCCGTGATTGGAGCCCGCCATGGCCAAAGACATCGAAAACCCCTGCGTCTCGCTCTGCCAGCTCAACAGCGAGCTGTGCGTGAGCTGCGGCCGCACCCGTGAGGAAATCCGCAAGTGGCGCGGCATGAAGCGCCCGGAGAAGATGGCCACCGTGCAACGCGCGGCCACGCGGATGAAGGCCATTGCCAAGAAGAACACCAAGCGCCAAGGTAACGACTGAAGCCGCTGCGCTTGTGTAAGATGCACGCTTCGAAACCTTCCCGAGCCTGCCGCATGGATAGCCACTCGCTTCTCGCCTTCACCCTGGTCGCTGCAATCGCCATTGCCAGCCCAGGGCCCGCCACCCTGATGGCCATCAACAACAGCCTCGCCCACGGCCAGCGCAGTGCTGTGTGGTCATCACTGGGCAATGGCACCGGCCTGTTCTGCCTGTCGGCGGCAGCCATGCTTGGCCTGGGGGCGTTGCTGGCCAGCTCCGAGATGCTGTTCAACGCGGTCAAACTGATGGGTGCGGGCTACCTGTTCTACCTCGGTGCCCGGCAGTTGCTCCAGAAAAGCCCGATGCTGGTGGATCAGGCGGCGGCGAAGGTGAACAAGCCGAACCCCTTGAAGTTGTACAAGTCGGCGTTCCTGACCGCCGTCACCAACCCCAAGGCGACCCTGTTCTTCACCGCGCTGTTCCCGCAGTTCATCGATCAGGGCGCAGCGTTGCTGCCGCAGTTCCTGACCCTGACCGGGATCTTCGTGGCGTTGTCGCTGACCTCGTTGAGCCTCTATGCCGCGCTGGCTTCGCGGGCCAAGGGTGTGCTGACCCGGCCGGCGCTGTCGCGTTGGGTGAGCCGGGTCGTCGGGACGACCTTCATCGGCTTTGGCGCAGCAATTCTCACCATGCGCCGCCAGGCCGGCTAACACATCCCAAGCCTCACGCCGCAATCAGTGCTCGCCCGTGATCTCCCGCGCAAGGGTCAGGCGGCGCGTGTGGAAGTCGTACTCATAGAGTTCGGCATAGCGCCCCCACTCGATGGCCACCTTGAGCACGCGCTCGGCTTCCTCGGCGTCCATGTACTCCGTCAGCCGGTCGAGCACGGTCTTTTCCAGCAGGCCGGCGGGCTCCAGGTGGAGGCTGTCGAGGATGTAGCTGATCAGCGAAACGCGCCCCTTGCACTGACGCGCGAACAGGTCCTGGCGCCGTGCCTGGCGAGCCGTCACGTAGTTGCGGCCCTGGCGTGTGAGGCGGATGTCGCCCTCGATCACCTGGGCGAAGCCGAGCAGACCGAGGGCCTCGTAGATCGGGAACAGCACCTCGTCGGGCAGCGCGGTTTCCTCGGCCAGGTGCGGCAGGTCGGCCTCGCCGTTGAAGGGCTCGCCGGCCATGAGCTCGAGCACGCTCTCCATCCGCGCGATATCGGCGTCGGGCAGCCGGTAGCCCAGCTCCACGGCCGGCGGGGCACCGGCGGCGGCGATGGCTTCGGGGCCTTGGGTCATGAGCGCGTAGACCTCGTCGATCAACGCGCGGACCTGCGCAGAGTCGGCATTGCGCGGACGTGGCAGGTCGATGTGCAGTTCCGAGCGCACCCGGCCTGGGTCGCTGGAGAGGATGAGGATGCGGTCGGCCATCATCACCGTCTCTTCGATGTTGTGCGACACCACCAGGATGCTGCGGGTGGTGATGCGCTGTTCTTCCCACAGCTCGAGCATGTCGTCGCGCAGGGTTTCGCCGGTGAGCACGTCGAGCGCCGAAAAAGCCTCATCCATCAGCAGCACCTCGGGGTTCATCACCAGGGCGCGGGCGATGCCCACGCGCTGGCGCATGCCGCCGGAGAGTTCGCGCGGCAGGGCGCCGCCGAAGCCGGCCAGGCCGATCAGCTCCAGTGCCGCGTTGGCCAGGCGCTCGCGCTCGGCTGCTGACACGCCCTGGGCTTCCAGGCCGAGTTCGACGTTCTGCTGCACGGTCAGCCAGGGGAACAGCGCGAAGGTCTGGAAGACCATGGCCACGCCGCCCACCGGGCCGTGGATTGGCAGGCCGCGGTAGTTGACGATGCCACGGTCGGCGCCGACCAGGCCGGCGATGATCCGCAGCAGGGTCGACTTGCCCGAACCGGACCGGCCGAGCAGCGCAACGATCTCACGCTCGCGCAGGTGAAAGTCGACGCCTTCGAGGATGGTCCGCGGGGTGCCGTCGGAGGCCTGGAAGGCCTTGCTCACGCCCTTGAGTTCGATCAGCGTTTGTTTCATGGCAGGTCCTCAACGACGGTTTTCGGCGAGCAGGTAGAGCCGGCGCCAGAAGAAGCGGTTCAACAGCATCACGAAGATGCACATGACGCCAATGCCCAAGGCAATGCGGTGGAAGTCGCCGGCGTCGGTCATCTGTTTGATGTAGCTGCCCAGGCCGTTGGCCACCAGCGAGGTATCGCCCCAGCTGACGTACTCGGCGACGATGCTGGCGTTCCAGGAGCCGCCGCTGGCGGTAATGGCGCCAGTGACGAAGCTGGGGAATACCGCCGGCAGGTAGACGCGCTTCCATTTCAGCCAGCCGCGAAGGCCGAGGTTGTCGGCGGCCAGGCGCAGTTCATAGGGAATGCTCGCAGCGCCCGCGACCACGTTGAACAGGATGTACCACTGGGTACCAAAGACCATCAGCGGGCTGAGCCAGATGTTCGGGCTGAGCTGGAAGTGCACCAGCACCATGACCACCAGCGGGAACAGCAGGTTGACCGGGAAGGCGGCGAGAAACTGCGCCAGCGCCTGGACCTTCTGCGAGTAGCGGGGGCGCAGGCCGATCCAGATCGACAGCGGCACCCACACCAGCGAGGCGAGGCCGATCAGCAGCATCACCCGGCACAGGGTGATCAGGCCCAGGCCGAGCACGTGCAGGGCCTCGCCCCAGCCGACGTCCTGGTGCACGAACAGCCCCAGGCGCAAGAATGCAAAAGCGCAGGCCAGCACCAGCATCACGTCCCAGGCACGCGGCCACCAGCTGGGCAGGCGCAGCCACTGGCGTCGCGCCACGGTGCCGTCGTGGCGCTGGGCGAACCAGCCCATGGCGTTCTGGAAACCCTTCGCCAGTTGCTCGCTGACGGCGCTCAACCAGCGGCTGCGGCGGGCAAAGCCAAGTACCCAGGAGCGCTGCGCGGTGTCGCCCTGGGTGTCTTCGAAGCGGAAGCGGTCGGCCCAGGCCAGCAGCGGGCGGAAGAACAGCTGGTCGTACAGCAGGATGCCGGTGAGCATTGCGCCGATGGCCCAGGCAATGGCGCCGAGGTTGCGCTGGTCGATGGCCACGGCGATGTAGGAGCCGATGCCGGGCAGCTTGATGTCCTGCCCGGCCACCGAGATGGCCTCGGCGGCGACCAGGAAGAACCAGCCGCCGGACATCGACATCATCATGTTCCACAGCAGGCCGGGCATGGCGAACGGCAACTCCAGGCGCCAGAAGCGCTGCCAGGCCGAGAGGCGGAAGATCCGCGCAGCCTCGTTCAGTTCCGGCGGCACGGTGCGGAACGACTGGTAAAGGCTCAGCGCCATGTTCCACGCCTGGGAGGTGAAGATGGCGAAGATCGCCGCGCATTCCACGCCCAGCAGGTTGCCCGGGAAGAGCGCGATGAAGGGCGCGATGGCAATCGCCTGGAAGCCCAGGATGGGCACCGACTGCAACACGTCCAGCAGCGGGATCATGGCCTTCTCGGCGGCGCGATACTTGGCCGCCAGCGCGGCGAAGAGGAAGGCGAACAGCAGCGAGAAGCCCAGCGCGATGAACATCCGCAGGATGGTGCGCATCAGGTAGTAGGGCAGGTTGACCGGGTCGAGGGAAATCGGCAGCGCCTCACCGACCACGAACGGCCGGCTCATCTGCATGGCGCCATAGGCGGCGAGCACCAGCAATACCAGCACCAGCGGCAGGAGGATCCAGTCCCAGCGATTGGGCGCGGCGTTACGCAGGCCTGGCGACGGGGTGAACAGGCGGGCCATGATCAGGTCTCTAGCGTCAGGGGCTGGGAAGGGCAGGTGTCGCCACGTGAGCCAGTATGGTTCAGTTGGCTTGCAGGTCAATGGCAGTGCCAGTCGCAAGCAACTGGCAAAAAGGCGGCAAATGCCTGAGAAACATTAAGATTTCTTTAATCGCCACTGACTGGGAGGGCGGTGACGAGGCATACGGTCAATACGGCAGGGGGGCGTATGCCGCTGGGCCAGCAACTGCGTATACGATCAATCCCGCCGTCATGAAAAGGAATTCACGAAAATGGATAGATCTTTCTTGATGAAACAAGCAGACGCAGCGTCGGTGGTGGTACGGGCCGAGGCTCAGGCGATTGCCTGGGCCGTTGGTGTGTCTGAATCGTTCGGTACAACTGCCGCTTCAGCGTCAAGCTTCAGCCGGTCGGCCTTGCTGATGTACCTGGGCTTGTTGCTCTTGGGCGCCAGCTTGGCATTGGCTTTTTTCTGGTGGGCCTTGAGCAGCTGTTTGAGTTTCTTCTGGCGGTTCATTGTCCATCTCTGATGTGCAGCGTCGGTCGCGCATTGTACCTCGGGAACTTCATCCTGCGGGCCCGGTCTGTAAGCTCTCGCCAACATCACCTGGCGCTTCCCGGACCTGTTGAGTGCCCATCCCATGCCAAGCCAGCGCCTGCTGCCAGCACTGCTCCTGTTGTTCAGCGCCGTCACCTGTCAAGGCGTGCTGGCGGGTTCATACTTGGCCCCGGTGCGCAGCAACAAGGCCTCGACCCAGCTGATAGAAGCCGCCTCGCGGCAATATGAAGAAGGCAAGCTGGACCAGGCCGCCGCCACGCTGGAGCGTGCGCTGCAGATCCAGCCGAACAACCCCGCCACGCTGCACTACCTGGGCGTGTTGCGCCTGGAGCAGGGGCAGTATGACCAGGCCGAAGTGCTGGCGGTGCGCTCCAACCAGCGCGTTGGCAGCAACACCGCGCTGCGCAATCGCAACGTCCAGTTGATCCAGGCCGCGCAGAAGGCCCGGACTTCGACGGCGGTATCCGTGGCCGACAAGACCCGGTGAGTCTTCTGCACCCACGCCGTCGCGCTTTACTGCCTGTTCCGGTGCCGCTCTGAAGAAACCGTGTCGAAGGATTGCGAAGGGGATACCCCGGGTGCGGTTGAAGCGTGATAGCCTCGGGAGACCTTGGCCGATAGAAAATCCATTCCCATGCCTGCTGGTTTCCCCGGGTTGCCGTCACTCAATGCGCTGCGCGTGTTCGAGGTGGTGGCGCGTCAGTTGAACTTCCGCCTCGCCGCCGAAGAGCTGGGCGTGACCCAGGCCGCAGTCGCCCAGCAGGTGCGCGGGCTGGAAGCCAGCCTGCAGGTGCGCCTGTTCGAGCGCCTGCCGCGGGGCGTTGGCCTGACCGATGCCGGGCGTGGCTATGCGGCGAGTATCCGCAGCGCCCTGGGGATGATCGACGAAGCCACCCGGTTGCTGCGCCCGGCGCCGTCCCAGCTCACGGTCAGCGTGACGCCTACCTTTGCCTCGAAGTGGCTGATTCCAAGGCTCGGCCACTTCGCCGAGGCCCACCCTGACATCGATCTGCGCCTGCTCGCCACCGATCGCCTCTCGCATTTCCATACCGATGGCGTCGACATCGCCGTGCGCTACGGGCAGCCGCCGTTCGGTGGCGGGCTGAACGTCGAGTTGCTGATGGAGCAACGGATCGTCGCGGTGGCGAGCCCGGGATTGTTGGCTGAAATGGGCAGGCCAGAGAGCTTTGCCGCCTTGCAACGCTTTGTCGCCTTGCACGATGGGCACAACTTCTGGCCGCACTTCACGGCCGCCTTCTTTCCTGATCATCCGAAGCCGACGTCAAAGAGTGTGCGCTTCAACCAGACATCGCTGGCCATCGACGCCGCCATTGGCGGGCAGGGCATTACCCTTGCCAGCCACGCCTTCGTCAAGGCTGACATCGCTGCGGGCAGGCTCGAGCAGGTGTTCCCCCAGCAGCTGCGGCTGGACAAGGCGTTCTACCTGGTATGGCCACGCAAGGCACAGGAGGCGCCAGCACTGGGCCTTGTCAGAGGGTGGCTCAAAAGCCAGGTAGGCGATAGTTAATCTACTGCCTCTACAAGCATTGCCTGCCTCCCTCATTCAGCGGGTGGCTGCTAGTGTGATGAAACTTGCAACAGCACGGTTCCATTACTCCAGGAGGCAGCATGTCTGTAGAAAAAGTAGCAATCATCACTGCGGGTGGCAGCGGCATGGGCGCTGCAGCGGCACGTCGGTTGGCCGCTGACGGCTTCAAGGTCGCCATCCTGTCCTCGTCGGGCAAGGGTGAGGCGCTGGCCGCCGAACTGGGTGGCATCGGCGTCACCGGCAGCAACCAGTCGGTCGAGGACCTGCAACGCCTGGTGGATGCGGTGGTCGAGAAATGGGGGCGCATCGACGTGCTGGTCAACAGTGCCGGGCACGGCCCGCGCGCGCCGATCCTGGAGATCAGCGACGAAGACTGGCACAAGGGCATGGACACCTACCTGCTCAATGTCATTCGCCCGACACGGCTGGTGACGCCTTACATGCAAAAGCAGAAGGGCGGGGTGATTATCAACATCTCCACCGCCTGGGCCTTCGAGCCTGTTGACCTGTTTCCCACATCAGCCGTATTCCGCTCGGGGCTGGCCGCTTTCACCAAGATTTTCGCCGACCAGTTCGCTGGCGATAATGTGCGCATCAACAACGTGCTGCCAGGCTGGATCGACAGCCTGCCGGCCACCGAGCAGCGCCGCGACAGCGTACCGCTCAAGCGCTATGGCACCAGTGAGGAGATCGCCGCCACCATCGCTTTCCTGGCCAGCGACGGTGCTGGCTACATCACTGGGCAAAACATCAAGGTCGATGGTGGCGTGACGCGCAGCGTCTGAGCAGGTTATTGGGGGAGGGTTGTAAGTGTTCGGCACGAGGCCCAGATGCCAATTTTACGTTTTGCGACAATTTTTTTACATTTGTCGTTATAACGTTACGCCGCTCGTCACCGGTGGCCGTCAGCTCCTTCGGCTCATGACTTGCGAAGCCTGGTTTTTCCTGGAGTCTTAATGAGAGTCGATCTAGACACTGAGGCCGCCGACCTCGCTGATCACCCCCGTTTTCAGCGTGCGATGGTCCATGCACGCAAGCTGAGGCAGCTGATGTACCTGGCGTTGGCGGTTGCTGTACTGCTGGCGTTACTGCAGGGGCTAATCGGGGTATTCAGCCCCGACTCTTACTGGCTGGTCTTGCTCGCTGTCAATGGCGCCGTGCTGCTTCTGTTGGCGGGCGCCGCGCAGTCGGCCTGGCAGGTGGCCAGCTGGCGCGCGACTGCCATGGGCCAGGTGCCCATCCCGCTGCTGTTCTGGCGCGCTAGCGAAGAAACTGTCGAGCCTGGTTCGCTCAGCCGTTTCGATCGCTGGTGCCGGCAGGTCGCCGATACCTGGCGAAAGCAATGGCGCAGGCTTGGCGCAGAAACACCCTGGCTCATTGGCCTGGCGTGCCTGGCACTGCTGCTGATCAAGGGGGCATGGCGCTTCGACTTGCCGACGCCGACGCTGGCAGGGCAGGTGACATGGGTTGCCATCGGCCTGTTGGCCGTTTTTGCATTCTGCCTGGTCGTGCTCGAACGCCACCTGATGGCTGAAAGCGAGGCGACCTGGCCCGAAGCCGCAGCGCTTGCCGCTACCTTGCGGCTGGTCATTGCCGTGCAGGTACTGACCATTGCCTGCCTGGCCTGTATCGACGGCGAGCGGCTGTGGCCGGCCCGCCTGGCGGTGCTGATCGGCCTGTTGCCTGGCCTGGCAGCGCTCGAGTTGCTGACCCGGGCAGTGCTGGCGATGTTCCGCCCCGCGCGCCCCGGTGAAGAGCCAGCGCTGGTGGCGCGCAGCCTGGTGGGCGACTTCCTGCAATGGCCACCGCGGCCATTGGCCGTGCTGCAGGATGAACTGCATGAGCGCCTGGGCATCGACCTGCGCCAGGTCTGGGCGTTCGCCTTCATGCGGCGGGCGTTCCTGCCGGTGGCGGCGCTGGTGGCGTTGGTCGGTTGGCTGCTGACCGGTATCGTCGAGGTGCCGACCAACAACCGCGGCGTCTACGAACGCTTTGGCAACCCCGTGGCGGTGTACCCGCCAGGCCTGCATGTCGGCTTGCCCTGGCCGTTTGGCAACGTGCTGACAGTGGACAACAGCATCATCCATGAATTGGCGACGACCACCGCCGAGGGGGGCAGCGAACCCCTGGCGGCTGCCGACGGTGCGCCGCCGACCACCGCCAACCGACTGTGGGATGCCACGCACCTGAGCGAGAACTCACAGGTGATTGCCGGTGCCGATGGCGGGCGTCAGGGGTTCCAGATCGTCAACATGGACGTGCGCTTCATCTACCGCATCGGCCTGAGCGACGCGGCGGCCTTGGCGGCGGCCTATCACACGGCCAACGTCGAGCAACTGCTGCGCAGCGTGGCCAATCGGGTGCTGGTGCACGACTTTGCCGGGCGCTCGCTGGATGCTCTGCTGGGTGCCGAACGTGCCGAGCTCGGCCGTGACATCGGCCGTGCGGTGCAGGCCGACCTCGACCGCATGGATACCGGGGTGGAGCTGCTGGCGACCTCGGTGGAGGCGATCCACCCGCCAGCCGGTGCGGCCAATGCCTACCATGCCGTGCAGGCTGCGCAGATCACCGCCCAGGCGCTGGTCGCCCGTGACCGTGGGCAGGCCGCGCAGAAGCTTGATGAAGCCCACACGAGTGCCACGTCGTTGACCGACAAGGCCATGGCCGAAGCCCATGAAACCCAGACCAAGGCCGACACCGCCGCACTGCGCTTCGACGCCGAGCACACCGCCTGGCTGCACGCTGGCCAGGCGTTCATCCTCGAACAGTACCTGGAGCGGCTGTCCCAAGGCATGGCACAGGCGAGCAGCCTGATCATCGATCACCGGCTGGCGGCGAACCAGGCGCCGACCCTGGACCTGCGCAGCTTTGCAGCGCCCATCGACCCTTCGCAAACGAAACCCGCATCCGGCCGTATCCAGGAGCGTAACCCGTGAGTTCCCATACCGCACATGGTCATGACCACGACCACGACCACGACCACGACCACGATCACGATCACGACCACAATCACGATCATGCCGATAATGACGACCGTGCCCGGCCTGCCTGGCTGCGTGTCGGGATAGCGCTGCTGCTGGTCCTGATCATGGCCGCGACGGCCTGCCTCGTGCAGGTGCGTGTCGGCGAAGCAACGGTCATCACACGTTTCGGCAACCCGTCGCGGGTACTGATCGACCCCGGGCTCAACTGGCGCTGGCCAGTGCCGTTCGAGGCCGCGGTACCGGTTGACCTGCGCTTGCGCACCACTTCCAGCGGGCTGCAGGATGTCGGCACACGGGATGGCCTGCGCATCATCGTGCAGGCCTATGTCGCCTGGCAGGTAGCGGCAGATCCGCAGAGCATCCAGCTGTTCATGCGCGCGGTGCAGAACCAGCCTGACGAGGCGGCGCGGCAGATCCGCACCCTGGTGGGCTCGGCCCTGGAAACCACCGCCAGCGGTTTCGAACTGGCCGACCTGGTCAACGTCGATGCCAGCCGGGTGCGCATCGATGGCTTCGAGCAACGCCTGCGTGAGCAGATCGAGCAGCAACTGATCAACAGCTATGGGGTGCGCGTGGTGCAAGTGGGCATCGAGCGCCTGACCTTGCCCAAGGTCACCCTCGAAGCCACCGTTGACCGCATGCGTGCCGAGCGCGAGACCATCGCCACCGAGCGCACGGCCGAAGGCAAGCGCAAGGCGGCCGAGATCCAGTCGGCCGCCGAGCGTGATGCGCGCATCCTGCAGGCCGATGCCAGCGTGAAGGCCGCGCAGATCCAGGCGCAATCGCAGGTGCAGGCGGCAGACATCTACGGCAAGGCCTATGCCGGTGCGCCGCAGCTGTACACCATGCTGCGCTCGCTCGACACCCTCGGCTCGGTCATCAACCCTGGCACGAAACTGGTGTTGCGCACCGACGCGGCACCGTTCCGCGCCCTGGTAGAGGGGCCTGTGCTGCCGGCGGGGGCTGACCATGGCCAGCCGTGAGCCGTTGTCGGCCAGGCTGCCCGCCGGCCCCTGGCTGCAATCAGGGCGTATCGGCTTCCTGGCGTTGTACGTGGTGGCGCTGTTGGCGGCGGTGGGT
Organism: Pseudomonas sp. NPDC089422; assembly: GCF_044749405.1. Classification (NCBI taxonomy): domain Bacteria; kingdom Pseudomonadati; phylum Pseudomonadota; class Gammaproteobacteria; order Pseudomonadales; family Pseudomonadaceae; genus Pseudomonas; species Pseudomonas sp. NPDC089422. Next base: position 185,013 of record NZ_JBIVHW010000013.1, read on the forward strand.
TGGCTGTTTGGCAATGTGCGCCAGATAGGACCGGAGAACCGAGCGGTGGTCTTGCGCCTGGGGGCCGAGGCGCGCATCCAGAATGCGGGCTTGTTGCTGGCCTGGCCTGAGCCCTTCGAGCAAGTGGTGATGTTGCCCTCGGCAGCGCGGGTCAGCGAACGCCGGGTAGAGTTACTGCTGCGCTCGGAGCTTGCGCAGAAGTCCGACAAGGATGGCACCCTGGCCAGCGATGCCACGGCAGGCTCCGGTTACCTGCTGACCGGCGATGCCGGGGCGGTGCAGCTGGACGTGCGGGTGTTCTTTACGGTGAGCGACCCCTACGCCTACGCGCGCCAGGGGCAACATGTGCAACCCGCCCTGGACCGCCTGGTGGAACGCAACGCCGTGCAGATCTGCGCCTCCCGCGACATGGATGCCATCCTGGTCGCCCGGCCCGAGCTGGTCGGCGGCGATGCCCGTCTGGCCGATCAACGCGAGCGGCTGCGCGGTGACCTGCAGCAAGGCATCAATGGCAGCCTGGCGCGGCTGCGTTCGGCCGGTGCCAGCCTGGGGATCGAGGTGGTGCGGGTCGACATCCAGTCGTCGCTGCCGTGGTCGGCCGTCAGCGCGTTCAACGCGGTGCTCACCGCCAGCCAGCAGGCCGAGCAGGCGGTCGCCAAGGCCCGTAATGAGGCCGCGCGCCAATTGCAGCAGGCCACCCAGGCCGCCGACCGCACCGTGCAAGTGGCCCAGGCCGAAGCGAGTGAACGCCTGTCCCGCGCCCAGGCCGCCACCGCGACGATCGTTGGCCTGACCCGGCAGCAGGATCCGCAGTTGCTGCTGCGCCTCTACCGTGAGCGGGTGCCGGCGATCCTGGCGCACGCCGGGTCGGTCACCACCGTCAACAAAGATGACGCCGGGCACATGATCCTGCAGGGCCCTGCGCAATGACTACGACGCCTTTTCCCCAGTTCTGGAGCTGCTCGCGATGAGTACTCATCACTGCCATGGTCACGGGCACCATCACCATGCCCATTCCCACCTCACGTCCGGCCTGTTGTCGCAGGCCGAGCAGCGCACCGCCGCACGCCAGCTGAGCCTGGCGATGCTGGCCCTGGGGTTGCTGGGGCTGGGGCTGGTCTGGCGCTGGCTGGCGCCGACGCAAGAGGGCGTCAGCCAACTGCTGCTGGGCGCTGCCTCGCTGCTGGTGGCGGTGCCGGTGCTGCGCTCGGCCTGGTACAGCCTGCTGCACCCCAGCCTGCATGGCATTACCGATCAGCTGATCGCCCTGGCCATGTTGGGCGCCTGGGCAACCGGCGACCTGGCCACCGCGGCGCTGCTGCCGATCATCATGATCTTCGGGCACATGCTCGAAGAACGCAGCGTGCTGGGTTCGCAAGAGGCCATTGCTGCGCTGGGGCAGTTGACCCGCAGCCATGCGCGGCTCATCGATGCCGATGGCCAGGTGCGCGAGGTCGATAACGCCAGCCTCAAGCCAGGTGACCAGGTCGAGGTGCGCGCCGGTGACCGCGTGCCAGCCGACGGCCGTGTCCTGCAGGGGCAGGCCAGCCTCGATACTGCGCCCATCACCGGCGAGGCGGTGCCGCTGGAAGTGGCCAGCGGCATGGATGTCCATGGTGGTTCGATCAACCTGGACGGTTTGCTGCGGGTCGAGGTTACCCGGGTTGGCGATGACTCGACCTTGGGCAAGGTCATCGCCCTGATGCAGCGCGCCGAGCAAGCCAAGCCGCCCATTACCCGGCTGCTCGAACGCCACGCCGGGCGCTACCTGGTCCTGGTGTTGCTGATTGCCGCCGTGACCTGGTTCATCACCCGCGATGCCCAAGCCATGCTGGCCGTGCTGGTGGCGGCCTGCCCGTGCGCACTGGTGCTGTCGGCGCCGGCGACGGCGGTGGCGGGGATTGCCGTCGCTGCCCGGCATGGCATTCTGATTCGCGGTTCGGCCTTTCTCGAGGAGCTGGCCGACTTGTCTTCGCTGGTGATCGACAAGACGGGCACGCTGACCTATGGCGACCTGCGTCTGCGCAGCGTGGTCGGTACTGCAGCGGCAGTGCCCCAGGCCGATATCGTCAACCTCGCGGCCAGCCTCGGCGCCGCCAGCAGCCATCCGGTCAGCCGGGCCCTGGCGACGCTGGTGCCCCATGAGCAGCATCTGGCCCTGCTGGACATCCACGAACGCCAGGGCTTTGGCGTGGTGGCGCACACGGCCGAGGGTGAAGCGGCCCTGGGGCGCCCGGAGCTGTTCCGCCAGCTGGGCCTGCAGGTGCCGCCCGTGCCCGAGCATGACGGCCCGATTGCCGGCCTGGCGCTGAACGGGCAGTTCCTCGCCTGGCTGCTGCTGGCCGACCATGTGCGGGCAGAGTCTGCAGAGGCGATGCAGCAGCTGCGCGAGCTTGGCCTGCAGCGTCAGTTGCTGCTGACCGGTGACCGCAGCCGTGTCGCCGAAGCCGTTGCCGAGCAGGTCGGCATGACGCGTGTGGTGGCTGAAGCCCTGCCGAAAGACAAGATGCACCACGTCAACCAGGAACTGCAGCTGGGCTTCCGCCCGTTGGTGGTGGGTGACGGCATCAATGATTCGCTGGCGCTGAAGGCCGGTGTGGTCGGGGTGGCCATGGGCGCCAATGGTGCCGACATTGCCCTGGCCGCAGCGGATATCGTGCTCATCAACGGCGACCTGCGGCGCCTGGCCACCTGTATCCGCCTCAGCCGCCAGTGCCGACGCACACTCCAGGTGAATGTGCTGATCGGCCTGGGCTGGACCTTGGCGATTGTGGTCGCTGCCGCATTCGGCCTGCTGGGCGCGGCGGGGGCCATGGTCGCTGCGCTGCTGCACAACCTCAGCACGCTGCTGGTGCTGACCAACGCCGGGCGCCTGTTGCGCTATGACGAACGGCTCGGGCAGAGCAACCCGGTACCGGCGCTGCAGCCCTAGCTGGGCAGGGCGTCAGTCCGCTACGTTGTTCCAGCTTGAGATCATGAAACGCAACTGGCCTCTGCGGTGCGTCGCGCGAGACACCGCAGCGTGCCCGTGAGTTGCACGACTGCTGAATACGCGGATCACTTCGCGCATCCCGGCGCAAGGCACCAGCAACATCCGTTCGGTTATCGAACACAAGCCGCATTCGCGCACTCAAGCCTGCCACGGCAACTCCGATAGCTGCTCACCCACCGTCGAAACCTCGACCAGAAGTGGCGTCAACAAGGAGTACTGCCCGCATGTTTGCCGACCTGAAGATCCGTACCGGAATGTTCTGGGTGCTGTTGTTGTTCAGCCTGACGTTGCTGTTTTCCACCGTCAGTGCCTGGCGGGCCGCGCTGGGCAGCGACCAGCAGATCACCGAACTCGACCAGACCGCACACCAGTCGGACCGGCTGAACAATGCACTGCTGATGGCTATCCGCTCCAGTGCCAACGTGTCGTCGGGCTTCATCGAGCAACTGGGCGGCCATGACGAGAGTGCGAACAAACGCATGGCGCTGTCGGTCGAGCTGAACGACAAGAGCCAGAAGTTGATCGACGAGTTCGTCGACAACGCCCGCGAACCGGCGCTGCACGCGGTGGCCAGCGAGCTGCAAGCCGCCTTCGGCGAGTATGCCAAGGCGGTAGCCGGGCAGCGCGAAGCCACGCGTCAACGCTCGCTGGAGCAGTACTTCAAGGTCAACACCGATGCTGGCAACGCCATGGGCCGGCTGCAGGCGCTGCGCCAGCAACTGGTCGCCGCCTTGAGCGAACGCGGCCAGCAGATCATGCAGGCATCCGACCGTCGCCTGGAGCGTGCACAACAGCTGAGCCTGGCGCTGCTGGCGGTGACGCTGCTGCTTGCCGGCCTGTGCTGGGCCTTCATCGCCCAGCGCGTGCTGCACCCGCTGGGCGAGGCGGGCCGGCATTTTCAGCGGATCGCCGGTGGCGACCTGAGCGTGCCGGTGCAGGTGCGTCAGCGCAATGAGATCGGCCAGCTGTTTCATGAGCTGGAGCGCATGCAGCAGAGCCAACGCGATACCTTGGGCAAGATCAGCAGCTGCACCCGGCAACTGGCCGGTGCGGCGGGTGCACTGAACACGATTACTGAACAAAGCGTCAACAACCTGCGCCAGCAAGGCCAGGAGCTGGAACAGGCCGCCACTGCCGTCACCGAAATGACCACGGCGGTGGAGGAGGTCGCCCGCAATGCGGTCACGACCTCCCAGGCAACCCATGAGTCCAACCAGCTGGCGGAGAAAAGCCGTCAGCAAGTCAGCGAAAACATCGACGGCACCCAGGCCATGAGCCGCGAAATCCAGACCAGCAGTGGCCACCTGGAGCAGTTGGTGGGGCAGGTCCGGGATATTGGCAAGGTGCTGGAAGTGATCCGTTCGGTGTCCGAGCAGACCAACCTGCTGGCCCTCAACGCGGCCATCGAGGCGGCCCGCGCCGGGGATGCCGGGCGCGGCTTTGCCGTGGTCGCCGATGAAGTACGCACGCTCGCCTACCGCACCCAGGCCTCGACCCAGGAAATCGAGCAGATGATCGGCCGTGTGCAGCAGGGTACCGAAGCGGCTGTTGCGTCGATGCAGGCCAGCACCAGCCGGGCCCAGTCGACACTCGATGTCACCCTGGCTTCAGGCCAGGTGCTGGAGGGCATCTACAGCGCCATCGGCGCGATCAACGAGCGCAACCTGGTGATCGCCAGCGCAGCCGAAGAACAGGCGCAGGTGGCGCGCGAGGTGGATCGCAACCTGCTGAACATCCGCGAGCTGTCGAGCCAGTCGGCGGCGGGTGCGCAGCAGACCAGCGAGGCCAGCCAGGCGTTGTCAGGGCTGGTCGGGGAGATGACGGCGCTGGTGGGGCGGTTCAGGGTCTGACGTTCAGCTGTCCTTGCCCAGCACGTAGCGGTCGAACTGCTCGATGTACTCGTCGACGTTGTCTTCCAGCATCATCCGGTACTGTTCGCTGAAGTACTTCAGGATTTCCTCGCGCGCGGCGGCCATTTCGGCGCCGGACTTGAAGTTGCGGGCGCTGAGCCAGGCACTGAAGCGGCTGGCGGCGAAGGTCATCGAGGCGCTGACCTTGCCGATATCGGCGAGGGTGTCGAGCTGCTGGTTGGCCAGGTCGATATGCGCATCGGCGCGATCATAGAATGCCTGGTCGGTGGCTTGGGTCATGGTGGGGTACCTGTGTGGGCCTGTCGTACGGGGCGCGCAGCATGCCACAGCGGGAACCTGCCGGCAGCAATTACCGGCAACCGTTTACCGCGCCGCGGAACGACGGCGCTTGTTGCGGTACATGGCGTCATCGGCGCAGTTGAGCAGGGTGTCGATGTCTGCGCCGTCGTCCGGATAGCAGGCCACGCCGATGCTGCAGGACGGCATGGGCAGCGCTCGCTGTTCGCTGGCCAGTGGTGTTGCCATGGCGGCGAGGATCTGGGCCATCTTTTCGGCTACTGCGCCCGCCGAGCTCAAGTCGGTCAGCAGCACGGTGAACTCGTCGCCGCCCATGCGCGCCACCGTGTCCTGTTCGCCGACACAGTCTTCCAGGCGCCTCGCGACGGCGCACAGCACCTGGTCACCGATGGCGTGCCCGTGCACATCGTTGATGCCCTTGAAGTCATTGATGTCCACGAACAGCAGCGCAAACGGGCGCGCGTGGCCCAGGGCGCTGGCCAGCCGCTCGTTGAACAGCGAGCGGTTGCACAACCGGGTCAGCGGGTCATGGTGGGCGAGAAAGCGCAACTGCTGCTCGGCCTGGGTCAGTGCCGTGATGTTGCGCGCCACGCCGATGCGCGCCCCCACCTCTTCGGACCAGAAGGCCGACCAGAGGATGTGTACCACGCCACCGTCCTTGCGCAGGTAGCGGTTGCGAAAGTCGCTGTGCGACTGGCCGTTCATCACCCGAATGATCGAGGCCCGCGTGGCGTCCAGGTCTTCGGGGTGCATGTAGCGGGTGATCGGGGTGCCGATCAGTTCGTCGGCACGGTAGCCGAGCAAGGCCTCGCAGGCATTGCTGACGAACACGATGGTGTTGTCCCGGTCGACCACGAACACGGTGTCGAGCATCAGCTGGATCAGCTTCGGGTAAAGTGCTTGCAGGTCAACAGGCATAGGGGCGTCCGCTGCATCGGGCTCGGGCGTGGCCAGCATACACAGAGCAGGGTTGGTTCCACCAGCGGCCATTCAAACAGATATACTCCGCGGCCGTTTTAAGCATTCAGGAGTCGTTCATGCAGCAGGTACTGCTCATCGTTGATGTCCAGTCCACCTTCAGCCCACCCGAATGGCTGGTGGACGGGATTCGCCTGTTGTCAGCGAGCATTCCGTCGATCGCCTCGGTCGAACTGCACGACGAGCAGGTGACGCCGTTCCAGCGCCAGCTCGGCTGGCACCCGGCGGCCGAGGACGAGTGCCTGGTCGAGGTCGACCAGGTGTTCATCAAGCATGGCTATGGCCAGACCGCCGAGGCCATCGCCCACATCCGGCAGCTTGGCGTTGAGCGCGTGCTGGTGTGCGGCATGCAGACCGAAACCTGCGTGCTGGCGGCAGGCTTTGCGCTGTTCGATGCCGGGCTCTGCCCGACCCTGGTGACCGACCTCACTGTCGGCTCATCGCTGGACCGCTCCGGCAAGTTGGGTACCGACCTCTGGAAGCATCACTTTGGCAACGTGACCACCCGTGCCGAGGTGATGGCCGAGGTCGCGCAGCCGGGCCGCTGAGAAAACCGCGAAAAGCCAGCGTGCATCGTTTAGCATGGGGGCGCCGATGCACCTGGCCCCCTTCCTTGTCGAAACGCACTATCTCCCCATGACTGCCTTTTACCTGAAGTTTCTCATCACCCCCACGCTCATGCTGGCCATCTCGCTGGCGGCCAAACGTTGGGGCACGCAAATCGGCGGGCTGCTTTCCGGGCTGCCGGTCACTTCAGCCCTGGTCGTGCTGTTCCTGAGCCTCGAACAGGGCCCCGGCTTCGCCTTGCAGGCCGTGCCTGGGGCCTTGGCTGGCCTGGCGGCGGTGCAGGCGACCTACCTGTTCTATTACCGGGTGACGCGACGAATCGGCGCATTCCCCGGCTGCATCGCCGCGTTGGCGGTATACGCAGCCATGGCTGCATTGATGAGCCACCTGGGTTGGGTGGCGTTGTCGGTGGTGGTGACCCTGGCGCTGCTCAGCCTGATTATCGTCGTTACCTCGCAACCGGCGCCCACCGGCACCGCCAAGGTGGTGCAACTGCCACGCTGGGTGATCCCGATGCGCATGTTGACGGCCACCGCGCTGCTGGTGGCGATCACCGCCAGCGCCGAGTGGCTCGGGCCGGTGGCCAGCGGCCTGCTGGCGCCGATCCCGGTGATCGCCTGGCCGCTGGCGGTGTTCGCCCATGTGCAGGGTGGGCACCATGAGCTGGGTGCGATCGTGCGCGGCAACGCCATTGGCGGCGTGGGCGTGCTGGGTTTCTACCTGACGGTGAACAGCTTCATCGAACAGTGGGGCTCCGTGCCGGCCATTGCCGCTGCCGTGGTGTTGGCCGTGGTGGCGACCTTCGCGCTGGCCAAGTTGCTGGACCGCCGCTGACTTCTGCACCCGGCAGGCGCTTGTATCGCTCTGTATCAAGGCGCCTGCCATGCCTACTCGCTTACAAAACCTTCGCTCTCCTGATACGCCTGGGATACATCCCTGGGGCCAAATGGGCCAGCCCGAACGAACAAGCCCTACGGCCTGCGTTCCCTGGCTCTTTCGCCCTTGAGGCATGACCGTACGACTTTCAGGAGAAACACCATGTCCCGTATCCAGTTCCCCAACAAGACCCGTCTCGGCCTGCTGAGCATCGCCCTGGTGGGCGGTATCAACCTGGCTTCCTCGGCGTTTGCCGTCGAGGCCCTGCCACAGGGCTACCAACTGGCAGCCGCAGAAAAGGCCGGCGAGGGCAAGTGTGGCGAAGGCAAGTGCGGTGCCAGCGGTGCCAAGGCCAAGGCCACCCAGGCCGAAGGCAAGTGCGGCGAGGGCAAGTGTGGCGACGCTTCGTTCGCCCGCACCGACGCCGACCATGACGGCCGCGTTTCCCGTGCCGAACTGCTGGCGGTCGCCCCAAAGGCCGGTGCCGAGTTCGATGCGATCGATGCCAACCACGACGGCTATCTTTCCGAGGCCGAGGTCTACCAGTTCCGCAAACACCAGTTCGACGCCAACGGCAATCCATTCCCGACCGACCTGTACAGCAAACTGAGCCAGGCGAAGAACTGACCCTCGGCGGCATCCTCCCCAGGCCTCGGGCCGGGGAGGGCGCTGCAGCACAAGGAGCATGCCGATGAGCACTACTTCTACCCTGCAGGGCGCGGGCCTGGGCTTGCGCCGTGGGCTGCTGCCCGAACTGCTGAACATGGACGCCGGCGCCGTGGACTTTCTCGAATGCGCCCCGGACAACTGGATCGGCGTCGGCGGTGCCTTCGGCGAAGGCCTGGCGCAACTGGCCGAGCGCTACCCGCTGTCCTGCCATGGTCTGTCATTGTCGCTGGGCGGCCCGGCTCCGCTGGACCATGGTTTCTTGCATCAGATCCGCGCCTTTCTCGACCGACATCAGGTACCGCTGTTCAGTGAGCACCTGAGTTACTGTGCCGATGACGGCCATCTGTACGACCTCATTCCCATGCCGTTCACCGACGAAGCGGTGCGCCATACTGCGGGGCGTATCGCTCAAGTCCAGGATGCCCTCGGCCGGCGCATTGCCGTGGAGAACATCTCCTACTACGCCGCGCCGTATCAGGCGATGAGCGAGATCGAGTTTCTCAAGGCGGTGTTGAGTGAAGCCGATTGTGACCTGCTGCTGGACATCAACAACATCGTGGTCAATGCCTGCAACCATCGCTACGACGCTGCCGAGTTCCTCGCCCAGGTGCCGGCCGAGCGGGTGGTTTGCCTGCATGTAGCCGGGCACTACGACGAAGCGCCGGACCTGAAGATCGATACCCATGGCGCCAGCGTCAAGCCTGATGTCTGGGGCCTGCTGGCAACTGCCTACCAGCACCTGGGGCCGGTGCCGACGTTGCTCGAACGCGACTTCAACCTGCCACCGCTGGCCGAACTGCTGGCCGAGGTGGAGCACATTCGCAGCCTGCAACCCGTGGCGCAGGCCCTGGCGGTGCGCCATGGCTGACTCGCTGCGCGAACAGCAACTGTGCATGGCCGGGCACATCCGCGATCCGCAGGCCAATCCGCCGCCGCCCGGTATCGAGGCGCGGCGTTTGGCGGTGTACCGGCAACTGTTCTTCGGCAACCTGCAATCACTGCTGGCCGGCAGCTTTCCGGTGCTGCATGCCAGCCTCGCCGCCGAACACTGGCAGGCGTTGTGCGAAGACTTTTATGCCAACCATCGCTGCCACACGCCGTTGTTCACCGAAGTGGGCGGGGAGTGGGTCGAATACCTGCAAGCGCGCACCGACCAGCCCGACTGGGTCGCCGAACTTGCCCATTACGAATGGATAGAAACGGCCTTGCTGCTGAGCGACGCCGCCGAACTTGAGCATGACCCAGAAGGTGACCTGCTCGAAGGCGTCCCCGTGCTGTCCAGCCTGGCCGTGCCGCTGGCCTATGCCTGGCCGGTCAGCCATATCGGGCCGGACCATCTGCCGGGTGAGGCTCCCCCTGAGCCGACATTGCTGCTGGCCCATCGAGGTGCAGGCCACAAGGTGAGCTTCTCGCGCCTGGCGCCGCTGGCCCATGCACTGTTGGTGGCGCTGCAAGATCAGCCTCTCAGCGGCCGTGCACACTTGGCGGCGCTGGCCGGGGCTGCCGGCGTCGAACCTGCCGTCATCGAGGAACAGGGCAGTGCGCTGTTGCTCAGCCTCAAGGCCCAGGGCGTGGTGCTCGGTACGCGCTGCGACCAGGCCGGCGCCAGCCCGTTGAGCAGCGGGCGCAACGAAGAATCGGCCGCAGCCTGGTAGTCGCTCCGTTGCCCGGCCTGGCTGGGGGCGTGTGCAATCGGTTATGAGGCGGCTTACTGGTACTTGATCACGATTGCCTTGAGCTTGCGCCCTTCGACCTTGTGGATATCGCGATCCCACAGCGGTCCTTCGACATAGGCGGCCACTGGTTGAATGTGGTCATACACCACAACGGCAGCATCGCCGCCAATGGACGCCGCTTCCTCGCGCAGCTTCTGTTCCACTTCGGTGATTGCAGGTGGCGGCTCGACGCTGGCGTCGATCAGCACCTCACCGAGGCGTACATGACGGCGGATCGGTTCGCGGCGCAGTACCTCGACATTGGCGGCATTGCTCGGGGCAAAGTGCGGCGCGCCGACGTATTCGCTGGTATGGGCGTTTATCGAGCTGCAACCGGCCAGTGCCAGCAGCGCTGCAGCGGCCAGGCCGTGGAGGAGTGGGGAGAACCTGAAAAACGTTGTTTTCATGCCTGCAGTCCCTTCGCTGTCGAGCCAGTGGCTGGCTGCTGTGAACATAGACGAAGGAACTGCAGGGCACAAATGGCCGCCAGGGCTTAGCGGCGATAGTAGCGGTGGTCGTCATCGTAGTGGTGGGCGCGCTCGTTGCGGCGCTCCCATTCGTGGCGGCGTTCGGCTTCACGGCGTGCCTGTTCCCGGCGCCATTGCGCGCGACGCCATTCTTCGCGGCGGCGGTCTTCGCTGTGGTAATGCCAGCGGCCGTCGCGCCAGTAGCGGTCGTCATCATGGGCGAGCAGCGGGCCTGGATGGCCGTCGGCGATGCTGGCCAGGTTCGGCCAGGGGCTCTGGCCGGGCTTGGCTGGCGTGTGGAGGGCAGTGTCAGTGGCCTGTACCGGGTTCGGACTGTGCATTTGCATCGCCGACGCCGAACCTGCGGCCGTGAACGCGAACAGGCTGGCGAACAGGAGCTTCGAAAAGTAGAGTTTCATGAACGCAGGCAATCCCCTGGTTATCTTTGAACATGCGGATGCGTTGCCTCTCGAGGCTGCGTATCCGCTCGCGTGAGCATGCTCAGATAGACCAGCAATAGCGCAAAAGTTCAGCCTCCTCAGTGCTTTAGTGCCTTCAGGGTTACTTGTAGGTCACCGGACTGGGCGACAACAAGCCCGTGAGGAAGCTGATCACCGTCATGAGTACGGTGAGGATCGTGTCGGATTTCGTCACCGGGGTTTCAATTGTGCTTTCGCTGACACCACTCCCCAGTATCCAGACGGTATACAGCATGACCAGCGTGAAAGAACCGACAATGACGAGCCAGATTCGATTGGTGGTGGCATCGTTCGGACGTGCCAGGTGCGGTAGTTGTTGTACGGTTTCTTCCTTGAGTGCGGTGAGCGCGCCATGCGGATCGTCCTGGATCCTCTGCAGGATTTCAGGGTCTGACAGCGCATTTTTTACCAACAGCTCGGCAGAGCGGATCTGATTTTCCATCATGTGTTTTCCTTTGCAGACCAATTATCGCACGTCACAGCCAAGTGCCCGGTAGATGGCCGACCTGAACACCGCAGTCATGGCGTTGAGAATGGCCTCTGCAAGTTGCAGTGTGACAATCGCAATGGAGCGAAGGCGCAGGCGTGCGACTATCTTCTGGTCATCGAGGAATAGTCCGATATCGTGTTCACTCCATGCGCCGCCTTGTTGCTGTTGATGAAGGAATATCATATCTCTGGCCATGCCGCGGCCGAGGCCTTCCACTTCAGCCCGAATGACTGGCCAATCCGACTGAATAATGGTTTTTGCGGCGTTGATCGCCTCGAGCAGGACCGCGTCGAGGTCCACGCCATTGATGATGGTGCTCATGGGCTTATCCTCGAAGACGGTGCGTTGGCTGTCGCAGCCTGGATGGCCAGTATGCTGTCGAAGAGCGTGTGCTTGCGATTCTGCCAAATGGCCTTGTTCAAGACCTGATAGCTGGCTTGCTGATGTTCGTGCTGCCACTTGCTGACCAGGCACTTGAGATCTACGTAGTTGCGCGTGGTCAGGTCGGCGTCGGGAAAGTCGCGCTGCAGCACATCGCATTGGTTGCCGAGCTGCTCTTGCAGCGACTGCTCGACGCGGGCGTGCAGCTGCTTGCCGGGCTCGCTGACCGCTCCTGCGTTGGCCAGCGCCCGCAGGATGAGGGTGTTGCTTTCGACCAGAAGCTCGTCGTATTCAACCTGGTATCGGCTGAAATGCCCGGGATGCTGGCGTGCATCCTTTGCCCTCAAGACTGAAAGTTGTTGCTTGCTGACAGGGCTTGCACGCTCCCCCTTGAGCAGTAGCGTCGCAGCGTTTTTGTAGAAGGCCTCAGTGTTTTTATAAAGTTCGGCATCGTAGGGTTGAGCCAATGTCACCGTACAGCCGGATAGAACGGCGGCACTGAGTAATGCGGAGGCGATCAGTTTTTTCTTTTTCATATTCACCCAGCTGCTTGAATAGCGGTGACTGTTGAGGCGCGTCGTTGAGGCGCGTCGTTGCAGTCGAGGCTGGGAAATATATGAAAATACATATTTAGCTGAACAGGTTTAATTAGTTACAGAAAGTTTGATGCATGCAAGGCTGTGCGGGTTTTCTGAAAGGTTAAAGCATGGCTGGAAAGTATGGATCTGTGCGGCGGAAAGTTGTTAAGTTTATGTTGAGTATTCAGCTTGACGTTACTGTGAAGCATGCAGTCTCAACAAGGAAATTGCGCGTCAAGGTGGAAACGCCAACGGTCCATGGCCACACCTGTGGCGCCATCAGGCGCCATCTGAACCAGCCCGATCGCTGAGCCATACCAGCGGCCGGGCAGGATCGTCGCTGCCCATGCGGGCGAAGGTTTGCGACTCGAGCATGGCCTTGACCTGCCCACCGAGGGCCAGCAGCCGCTCGGCGAAGCCCGGGCCGATGCTGCCATTGTCCTCCAGCGACAGGCCGCTCTGGCTATGCTGGATTGCCAGGTGGTAGTGGCTGGCGTCGTCGCCACTGGCAGCGAGAATCACCGTGTAGCGTGGGCCCAGCACGGTGCTGAGGCGCAGCTGCACCAGGTCGAGCAGCGAGGCAGGGCTGTCGTCGTGCAGTGCCGAGGCCAGGGCGGAGGGGGCGAAGGGGGGCATGGGGTTACCTGCAAGGCATGTTCATATGTCTCTCAGCTTAGGCAAGCTGACTGTCAACTTGGGTTAAGCGAGGGTAAAAACCGGTAATTTGTGTGCGCTGAGTCAGAAGGTCTGCCCCAGGGAGAACTGGAAGATCTGTGTTTCGGCGTTGTCCGGCTTTTTCAGTGGTGCTGCCAGGCTGAAACTCAGCGGCCCCATCGGGCTGTACCAGGTCACCCCCACACCCAGCGACACCGCCAGCTGGTTCAGGTCGATGTTGCCGCAGCCCTGGGTGGTGGACAGGTAACAGGTATCGGCGTAGACGTTGCCGGCGTCGACGAACACCGAGCTGCGCAGCTGGCTCTGGTTCTTGATGAACGGCATCGGGAAGATGTACTCGGCGCCGCCGGTGACCAGGATGTTGCCGCCGAGCACGTCGGTGTCGCGGTCGGAGTAATAGGCCTGGCCGGCGCTCGAGTAGGTGCCGGTAGCCGGGGTACTGCGCGGGCCGAGGGTGCCGTCCTTGAAACCGCGTACCGAGCCCTGGCCACCAGCGGTGTAGCTTTCGTAAAAGGGCAGGCCGTCGGTGGAGCCGTAGCCGTTGCCGTATCCCAGGGTGGTGTGCAGGCGCAGCGTGGTGTCCTTGCTGATGGGCAGGAAGGTCTGGCCGTTGTAGTCGAGCTTGTAGAACGACAGGTCGCTGCCCGGCGTGGTGGCCATCAGGGTCAGGGCCTGGGAATGGCCGCGGGTGGCCAGCACGCCTTTGTTCAGGGTCGACTCGGACCAACCGATCGAGGCCTTGAGGTTGTTGAAGCTCTTGCCTTCGCGCTGGATGAAGTCGTAGATCTCGTCGGCGCTGTAGGTGCCTGGGTTGATGTCGTCGTGCTGCAGGGTCAGGCCGTAGGTCAGGCGCGAGGTTTCGTTGATCGGGTAGCCGAAGTTGACGCCCGCGCCGTAGCTGTTGATGGCGTAGTAGGACACGCCGTCACTGTAGTAGTCGCTGTAGTCGGTGCTGCTGTAGAACAGGTTGTAACCCAGACTTACGCCGTCCTCGGTGAAGTAGGGGTTGACGAAGCCGAAGTTGTATTTGGTCTGGTACTCCGAACGGGTCAGGCCGATGGACACCTTGTTGCCGGTACCGAGGAAGTTGGTCTGGCTGATCGAGCCGCCGAGGATCAGGCCGGCGCTCTGGGCGAAACCGACGCTGGCGGTGATCGAGCCGGAGGC
>NZ_JBIVHW010000014.1:0-170972 GCF_044749405.1 Pseudomonas sp. NPDC089422
AGTGAGTAATCACGCTGTGTGCGCTTTACACCTTGCTCCATCTGACTCTCCGGAAATTCGGGATGGGAGGTGTAAACCTTATTCAGGACGGGACAGCCTTGTTAAAAAAGCCCCATGAGCAGAGGTCCAGCAGCTCGTTGAGGGCTGCTCGCTAAGTCCGTGGATCGTGAAACTCTTCATGGCAAGTGTTCCGAAGGCGACAGTCGAGAAACTCTAACACTAAGACGTCAGGCGGGGTTGCTCGCCACCGATCTTGCAGGTAAGGGGAGCGACTGCGGACTGCTATCTGAAAATACCCTGAGTTTATCGAGTTCCGAGGAAAGCTGCTAAAGCCAGTCGGTCGTGCCGCTGATCCACCCCTGAAAGTCCCGTCTAATTGGCGTCCAACGCACCCGGCACACCGCAGAATAGGGCCTGGCTGAACATGGCTGGCTTCACTACGGTTACCGCACCCGGTGCATGGATTGGTGGTCTGACGCAAGCGCCGACGGCGACGCTAATAGATACCGATAACCTGTGCTTATCAGACCTAATATAGCGAGGTGAGGGAGGTGCTGTCAGTATTTAGATTCGGAACTGCTCCCAGATGCGCGCCCGATTAACGCAGGTCCTGACCTACCAAGCTGGCGTGATCCGAGCGCACGGCAGCGCCGATACATACCGCTTCGGCGCTAATCTATTAACAACTGCGAGTAGTTAAAGTTGTGACCCGTTAACTATTTATCCACACATTGAACCGGCTTAGCCTGCTCGACCTTTTCACTACCTGAGTCAATTCAATGAATATGTCGAGCCACCATTTCAGCCATGTAGTACGTCATCGTCGATCCATGCGTGAGTTTCTGCCGCAGGCTATTCCTTCCGATCTGATCCAGGCGGTGCTAGAAGACGCCCAGCAGGCCCCCTCCAACTGCAACACACAGCCATGGCAGGTCCACGTGGTGTCAGGCGCTAAACGTGACGAGCTCGCTATGGCACTGTCGGCTGCTGATGATGCCGAGCGCTTCACACCGGACTACTACTTTGATATGACTGAATACCCTGAAATCTATGCGGAGCGGGCTCGATCCAGCGCGAAAGCGCGCTACGATGCCATTCATGTCACTCGTGAGGATAAAGAGGGCCGTGCTAAAGCTATGCGTCAGAACTTGAATTTCTTCGGCGCGCCACATGTGGCCTTACTCTTCATGCCTGCGCTAGGGGATAGCGTTCGGGTGGCCAGTGACCTAGGCATGTACGGCCAAACATTCTTGTTGTCATTGACTGCTCATGGATTGGCAGGTATCCCGCAGACGCTTTTGGGAATGTATGCCCATACTGTCCGCGAGGTGCTGGGCATCGACTTGGAGATGAAAATGCTTTTTGGTATTTCTTTCGGCTATGCAGACCGAGCTGCAGTTGCCAATGACATCACCGTAGGTCGAATTCCGGTTTCGCAAAGCGTAACCCTCCACGGTTAAGATCGACTCCTTACGACGTCCGATCTTCTTGCCGGGCGTCGCTTTGGAGTACAAAAGGTTTGAGTCGGAGTTACCTTCGGCGATCATGTGGCAAGCCAGTGTTTCCGCAGATCGTTAGCCAAGCTGATCGGAGAAATCAAAAAGGGGTTGTAAAGGATCGTCATGTGGTTAAGGCCGAGGTGGATGTCCTCAATACCCTTGATTGTTTTCAATACCTTTGTTTTGATCCGTGTGAGCTGATCCTGAACCGGCACGTTGAAATTTTTGGCGGTTACGTCGAAGTGCAGATAGTTCCCTCCGGGAAAGCAGATTTGCGGAGTAGGTAGCGGGCTCGCATTCATATTGAACCTCCTAAGTTACGCAGGCGATGGGACCTCGTAATGGACCCCATCGCCACAGCCAGATTTAGCGGTGGCTAACCACAACTGCTGGGTTATCTACGGGGGCTGGGGGTTGTTGAGCCCAGATACCCTGGTCGATATTCACATCCTGAAAAGCACTAGCAGTCAGGACTGGTTCGGTAACACCCGCTTTACGTTGCTTGTCGTAGTCTGCGAGCAGCCTGAGGCCAACTTTGCACAGCAGCGTCAGGGCGATCAGGTTTACCAAGGCGGAAAGGGTCATGGTGATGTCGGCAAACGCGAATACGGTTGATAGGTCTTCCATTGAGCCCCAGAGAATGAGTGCTAGCACGATTGCGCGGTAGCCGAGAAGTACCTTGCGACTTTCACCAAGGATAAACTTCAGGTTGTTCTCGCCGAGGTAGTAGTTGTAGAGGATCGAGGTAAACACGAACAATGCCAGTGCAGCGCTAATGAAAATGCGCCCCCAGTCGCCCACAACCGCAGCTAGTGAGTTTTGGGTCAGAACCAGACCGTCACCGGCAAAGCCGGCGGTGTAGAAGCCGGACAGCAGGATCAGCAGAGCAGTGCAGGTACAAATGACGAACGTGTCGAAGAACACGCTAAACGCCTGTACCACACCTTGAGAAATTGGGTGTCTGACCTCGGCCACTGCCGCCACGTTTGGAGCACTGCCCAGGCCGGCTTCATTGGCGAACACGCCGCGTTTGACCCCCATCACGATGGCGCTGCCAATGAGGCCGCCGAAAGCCTGGTCCAGGCCGAAGGCGCTTTTGATGATGGTCAGCAGCATCATTGGCACATGATCGAACTGCAAAACAATCACGTAGAATGTTACCGCCACGTAGGCTAGCGTCTTCACCGGTACCAATAGGTCTGCCACCTTCGCGATACGCTTGATGCCGCCTACAAATACCAGCCCCAGCACGACGGCCAGGACGATGCCCGAATGAGTAGGATCGATGCCGAAGGCATTTTGCAGGGAGTGCGTTACGGCATGCGATTGAAGACCGTTGAATGAAAAGCCGAAGGTGACGATGAGCAAAATTGCCATCAGTACGCCGAGCCATCGCTTGTTCAACCCGTATTCAATGTAGAAGGAAGGTCCGCCATAGAATTGGCCGCTGGCATCTTTACGCTTGTACAACTGGGCCAAGCTACATTCCATAAGCGTGGTCGCCATTCCAACCAGAGCTGTGACCCACATCCAGAAAACAGCACCCGGACCACCCATTGTTACAGCAACCCCAACGCCGGCAATGTTGCCTGCACCTACCCGGCCCGCGAGGCTTAACATAAGCGCTTGAAACGAGCTAATTTGCGCTGAACTGCTGGTGAGGCTGTCTTTGAAAACTTTAAACATGTGCAGGAAATAGCGAAGCTGCACAAAGCGTGTCTTGATGGTGAAATAAGTCCCTAGTCCGACGACCAGGACGATGAGCAGCTTTCCCGAAAGAAAACCATTGATGGCTTCGAGCATGGCGCAACCTCATTGTTATTTTTACTGGGGGTAGTGCGAGCATCACGCGGCCGACTCAGCCGCGTGGTGAAGATATGATCCGATCAGGCGCGGTCTTGCAAAGCCTTGATGTGCTTCCACATCAGGGCAGGGTTCGAATACATCGGGAAATGACCGCAATCAGGGATGCACGCCAGTTCCACGCCTTGTGCAGCGATATGGTCGAGGTAGGACAGGTGTGAGTTGGTTATCCCATACATGTATTGGCGCGGGAAGGGTAGTGCGAGGAATTTGTCCATCAGCTGAGCATTGTCGGACAAGTCCACCATCGATTCGAAAATGCCACGCACTGCGCCGGTCCGTACTTTATGCGCGAGGCTGGCGGCATAGAGTGCACTTGCAGGATCAGAAGCCAACCGGGTGCGATTGATAAAATCACGGAAGAAGCCCGCGTCGTCCTCACGATCATGATCATGGATCTGCCGACTGAGGAAGCAATCCTCAGGTGCAATGTTGCCTTCGATATCAACGAAGCTTTGAATGCGATCAGGCTCTTCGTGAGCCAATACCAAGCCGGTCAGCCCCCCCATGGAATGGCCTACCAGATGAAACTTGTCGACTCCGAAATGCCTGAGCACGGCCTGCGCGGTTTTCACGAGGAATGGGATGTTGATGCGCGAGAGGTCGGCGCACTCCGTCTCACCGCAGCCTGGCGCATCATAGGCAATGAAGGGGTTTCCTTCAAAAGACGCTTGCAGCGTGATATCGGCGTAGTCTTCTTTGGTGGAACCGAAACCGTGGAGGAACAGGATGGGCGTTTTTGGCCCGGTGCGGTGTATCACCGCCAGATCGAGCTGTACACCATCGATGTTCAATGGGACTTTCTCGTACGTGAAGCGAGCTGCATGGGACACGGATACAAACTCCTATAACAGAGTCCCCAATGTTGAACTCGCCAAATGATTTGTAAAATACGAAGCCACGAACCCTGTCATACGCCTGGCCTATGACTGCAAATCTTGCCTTGCATGGTCGATCATTCCCTCCACCAATGGGTTTTTGTGCTCGCTATGCCAGGCCATGGCCGTGATCACCACTTTCACTTCGGGATGTAGGGGGCGGATAAGGACGTTCTCCGGCGCGAGTTTACCCATAGACGTCGGCACCAATGCGATGCCCTGTCCGCAACTGACAAAGGCGACTTGTGACGATACGGACCGCACCTGGTGGACGATGCGCGGTGCGAAGCCGCTGGCTTTGCACTGCCCAACCAGGTAGTCAAAGTACACAGGACTCACATCCCGTGAAGCCATGACCAAGGTTTCGTCCGCGAGGGCTTGTAGAGAGATTGACTCCTTGGCAGCCAAGGGATGGTCTTTGGGTAGTGCTACAGCCAGCCTATCTTCGGACAACGGCAAGGATTGAATATGTCGACCGAGATTCCCTTCCAGGCGTGCGAATGCAATGTCGATATCACCTGCCTCCAGTGCGGGTATGGCTTCCGCGCTATCTATCTCCCGAACCGATACCGTAATCAACGGATGGTTCTGTTTGAAGCGCTCGATCAACGGGGGTAGCACGTCGATCATCGCCGATGTAATGGCCCCGATGGTCACCACGCCGGCATGTCCTGCGACGGCTTCGTGAACCGCCAACTCTAGTCGCTCCAGTTGATCAGCGAATTTCCGGACCGCGGGAAGAATCGCGGCGCCGGCGGCAGTAAGCTGTGCTCCGCGGCGAGAACGGGTAAAAAGTTGAACGCGTAGCGACTGTTCGAGCGCCTGGATCTGCTCGGTCAACGGCGGTTGCGACATACCCAGCCGCTTGGCCGCGCGACTGAAATTTTGGTCTTCTGCCACAGCCAGGAACAGCCAAAGGTGGCGTATCAAGCGAAAGTTGATCACAGCGCTTTTCCATAGGTTTAGGATATAACAAGCTTAGCTTATTCGTAATATACGTATCAAATCTCGGCGCCGATACTCAAGCCTCACCTACAAGAGGCCTGCAACAGATGAGCTTGAAAGCCCCGCTTGAACGCCTGGCTGCGCTCGATACCAACACAGTGTCGGACGCTCTGGACTTCCTCGAACTGCCTGGCGCCACTAATGGCCTGATGCCGCTCTGGAACTGCCCCAAAATTGTCGGCCGAGCCAGCACCGTGCAGTTGGGGCCAAAGCAGGACGTGGCGCCCACCGTTCACCTGATTACCCCGGTCGTGGAGCAGGTCACCACCGATGACCGCGTGCTGGTGATCGCCGGTGGTGTCGACGGTATCTCCAGCTGGGGCGACATCCTCGCCAACGCAGCCCAGCGCAAAGGCATTCGTGGATCAATCATCGATGGCTTCAGCCGCGACATCTGCGGCAGCGCGGATATCGGTTACCCGGTCTTCGGACGCGGCGTGACCATGATCAGCGCGCGCAACCGACTCATCCAGATCGACGCGGCCGTCAAAGTTCGCATGGCCGGTGTTGAAGTTGATGAGGGCGATTACGTGATCGCCGATGAATGCGGCACCGTTTTCGTCCCGGCCAATGCCATCGAGAAAGTGCTTGATCTGGCTGAGCGTATTGACCGCCGCCAAGCCGGCATGGTCGACGCTGTTCGCGCCGGTCGCTCGGTCGAAGAAGTCATGCACGACACGCAATTCGAAGCCATCAAGGTGGAGCACTGATATGAGCCTTTCTGATAAAGACCTGGTCGCCTTGTTCGAAGGCTTGGATACCCCGGGTGTGTCCGACGCGATGGATAAACTGGGCCTTCCAGGCCAGGCCTTCGGTATCGCGCCATTGGCCAACTACAGCGAGGTCGTCGTCGGTCCTGCCTTCACTGTTCAGTACGTCAGCGCGAGCACACCGCCCGGCACTGTCGGTGACTTCATTGATGAAGTAGCACCAGGCGACGTAGTGGTCATCGCCAACGACGGTCGTACTGATTGCACGGTGTGGGGCGACATCATGACCCAATACGCACTGGCCCGGGGTATTGCCGGTACGGTCATCGACGGTGTCTGCCGCGATGTGAACAAGGCGTTGGGTGAAGGCTACCCGCTGTTCAGCAAAGGCCGTTACATGCGTACCGGCAAGGACCGCGTGGAAGTCGTGGCTGTAAACCAGCCAGTGTCGGTTGGCCAGGCTCGGGTTTGCGCCCGCGACATCGTTGTCGCTGACGCCAATGGCGTCGTCATCGTCCCGCGCAATCGTGCGCAGGAGGTCGCTGAAACGGCACGTCGCATCGAACATGTCGAAGCACAGATCCGCGAACAGATCGCCACTGGCAAGAGCCTCAAAGAAGCTCGTGCCGCCCTCGGTTACCACTCCCTGCAGAGCAAACAGCCATGAGCCTTCCACACGATTATCAGAACATTGCAAAGGTCCTCGGTAGTTCCACCTTGTATGAGGCCTCTGGGCTGCCATCTGCAGTCGACCGCGCGATTCGCGCTGTCTGGAAGGGCGCCTTCATTGCCGCCCCCGCTTACCCGCTGCAGTGTTCGCCTGGTGACAACCTGGGCTTGCACTTGGCCGTGGCAAAAGCGCCGCGCGGTAGCGTCCTGGTCTGTGATTGCGCCGACTTCATTGCTGGCTACTGGGGTGAAGTGCTCACGGTGGCGGCGGAAGCCGCAGGCATTGTCGGTTTGGTAATCAATGGCGGCGTACGCGACATCGCCGCGCTTGAAGCGCATGGCTTCCCGGTGTTCGCGCGGGGTATATCGGTCAAAGGTACTGTCAAGGCGACTACGCCTTCAGTAGGTAAACCGTTCGACTTCAGCGGTGCACAAGTAAGCGCCGGCGATCTGGTCGTCGCGGACGAGGACGGTGTGATCATCATCCCGGCGGATGCAGTCGAACGCACGCTACGCGAAGGCCAGAAACGTGCGGACAAAGAAGCAGCGTTCATGGCCAAGCTGCGCGAGGGTCACACCACCATGGACCTGATGGGCCTTACTCATCCGGAGGAACACGCGTGAGCCTGGAAACGCTGAACCGTCGCTTGGAGGCTGCCAAGCCTTCGGCAACCTACAAGATCATCGACCGCGTGGCTGCGCGACGCGCAGAAGGGGCGAAGATCATTTCGCTTTGCGCGGGTGAGCCTGACTTCGATACGCCGGAGCACATCCGTACCGCAGCCATCAGTGCAATCAACAATGGTCATACTCGTTACACCCAGGTGGCCGGCCTTCGTACGTTGCGAGAAGCCATCGCGCGTAAATACCAGCGTGAGAATGGTCTGGACGTCAGCTGGCAGGACACGCTGGTCTGCAGCGGCGGCAAGCAAGTCATCTTCAATGCCCTGGCCGCAACCCTCAACGAAGGCGACGAAGTTGTGATCCCCGCGCCGTACTGGGTCAGCTATCCAGAAATGGTTGAGCTTTGTGGTGGCGAGTCGCGCATTCTCGCTTGCGGCGCCGAATCGAGCTTCAAGCTGACCCCGCAAGCACTGGCCGAAGCCATCGGCCCGAACACCCGCTGGCTGATCCTGAATTCGCCGTCCAATCCCACGGGCGCCGTGTACGATCGCGACGAACTGCAGGCTCTGGCTGAGGTGTTGCTGGCCCATCCGCAGGTTCTGATTCTCGCTGACGACATCTACGAGCACCTGATTTTCGACAACCGTGAATTCCTCACGCTTGCCCAGGTTGAACCACGTCTGGCTGCACGAACGTTGACCATGAACGGCGTGTCGAAAGCCTATGCCATGACGGGTTGGCGAATCGGGTTTGCTACCGGTCCCCGCTGGCTGCTCGAGGCGATGGAGAAGCTTCAGGGGCAACAGACCTCAGGTGCCTGTTCCATCTCGCAGCACGCAGCAATCGCTGCCCTCGACGGTCCGAAAGACTTCATCGCTCATAGCCGCGAAGTCTTCCAGCAACGTCGCGACTTTATGGTCGAGTTGCTCAACCAAGCGCCGGGCATTAGTTGCGAAGTTCCGGGAGGGGCTTTCTACGCTTTCGCCGACTGTTCTGGGCTGATCGGCAAGCGTTCTCCCGCCGGTTGTGAGTTGGTCAATGATGAGGCGGTGGCCCTGGCGTTGCTAGAGGAGGCCAACGTTGCAGTCGTTCAGGGCAGTGCTTTTGGTCTTTCTGGCTACCTCCGTATTGCTTACGCGCTCGATGACGATTCTCTGCGTGCGGCGTGTCAGGCTATCCACCGCTTCTGCGAGGACGCGCGATAGCTAGATAACCACGCTCAACTAGAGCAGCGAAAGGCTGCACCTCCTCGATTGCATACGTGCGAAACAGGTGGTGCAGCCTTTTTTTGGACGCAGTCAATGTCCGCTCTGGGCCATTGAGTCGGGCCAAGTCAGGGATGTCAGCAACTCGCTGCGGGTACACTGGGAAGCGGTTGTCGTCGCCGCATTCGTGATCTGCACTTCATTGGCTTCACGGATTGCAATCAGGCGGGTGAAGTCGCAATGCGAAGTGTCGTTCAGCGCTTCGCTTAAGGCATTTGACCTCCTCATTTGCCCAACCCTGAAGTAGGACCGATTACCGTCACGTCGCACAGCAATTCTCTAGCCCGGGTTCAGGAACTTGAGACTGGATAGAAGCTTACAAAGCCCCCGCATGGGCGTTCACTTCCAATGCGGGGGGCTAGTATCCCTATCGCGGCCATTTGAAATGGTGCCAGGCTAGCGGCTAGCCAGTAACTGCTGGACGCTCAATAGTAGTACTTGCTTCTTCCTGTTCTGTCGTATTGCTCTGATGAGCCCGCGACAGTCTTTTCAGCAACGGTAACAACAGTAACGCCAGCGTCATTCCCCCTAGAGCTGCCCACCCAAGCCCGTTGAACAAGCGCATGTAGAGCGGTAGCGACAGGGCCGCCTGCATGCCTGCTGGCGGCAATTGCGCAAGGTTCGCCACCGCACTGCCCAGGTACTGGGCCACGCCAGCGGCTACCAGGTAGGCGCCCATCATGAAGCCACTCATCCGTATTGGCACATAGCGCGAGATCATCGCCAGGCCCAGGCCACTGATCAGCAAATCGCCGAGTGCGTACAGCGCATAGCTCCAGACCACGAACCAGGACGACACTCTACCGTCCACCGCGAACTGGCCGCTGACCGCGAGTAGGAAGAAGCTGGCCGCTACCGCAGCGAAGCCGAGGGTGAACTTCACCGCGACCGGGGCATCGTGACCACGGCTGGCCAGCCTGTTGTAGAGCAAGACCAGGAACGGCCCCAGCACAATGATCCAGATAGCGCTGAGCGCCTGGAACTGAGCAGCACTCCAGGTGAACAGCGTGTGCCCGAAGAAGGTGAACCGTGGGTCGACATTGCGCAGTGCGAACAGCGTGATGGAGGTGTATTGCTGTTGGTAGAAGATGAAGAACAGGAACACCTGCAGGGTCAGTATGAGTGCTGCAAGCAGACCGGCGCGTTCCGCTGGCGCCGCCCTGACGGTCATGTAGAGAAAGATCGACAGTACGGTGAGCCCGGCGGCCCAGATGGTGAAGGTGGCCAGCAAGGTGTGTTCGAGTACCAGGGCGGTGAACAAGCTCAGTGCCACAGCTCCGGCGACTATCCCGGCGACACGCTTCCAGCACACCGGTTGGCTATCGGCGGGCGATCCAATGTGCGCCAGCGTGCGGTACATCAGCAGGAAGTTGAGGATGCCGAAGGCCATGCCTGCGCAGCATACCGCGAAGGCTGCGCTCCAGCCCCAGTGGTCCTTGATCCAGGGCGTCGCCAACATCGAGGCAGCCGCACCGAGGTTGATCGCCAGGTAGTAGGTGGTGAAGGCGCTGTCGATGCGTGCCTCATCGCCTTCATAGATGCGCCGAACCAGGCTGGCGGCATTGGCCTTGAACAGGCCGTTGCCGACCACGATCACGCTTAGGGCGGCAAACAGGTAGGGCAGTTCCTGCCGCGCCAGGGCCAGCATCAGGTAGCCGCTGCACAGCACCACGGCGCCAGCGATCATGGTGCGGCGGGCGCCGAGTACCCGGTCGCCGATCCAGCCGCCGATGGCGGGGGCAGCAAACGCCAGGGCACTGAAGGCGCCCCAAGTCAGGTTGGCACGGCTGTCCTCGAAACCGAGTTTGTCGATCATGAACAGCACCAGCAGCGCGGCCATGCCGTAGAAGCCGAAGCGTTCCCACAACTCGACCAGGAAGACGGTAGTGAAGGAGCGGTGTTTCGATGTCGGGCGCATGAAGGGCGGCTCTCCGATTATTGTTTTTCGAGTGATCGAGCACAGGCGCCGCTCCCGTTTGACCTTGGGCGACGCAGGGGCAAGGCTACGATCTCCACGACGGGTTAACGAGCCAACAAAAAGCCACGGTGTTAACCGTGGTTTGCCACCCTCGACGCTCAGTCCAGCCCCCGTCTTCTGGCAGCGTCGCGCAGGCAATCGATCAACATGCTGGCCGCTGGTGTGGGTGGGCTGTTGCGCCGGGTGACGATCTGCATCGATATCGGCGGGATGGTGTCTTCAAGGGGGAGCACCGACACCGAGCTTTGCCACTTGAAATCCAGCAACTGGCGGGGCATGGCCGTGATCAGGTCGGAGCCCTGGACCAGGCCATGGGAAACGCCGTAGCTCAGGCATTCAACGATACGCGTCGGTGTGGGCAGGCCCTGCCGGTGGAAGGCATCGAACAGCACCTGGGAAGAGCTGTCCGGCGCCAGGTTGAGCAGCCAGTCGGCATCGGCCAGTTCTGCCAGGCTGGTTGCATGCGACAGGGGATGCCCGAGCCTTGCGACCACCACCAGCTCGCTCCTGTACAACTCCACGTGCTCGAACTCGTCGGCGATCGTCTCGGCCCCCATCGCCAACACGGCAAAATCGAGTGTGCCGTCGTGCAGTTGCCGTAACGCGGTACCCGGGAAGCCCTCGCTGATGTTAACCCGTGCGCCCGAAAAGCGACGGCGGAAGGCGGCAAAGGCCTCCGGCAGGATGGTCAGGGCCGTGGCCGGGGTGATGGCGGCCGCCAGCGAGCCGACGGCCCCGTCGCGTGCTTGCTCGACATCTTCGCGGGCGCGCTGCATCTCGGCAACGATGAGCCGGGCGCGGACGTTGAGCTGCTGCCCGATGGCGGTCAGTTGCACGCCCCGGGTGGTGCGCACGATCAACGACACGCCCAGGACGTGCTCGAGTTCCTTGATGGCTTTGGTCAGCGCAGCAGGCGACAGGTGCAGATGCCGTGCTGCCGCACGAATGCTGCCTTCCTCGACGATGGTGACGAAGGCTTTGAGCTGGTGGTATTTCATGGACGATCCGTGGCCTGGACGGGGGAGCGGATTATCTGTGCTGTGCGGGTGGCTGCCCAGCGGCAATCGTCGGTGAACACCAACACCATTCATTGGCTTATGAGCTGCAGCCATGGGGGATAGGCTCCGCTCACACAAGAACCCGCCCATGAGGAAACACCATGTCACCCGTCTTGCCCGACATCGCTGCCATTGCGCCAGAGTCGATCGAGCTGCGCAGACGCATCCATGCGCACCCTGAACTTGCCTTTGAAGAAACCGTTACCAGTGATCTGGTGGCCGAGTGCTTGACGGCTTGGGGTTACGAGGTTCATCGAGGCCTGGGCGGCACCGGTGTGGTCGGCGTGCTGCGAGCCGGCAGCGCCACCCGCAGCGTCGGCCTGCGTGCGGACATGGATGCCTTGCCGCTCACCGAGCACACCGGCCTGCCTTATGCGAGCGTGAATGCGGGGAAGATGCATGCCTGCGGGCATGATGGTCATACCGCCATGTTGCTGTGTGCGGCCCGCCACCTGGCGCAGACCCGTGCGTTCAGCGGCACCGTGAACCTGATTTTTCAGCCGGCCGAGGAAGGCTTCGGTGGCGCCAAGGCGATGATGGATGACGGCCTGTTCGACAGATTTCCCTGCGATGCCGTGTTCGCGCTGCACAACATGCCAGGCATCGCCGCCGGTGACATGGCCTTCTGCGTGGGGCCAATGGCGGCATCCTCCGACAACGTGACCATCATCTTGCGTGGCGTAGGCGGGCATGGCGCATTTCCCCACCGTGCGTGCGACCCGATGCCTGCGGCCGGAGCCATCATGGTTGCGCTACAGACCATTGTCGGGCGTGACGTCGATCCGCTCGATGCCGCGGTGATCTCGGTGGGCAGTGTGCATGCGGGGGAGGCCTTCAACATCATCCCCGAGACTGTCGAGATGAGGCTGTCTGTGCGCACGCTGGATGCCACGGTGCGGCAGCGGGTCGAGCAACGCATCCGTGCGCTGGTGATCGGCCAGGCGGAAAGCTTCGGGCTGCATGCCGAAATCCACTATGACCGGGGTTACCCGGTATTGGTCAACGATCGGCACATGACCGAGTTCGCCACGGCAGTCGCATTCGATCTGCTGGGCGAGGCGCGTGTGCAGGCGCAATCCAGGCCGGTAATGGGCAGCGAGGACTTTGCCTACATGCTGGAACAGGTGCCCGGCTGCTATGCCTATATCGGCAATGGAATTGGCAGCCGGGGAGGGTGCATGGTCCATAATCCGGAGTATGACTTCAACGACGACATTCTTGCGGTCGGTGCCAGCTTCTGGGTGCGGCTGACGCAAGCCTGGCTGGACGGGTGATTTGCGCGTTACCGGATACCCAGGCCAAAAAAAGGGTGCCTAATCTGGGCACCCGAAGAGAATTTCTTAGATCGCGAGGCTGCGCTCGCGCAGTTCTTGGTTGAGGATGCGGTCGTTTTCGTTGTAATCCACCGGGCAATCGATCACGTGTACGCCCGGGTTGGAGATGCAATGGTCGAGCAGCGGTAGCAAGGCATCCGCACTTTCCACTCGATAGCCGCTGGCGCCATAGGCTTGAGCGTATTTGACGAAGTCCGGGTTGCCGTAGTCCAGGCCGAAATCGGTGAAGCCCATGTTGGCCTGCTTCCAGCGGATCATGCCGTAGCCGTCGTCACGCAGGATCACCACGGTGATGTGCATGCCCAGACGCACGGCGGTTTCCAGCTCCTGGCTGTTCATCATGAAGCCGCCGTCGCCGCACACCGAGATCACCGGGCGGTCCGGATGCACCAGGTGCGCCGCCATCGCCGATGGCAGGCCGGCTCCCATGGTCGCCAGAGCGTTGTCGAGCAGCACGGTGTTGGGCCTGTGCGCCTTGTAGTTGCGGGCGAACCAGATCTTGTAGATGCCATTGTCCAGGGCGACGATGCCTTCGGAGGGCAGCACGCGGCGGATGTCCGCGACCAGTCGCTGGGGGTAAACCGGGAAGCGGCCATCGTCAGCGCCTTCGGCGATCTGGGCTTCGTTGGCTTCACGGATCGCCATCAGGCGGGTGAAGTCCCAATGTGCGGTGTCTGTCAGCGCTTCGCTGATCTGCCAGACGGCGTTGGCAATGTCGCCGATCACTTCGACCTGCGGGAAGTACACGGCATCGACTTCGGCAGAGCGGAAGCTGATGTGGATGACTTCGGTGCCGCCACGGACCATGAAGAACGGCGGCTTCTCGATCACGTCGTGGCCGATGTTGATGATTAGGTCGGCGGCCTCGACAGCGCGGTGAACGAAATCACCGGACGACAGCGCGGCGTTACCCAGGAAGCGCGAGTGACGCTCGTCGACCACACCTTTACCCATCTGGGTGGTGATGAACGGGATGCCGGTCTTGTCGATCAGTTGCTGAAGGACCTTGGCGGTCATCTTGCGGTTGGCGCCGGCGCCGATCACCAGTATTGGGTTGCGAGCCGCTTGGAGCTTCTCGATCGCGGCCTCGATAGCCTTGTGCTCGGCCAGTGGGCGACGATGCAGGCTGGGCGGGATCGGCAGGGCGTCGGTCTGTTCGGCGGCGATGTCTTCCGGCAGTTCCAGATGCACGGCGCCCGGCTTTTCTTCTTCCGCCAGGCGGAAGGCTTCGCGCATGCGCGCCGGGATGTTGTCGGCCGAGGCGAACTGGTGGGTGTACTTGGTGATGGGGGCCATCATGCCGCACACGTCGATGATCTGGAAGCGGCCCTGCTTGGACTTCTTGATCGGTTTCTGGCCGGTGATCATCATCATCGGCATGCCGCCGAGATACGCATAGGCACTGGCGGTCACCAGGTTGGTCGCGCCAGGGCCCAGGGTCGACAGGCTGACGCCGGTCTTGCCGGTCAGGCGGCCATAGGTGGCGGCCATGAAGCCCGCGGACTGCTCGTGGCGGGTCAGCACCAGCTTGATCTTCGACTTGCGCAGGGATTCGAGCAGGTCGAGGTTTTCCTCGCCTGGGATACCGAACACATACTGGACGCCTTCATTCTCAAGACACTGCACTACAACATCTGCTGCTTTGGCCATGCTGGTTTCTCTGTGAACACCGTATAGGGGTATGGGGGCAGTAAGTACAAAGGGCCAGCGTTCATTCTGGCCCTTTGATTGAAGCGGCAGTCAGGTACGCGGTACCGCCAAATTACCGAGATCTTCCTTGAGTTCCCGCGCCTCAATAGGTTTGTCGACGATCCACAGGTAAGCGACCGCTGCGCCGACTACTACCAGGCCGCCGCTGAGAAATGCCAATGCGTACGAACCGGTAGCATCGACGATGAGACCAGCCACCAGAGGAGAGAATGCCCCACCGAAGTAGCCGCCGAAGTTCTGGATTGAACTGACGGACCCCACCATAGATTGGGGGGCGATTTCGGTGGCTAGTGCCCACGCAAGCGAGTTGGTCACTGAGATGAAAAACAGTGCCACGATCATTGTCACGACTGTCGAGTGGAGCGTGGTAGTAAGCGGCAGACAGCATACGGTGATGACGGTCAGCGTGGTGGACAGACCGATCATTGTCTTGGTGGCCTTGAGCGAAGTCAGGTTGAAACGTTCGGCTATGCTGCGGACCGCAAAGCCGCTGAGTACCGCCCCAATCGCGCCACCGATCCACGGCAGGGATGCGTAAATACCCATTTGGGCCAGTGACACATGGTAGGTCTTTGACAGGTAGGAGGGGAGGAACACGATGAACATGTTCCAGATCCAGATGTTGCAGAAGTACCCAAGGATCATGCCCCATACCGCGCGGTAGGTGAATAGCGTTGACCACGGTATACCCGATGCTTTGTTGCCGCCGGTGCGCTCGACACCGCCTCCACCAGCCTTGATGAACTCGAGTTCGTCAGCCGGAAGCCTGCGCGCCTTGTCCGGGTTGCGGAAAAACGCGTAGAAGATGATCGCATAAATGATCCCCGCCAGCCCGCTGACGATGAACAAGCCGCGCCAGCCGAAGTAGACCATGATGGTGACCAGCACAGGAGGCGCGATGGCGGCTCCCCATTTGGCAGAACTGGTAAAAATTCCGGTTGCGATGCCCCGTTCCTGTTTGGGGTACCAGACAGAAATGACCTTGGTCGCCGTTGGCCAGCAAGGTGCCTCGGTAACTCCAAGCAAGGCTCGCAAGAGGATCAGCACGATGAGGCCACTGGCAAAGCCTGTCGCCAGTGTTGCCAAGCTCCAGAGCAGCATTGAGCCAGCAAAAACCAGGCGCGAATTGAAGCGGTCGATGATCCATCCGGACGGCAGTTGGGCGAGGGCATAGCACCAGGCGAATGCGGTACCCATCATGCCGATATGGGTGGCACTCAGCTCTAGGTCTCGTGACATCTCTGGTGCTGCGATGGCCAATGTGGCACGGTCGAAGTAGTTGATCATTCCGCCGATCATTAGCCAAAAAACGGCTTGGCGACGGTGGTTTGTGGCGGGGGTGCTGGCGGAGTTGTTCATAGTGCCTCCCCGTTAACCAAACGAGTCGGGATCAGGCTAGGGAGCGAGCAGGCATACCCGCAACAGGTGTGAACAGTCATCATCAAAGCCTCGGATTTATTTTTGGTAGGGCTTTCGTTTTGTGGATCGTTTTTGATGGTATGGGCAGGGGCCGAGACTGACGATTGCTAGATATGTGCCGGGTTATAGCTTCAGGACAATGCTCACCACCGTGCAGGCCGTACTGCCTGCTCAATCGCTTGTGAGGCTCAACAAAAAATGGCCCGCGTACGGGCCATTTGTGCTTACTGCAGACAAAAATTTCAGAACAGTACGCGGCAACGGATGGTGCCATTGATGTCCTGAAGCTTTGCGAGCGCCAGATCAGAGTGCTCGGCATCCACGTCGATGACCACGTAACCAACGTTCTCTTCGGTCTGGAGGAATTGACCAGAGATGTTGATGCTGTTTTCTGCAAAGACCTTGTTGATCTCGCTCAGCACCCCTGGCACGTTTTTATGGATGTGCAGAAGGCGATGCTTGCCAGGATGAGAGGGCAGGGCAACTTCAGGAAAGTTTACCGAGGAAATGGTAGTGCCGTTGTCGCTGTACTTAACCAGTTTTTCTGAAACCTCCAAGCCTATGTTGGCCTGGGCTTCGGCCGTAGAGCCACCAACGTGGGGGGTCAAGATCACGTTATCCAGGCCGCGCAGAGGAGAGTCGAAGGAGTCCTGGTTGGAGCGAGGCTCCACCGGGAACACATCGATGGCAGCACCAGCCAGATGCTTGTCCCTGATTGCGCTTGCCAGGTGATCGAGTTCGACTACTGTGCCACGGGAAGCGTTGATCAACAGGCCGCCCTTCTTCATGGCGCGAATTTCCTTTTCACCGATCATCCACTGCGTGGATGGCAGCTCAGGGACATGCAGGGAGACGATGTCCGAGGTCTGGAGCAACTCCATCAAACTGCCGACCTGAGTGGCATTACCAAGAGGCAGTTTGGTCAAAGGATCGTAGTAGATCACCTGCAGGCCCAGGCTTTCCGCCATTACAGAAAGTTGCGTGCCGATAGACCCGTAACCAACGATGCCCAAGGTCTTGCCTCGGACCTCAAAGGAGTTCGCGGCACTCTTGATCCAGCCACCACGGTGGCAAGATGCGTTCTTTTCCGGAATGCCGCGGGCAAGGACCAGTATCTCGCCCAATACCAGTTCGGCCACGGAGCGGGTGTTGGAGTAAGGCGCGTTGAAAACGGCGATCCCACGCGCTCTAGCAGCCTTCAAATCCACCTGGTTTGTACCGATGCAGAAGCAGCCCACCGCAATGAGCTTTTTCGCCTGCTCGAACAGTTCATCCGTGAGTTGAGTACGTGAACGGATACCTAGGAAATGGACATCCGCAATCTTCGCTCTGAGCTCCGCCTCGGGCAGTGAACCTGTCAGGTGCTCGACGTTGGTGTAGCCGGCAGCCTTGAGAGTGTCGACCGCGTTCTGATGCACCCCTTCGAGGAGGAGAAATTTGATTTTGCTTTTGTCGAGGGAAGTCTTGCTCATCTCTTGAACCCATGCTCCGAATAATACGCAGTGTTGGATGGCGGCCCCTAACGGTGAAGACCGACCGAAGCTAACCTAGCACGCAAGACCGGAGACGTGCTGAGGTCCGACTTGACCCTATTTCAGGTGCTGGTGAGGGATGTTTACTTGAGCTTTGAGGTGCGAACGGCTATCAGTGCGCGCTAGCCAGACTCGGTCATGTGAGGCAAAAGGCCCGTAGTGGCGGGGGTTGGACCGGTCAAGCCGTGCCCGGGGAACTGAGGACTACTGCTCGTTCAGAGCATGCCGAAGCGGGTGTTCAATCACGGTATCCATTAACCTAAAGGCATAACCTACAGCAGATTAAGCATAGGGTGCTGAAGGGGCGCGACCCTATCATCGGAGGAAAACAACAGCATCCTACTGGTGCCCTCGATAACTCCAATGACAAAGGATTCCCATGCCAGTCACCCTGAATCGATTCCTGCAAGCGGCACGCCCTTCGGCAACCTATCAGGTCATGGACCGCGTCGCCGCCCGCAGAGCCGGAGGAGCCTCCATCATCTCCCTCAGTTCTGGTGAGCCAGATTTCGATACGCCGCCCCATGTCAGTGAAGCGGGTATCGCGGCTATCAAAACGGGGCACACGCGCTATACGCAGGTAGCGGGGCTGCAGCAACTCCGTGAGGCCGTTGCTGAGAAGTTTCAGCGCGAGAACGGGCTGCAGGTGGACTGGCGCAACACGTTGGTGTCGAGCGGCGGTAAGCAGGTGATCTTTAATGCGCTGGCGGCAACCCTCAATGAAGGCGATCAAGTCATCGTGCCTGCGCCTTACTGGGTGAGCTATCCGGAAATCGTGCATTTGTGCGGAGGAGAACCGGTCATCGTGCCTTGCACCGCGCACAGCAATTTCAAACTGACTGCTGAGGCACTGGAAGCGGTGATCGGACTGCGCACTCGCTGGCTGATTCTCAACTCACCGTCCAACCCTAGTGGAGCTGTATATAGCCGAGAGGAGCTTGAAGCACTGGGGCAAGTACTGCTGCGTCACGAGCATGTGATGGTGCTAAGTGATGATATCTATGAGCACCTGATCTTCGATGATCTCGAGTTCTTCACCCTGGCTCAAGTCACCCCGCTATTGGCCGAGCGAGTATTGACCATGAATGGTGTGTCCAAGGCCTATGCAATGACCGGGTGGCGCATCGGTTATGCGACAGGGCCGGCCTGGCTCATCAAGGCCATGGAGAAGCTGCAGGGCCAGCAAACATCTGGGCCTTGCACGATTTCCCAGCGGGCGGCGCTCGCCGCGTTGTCGGGGCCAAAAGATTTTATCCGACAATCCCGCGTAATTTTCCAACAGCGCCGGGACAAGGTGCTTAAGTGGTTGGCG
This sequence comes from Pseudomonas sp. NPDC089422, assembly GCF_044749405.1. Taxonomy (NCBI): domain Bacteria; kingdom Pseudomonadati; phylum Pseudomonadota; class Gammaproteobacteria; order Pseudomonadales; family Pseudomonadaceae; genus Pseudomonas; species Pseudomonas sp. NPDC089422. The sequence continues at coordinate 18,857 of NZ_JBIVHW010000014.1, forward strand.
GATGCACCTGGCCTGCGTTGTGAAGTGCCGCAGGGCGCGTTCTACGTGTTTGCCTGTTGTGCAGAGCTGCTCGGCAAGGTCACGCCCAAGGGGACGGTGCTGCGCAGTGACGAGGATGTGGTCAATGCACTGTTGGACGAGGCCGATGTAGCGTTGGTGCACGGCAGCGCGTTTGGCCTTGGTCCATATATCCGAATTGCCTACGCCCTCGATGATGACTCATTGCACCAGGCTTGCGATGCGATCGTGCGCTTCTGCTGCGCACTGCGTAATGCATAGGCATCCACCCTGCACTTATCACGAGCCCAGCTCGAAAGCCTGCGGATAATCCGTAGGCTGTCAGGGCCGGGCGTGCTAGTTTTGACCGAAAGGCAGGGAAGTCTCTCCTGCCGCGGGTTGTAATCAGTCGGGTACCGCAATGAAATTTCGCCTGCGTCAGATGGAAGTCTTCCGAGCGGTCATGCTCACAGGCTCTATCAATGGTGCGTCCAAGTTGTTGTTTACATCGCAACCTGCGATCAGCCGGATCGTCTCTCACACCGAACAGACGCTGGGGCTAAAACTTTTTGATCGGGTCAAGGGTAAACTGATCCCTACGCCGGAAAGCGAAGCCTTGTTCCAAGAGGTGGAGGAGTTTTACCAGCACGCATTGCGAGTTGATGAATTCTCGAAGAATCTGGCAGAAGGGCCCTCGGGTACGTTGAGCATTTCCACCAGCCCCTGCCTGAGCAAAGGTTTGATGCCTCGGGTCATCACTAACTTCCAGAAGCGCTATCCAAAAATTCGTATTCACTTCCATGCAACGCTGCTGAACAACATGGTTCAAGAGGTGCTGAGTAACAAGGTGGATATGGCGGTGTCGGTCCTACCTCTAGAGCATGCTCACCTGACAGCGACACCCTTCACAGAGGGACGGATGGTGTGTGTCGTGCCGCGCGGGCATGAATTAGGGCAACAGCATCAGGTAAGCATGGCCGACATGGCGCGCTACACCATCATTACCCATGACCCAGGGGTGCCGTTCGGCCAACTGGTCTCTGCGGCCTTCAAGAAGGCCGATGTGTCGTTCACCAGCAGAATCGATATCCACCAAACCGATGTGGCGTGCTCGTTTGTGCGAGCCGGGGCGGGTATCGCGATTGTCGACGAGTTTACCGTGGAGGGCCTGGGGTGGGATGAGCTACAAGTCATTCCCCTTGCGGATGAGATCAAGCTTACGCCGAGCATCGTTCGCTCCAGGTTCAGTCATGGTCGAACCTACGCTGACAAGTTCGTCGAATTGCTGCTACAGCAGGTTGAGAAGGAGCGAGGGCCGCTTTCGCGCCTTGCAAACTAGATTTCTACACGGTCAGGTGCCCTGGGCAGCGTCAGTTGTCCGGGGTGTGCTTGTTGCTCAGATTGTGTTGGAAAGCAGGGTGGCGATTAACATAAAGGCATAGGGTGTGGTCAAAACAGCACTCGTCTGCGAGCTGCCACACTCCTAGTATCTCTAGTCATCGCCCTGTGCTAATGGGGCCTTTCAACTGGAGAGTTCTTCAACATGAAGATCGGATTGATCGGGGTCGGCAACATCGGTATTCACTTTGCCAACCGTCTGCTGGCAGCAGACCATGAACTGTTGGTGAATGACCGCAACCCGGTCGCGCTTGAAAAGCTTGCCGCCAAGGGTGCAACCATTGTCGAGAGCGCGAAAGAGCTGGCCTCCCGCGCCGAGATCGTGCTGCTCTGCTTGCCCTTGCCGCGCATCGTTTCCCAAGTGGCGGCAGAGGTCGCCGAGGGCAGTGCAGTGCGCATCGTGGTCGATCTTTCCACCACCGGCCCGACCGTAACCCATGAAGTCGAAGCGCTCCTGAAGGCGCGCGAAATCTCGCTGGTCGGCGCGCCGGTAAGCGGCGGGACCGTCGCGGCCGAGAAAGGCACCTTGGCTATCATGCCGTCAGGCCCTGAAGCAGCGTTCAAAACCATCGAACCGTTGCTGCAGGTACTGGGCAAGAACATCTTCTACCTCGGGGTCGACCCTAGCCTCGGCCAAACCATGAAGATCATCAACAACACGTTGTATGCCACCACCATGGTCGCCAGCAGTGAGGCCCTCGTTTATGGGGTAAAGGCCGGTCTGGATCCCCAAACCATGCTCGATGTGATCAACGTCTCCAGCGGCCGTTCGTTCGCCACGCTTGAGCGTATCCCGCAGTGCGTGCTTGACCGCAGTTTCCCCGTACGTTTCACCACGGAACTGCTGCACAAGGACGTGAAGATGTGCATGGACGAAGCCGAGAAGCTCGGAGTGCCAATGCAGGTCAACCCAGCGACCCGTCAGTTCTTGGCCTTTGCCCTGTCCCAGGGCGACGGCGACAAAGACAATGCTTACCCGATTCGTCATATCGAGCAATGGGCGGGTGTCGAGTTCGGCTCGAAGCCGGCCGATGCCGAATAACTGCACCGTTTTCCTCCATCACTTCCAAGAAACCAAGGAAAAACCATGTCCTTCATCAAGATCCGCAAGAAGCTTCTGAACGTCGAGAACATCTATCACGAAGGCGGTCCGGTACGTCAGGAACCCATCAAGCAGGGCTCGATCTCGGTCATCATCCAGAACCCATATGCTGGCCGCTATGTTGAAGACCTCTCGCAGTTGGTGAATGAAGGCAAGGCGCTGTCCGAAGTACTGGTTCAGGAGCTCATTGAAGCTCTGGGTGGCGTCGACAAGATCCAGGGTTACGGCAAGGGTGCGATCGTGGGCCTGAACGGCGAGCTCGAACACGGCGCGACCTGGCACGAAGCCGGTGGCTGGCCGATGCGTGCCGCGCTGCCGAAAGCCAAATCGATCGTTCCTTCGGCGAAGATCGTCGCGGCTGCAGGCACTCGCCTGTACATTCCTGTGCACCATATCGAAGCTGCCTATGTACGCAGCCACTTCAGCACCGTTGAAGTCGGCACCGTCGATGGCCCGCGTCCTGACGAGCTGCTGTTCGCGCTGGTGATGTCGACTGGTAGCCGCGTCCATGAGCGTCTGGGTGGCCTGCGCCCTGAGCAGATTTCGGTAGGGGACGGTCAGCGCTAAGCACAGAGCGTCTGGCTAAAAGTGCATTTGGCCTTTGCGGCTGGAGAGCGGGCTCGTCCCGCTTCCTGCAAGGGCCCGTTCAATAAGAAAAAGGAGACATGCCGTGGAGCGATCCGCTATGCAGCCGCCATCGACCCCGCAAGCCGACGTAGCCGGAAAGAAGCCAACGCTACTTGTCCTGGTGTTCATTTCCGAAGAGCACCGCGAGCTGGTGTCGCAGCAGTACGAACTCATCTACGCTCCCAATCAGAATCTGGGGGCTGATCGCAGTAACGGCGCCGCGCAGATCGCCGCCCGAGGTAACGATATCCGGGTGGTGCTGACCAATGGCACCAATGGTCTTTTCGCCGAAGAAATCGCAGGGATGCCGAACCTTGAGATCGTCTGTACCTTGGGCGTCGGATTCGAGAACGTCGACCTCGGCGCTGCTCGTGATCGCGGCATTCCCGTGTGCAACGCTGCAGGAACCAATGCTCCTGCTGTAGCCGACCACGCCATGGCCATTTTGCTGGCGGCCATCCGCCGCGTTCCGTTCCTCAACAGTGGCGTGCGGACGGGATTGTGGCGAGATGACATCCCGCGCCCACCTCATGTTTCCGGTCGCAAGCTGGGGATCTTTGGCCTGGGCTCGATCGGTAAGGAAGTAGCCAAACGTGCCATGGGCTTTGACATGGAAATCGGCTATCACAGCCGTACGCGCCGGGACGAAACTGGCTTCCGCTGGTTCGATGACATCGTCAGCTTGGCAGAGTGGTGTGACTTCCTGGTAGTGGCTGCGCCGGGCGGTAAAGCGACTTATCACATTGTCAGCCATGACGTGCTCAATGCGCTGGGCCCTCAAGGGGTCATCGTCAACGTTGCGCGAGGGACCTTGGTCGATACCGATGCGGTAGCCGATGCCTTACGCGACAACCGTATCTGGGCGTGTGCGCTCGACTGTTACGAGAACGAACCCACCCCGCCGGCGCCGCTGCTGGAGTTTGACAACGCGGTGCTCACCCCGCACATCGGCGGCATTTCTCCTGAGGCCATTCACGCCTCTGTCGTGCGCTTTCTGGAGAACGCCGAGCGTCACTTCGCAGGCCAGCCGTTGTTGACCCAGGTGAACTGACGATGCCATTTGAAAACCTGATTGCCGGCAGTTGGGTTGCAGGCGCTCAATATGGCCTGAACCGCAATCCGTCGAACCCGGACGACATCATTGGTGAGTTTGCGCAGGCGGATTCGGCGCAGCTGGATATAGCCGTGGCTGCTGCGCTCAAGGCGTTCCCACAGTGGTCCACCGGCCCAATCCAAACACGCAGTGACGCGCTGGATCGAATCGGCAGCGAGATTCTGTCGCGCAAGGAAGAGTTGGCAAGCTTGCTGGCCCGGGAGGAGGGCAAGACCCGCAACGAGGCGCTCGGTGAGGTCACCCGTGCAGGACACATTTTCCGCTTCTTTGCTGGCGAATGTCTGCGCCTGAGTGGCGAGGTCTTGCCTTCCGTGAGGCCGGGGGTTGGTGTGGAAATCACACGCGAGCCTGTTGGCGTCGTGGGGATTCTCACCCCCTGGAACTTTCCGATTGCCATTCCTGCATGGAAAATTGCGCCTGCCTTGGCCTTCGGTAACTGCGTGGTCTTCAAGCCTGCTGATTTGGTCCCGGCCTCGGCATGGGCACTGGCCGAGATCATACATCGCAGCGGCATCCCGGCAGGTGTGTTCAATCTGGTGATGGGGCGAGGCAGCGTGATTGGCGACCCCCTGGTTACCCATCCGGGCATCGCTGCTGTGAGTTTCACTGGATCAGTCGATGTGGGGCGGCGTATCGCCTTGCAGTGCGCCGAGCACGGCAAGAAAGTGCAGCTGGAAATGGGCGGCAAGAATCCGCAGGTGGTTCTCGATGACGCTGATCTGAACGTCGCCGTCGAGCTCAGCGTCCAGAGCGCTTTCTTCTCGACAGGGCAGCGCTGCACCGCCTCCAGTCGCCTGATTGTGACGGAGAACATCCACGATCGTTTCGTGCAGGCCCTGACGGAGCGTATGGCATTGCTGCGCATAGGTGATGCCTTGGCTGAGGGTACCGATATCGGCCCGGCCGCCAGCGAGTCGCAGTTACATCAGGACCTGCAGTACATCGAAATCGCGCGTGCCGAGGGCGCCGAGCTCGTGGCGGGAGGAGATCGCGTGGCGTGTCATACCGGTAGCGGCGAGCCAGGCTACTTCGTCGCCCCAACACTGTTTACGCATACCGGTCCCGACATGCGCATTAACCGGGAAGAAGTGTTCGGACCGGTCGCCAGTGTGATTCGCGTCACCGATTACGAAGAAGCGCTGGCCATAGCCAATGACACCGAATTCGGTCTTTCTGCAGGTATTGCGACCACCAGCTTGAAGTACGCCACACACTTCAAGCGGCACGCCCAGGCCGGAATGGTGATGGTCAACTTGCCTACGGCAGGTGTTGACTATCACGTGCCGTTTGGCGGCCGCAAAAACTCAAGCTATGGCCCACGAGAACAAGGACGTTATGCACAGGAATTCTTCACCACCGTGAAGACTGCCTATGTAGCTTCTTGAGTTTCAATAGCCTTGCGCCGGCGGGCGCAAGGCCTCTGTCGACCACATCCCCACGCCCTGTAAGACGGCCTGGTGGGAAAGTGTTGCCGAAAGTAATGACGTACCTCAACCTAATTACAATCAACGAGGCGTTCCATGAAACTTGCACTCTCTCTACTTTCGCTTGCGCTATCGACTGGCTTTGCCATGTCGGCCGCCAATGCCGAAGAACTGACCGGCACATTGAAGAAGATCAAGGACAACGGGGCAATCGTCTTAGCCTACCGTGATACCGCAATCCCATTTTCGTATGTCGGGATTGGGCAGAAACCCATGGGGTACTCATGGGATATCGCGTTGGCCATTGCCGAAGAGGTGAAGAAAGAGTTGGGCATGCCAGACTTGCAGATACGCTCCAACCTGGTCACGGCACAGACACGCATCCCTTTGTTACAGAACGGTACTGTCGATCTTGAGTGTGGTGCCACCACCAACAACTCGGAGCGGCGTATGCAGGTAGACTTTTCGACGGACATTTTCGCAGTCGGCATCCGTCTCCTCACGCGCAAGAGCTCCGGCGTGATCGACTATCCGGACCTTGCTGGCAAGAACGTGGTAACGGCCGCCGGGTCGACATCTGAGCGCCTGATCAAAGCGCTCAATGCTGACAAAGACATGCGCATGAATGTGATCTCGGCGAAAGATATTGGCGAGGCTTTCATCATGGTCGAGTCGAACCGAGCGTCGGCGTTGATGATCGACGATGTGCTTCAGGCAGGCCTGAGAACGCGGGCAAAGCAACCGGACGACTGGATCATCACGGGGACGCCGATCTCCTTTGAGAATTACGGCTGCATGCTGCGCAAGGATGACCCGCGATTCAAACGTGTGGTCGATAGGACCATCAAGGAGCTCTATTCGACCAAAGCCATCGAGCCGCTGTATGCAAAGTGGTTCACCAGCCCAATCCCACCCAAGTCCATGAACTTGAACTTCCCCATGAATGATGCGCTGAAGGTGTTGTACAGCACGAATCAGTAACTGTTGTGCATGGGCTGGGCGAGCAGTGCCAGTATGAAAGTCTTGAAGCCGCCCGCGGGGGCATTCTCCACGTCAGACTGGCGCTGATCACACCTGTCGTATCAATCTGTTAACCCGGCCTTTTCCAGCACCTTGTCCAACCAGGATTGATCCAACGCCCCAGTTGCAATTTCAGCTTTTACCCGCTCTTCATGGGCTTCATGAGCGCGGGCCTGGGACAGCACCTGCTCGGCTACCGCCTGTGGGAATGCCACGACGCCATCTTCGTCACCGACGATGATGTCGCCAGGGTTCACCACCATGCCTCCAACTGACACCGGTACGTTAATTTCGCCTGGGCCGGTTTTGTAGGGGCCGCAATGCACTACGCTGCGCGCATAGCAGGGGCTGGAGCGGAAGGAATCCACATCGCGAATCGCGCCATCTACGATGAACCCCACGCAGCCGCGTTGTTCGGCGTACAGCTTGATGAGTTCGCCGATCACCGCATTGTTGGTGTCGCCTTGGGCGTCGATCACCAGCACGTGGCCCGGTTCAAGCAAGGTCAGGGCCTTGTAGATGTACAGATTATCTCCGGGACGAGTCTTGATGGTCAGTGCGGTACCCACCAGCTTGCCCGTCATGTTGTAGCGGGTAAGGCCCCGAGCGCCGATGTGGCGACCAAGGTTGTCGCTGATGTGCGGGGTGACTACCGAAGCGAACGCTTCAATGAGCCAGGCGGGGGCCAGAGCGGGTGAAGCGAGGATTCGGGACCCGGGTAATGACATGCTCAATCTCCTGGATGACGGGTAACCATCGTGATGTGCGGCGATGGTAGGAGAGAAAAGCCTTTGCTTTTAGCGATATTTTTTTATAAAAAATCATCGCCTCAGGTGATGATAAGTCGGTTGAAATCACACGCATGCTGGGCGAGGCGTGTCACTTCCACCGCCAACCCCTGATATCGGTCGGCCCTATGAACACAGACATAGTTGATGGTTGGCAGTGGCTGCTGCGTGTGAATCACCTTCAAGCGCCCTTGGCCGATCAGTGTGTCCATGCAGGCGAGCGGCAGGTAGCTGATGCCCACACCTGAGATGGTCAGGCCAACTTGTGCAACGAGGTAGTTGCTGGTCAGGGTCTTGCCCAAGCGGATGTCATGCTCGGCCAGCCAGCGTTCGTAGGTCCGGCCAGTCCCGGAACTGCCGCCCTGAGTCAATACGGTGAAGGTCGACAGAGTGTGCAGGTCGATGGCGCCTTCGCCTGGATACAAGGCTGGTGCACACATCCATGCGTTTTCAACGGCCTGCAAGGGCGTGCTGATGAAGCGCGGATCATGGAAGATGTCGGGCACCACGATGAGGTCGAGCTCATCGTCTTCCAGCCGACGCAACAGGTCGGTGCTGAGTTCAATGGAGGGCTCCAGATCGACCCGTGGGTAGGTCTGATGAATGCGCTCCACCAGGGAGGGCAGCCAGGTAAGCGCGGTGAGTTCCGTCACCCCAAGGCGAAACCGCCGGATCAAGGTTTCCTTCGAACTGATGCGTTCAAGCATGTCGTCACGCTGGCGGAGCATATCTACCGCGCAGCCATGCAATTCGATGCCTTTCTGTGTAAGCCGAGCACTGCGCTTAGAGCGATCGAAGATCGATACACCGAAGGCGTCCTCGAGCTCCTGTACCCGCTTGGAAATCGCCGACTGCGACATATTCAGTTTAGCGGCCGCGGCCTCGAAACTGCCCAGCTCGACAATCCAGTAAATGGCTTCGATCTGCTTAAGCGTGATCACGTGGGTTCCTCGGCGAGACTGCTGTAGGACGAGTGGGGTGCTAATTGTCCACCAAAAGCGATGATTAGAGTTGAGTTTTTGTCGCTTTTTTTCTTCTATTGCCGTGCCTAGATTACCCGCCGAATTACAACAACAAGGGTGTGCAGAATATGTCGACCGCTGAAGTGGCCCATGCCAAAGGGCGCAGCAGTTACCGCTGGATCGTTGCCGGAATGATCTTTTCCATCTACACCATCGCAGCGGCGGACAGGGCCAATCTGGGTGTCGCCCTACCATTCATCCGGCAGGAGTTCGAGATGAGCAACGCCCAGGCTGGCGGGCTCATGAGCCTGTTCCTGCTGGCCTACGCACTCGCGCAGATTCCGGCCGGGCTGGCGTTCAGCAAATTTGGCGTCAGCCGTATCCTGCCCGGGGCAATGATCATGACCTCTGCGCTGACCGGTCTGGTCGGCACGGCAGGCTCGCTGTTGGCATTGAAGCTTTATCGCCTGGGCCTGGGCGTGGCGGAGGGCCCATTACCGATCAGCATGACGACCACCATCAACAACTGGTTCCCGCCTCGGGAAAAAGGCATTGCGTCAGGGATCTTTTTGTCGGCGGTAAAGTTCGGCCCTGTCATCGTACCGCCCCTGTGCGCCGTGATTATCTCGGTGTGGGGCTGGCGCGAGGTGTTCTACTTTTTTGCGGTACCCGGGATCCTGCTATCGATCGCCTGGTATTTCATGGTCGCTGATCACCCCTCCAGGAGCCGCTTCGTCAACCAGGCTGAACTGGACTACATCAGCGATCCGACCGCGGTCGGCGGCACCCAGGCACGCGCTAGCAGCAATGCCGGGCGAGCCACAGCGGTTAGCTTCCGTCGGCTGGATGCCTTCATTCGTCGCCGCGAAGTTTCGCAGCTTGAAACTCGACGCCAGGTTTTCGGCTCCTGGCAGATCTGGGGCAGCGCCCTGAGTTACTGCTTCCAGTTGGGTGTATCCAGCGTGCTGCTGGCCTGGATCCCGACCTACCTGATGACCGTCAAGGGCTTCTCTGTGATGAACATGGGGCTGGTATCGGCGGCCCCGTGGGTCGGCGCCGTGCTGGGCAACCTATTGGGCGGTTACTGTTCGGACCGCTGGCTGGCCGGGCGTCGCAAGCCCGGGATGCTGCTGTCGGCGCTGGGCACCTCGGTGATGATGTACCTTTTGATCAACTCGCCGGCTGACCCGTTGGCGTATGGGCTGCTGCTGATGACCACGGGCGTGGTGCTGAGCCTGGGCTTTTCGTCCTATATGGTCTACCCGATGGCGCTGGCCAGTAAACAGACGTTTCCGATTGCCAATGCCATCGTCAACATGGTTGGCCAACTGGGCGCCGCAGCCACCCCATTCCTGACCGGTCTGTTGCTTGATAGCTACGGCTGGAGCTACGTCTTCTCCTACCTGGCGATCGGTTCGTTCGTCAGTTTCGTGTTGCTGTTGACCATTATCGAGCCGGCGCCCCGCGCTACCGCATCCTGAATCGACCCGGTACCGACTCCCGCCATTTGATTACCGTTCCAAGGAGCTGCAGATGAATACCGAAGACAAAGAACTGGTCGCGTTGTTCGAGGGCCTCGACACCCCCGGCGTATCCGATGCCATGGACAAACTGGGCTTGCCGGGGCACTGCTTTGGCGTGATGCCGTTGGTCGACTACAAGCAAGTGGTGGTCGGCCCAGCATTCACCGTCCGCTATGTGTCTGCCAGTGTGCCGCCCGGGACCGTGGGTGATTTCATCGAGGAGGTGGGCGAGGGCGATGTGGTGGTGATCGACAATGACGGCCGCACCGATTGCACCGTCTGGGGCGACATCATGACCCAGTACGCCGGCTCGCGGAAAATCGCCGCGACTGTGATCGACGGCGTATGTCGGGATGTCAACAAGGCATTGGGTGATGGCTACCCGCTGTTCACCAAAGGCCGATTCATGCGCACCGGCAAGGACCGGGTCGAGGTGGGCGCGGTCAACGAGCCGGTGTCCATCGGACAGGCGCGGGTGTGCCCTCGGGATATCGTCGTGGCTGACGCCAATGGCGTGGTGGTGGTGCCACGCGGACGTGCCCGTGATGTTGCCCAGCTTGCCCGCCAGATCGAAGCAGTTGAAGCCGATATCCGCGCCGCCATCAGCCAGGGTAAAACTTTAAAGCAGGCCCGCGAAGACCTCGGTTACCACACCCTACAGCGCAAAGGGTAAGGCCACGAGAGCCTGCCGCAGGCAGGCCCGCTCACTCAGGCAGGCGCGCTTCACTACAGGCGAGCCTGCCGTTTTTCCCGCGACTAATTGCGTCAACACTGCGTCGCCCTGCATAGCTGAAATGCCGGGATTGAATAGCAGCCATTTGTTCATCCCAGTAGAATTCTGTAGTCGCGCGATGCGCTTTGCGCGCAACAGTGCCCCTCGAAACACGTTGGCGACGGTACTCACCCGCGTCGATCTTCTCCGTACATGAAGGCCGTTTGTGAACGCTCCTCTACGCCTCCCCGGACCTGTCGGCATCTTTTGCCTGGGAGTACTCCAGATCATGGTCTGGGGTGGGTCCTTCTTCATTTTGGCGGTGATGGGTGAGCCCATCTTGCGCGAGACCGGCTGGGATGGCCACTGGGTCTATGGAGCGCTGTCGCTCAGCTTGATGGTGTCCGCACTGCTTGCGCCGCTGGCCAGCCGCCTGGTGGTTCGCTACGGTGGTCGCCTGCAGATGGCCGCGAGCGGAGTCGTGGTGGGGGCGGGGCTGTTGATCGTAGCAAACGCTCACAGCCTGCAAGTGTTCCTGCTCGCCTGGGTCGTCATTGGCGTCGGCATGGCCATTGGTCTTTACGAAGCCCTGTTTGCCACTCTCGGCGCCTTGTACGCCGAGCGGGCGGGCAGGGCTATCACTGGCATCACCTTGATCTCTGGTTTCGCCACCACCATCACCTGGCCGTTGGTGGCGTTCGCAATAGAGCAGTTCGGCTGGCGAGTTACCTGTACCGCTTATGCGGTGATGCTGATTGTCGTGGTCGCGCCTCTGTACCTCTGGGTACTGCCTGCGGGCCCGCACGGGGCCACAAGCAAGCCTGTGGCGGCGGCGACTGATGTCAGCGTGGAACGACGTCAGTACCTGCTGCTCATCTGGATCTTCGCGATTGGCGCAATCATCATGACTGCGGTTTCAGTGCAACTGGTGGCAGTGCTGCAGGGGTTGGGCCACAGTCTGGCTACGGCGATCGCCCTGAGTGCGCTATTGGGGCCCAGCCAAGTGGCTTCGCGCGTGCTGCAGATAGTCGCCCGCAAACGTCACCCGATCTGGACCGCATTGGTGTCTTCAGTGCTAGTGGCCGTGGGCGTGGCACTGGTTGCGCTGGCGCCTGGCGCAACGGCACTGGGGCTGTTGCTTTACGGCTGCGGCAATGGCCTGCGGGCCATCGTCCGGGGTTTGCTGCCCCTTGCGCTGATGCCGCCGGCGCAGTACGTCGCGCTGATGGGCAAGATGTCGCGGCCTTCGCTCATCGGTCAGGCGCTGACGCCGCTGGTCGGTGGCTACCTGCTTCAGCACTTTGGTGCCATGGGTGTGCTGACAACGCTCGCTGCTTTGGCCGCCGTCAATGTCGTGCTGGTGCTACTGGTCATGCGGTCACTGCCGGGCCGGCCCGCGTGAGCGCCAACCATCAAGGAGTCAATTGCAATGTCACAATTGGACCGTGAAGAACTACTAATCGATGGCCCGGTGGGCAAGCTCCACTTGCTGCTCGACCATCCATCAACTTCACCGAAAGGGGTGGTTATCGTCAGCCATCCGCAGCCGTTGTTGGGCGGCAGCCCTCGGCACATCGTGCCAGTGACCCTTGCCAGACAGTTGTGTGCCAGCGGCTGGCTGGTGGTGCGGCCGAGTTTTCGCGGCGTGGGGTTAAGCGAGGGCAGTCATGATGGCGGCATCGGCGAGACTACGGACAGCCAGGTGGTGCTCAAGCACATGGCGGGAATCATGCCAGGGCTGCCCATCGCCTTGATCGGCTTCTCCTTTGGCGCCTATGTGTTCGCCCGGCTGGTCAGCGTAGCGGCAGGAGAGTTTGACGCCTTGGCCCTGCTGGGGCTGCCGGTCGGCGATGTACCAGGGGGCCGCCATTACCCGGCGCCGGACCTGCCCGACGATTGCCTGCTGGTGCACGGCGGGTATGACCAGATGGCGCCCCTGGTCAGCCTAATGGACTGGGCCGCTGGCGAACACCGCCGCGTATCGGTATACGCCGGCGCCGACCACTTTTTCAAAGGCTGCCTGAGCCGGGTCGGAGAAGAAGTCTGCCGCTACCTGCAGGACAAAGGGCCCGAACGCCCAGCCTAGACGGCCATGCCTGTCAGGCATAGCTGTTAGACCTGTGGCCCCTCTTCCCCCAAAACGACGCTATGCAAAGCTGTACCCGAGTTGGCAAAACAATAACAACAAGGGTAAGCGATCATGAATGCAGACATGAGCACGGCACGTCCGTTGACGCGCAAAGAGCGCACAACCGCAATTGTGGGTGTGTGTTCCGGCAACTTGGTGGAGTGGTACGACTTCTTCATCTACGCCTACACGTCGATCTATTTCGCATCACTGTTCTTCCCCGCTGGCGACCAGACCAGCCAACTGCTGGCCACGGCCGGTATCTTTGCTGTCGGCTTCTTTATGCGCCCGCTGGGTGGCTGGATTTTCGGCTACATCGCCGATACCCGTGGGCGCAAGATCTCGATGATCATCTCGGTGTTCATGATGTGCGGTGGCTCGCTGATGATCGCGGTCATGCCCACTTATGCCACGGTAGGTGTCGCAGCGCCGGTTCTGCTGGTGATCGCACGGCTGATGCAGGGGTTGTCGGTGGGCGCCGAGTACGGCACCGGCGCCACCTACATCAGCGAGGTATCCCGTGCCGGGCGGCGATCGTTCTACGGCTCGTTCCAGTACATGACGATCATTGCCGGGCAACTGCTGGCGCTGCTGACCGTTGCGGTGCTGCAACTGGTGCTGTCGGAGCAGGACCTCAAGGCTTGGGGCTGGCGGGTGCCGTTCCTGATTGGCGCGCTGGCTTCGATCGTGGTGGTGATCCTGCGCCGTACCATGCGCGAGACAGCCACTGAAGAAGGAATGAAGAGCAAGGAATCTGGCTCGCTCCGAGGCCTGATGCAACACCGTCGCGCGGTACTGCTCACGTTCACCATCACCATTGGCTGCTCGCTGTACTTCTATACCTTTACCGCTTACATGCAGAAGTTCCTGGTAGTGAGTGTCGGCATCCCGGCCCCCACGGTGAGCATCATCATGGCTTGTGCATTGGTGATCTTCATGCTGGCCCAGCCGGTGTTCGGCATGCTCGCTGATAAAATCGGCGTGCGCCGCAACATGATCTTGTTCGGCCTGCTATCGACCTTCCTGGTAATCCCGTTGCTGTCTGCGATCAAGACAGTGCAAGACCCGCTCGCAGCCTTTGGGCTGGTGCTCGCCGGGTTGCTGATCGCAGCCTTCTATACACCGGTCACCGGTGTGCTTAAGGCCGACTTCTATCCGCCGACTGTGCGCGCGCTGGGTGTGGGCCTACCTTACGCAGTAGGGGCCGCGATGTTCGGCGGTTCGGCCGAGTATGTGGCGCTGTCCTTCCGCTCTGTGGGAATGGAACAGTACTTCTACCTGTACGTGGCCGCGATCGGCGCCATCACCCTGGTGTCGGCCCTGCTGATGCCAGATCTTGGCAAACACGGTTATCTCGATGGGGACGGCAAGGTCGAAGAGAACATCGGCGTACGCAAGTTCATGGGGCGCAAATCCCTGCCTACTCACCCCAGCCATTGAGGCAAGGCAAGCATGACTACTGAAAGGAAGAAGATCGTGCGCTTCGACGTCTGGTATCACCCGGTGATGGCTCAGATCCTCGAAACTTCGCCCGATGTCGTGCTGCAGACTGTCGCACGTGACCAGCCGCCTGCCGTCATCTTGCAGGCGCTGCGTAACTGCCAGGTGTACCAGGTACCCTCGGCGCGGGACGAGCTCCCGCGGCAGTGGTGTGTCACCGAGGCGCTGCTCCGCCAGTTGCCTGACCTGCTCTGTGTCTCGACCAATGGTGCAGGCTTTGACACAGTGGATGTCGAAGCTTGTACCCACGCGGGTGTCCTGGTCGTCAACCAATCGGGCGCCAACGCCCAGTCGGTGGCCGAGGCCACGGTGGGGTTGATGCTCGATTGCGCGCGGCGGATCAGCGAATCGGACCGGCGCCTGCGCCGGGATCGCGGGTTTTCTCGCGAAGATCTGATGGGTAGCGAGTTGTGCGGCAAAAGCTTGGGTCTCATCGGTATCGGTGAGATTGGTACACGTGTCGCACGCATAGCCCAGGCCCTGGGCATGCAGGTCCTGGCCCATGATCCCCTGCTGAGCGCGGAACAGATCGGCCAGCGGGGCGCTACCAGTTGCACGTTGCAGAGCCTGTTACAGCACAGTGATGTAGTCTCGCTGCATTGCCCACGTCTGGCTTCGACCTTGAACCTCATGAACGCGTCGGCTTTCGCAGCGATGCACAAAGGGGCTGTATTCATCAATACTGCACGTGGCGGCTTGCATGACGAGGTCGCACTTTATGACGCGTTGGCCTGCGGCCATCTTGGCGCTGCGGGAATCGACGTTTGGGACCAAGAGCCGCCTGCGTTGGATCATCCTCTGCTTGGCCTTGAAAATGTGGTCGGCCTGTATCACACCGCAGGCGTCACGCGTGAGGCCCGCAAGCGCATGGGCGCGTGGGCGGCAGAGCAGATTCTGCAGTTGCTGCGCGGGGAGCCGGGGCCACGCATGGTCAATCCGCAGGCGTTTGAAGCGTTCCGGCAACGGCTGCAGGCCAAGAACCATCGCGATACCTGATGCCGCTTGAAGCTGGCTCTGGTGGGCGCTGATCCGCCAGAGCATGTCCTCCCCACCTTGGTGTCCCTCTTATGGCCTTATCACGGGCTGTCGCTAGCTTCCACAGGTATCCGGCGAGCCCGGAGCTGGCACTTCATTTGTGGGGGCTAGCGACAGCCCGCGATAAGGCCGCCAGAGAGGTCTTAGGACATTGTGATTCAGGTAGGCAGCGCCGCCGGCAAGGTCATGGCGGGCGCACATTCAAGGCAGTTTGTCAGGCGGGGCATTGCTCGGGCTTCAGCAAAGCATTGCACATCCGCAAGATGTGCTGCTCGATCCAACTTTCATCGAAGGCCGTATTGCCAACCCGCAGACTGTTGCTGCTCTCGATGATAGCCAAGATGGCAACGGCAGTTCGGGTAGGGTCGCTCACGCGGTACAGGCCCATAGCGCCCCCCCCCTCGATAATCTGGCGGAGTGGCTCGGCCAGTTGCCCCATTGCCCGCTCCAGCCAGAGCCGGTGGCGGTCGTCCAGGTGCCTGACTTCGTGACGAAGGACCATCTCCTCTTGGGGAAGGGCCACTTGCCGTGCCAGCGCAAAACGCACATAAGCATGCAGATCTTGAGGTTGGGCGCCGTTTTCCCAGGCCTGCTTGCGGCGTTCGATGATGTCGAGCACTACATTGAGCAGCAGATCCTGTTTGCAATCGACGTGATGGTAAAGGCTGCCGGGAAGAATGCCGACGCGCAGGGCCAGCTTTCTCATGGTCATGGCGGTATAGCCAATCTCGACCATCAGTTCGGTTGCAGCCTGGGTCAGGGAGGAGGGACAGTCACGGGCGGCTTCAAGCATAGGCCGGCAACCTCGAAAGTGCGCGCAGTACCCGGCAGAGCAGGCGTTTGCAGTGGCGCCGGGGCCGGGATGTACCAGTGAGCAGACACATGGGGGCACCTCTCTGGATAAGTGCCCCCGGTACCGCTCACCGCTGCGCGTCAGAACAGAGGTGGTGTGCGGTGCCGGGAGCGATAGCGGAGGCTTCAGCCGACTCGGAGCAGCATGGCCCGGGCGCGAAGGATCACGGGGGCGTCGACCATCTGGCCATCGAGGGTGAATACGCCGGCGCCAGTTTCAGCTTGGTCAACCACCCGCTGCGCCCAGTCCAGCTCGGCAGCCGAGGGCTTGAGCGCGGCGTGAATCACGTTGACCTGGCCAGGATGGATGCACAGAGCGCCGGCAAAGCCCATGTCCCGGGCAAAACGCACTTGGCGCTGCAGCCCGTCGGTGTCCTGAATGGCAGGGAACACGCCGTCCAGCGGCGCGGCAAGCCCGGCGACACGGCTGTGCAGCAGCACCGCATAGCGGGCATGGTCCAGTACCTGTTCGGCAGCGGCACTGCCAGTGTTCAGACCGAGGTCCAGGCCCAGGTCCAGGCTGCCGAACGACAGACGGTCGACGCCTGGCGCCGCCGCCAGGAGGGGCAGCGCGGCAAGGCCCTTGGCACTTTCAATGATTGGCCATACCGCTTTGCCAGTGGCATGGGCACGTTCGATCTGGCCGGCGGTTTCCGCTTTCGGCAGCAGGATGCCAATGACGCCGGTGTGGCGCTGACACAGCGCCAGGTCGGCCTCATGGGCCCAGTGGCCCGGCGCGTTGACGCGCACAAGCACTCGGGCCTGGGGTTGATCGCTGAGAAACTGCTCGAGGTTGTCGCGCGCCTGTTCCTTCAGCGCCTCTTCAACGGCATCCTCAAGGTCAACGATGACTCGATCTGCGCCACTGACCAATGCCTTGGGTATGCGCTCTGGGCGGGTAGCCGGCACGAACAGCGCGCTGCGTACGATCTCGGCGTTCATGGGCGTCCCCCCTGGGCGAATTCGATTTCGCCAACCTGCGCCTGACCGGCCTGATTGCCCGCCCAGACCTGCGCCTTACCGTCACCGGTCAACCGCCCGCCGACTTGGAACGCATCCGGGCAGATCAGCGGGCGCACACCGCGATAGCTGAAGCGGCGGACGTTCAGTTGCGGGTTCGCGCGCACGAAGGCGCGCAGGTTCAGGGTAGCGATCAGGGGGCCGTGGACCACCAGGCCCGGGTACCCCTCGGTTTCGGTGACGTATGGCCAGTCGTAATGGATACGATGTCCGTTGAAGGTCACCGCCGAATAGCGGAACAGTAGCGTCGGATCTGGCTGCACGCTTTCGCTCCAATCGCCGTGGGGCATCGGCTCGGTGCCGCCAAGCTTGGGCGGTGAGGGCTCGCGGTAGACGATGTCCTGCTCTTCAACCAGTGCTCGCTGCCCGTCCTGCACATATTCATGCTGCACGGTGACGAACATCAGGGAGCCGGTGCGCCCGTGCTTCTCCTCGACATTGAGGATGGTCGAGCGGCGCGATACCTGGGCATCGACCCGCAGCGGGCGGATAAACTCCAAGCGCCCCCCGGCCCACATGCGGTTGCGATTGTCCGCCGGCGGCAGAAAGCCGCCCCGCGCGGGATGGCCGTCGGCCCCCAGGCCGGCCGCTTCTACAGGCTCCTGGAAAAACGCCCAGTGCCAGAGCGCTGGCAAGGCATCACCAGGCGCGGGGGCTGGCTCGCTAAAGGTGGCGGCAATGCGTCTGACCAGGTTATGGCTGATGCAGTCATGGACGGTCTCGCTGCGGCCGATCCACGTTTGGGGTGCAGGTGTGCTCATTTTTTATTGTCCTTACAGCGTCGAAGTCAGTTCCGGTACGATCTCGAACAGGTCGCCGACCAAACCGTAATCAGCTACCTGGAAGATAGGTGCTTCTTCATCCTTGTTGATCGCGACAATGACCTTGGAGTCCTTCATGCCGGCCAGGTGCTGAATAGCGCCGGAGATACCTACGGCGATGTACAACTGCGGCGCGACGATCTTGCCAGTCTGACCGACCTGCATGTCGTTGGGCACGAAGCCTGCGTCTACCGCTGCGCGCGAAGCGCCAACCGCAGCGCCGAGCTTGTCGGCCAGGCTATACAGGTGGCTGAAGTTTTCACCGTTGCCCATGCCACGACCGCCCGACACCACGATCTTGGCGGCGGTCAGCTCGGGGCGGTCGGACGTGGCCAGTTCTTCGCCGACAAATGCCGACAAACCTGCATCTGTAGCGCCACCCAGGGCCTCGATTGGCGCACGGCCGCCTTCTGCCGGTACCGCTTCAAAGCCGGTGGAGCGCACGGTAATGACTTTTACCGCAGCGCTGGATTGGACGGTGGCAATGGCGTTACCGGCGTAGATCGGACGCTTGAAGGTGTCAGCGGATTCGACCGAAATGATCTCGGAGATCTGGTCGACATCCAGCAGCGCAGCTACCCGCGGCAGGAGGTTCTTACCGTTGCTGGTGGCCGGGGCCAGCACATGGCTGAAGTCGCGACCCAGGTTGGCCACCAAGGGGGCCACGTTTTCCGGAAGCTGATGGGCGTAGGCGGCATCGTCAGCCAGCAGCACTTTGGTCACCCCAGCGCATTGCGCGGCGGCAAACGCCACACCGGCTGCGTCCAGTCCGGCTACGAGCACCACGATGTCAGCGCCGATCTGGCGAGCGGCGGCCAGGGTGTGCAGGGTAGGGCCGGCGAGGGTGCGATTGTCGTGTTCAGCAACTACCAGAATGCTCATCAGATCACCTTCGCTTCGTTCTTCAGCTTTTCGACCAGTTCGGCCACCGATTTGACCTTGATGCCAGCGCTGCGGGCTGCTGGGGCTTCAACTTTCAAGGTTTTGTTGGTGGAGGCGAGGGAAACGCCCAACGCGTCTGGAGTCACAGTTTCCAGCGGCTTCTTCTTGGCCTTCATGATATTCGGCAGCGACGCGTAGCGTGGCTCGTTCAGGCGCAGGTCGGTGGTGACGATGGCTGGCAGGTTCAGCGCTACGGTCTGCAGGCCGCCATCGATTTCACGGGTGACGTTCAGCTTGTCGCCAGCCACGATGACCTTGGAAGCGAAGGTGCCCTGGGCGTAGCCGGTCAGCGCGGCCAGCATCTGGCCGGTCTGGTTGTTGTCACTGTCGATGGCCTGTTTGCCGAGGATGACCAACTGCGGCTGCTCTTTGTCGACAACGGCTTTAAGTGCCTTGGCGACGGCCAGGGAGCTCAGTTCGTCAGCGGCTTCGACCAGGATGGCGCGGTCGGCACCCAGGGCCAGGGCGGTACGCAGTTGCTCCTGGGCGGTGGTCAGGCCGACGGAAACGACCACGATCTCGCTCGCCACACCTTTCTCCTTCAGGCGTACGGCTTCTTCCACGGCAATTTCGCAGAAGGGGTTCATGGACATCTTGACATTAGCAAGGTCGACGCCGGAGTTGTCCGCCTTGACGCGAACCTTGACGTTGTAGTCGACCACTCGTTTGATTGCGACGAGCACTTTCATAGGCAGGGATACTCTGTGTTTAAGCGATGGCAACGGGCGTGAAAAAAGAGGGGTCAGATGACCCCTGAAGCGCGCAGTTGCTGAATACGTTCAAGGGGCAGTCCGAGCCCGGTAAGGATGCTTTCGCTGTGCTGGCCCAGCGCGGGGACCGGGTCCATGCGCGGTGCATAGGCGTTGCTTGTGGCGGGCGGCAACAGGCTGGGTACTGAACCGGCGGCGGTGTCGATCCGCCGCCAGCGGTCGCGGGCCTGCAGTTGCGGATGGGCCCAGACACCCTGCATGTCATTGACCTTGGCATTGGCGATGCTTGCCCCATCGAGGCGCCCGATTACCGTGTCGAAGTCCAGCGCAGCAAATGCCTCGACGATCAGTCCACGCAGCGCATCGCGATTGGTCACGCGCTTGAAGTTGGCGCTGAAGCGGTCATCACTGGCCAGTTCTGGTTGCTGCAGCACCTGTTCACAGAAAAGCTGCCACTCCCGCTCGTTCTGCAGGCCAAGCATGACGGTGCTCCCGTCACCCACCGGAAACGGGCCGTACGGATAGATGGTGGCGTGCGCCGCGCCGGCACGTGGCGGTGGTGCGGCACCTTCGTAGGCGTAGTAGAGCGGGTAGTTCATCCACTCCACCAAGGCCTCGAGCATGGACACTTCCACCTGGCTGCCGATGCCGGTCTTTTCCCGCAACAAGACCGCCGAGAGGATACCGGTATAGGCATACATGCCAGCGGCGATATCAGCGATCGAGTTGCCGGCCTTGGCCATCCCGTCTTCCCCCGGCCCGCCGGTGACCGACAGGAAGCCGCCTTCGCTCTGGATCAGCAGGTCGTAGGCTTTTTTCTGTTCATAAGGGCCGCCCGCGCCGTAGCCGGAAATATCGCATACGATCAGCCGCGGGAATCGTGCGTGCAGTGCCTCGAAGCTCAATCCCAGGCGTGCGGCCGCGCCCGGTGCCAGGTTCTGTACCAACACATCGGCCTGCTCTAACAGTTGGTCGAGAATATCGCCGGCGATTTCCTGCTTGAGGTCCAGGGCCAGGCTTTCTTTGGAGCGGTTGGTCCACACGAAATGCGAGGCCAGACCGTTGACCCGCTGGTCGTAGCCCCGGGCGAAGTCGCCACTGCCAGGGCGTTCCACCTTAATGACCCGGGCGCCCAGGTCGGCCAACTGACGGGTGCAGAAGGGCGCCGCGATAGCGTGTTCGAGGCTGATGACGGTAATGCCGTCGAGGGGGCGGATGGGCTGGCTCATGCTGGTTGTCTCTCTTGTTATGGCAGGCCCCCGTGGTTAACGGGGGCGGTCCGGATCAGAACGAACGTGGCAACTCCAGGAGGTGTTCGGCTACGTAGGACAGGATCAGGTTGGTCGAGATCGGCGCGACCTGGTACAGGCGGGTTTCGCGGAACTTGCGCTCGACGTCGTATTCGTTGGCAAATCCGAAGCCGCCGTGGGTCTGCAGGCAGGCGTTGGCCGCCTCCCAGCTGGCCTTGGCGGCGAGGTACTTGGCCATGTTGGCGGCGGCCCCGGCGTTGCGCCCGCTGTCGTATTCGGCGCAGGCGCGCCAGCGCATCAGGTCGGCGGCTTCGATCTCGATATGCGCCTCGGCGATGGGGAACTGCACGCCCTGGTTCTTGCCGATCGGCCGGCCGAACACCTCGCGATCACGGGCGTACTGGCTGGCTTTCTCGACAAACCAGCGGCCATCGCCGATGCACTCGGCGGCAATAAGGGTGCGCTCTGCGTTGAGGCCGTCGAGGATGTAGCGGAAGCCTTTGCCTTCTTCACCAATCAGGCTACTGGCCGGGATTTCCAGGTTGTCGAAGAACAGCTCGTTGGTCTCGTGGTTCACCAGGTTGGCGATCGGTTGTACGGTCAGGCCATTGCCGATGGCCTCACGCAGGTCGACCAGGAAGATCGACATGCCATCGACCTTTTTCGTCACCTCGGCGAGCGGGGTGGTACGTGCCAGCAGGATCATCAGGTCGGAGTGCTGCACACGCGAGATCCACACCTTTTGACCATTGACCACATACTTGTCGCCCTGGCGAACGGCGGTGGTCTTGATTTTGGTGGTGTCGGTACCGGTGGACGGCTCGGTAACGGCCATCGATTGCAGGCGCAGTTCGCCGCTGGCCAGCTTGGGCAGGTAATAGCGCTTCTGCTCGTCGCTGCCGTTACGCAGCAAGGTAAACATGTTGTACATCTGGCCGTGGATGGTGCCAGAGTTGCCGCCGCAGGCATTGACCTCTTCAAGAATTACCGAAGCCTCGGCCAGGCCCAGGCCGGAACCGCCGAACTCCTCGGGAATCATCGCCGACAGCCAACCCTCGTCGGTCATCGCCTTGACGAAGGCTTCAGGGAAGCCCTTTTCCTCGTCGATCTTGCGCCAGTATTCGGCCGGGAAGTCGCCACACAGGGCGCGCACACCCTCACGAATGGCCTTGAGTTCTTCGTTGTTGTTGTCGTGCATCATCATTCTCCAGGGTGGGCCGGGCCGGCAGCGTCATCGTGGTTCGGCCGCCGGCCGGCCCTTTAACACGGTCAGATAGGCTGGAAGCCCAGGGCAGCGCGGAAACGGTTCTTGATGTAATAACCATCGCGTGGCGGCAGTACGCGGGGCGGGTTCTCGGCCTTGATTTTCACCGTCGCCAGCTTGACGCCATCACGGTTGGCGAAACGCTCGCGCAAGGCATGCACGCCTTCCATCTCACGGATTTCCTCAGTCCAGGCAAAACCGCAGGTGTCGGCGACCCGGTCCAGCTGGATGCCGAACCCGGCGTGGCTGACCTGCATGCCGGTCTCACCGAAGTGGCCGTTATCCAGCACCACGATGGTCAGGTTCTTGGGCTGCTGCAGGGCAACCGTGGCCAGGGCGCCAAAACCCATCAGCAGCTCGCCGTCACCGGTGACCACCACCACGCTTTTGTCCGGCTGCGCATTGGCCAGGCCCAGACCCACGGTAATGGCGCTGCCCATGGCAGCCCAGAGGTAGTAGTTGTTGTCGTGATCGCCCGCGGCCATCACATCATAGGAGGCCGAGCCCAGGCCGGTGACCACGAGCACATCGTTGCGATCGGCGAGCAGGGTACGGACGACTTCACGGCGGCAGAGCACGTGGTTGGCGCTTACTTGACCCATTTCTTTTCTCCGATTAGACGCTGGCCGAGCAGCAGGGCAGTGGCGGCATCGCCATTGAAGGCCATGGTGGCGGCACCATGGAGAAGGGGCGCCACATCCTCAGGCTTGTCAGCGCGCCAAGTCATCACCTTCATCAGGTTCAGGGAGGCTTCGGTGGCTTGGCCCATGGGGTTCTGCCAGGCATTGAACTCGGCCCAGTCGCCGCGCATGGTCACCACCATCAAGAGCGGGAAACCGGCGCAGTTCTGCAGGGCAAGGGTGTTGATGCAGTTGCCGACGCCGCTTGACTGCATCAGCAGAGCGCCGCGTTCGCCGCCCAGCCAGGCGCCGGCCAGGTAACCGATGCCTTCTTCTTCGGTGGTGAGCACAACGGCCTTGATATCCGGGTCGGCGTAGGACATGCGGATGGCCGCCGAGTGGCCGGCATCCGGGACGAACACGACGTGCTTGACGTCATGGGCCTTGAGGACACGGAACACGTCCTCTTGCCAGTTCTGTTCAGCTTCTTGCGATGACATGGGTATCTCCCGGCAGTGCTGCTTTTGTTTTTCCACATGATGGGGGGAGTTGCTGTGCACGACGACTACCGTTTTTTTCTTTGAGATATGCCGGGTCGGCATAGGTTGGCCCATGGGATGGCGGGTCAGCCTTCGGCGCGACCCGCTGCCGCATAAAGTCAGGCATGGCTCGCGCAGGGGAGGCTGCCTCTATAGAAAGCGGGCATAGCTGATAGACACGTGCAGCGCTTATGGGCGGCAGGCGAAGACGTTAGGTTGTTTACTCGGTTGCGGCAGTGCCGCTGTCGAATCAAAACAACAATAAGATCGAGGGTTATCCATGATGCTTCGTTACCTGCGCACACTCGCCGGGTGGCTCACTGCTGAGCCGCCATTGGCCGACACGCCATCCTCGCCCTGCCGGTTCCGGCACCTTGCACTGTCCTATTTCGCTCCGTAATGCACTGCTCAGGCGGTGACGGATCCTATTGTTTGAATACAGGTGCTCAATGAGACTCAAACTACCGTTAGCGGGCTGGATACTGCTGGCCATGTTTCTCGGCGTGGTGGTCGGCTACGTCATTTTTCTCACCAGCCCGGACAAAGCTGCAGCCGCCCATACCGCCGGGTACATCTCGGTGATCTCGGACGTGTTCCTGAGGCTGATCAAGATGCTGATCGGGCCTCTGGTCTTTTCCACCTTGGTGGTGGGCATCGCCCACATGGGCGATGCCGGTGCGGTAGGCCGGGTGTTCGGCAAGGCCATGATGTGGTTCTTGACGGCCTCATTGCTGTCGCTGGCGGTCGGTCTGATGATGGCCAATATCCTGCAGCCGGGGCTGCACCTGGCGCTGCCCTTGCCGGATGCCAGTGAAACCACTTCGCTGCAGACCTCGGCCTTTACCCTCAAGGCCTTTGTCACCCACCTGGTACCCAGGTCGTTCGCCGAGGCCTTGGCCAACAACGAGATCCTGCAAATCGTGGTGTTCTCATTGTTCTTTGGGGTCGCCCTAGCGGCGCTGGGGGAAAAAGCCAAGGGCCTGGTACGCTTGGCCGATGAGCTGGCCCAGGCCATGCTGCTCATCACCGGCTACGTCATGAAGCTCGCGCCGTTGGCTGTCATGGCGGCGATGGCTGCCACGGTGGCGGTCAATGGCTTGTCGATCCTGGCCACGTTCGCCGTGTTCATGCGCGACTTCTATCTGGGCTTGGTCTTACTGTGGGTGTTGCTGGTCCTGGCTGGGGCGATGTTCCTGGGCCGGAGGGTGTTCGCCTTGCTGGCCCTCATCAAGGAGGCGTTTCTGCTGGCGTTCGCCACAGCCAGTTCCGAATCGGCCTACCCGAAACTCCTCGCGGCGCTGGACCGCTTTGGGGTCAGCCGCAAGATTTCCAGCTTCGTGATGCCCATGGGTTACTCCTTCAACCTCGACGGCTCGATGATGTACTGCACCTTTGCCGTGCTGTTCATTGCCCAGGCGTACGGTATCGACATGACAATCGGCACGCAGATCCTGATGCTGCTGACCTTGATGCTGACCTCCAAGGGGCTAGCAGGGGTGCCTCGGGCATCGTTGGTGGTGATTGCCGCGACGCTTGTTCAATTCGATATTCCCGAAGCGGGGCTGCTGCTGATTCTGGGCATCGACACCTTCCTCGACATGGGACGTTCGGCCACCAACGCCGTGGGTAACTCGATCGCCACCGCGGTGGTGGCCAAGTGGGAAGGGGAGTTGCAGGAGCCGGACATGCAGTCGGCAACCCCGCGCGCCACTGTCTCGAGTGCAGAACGGCCAACGGTTTAAGGTCAACGCTTGCCTCACCATTAAAGTACCCATCTAGGCTGGCCTCATCCCGGGGCTAGCTCGCTACCTACCAAATGGGTTCTAACTGCTATGCTCAAATGCTATAGCTGGTGCCCGAGGCCGTCTTTAGACTGTCAAATACGCCGCTCCAGCGGCACTCCCTTCCCTGCAATTGGTTGATCGATGGACGTAACGCAACTCAAAACCCTGATCCACGTGGCGGAGCTTGGCAGTTTGAGCAAGGCGTCGGATCGCCTGCACGTGGCGCAACCGGCACTGAGTCGGCAGATCCGGCAGTTGGAAAAGGAACTGGGTGTCTACCTGTTCGAGCGCCACGGCCGTGGCATGGAAATCACTGCGGCAGGGCTGGAGGTACTTGAGCGGGCCACCCGCATCATGAACGAGCTGGAGTCCATTCGGACCTCGGTAGCCGGCGGGCGTGCGGCCTTCCGCGGCATGGTCGCCATCGGTACCACGCCGACGATCGCCGAGATCGTCACGGTTCCGCTGGTCAAGCGCATCAGCGATACCCACCCGGATCTCTCCATCCGCTTTTCATCGGCATTCAGTGGCTATCTGCTGGACTGGTTGCAGCGGGGCGAACTGGAACTGGCCATCTCCTACGATCCGCAGCCCCTGCATACACTGCGCATCGAACCGGTGATGATGGAAAACCTGGTGCTGGTTGGCCCTCCCGATTCTGGGCTGAATCTAGATACGGCGGTCCCTTTCGCACAGTTGGCTAGTGAACCGATGGTCTTACCCAGCCCCCGTCACGGGCTACGCAAGATCATGGACCAATGTGCCCTGGAGCGCGGCTTCAAGATCACCACTAGCGTCGAGGCGGATTCATTCGGCGCAATGATCGACCTAGTGCGCAACGGTTTTGGCTACACCGCGTTGCCTTTGGCGTCGATTTATTCCCGCCTGAACGACGGCACACTGTGCGCCGCTCCGCTGGTTGATCCCACGCCCATGCGAAAACTGGTGTTGGTGCTGCCGGCCGATCGCCAGGTGAGCCCGGCTACCCGCTATGTCGGCCAGACTTTCGTCGACATTGCCTCGGAGCTGGTGGCCGAAGGTATCTGGGCTGGGCATATGCTCTGACACCGCCAGCTATTCAATTGAGGCATAACTGCTAGAGGGTAGCTGGTCTGGCCGCTATTCAGGTGAGGGCGTAGCTTTGCTCGGGAATAAAAGTCAGTGCGCTTCCGCTGACTTGTAAAATAATAGATCCCAGAAGGTACCCCCATGATGCGCGTTTCATCGCCTTGCGTTTTGCCGCCCGATTTTTCCCACCACGACTCCAAGCCGATCAATCGAACGTAAACCAACGCTGTCGTTCCTGCCTTGCGTTTGCCCTAGATCTGGAGTTATCCCATGCACGCCAACAATAACAATCCCGCTGCGCCTGATATACACAACCTGACCAACCGCCAACGAATTCGCGCCATTCTCGGCGCCTGCTCCGGCAACCTGGTGGAGTGGTACG
Organism: Pseudomonas sp. NPDC089422; assembly: GCF_044749405.1. Taxonomy (NCBI): domain Bacteria; kingdom Pseudomonadati; phylum Pseudomonadota; class Gammaproteobacteria; order Pseudomonadales; family Pseudomonadaceae; genus Pseudomonas; species Pseudomonas sp. NPDC089422. The sequence goes on from NZ_JBIVHW010000014.1 coordinate 45,439, forward strand.
ACTTCTTCATCTACGCCTACACCTCGATCTACTTCGCAGCCCTGTTCTTCCCCCAAGGCGACCAGACTACGCAGTTACTGGCGACCGCCGGAATCTTCGCCGTAGGCTTCTTCATGCGCCCGTTAGGCGGGTGGATTTTCGGCTACCTGGCCGACACCCGTGGTCGCAAGTTCTCCATGATCATCTCTGTGTTCCTGATGTGTGGCGGCTCGCTGATGATCGCCGTACTGCCCACTTATGAGTCCATCGGCATGGCAGCTCCGGTGCTGCTGCTGGTAGCCCGCTTGATGCAGGGGCTCTCGGTCGGTGCTGAATATGGCACCGGGGCCACCTACATCAGCGAAATTTCCCGCAAGGGCAAGCGCTGCTTCTTTGGTTCATTCCAGTACTTCACCATCATCGCCGGCCAGTTGCTCGCGCTTCTGACGGTGGTGGTGCTGCAAAATGTGCTGCCAATCGAGGAGCTAAAGGCCTGGGGCTGGAGGATTCCGTTCTTCATCGGTGCGGTCAGCGCACTGGTAGTGGTGTACCTGCGCCGCTCGATGCTTGAGACCGCCCATGCCCAGGGGGCTAAGCACAAGGAAGCCGGCTCGATCAAGGCGCTGATGAAACACAAGAAAGCGGTGGTGCTGACCATTGCCATCACGGCCGGTTGCTCGCTGCACTTCTACACATTCTCCACCTATATGCAGAAATACCTGGTGGTGTCGGCCGGCTTCGACCCCTCGAAGGTCAGCTTTATCATGACAGCCGCGCTGGTGGTGTTCATGTGCCTGCAGCCGGTTTTCGGGATGATGGCTGACCGGATCGGCTCACGTAACAGCATGATTGCTTTCGGCCTGCTGTCGAGCGTGTTGATCGTGCCGTTGCTCACGGGCCTCAAAAGCGTTAGCAACCCGTACGAGGCCTTTGCGCTGGTGATGCTCGGGCTGCTGATTGCAGCGTTCTACACGCCAGTGACCGGCGTGCTCAAGGCTGACCTGTATCCCGCCACTGTGCGCGCGCTGGGGGTAGGCTTACCTTATGCTTTGGGCAATGCGCTATGTGGGGGCACGGCCGAGTACGTCGCGCTGTCATTGCGCGGCGCGGGAGTGGAGTCGTACTTCTACTACTATGTGGCGGCCATGAGCGCCATCACCCTGTTGGCTGCCGTGCTTATGCCTGACTTGCGTAAGCATGGCTACCTTGACGGCACCGGCGCGGTTGAGGAGAACACCGGCCTGCGCGGCGGCCAGGCCTACTCAAGCGCAAGCGGCTGAGCCCCTGCCCGGGCAGCCGCTGCCGGCTGCCCAGATATCTTCACGATCACACTACCCGGTACTGCATGTGCTGCCAGGTCAGCTGCGGGTTCGAACACATCAGGAAGTACCCGCAGTCGGCAATGCATGCGAGCTCCTCACCTTGTGCGGAGATGATGTACGGATACGAGGGTTCCGCCTTACATGTTCGTCGGGGTGTATGCCGGGACGGGGATGGTACTGCATGAAGAAGCCTTCGCTTCGTGTCCTGGTGAGTCAATGACTCAAGCCCTGGCGTGGGGTGTGGGACGTGCTCGATGCCTTGCGACCAATCAGCAGTCTGCTGTACGGCAGTTAGCGTAAAGCTTGGTCTAAGCAGTTGGTAGCGGCGACTTACTGGCCGCCCCTCAGGTGATTCCAATCGCTGTACGCCGACTTCAACACATGGGGGAGGCGAGGAAGCTCACGCCTGATCTCGCCCAACGCTTCAGGGCTTCGAATCCACTCAGTCAACCACGCGATCAGCATCGGTCGAGTAGTGGGGCAGGGCGCTACTTGCCGTTCAAGCTCGTCGGCTACCTGGGTAAGAAGCTCCAGGTGCGCATCAAGCTCTGCAATCTGATTTGCCATGGGCATCCACCTCTTTCACCTTCTGGCGGGAGCTTGCTCCACTGCACTCCATCCCAATCTCAGCCAAGGCTCGTCCTCTGCCTGCGCCCCATACCATCGCCCGCGTAACTGTCTCGCCAGGCCGCTTGGCATAGGCTTCTTCAATCCGGGCCAGGCCAGAGCGCTCATAAATCCCAATGAACAACTGTGTGTCGCCGGTGCGGGAAAGCCTCACTTGGACATCCAGTCTCGCTCCGTCCACGAGCATTTCCTCATGGGAATGGTGCTGCAGGCTCGGATCGGCCCAAGCCCAAAATACTGTTCCACGATGTCGCATCCTTGCCTCCTGATTACATCTCCATCAGGAACAGCCTAGCCCGTTTCGACTGCATCGGGGCTCTCAATCATCTCGGGGCATTTCAAGGTCGTAGCAGCTACCAGTTGCCTTGATGCTTTCACAGGGCCGGACTAATACTAAAGGACTGCTACGAAGAGGGATGGTCATGCAGACACGCTTTGTTGTAATCCCCGCCATGCCACAAGAGAAAGAGCAATTTCCTCGGCGTATTGGCGTCCCGGCTGCCCTAGGTGCTGGGTACGATCTCTATGATACCCATGGCAAAACACGGCTAGCTTTCAACTATCCCACGCGGGCTGAGGCCGAGTATGACTGTGCAAGTCGGAATAATCAGGAAGGTGCAGGTGGTGGCTGCTTGGTAGGGCAAGGCTAGGATCCGCTCTACCAGTTAAATTGGCCTGCTGTTGCCATGCCTGGGGCGTCGTTCCTTCGGATCTCATAAACGTCCGGCAGAAATGTGGCTGATCGTAGAAGCCGCACTCAAGGGCGATCTCTGCGAGCATCATCGTCGATGCCTCCAGCAGTTCTTTGCTCTTCCTGAGCCGCTGCTCACGCAACCACTGTTGCGGAGAGACCTGAGTGGATTCTTTGAACATTCGCGAGAAATGACTACGTGACAGACCGCATGCTTCGGCAAGTGCGGTGACAGATATACCGGTATCCAGATGATCCAGCATCATCTGCTTGGCCGTGGTGACTTGCCAGGGTTTGAGCCGCCCCGTCGACTGAATTGCGACGGTGACTATAACGATGCCGTTAGCACTGTTCATGGGGATCAATTCATCCTGAAAAACCTGCAGATAGTTTGATCCGGGCAGCACGGTTCGGTGAAGCCTCTGCTGAGGCTTCAGAACACTCCCGTCACGATTGGTCACCCGGATCAGATTGTGCCAGCCCCGCTTGTTGATCAGAAACCAAGGCAGGGCTGATGCCTCAGATAGATGCGGCCACAGGTGCCAGGGTGGGGCCGTGCTGAACACGCTCTGGCGCTTTGTGCACCATGGTGTACGCGTAGTCGACGCCCATGCCGTAGGCGCCGGAATGTTCCTTGACCAGTTCCATGACGGCATTGTAGGTGCCGCGATTCTTCCAGTCGCGCTGCCACTCCAGCAGCACCTGTTGCCAGGTCACCGGCACCACCCCAGCCTGGATCATGCGCTGCATGGCGTAGTCGTGGGCCTCCTTGGTCGTGCCCCCGGAAGCGTCGGCAACCATGTAGATCTCATAGCCTGCATCGTGCATGGCGGACAGTGCGAAGGTGGTGTTGCAGACCTCAGTCCACAGGCCCGAAACGATGATCTTGTTTCGACCGTTCTTCTTCAGTGCGTCGCGCACTTTCTGATCGTCCCAGGAGTTCATGGACGTGCGCTCAAGCAACGGAGCGTCAGGGAAGACCGCCAGCAGTTCGGGGTAGGTATGCCCGGAGAAACTCTCGGTCTCGACCGTGGTGAAGACGGTGGGCACATTGAAGATCTTGGCTGCTTTAGCCAGGCCGACGGTGTTGTTCTTCAGCGTCTGCCGGTCAATGCTCTGCACGCCAAAAGCCATTTGCGGTTGCTGATCAATGAAGATCAGTTGGCTGTTGAGCGGGGTCAGGACTTCAGTGTGTGGATTGCTCATTGTTCTTCCCTTTTGCTGAACGGTGGTGAGAGCTTGCTCGGCGGGTCGTCGCCGAGTGCCAGCACAAGATAGCGAACCCCTGAGCGAAGCTGTGGCGCACTTTTGCGCCCTTGGAGTCGCATTAATGCACCGCAGATAGCGTCCGATCCGATGCTAGGATCTCGGCCAGTCGGATCACGTCGATCCATTTTTCGCCAAGGAGAATCCAATGGCCGCTTCACGACCTTTCAACGACGACACCGCCTACTGGGGCGTTTCATGGGAGGAGGGCTATGGCTACCCGCAGGCACGGCGAGTTGGGAGCGAGATCTTCATCTCGGGCCAGTTCAATCACGACGAAGAGGGCAACCTGGTAGCGCCGGCGCCACTGGATGCTGACGGTCGTCCAAGCGATTTCTCGTCGATGGGCGAACAGATGCGGGTTTCCTACGACAATATTGCCAAGTTGTTGGCCCTGTATGGCGCCACGATGCAGGATGTCGTTGAAGAGACGCTGTATGTGTTGGACATGGACGCGGCCTTTGCCGTTGTCGGCAAGGTGCGCAAGGAGGCCTATGGCACCGAGCGCCCACAGGCGGCCAGCAACATCATCGGTGTGTCGCGGCTCGCCCAGCGTCCCCAGTTGATCGAGATTGTGTGCCGTGCTGTGATCGGCGCCCAAGCCAAGTGACCGGCTTTCCCGGTTTCGACTAAGAAGCCGGGTTGGGCTGCTGACCTTCGACCAGCGGTTTGAGGTCGGCCACGGCAGCGGCGCAGAACGTCATGAATGCTTTCACCCGCCAGGATTTTCTGATGTCCTGGTGGGTAAGCAGCCACAGCTCATCCTGAAGCTCCTGCACTACGGAGCCGACCCGAACCAATCCTGGGGTAATGTCGCCCAGCATGCAGGGGAGGAAGCCATAACCCAGGCCTGCCGCAATAGCAGCGCTGGCTGCCGCCACGGAATCGGTGCGGTAGGAAATGTGCTCCGGGGGCACTCGACATTCGACGTAGCTCGTTGCCTTCAATCCGCACAGGCCTCCGGAGTAGGACACCCAGGACTGGCCCTCAGCGAAAGGATCGGCAATCGCTGCCTGCTTGACGCTGCCATATGGCGCCCAGGCAATGTTGGCGAGCTTGCGACCCACAAGAGTATCTGTCGGTTTTTTCGTCGCACGTATCGCGATGTCCGACTCGTCCCTCGCCAGGCTCAACGTCTGGTTGCCGACCAGCACTTCAATGGTGATGCCCTCATTAAGGGCTTTGAAGTCCGCGATGATCGGCGTGAGAAAGTACAGCAGCAGCGAGTCGCTGGTGGTGATTCGCAGTTTCCCCAGGGGGCCCTGGCCGGCACGAGACACTCTGCGGGTGACACTGACGATGTCCAGTTCAACGCGCTCGGCCAGTGCACGCAGCTCTGCACCTTCGGCAGTCAACAGATACCCCGCCTTGCGATGATCGAAAAGTGCGACGCCAAGTGTCTTCTCAACCTGCGCGACACGGCGCGAGACCGTGGACACATTGATGCCGAGCCTCTTCGCTGTGGCGGCTCGGTTGCCACAGTCACTCAGCGTTTTGATGATCCGCAAGTCGTCCCAGGAAAGCTGGCTGACCGCTTCGCCGAAACCCCACGTTGGGGTTTTGGCATTCGCAGTGATGGGCTGGGCACTTCCAGGTGACGGCTTCACGTAAATCATTCCAGATCGAAAGGGCTGATGATACGAGAAGCAATCTGGCCAACCAAGATCGGGCGGTTAAGCAGTGTGCATCAGGATGTTGACATGTCCAGCGGTAACAGGTGACTCCAGCCGCCGTCTACTTCGGGCCGAGCCAGATGATCGACGAAGAACTGCACGGCGACCGCGGACGGCAGTTCCCCATCGCCGAGCGTCCGACCATAGCGCAATTGCAGCCAGGCAGACCAGTAGGCGAGGGCGCTCTGGTAGCTGCGCACGGTATTTGCGGCGGTCCCGGCGGCAATAAACGCCTCGGCGGCCGCGCGGGCGTCATGCGCCAAGGCATCCAGCGCCAGCGGTAGTTTCGCCGTACCTTCAGGCACAACTGTATTATTTATTACGTTCAACGTATTATTAATTTGGTTTTTATCGAATTAGGTCGGATAAGATTTAATTATCAGACCTAACTGGGTGGAGGGTAGGGCATGGCAGTAGGCGTACCAGAAAACGATGTTTATGCCGCGGCGGACGCAGTCCTAGCCCGTGGAGAGCGGCCAACGGTGGAGAGGGTACGCCTGGAGTTAGGGCGCGGCAGCCCGGCGCGGGTCGGTGCTTTGCTCGATCAGTGGTGGGAACAGCTTGCCGGGCGCCTGCGCGGCGAAACCCGACTGCCCGGCTTGCCGGCGGAAGTGGCGCAAGCCTTCGTGGCCATCTGGCAGCAGGCCACGCTGATGGCGCAAGGTGTCGCCGAGCAGGCTCTTGATACCCAGCGGCAGGTGCTCACCGAGGAGCGCGAAGCACTGGGAGCGCTGGAAGCCCGCGCCCGACTGGAGGTAGTCCAGGCACAGCAGCAGACCGCTGAGGCAGTCACCACACGGCAACGCGTGGAAACCCGCCTGGCCGATCTGGAACAGCTGCTGGTTCAGCGCCAGGCGCAAATCGACGACCTGCGCGGGCAACGCGACGCGCTGCAGACGCAGCGTGACGAATCCCAGACGCAGGTGGCCGAGCTCCGGCAACAGTTGCACGACAGCCGCGAACAGGCCGAGCAGGCGCGTGTTGAGCAACAGCGCTATACCCGCGATGTCGAAGACCGCGCCTATCGCGAGATTGATCGCGCCCGCGAAGAGAGCAAGGGCCTGAGCGCCCAACTCAAGGACACCCAAGGTCGGTTGCACGGGGTGCAACAGACCCTGGCAGTCGCGCAGAAGGCCCTGGCCGAAGCGTGCGAACAGCGCAGCACGGCCCAGGCGCAGAGCGTGGCACTGTCCGAACAGCGGGATCAGGCACGCCTCACCGCCCAGCAAGCGGGCGAGCAACGCCAGGCCTTGCAGGACCGTCTGCAGCGCGCGGAGGTGGAACGGGGGGAGGCGCAGCGTTGCGCGGCAGCCCATGAAGCCCGTGCGCAGACCCTGGACCTGCAGTTAGGCCAGCTGCGCGATACCCTGCAGCAGAAACGGCGTCAGCGTTCTTGACCGGCGCCAGCCGCGGCAGCGGCTTGCGCTCGCCATACCGTCCAGCAAAGCCATACGCTCCCGACACCATGCCCGAGGCGCTCAGCGCACTTTGCGCACGTTTCAGCAGGTCGCTACCTTCTGGCAGCGCGGCGACGATCTCTCGCATCAAGGGATAAGGCCCCCGTGGGAGGAACCCGGTCGGTGAAGAACGCGCTCTTGACGGAGAATTAAAACGGTCGCGAGAGTTTAGAAGCTGTCATAGCAATGTTTGAGGTACAGCGGGTGAACATCTTTGACCAGGCCAAGACCTGTGACAAAACGATAGTACATTCGCGTCGGTCACCCATTTAAGCTAGAACTGCTTTCGGTGATAATGCCTTATGAAATCCAGATACGGCCCAAACGGGGTGCATTTTTTCGATCGAATTTCAGGCCTGAATCTCCTGCTGGACGAGCTGCGCCCGGAAGAGGCAGTTTGGTCGACATCCCCCCGCCAGGTATCCATTGCACTTACCAATGTCTGCGACCTTCACTGCGCATACTGCTACGCGCCGAAGCACAAGGCGACGCTGCATACCGATCAGATGCTCGGCTGGTTGAAAGAACTGGATACTGAGGGTTGCCTCGGCGTCGGATTTGGCGGCGGCGAGCCTACGCTGCACCCTGACTTCATCGACATATGCAAACAGGTTGCGGGGGAGACTCAGCTCGCGGTCACATTTACCACTCACGGTCATCGCCTGACGCCACGGCTGGTCGAGCGCCTCAAGGGCTCGATCCACTTCGCACGTATCAGCGTCGACGGGATTGGTCGCACCTATGAAGAACAGCGTGGGAAGCAGTTTTCCAGCTTGCTCAGAAGCATAGAGGCGGTTGCAACCTTGTCGCCCTTTGGGCTCAACGTCGTGGTCAACGAGCGCACTGTCGCGGAACTTGACGCGATGAGTGAGCTGGCGCAAAACGTTGGAGCTAGCGAATTGCTGTTGCTTCCTCAGCAAGCAACAACCGCGGTCGCAAGCATGGATGAAGTGGTAGGCCGAGCCCTTCAGGACTGGGTCTCCAACTACAGAGGTAAGGTTCGTCTTGCGGTCAGTGAGGCTGGGGCTTCAGGACTGCCTACCTGCGACCCGCTTCCCGATGAACGAGGCCTTCAGGCCTATGCGCATATAGATGCATCCGGCATGCTTCGCGCGAGTTCTTACTCGCCCGCCGGCGCGAAGATTGGAGACGCGGGCGTTCTGTCAGCGCTTCAGCGACTCAGAAATACCATTGAGATCCAAGGAGAGACGCGATCATGAAGATTTGGAACGGATACGGATCTGAGCATTCGATGAACCTGGTTCTCATCGGCAAGTTCAAGCGAGCGCAAGACGCCGAGAAGGTCGAGAAGGACATTGACAAGCTCAGCGATCAGGCTGCTAAAGACGACAGCCACTCCATCCATTTTGCTAAACCTGAGAATCAGAAGTTTTCAGATAACATGCTCTCGTTGCTGTGCAGTCTGAACCTCAACACCTTAGGGCCGGCTGATCTCGGACAGTTGGTATCCGATCATCACCTCTCGCGTGAGGGCGATAGAATCACTGTCACGACTGACGAGGCGGAGGTGTCCGCATTCGTGAAGCTCTTCATTGAGGCCGGGGCTAAGGTTGAGGTCTTCTCTGCGCACGACTATCCGTCCGATTCTGCCGATGCCAGCTGACAGGGAAAACGCCGATGCCTGCAGCAAATTGGGATGTATTCAGCGAGCTACCTGGAGCCGCGGACGAAAACTTCGAGAAGCTTTGCCGCTCTCTGGTGCGCCGACACTACGGACACCACGGTCGCTTCAAGCAACTCGCAAATCAGCCTGGCGTAGAGTTTCATCTTCAGCTGACTGAATCTTGTGATCTCGGAGCGCCACCACGCTGGATTGGCTGGCAATGCAAATGGTATGAGCTGGCAAACGGACAAGACTTGGGGGCCACGCGCAAACAAAAGATCATCGAGGGCATGGAGAAGACGCGCAAGCATGTCCCAGGTGTGACCGATTGGAAGCTTTGGACGCACCACACGCTGACAAAGGGGGACCAAGAGTGGTTCTTCGCACTTGAGAAAGACCGCTTCCCCGAGTTGAAGTTGGAGCTGCTGACGGCAACGGACCTCGAAGACCTCCTAGTGGGGCCGGGAGCACTACTTCGAGAAACCTACTTCGGCGAGCTCGTTCTGACGCCTGCATTGCTTGCTGAGCAGCATAGGCTCGCTGCTGCTCCATTCAAGCGCCGATACCAACAGGAAGTTCATGTTGTCGTAGGAGCAGAGCAAAAGGTGCTCAGGAATCTGGGCGGCCAGGGTGCCTGGGACTCACTGGAGAAACTCTCAAGTGCCCTCAAGACGAATTGCACGGACATCGCTTCGCTCACGGGGCAACTCAAAGCCGAACTCAAGGCCGAAGTCGACTCGCTCCTGGCTCGAGCCATCGTATTGGCTGGCCTGCTAGATGACCTGCACGCAGCGCTCGGCAAGGGCGACTTCGACGCTGTACAGCAATTGCTGGCGGCGAACCCGCCGCAACCGGTGCGCTACGACAGGCTTCTCTCGACGCTGCGTGGGGCTCGTTCAGGTGGGGCTCCGTTAACCGCAAATCTGGTCGCGGATATCCACGCAGTTTCGTCGGCGCTGCTCAGTCTGGAGAGATCGATCGGCGTTCGAGCCGTAGCCGTACTTGCAGCTGCGGGTGAAGGAAAATCCGAGCTTGCCGTCAAGGTGACGCAGCCAGACGGAGACCTCACCGGTGGTGTCTTGCTGCTGGGCAAGAATCTTCATGCAGGCCAGGGGCTTGACGATCTTGTGTCTGCCTTCAAGATTTCTGGCAGGCCAGCGGAGAGCTTCGACCGGCTGGTTGAGGCCGTTGATGCGGCGGGGCAGCGCGCGGGCAAGCGCATCCCAATTGTCATCGACGGTTTGAATGAAGCAGAAGACCCGAGAAACTGGAGGGATGAGCTCTTCCGGGCGGATGAGCTCCTGAAAGACTTTCCGTACGCCATGCTGGTTGTCACGCTACGCAATGAGTTCGCACCGATGTGCCTACCGGAGGAGTTTCCTCAAGTTGAGCACAACGGGTTCCAAGAAGATCCGCAGACGGCCATCGACAAGTACTTTGAGTACTACAAGATCGACGCCACCGACGCGGATCTGCCAATCGAGTTCTTGCAGCACCCGTTGACGCTGAGAGTTTTCTGCGAGGTGGCGAACCCTCGCCGCCAGCACGTTGTCGGAGTGGAGGCGCTGCCCAGTTCGCTTGCAAGCCTGTTTAAAGCGCACTTCAACAAGGTTGCCGAACGGGTTGCTGAGCTTTCACCAACGGCGCATCGCATCTATCAAGATGAAGTCCAAGATGCGCTGCTGACGATCGCGGGTCTCCTCTGGGAGGGCAACGCGAGAAGCGTGGAGTTCAAAGCTGCTCGGACGGCAGTTCAAGACGTGGGCCGGTGGGACGTCAGCATCATTCGCGCACTGGAGTCCGAAGGTGTCCTTGTTCGAACGACTTCTGGAGAAGGCGGACAAGGAATCGCGTTTTCGTACGACCTGATGGCTGGACATATGATGGCACACTACCTGCTTGCCCGGCCTGCCTTGGCGCAGTGGCTGCAAAGCGATGAAGGACGCGCGCACTTTCAATTCCGTGAGCGTGGTTCGCATACCTTCGCCTATGACGTGTTCCAGGCTCTGGTAGGCCTGTATCCGCAACGCCTTGACAGGCGCCAGCTTTGGCAAGACTTGTCGGACGAGAACCTCGTCATGAACGCACTATTGTTGACGGCGCAATCAGACCCAAGGCACATCGGGCGGGAGACCGTCGAACGGTTCGCGCGCGCGATGCAGGAGTCGAAGCAGTTTGCACGGATCGCCTTCACGAGGCTTCGAAGTACAAGGGCAGCGCGAGCGCATCCGTTTGACATGGACTTCTTGCACGGCGTTCTGTTGGCCATGCCGAATACGCAGCGCGATCTTTCCTGGTCGGAGTGGGTTCGCGAGAGATCTGAGGACGTTAAAGACGACTTCGAATTCCTGTCGACCAAGTGGAAGTCGGGGGACCTAGACGAGCGAGAGATCCGGCGAGCGCGCTGGGTAATGTGGACGCTGACGTCGACGTCCAGAAGCCTGCGCGACGTGGCCACCAAGACCCTGTACGAATTCGCAGCCAAGCGGCCTAGGGAGTTTTTTCGGCTGGCAGTGGAGTCAGTTGCCGTTTCAGACCCATACGTCCCCGAGCGGATGTTTGCCACGGCCTACGGTGCAGTGTTGACCGCGTGGTCAGATATCAATGCTGTGGAGATGCGTGAGGCACTGCCTAGCCTCGCGCGTGAGATCTATCGAGCGATGTTCGCGCCTAGCGCGACGCATCCTTCTTGGCATGCTCTCTTCCAGCAGTACTGTTTGGGAATCATCGCCATCGCAAGGATGGTGGATCCAGCTTGCATGTCTGAGGACGAGGTAGATCATCTCCTCCCACCGTTTAGTCATCTACCCAATCCGTTTGCGAATATGCCGCAGTACGCTCCGGAGGTGGTCGAACGCGCGAAGCGCGGGGCGATTCGAATGGACTTCGGCAACTATACGATCGGGAGACTGATTCCACGTCGGTCGAACTACGACGACCGCAATCCAGAGTACCAGAAGGTGCTGCCAGCACTCGTTTCGCGAATGCTGGTACTTGGCTATGACCCTGAGCAGTTCGAAGCTGTTGACCAGCAAATGAACTCCGGCCCTCGTATGGGTAATGACAAGCACAAGGTCGACAGGTACGGGAAGAAGTACGGCTGGATCGCTTACTTCGAGATGTGGGGGGTACGGTACGCGCAGGGCCTCATTGCCGAGGAACGCGGCGCTCGCCCCTCAGATGCGGACATCGACCCGACGTTCCCGCTCGAGGCCGCGAGCATCGACCTGCCGCTCCCAGACTTGTTCAGTGGTCAGCCGACGGATGCTGGTGACTGGATGGTGAGAGGGCCGCAACCAGACTACTGTGGCATCTTGGAGATCGCAGAGATTGATGGCGTGACCGGGCCGTGGGTCGTACTTGACGGATTCCTCGAACAAAACGCTCCCGCTGATGACCGACAGGTCTTCAGCTTCCTCCGCGGTGTATTCGTGGACAGCGGAGAAGTCGACCGTCTGTGCACGTTGTTCACCGGTCTCGAGTATCCCGGCAATGATGCTATTCCGGAGGAGCCAGGCTACTACTACACCTATGCGGGTGAGATGCCTTTCTCCTCGATTCCGGGTTTGCCTAACGCTAATGAGCAGGAGGGCGATCGCGCCGAATACATGGTGTCCGCTGATCGGTGGTCAGAAAATGGCGTAGCGGTCGACATCCCAGTGCAGAAGTACAGCTGGGAGAGCTACCACAGCGTGATGAACCAGAACAACGGTGCAAGCGTGCCTTCTAAACTGCTCTGTGAGGCTCTGAGTCTCAGGTATCGCGCCAACAAATGGGACTTGCACGATGCTTCAGGCGTGGCGTCCCTGTACCGCGAAGTCGGTGAGTATGGCTCGCAGGTCAGTGGTTCTTTCAGCTATCTGCGTCGTGACCTTCTTGACAGCTACTTGACGCAGTCCGGCAAGGCGCTGGTGTGGCTCATGTGGGGAGAGCGTGGCTTTCATCACCGGTCGGCCGAGGCGCACAACCTGCACGAGTACTACGCCGACCACCAGCATATTCACAAGCGTGTTGACGTCTATCAGCCTGCTTCGAGCACTCAATCGTAGGCCAATTCAGGCGAGGGGAGGCCGCCATTCTTGGGAGCAGTAGCCGTTTATGAGGGCGTGGAACCGGCGGCGGATTCAGTACTCGTTATGGATTCGCCGTTCGACGGCCTGACCAAGTCGCGTCACGTTCAAATCAGCGCTTCAGGCACCCGCTATCCGGCGCACCATTTGCTGGCACGACTGGATAACAAAGTAAGTTGACTTCGCCGGCGTCAGCTCTCGAACCGCATCGGATTTAAGTGTCGTAAAAGCGGTCATATCGCTCTCGTCCCGCCAGGTGCATAACCGCTGCCAAGTGGTCAATCAACCTACGACGCGCTGAATGACCTCTGGTGATAATCGTGTCGGGCAGCACAGAAATATCCATGACGGTTACAGCCTTAATCGGCCAACCAAAACTAAGTGATGACCGGCTGCTTCTGCCCGATTGCTGTCCACCGGGAAGGCAGTTATGGGTCGATTTCTGCCAGTCAAGGCTCACCCCGAGCGCTGGTTAAGTCCGATGCAAACAACTGGTCAGGTCGAATGCAAATGAATGGTCAGTGGCAACGCAAACGGGTAGTCATGGGGAGTGCAACTCTCCCCACAGGCTTAGGAGAGGGGATAACTGTCAAGCATCAGTCATGTAGATGCACCGTTTGATTTCGCCCACCGCTATGCACAGACAGTACCCGTCTTCGCGTAATCTCAGGTCGAACTGGGTTTATCAAGTCCGTCAGCGGCAACACCTGCAGGGATGCGCCTATGTAGTCGCATACCCTCGGGACACCAGGAACAGATGCTCCATGTCATGGGGAGCAACCTCGGCGGCTGTCTTCACATGCAAGTTCCTTTTAAGGAGGTAAACATCCTTGATGATTTCTGGGGGCCGCTTAGGCTCCATCACTGCCGGGACCAACAGGTAACAACCTGCCCGCTGGTGATCGTCAAGAAATCTGCAAAGGTTGATATCGGTCTCAGGGGTCATCGTCATCGAGCGTGATGCGAGGCTTTCATACTGGGAGTCCGTCACGCTTTCGCTGAGCTTTGATGTAATGACCAACCCATAGTGGGTTGCTGGCTGATTGCACAGCTGTCGGATAATGCTGATATGAAGGGCTTCGTTTTTATCGACCGCTCCGAAGCGATCGCGCCAGCGCTCAAAAATCTTGATTGCACTGCTGCGATCTTTGAACAAGAGTGCCATGAAGGGTGGAGCGTTGTGGCTGAACGTGCCGTAGGCGGTCCCCAACCAACCGGCGCGATCCCACAGATGAACATCAATCACGGAACGCACTGTCAGTTGACGGTGGTCCTTTAGCGGTAACCGTCCGGTAAAGACACCTACCAAACCAGGCAGAAATTGCGTACTGCTAGCAGCAACGCAAAATGGGGTACCCCATCGACGCGGAAGCTTTATCCAGCTACGAAGCAACGATCTGTCATCGTTCGCTACCGTTTGATAGGCTCCTTTGACCCAACGCAAAGATTCGAGCCAAATGCTGGAAGAGCTACGTAGAATCGACCTCAATCTGCTACTGACCCTCCATGCCCTGTTGCTGGAGCGACATGTGACTCGTGCGTCGGTTCGGCTGCACAAGAGCCAGCCAGCCGTCAGTCATGCGCTGGCCCAGCTCCGGGCGCATTTCGACGACCAGCTGCTGATTCGTCGCGATGGCCAGTTGGTACTGACCGCTAGAGCGCAAAGCTTGTTGGCCCCGCTTGAGCAGGCCCTGAGGCACCTCAACGATCTCTTAGGAGCTTCAGAATTCGATCCAGGGAAATCGCAAGCGAGGTTCCGGCTGTCTCTGTCGGACTATGCCACGCGACGTGTACTTCCAAGCTTGGTGCGTCATGTCCGAAGCGTAGCGCCGGGAGTGGATCTGGCCGTCAGCCAGGCGAGCCGTGAGACTATGATGGCGCAGCTGGCTGATGGTGAACTCGATGTAGCCCTCGGTATTTTTCCGGAGTATCCCGAAGGCATCCAGGTGCAAGAGTTGTTTCCAGAACGCTTTGTGAGTCTCGCCGATAAAAGCGCGCTCCCAGAATGCGGACAACTCACATTCGAGGAATGGCTAAACCGTCCTCATGTGATGCTAGCCCTGCGTCCTGACGCTAATGACGAGATCGAAAGAGTTCTTGCCAACCTGGGTGTCCGGCGAAGAATCGCCGTTGCGCTTCCTCACTGGAGCGCTGCAATCGAACTGATAGCAGGTACAGATCTCATTTTGACGGTAGCGAGTTGGGCTGTGAGCGGGCTCGACAGATATCCGACACTACGAACATTCGAGGCTCCTCTGGATCTCCCCGTCCTGTCATATCAGCAAGCCTGGCACGTGCGTAAAGAGGCAGATCCCGCGAATCAATGGCTTCGAAAAGCGATCCTGGATTGCAGTCAGAGCACCTGACTATGGCTCATGCTGTTCCTGGTTGTGCCGGGCCTTTAAGCTCAATTTGATTCCCGTCCGGATCGACGCAGTAGATCGAGGGGCCGACACCTTGTGCTCCATAGCGAGTTACCGCGTTATCGGCAGCGATGCCGTGTCCCTCCAAGTGAGTAAGGATCGCATCCTCATCAAAGGGCTCGACGCGAAGACAGAAATGATCGACGTTGCGACGCTCCTTCCCTGGCGCACCGCCGCCCATCGCACCGAGTGGGCCATGGATATCTACCAGATCAATCATCGAATTCCCCGCCGCGAGATGGATCATCTCGTATTCCTCATTTCGCTTCTTGATAGAGCATCCCAATACCTCTATGTAGAATTCTAGACTTCGCTCCATGTCTTCAACGCGCAGAACAACGTGGTCGATGTGTTGAACTTTGAAAATAGACACTGGGTTGCTCCTCAGGCAGAAAGCGCCCCCGTACCTTCGGTGAGAGGGCGGGTACAACGTGATTAGTTGATCTTGTCGAACAGGGTGGGCATGTCGCCGGAGAAATCCACCCAGGGATTGGTGTTCAACAGTTGCGCGTTGGGAGCTGTTGGCTCGTCGTAGTGGATGTCGAACTCCTCGGGGCCATGAGCATACGCCACGACCAGCCCTTGCTTGGCATCCATGTAACCGGCGTGGATGCCCATGCCTGGATAACTCAAGCGGATCGCTGTTTCCTCACTCGCCGGGCCTACTGTGAGCCGTACTACGACACTGTCCGGGAGCGCGAACATCCAGGTGAACGGCCCACCCGAAACGACTGTCATCACCTCATCGATACCTACGCCGTTTTGAGCCATGTTCACGTGGAAGCGACCGAAAGTTTCCAGCACTGTGGCGCGGTAATCGTCAGGGATGGCCAACATGTCGTAAACCTTTGGGTAAGGAGCGACATTGGGTTGGCGGGTGCTGAGCAGGCCGCCCCGTGGCGTTTCAGGTACTCGGCCAGCCAGTTCAATCTGTTCCAGAAGCTCTGCGCGGTTCAGGCTGAAGAGCTTGATCAGTTCTGCTTGCTCGGCTTCGGTTACAGTCCGCGACTGTGATGCCTTCAGGATTGGCTTGGCAGCGTCAGGGATATCGACAGTGCTGGCACGAACACCTACGGTTCGGAGTACAGCATTTACGTCTTCCAGGCCTACAGCATTTGGACGGCCATCGCTGAATTGCAATTTTACGATGTTCATAGCGCTTCTCCAGTTTTACGGAAATAGGGTGCTGAACCATTGTTCAAACGCACCGTGCGGTGGACGATTCGGCGAACCGCATCGACCTGAATAAAAAAGGCTGGCCACAAGGGAGCGACAACCAGCCGAAAGGGAGTATCTGTTTACTTGAGGGCTGCGGTCACGGGGTGCGATGCTGTGTTGGTCAGCACCGACGCAGGCGCTCTGTTTGAGCCTATCTGAACCACAATCAGGCCAAACAGAACGATGAGTACCCCGACCAACCGAATGACGTTGATGGGCTTCACTGCTAGGCCCAGGAGACCGAAGTGGTCGATGAGCATGGCGGCAATCACCTGGCCCACCATGACGAATAAGATGTAGTTCGAAGCACCCAGCTTAGGTGGCAGGAAGGTGGCCATCGCGACATACACCGCGCCGCTGAATCCGCCAATCCACAGCCACCAAGGGCCTCGTAAAGCTTCTGCGATACTCGGCTGAGGTATGCGAAGTACAGCGATGGTCGCTATCAGCACCGCTGAGCTGACGATCAGCGAAGTAAGCGCCGCCCAGAGTGGATGACCTAACTCGCGGCCCAGTGCGCCATTGCTTGAGGCTTGGAGCGGAATCAGTGCTCCGGCGAGTAATGCCAACCCCATCGGAGCCAATGCGAGTATCGAAATCTTCCCAAACATAACCGCACCTCTCGTGTCTCGGTTTGGATGAGATCGATGTTGATGTATATGGTCTATGAATGGAAATCGATAGTTCGCACGTCGCACATTCGCCTAGCGAATGATTTCTGGAGTTATCCGTCCTTGGTCAAGCAAATCCATTTATGCGGAAGAAGCTGTGATATTGCTGTTGCTCGCTGCGTCGGCAGCCGCGTCAGCACATCCTTGAGATAGGCATACGGGTCATGCCCATTCATACGCGCCGATTGGATCAGGCTCATGATTGCAGCCGCCCGCTTGTCACTGCGTAGCGACCCGGCAAACAACCAGTTCGAGCGTCCGAGTGCCCATGGCCGTATCTGGTTCTCAACCTGGTTGTTGTCGATGGGCACTGCCCCATCGTCCAAGTAGCGCGTCAGCGCTACCCAGCGTTTCAGGCTGTAATCGAGGGCTTTGGCCGTAGCTGACCCGTTGGGCACCAAGTCGCGCTGAGCCAACATCCAGTCATGCAGTGTTTTGATTATCGGCACCGCCATTTCCTGGCGTATTCGCCAGCGGTCTTCATCGCTCATATCCCGCGCTTGGCGCTCGACCTCGTACAAGCCGCTGATCGAATGCAGTGCCTGTTCAGCCAGCTGACTTTTGTTCGCCACGTGCAGATCAAAGAACTTGCGACGGGCGTGGGCCATACAGCCGATTTCAGTGATGCCTTGTTCAAAACCAGCTTTGTAGCCAGCGAAGTCGTCGCAGACCAGCTTGCCGTTCCAGTAGCCCAGGAAGTTGCGCGCATGTTCGCCAGCACGGCTTGGGCTGAAGTCGTAAACCACCGCGTTGAGCGCCGAAAACGGCGTCGTGCTGTAGGCCCAGACGTAGGCCCGGTGGGTTTTCTTCTCGCCTGGCGCAAGCATCTGCACCGGTGTTTCGTCAGCGTGGATCACGCCCTGGTTCAGCACCGCTTCACGCAGAGCATCGACTAACGGCTGGAGCTGTACGCCGGTTTGTCCGACCCACTGGGCCAAGGTCGAACGAGCAATTGCCAGTCCGGCGCGACCAAAGATTTTCTCCTGCCGGTATAGCGGTAAGTGATCGGCAAACTTGGCCACCATCACGTGGGCCAGCAGGCCTGCGGTCGGGATACCTTTGTCGATGACCTGGGCTGGCACCGGTGCCTGGATCAAGGTTTCGCATTGGCGACAGGCCCATTTGCCACGTACATGTTGCTCGACGGTAAACACGCCCGGCGTGTAATCCAGCTTCTCGCTGACGTCTTCGCCGATGCGTTGAAGCTGGCAGCCACAAGCGCACTGGGTATTTTCAGGCTCGTGGCGAATCACCGTGCGCGGGAACTGCGGCGGCAATGGCAAACGTTTCGGGGATTGCCGTGGCTCGGCTTGTGGCGGAACTGGAAGGAGCTGTTGTAGCTCGGCCTCGATAGCTTCAATGTCTATGTCGAGCAGGTCATCCAGCAAGCTACTTTGCGCCGGGCTGATCTGCTCGCTGCGCTTGGCAAACTTGTGCCGTTTGAGAAGGGCAATTTCGTAAGTGAGCTGCTCAATGACGGTTTGATCGTTCTGGATCTTCCTGCTCATCGCCTCGACCTGGGACTGCAACTGCAACGCCTGTGCCGCTAAGGCACGAAGCAGTTCCGGGGTCATCTGGTCGAGGTTGGGCGAGAAAGTCATGCCGCCGATTGTCCCAGAGCAGAAGCAGGACGACGACAAGTAGACCGGCCAAAGGGCCGGCGTTTACAGCACAGTAATTACACCTCCGGTGCCAACTCGCTGCCACGGCAGGCCCAGTACCAACGCCTGAAGTTGGTCGTTATCGAGTTCGACCTCGCCGCCATGGCGAATGCCGGGCCAGTGGAACTTGCCCTGGTTCAGTCGACGCGCTGCAAGCCAAACGCCGACGCCATCGTGCACCAGCACTTTCATCCGGTTGGCCCGGCGATTGGCGAATAGATAAGCGCAGTGCGGTTTCGCCGCACCGAACACCGATATCACTCGCGCCAAGGCGGTTTCGGTACCGGCGCGCATGTCCATCGGCTCGGTGGCCAGCCAGATGGCATCGATGCGGATCATTGAGCGACAGCCCGAATGAATTGCGCGCAGCCCTCGGGATCAGAGGCTGGCCACTTCACCGTGATCAATTGCCCAGCCGTACGCAATTCAATTGTCACTGACGATTCGGCGAGCCGTTTAGGTGCGGCGTTCAGCGGGACAAATGCCGGCAGTGAAGGTGTTGCGGTATGGTCTCGATAGTGCGGCAGCCATTTGCGGATGACGTTGGCATTGATGCCGTGGCTGATGGCGACACTGGACACCGTTGCGCCAGGTTGCAGGCATTCCTGAACGACTTGGGCTTTGAATGGTTTTGGATAAGAGGTTCGTTGGCGCATGGAAATCCTGGTGATAAGGGTGATCGCGTCCGCTAAAAAATACGCGGACACCATCACCCTTAATTCTGGAGTTCGGAAGGTGAGTTCGCCGGACGCTTACGTCGTTACTTCGGCGTGGATGTGCTGACTGGCGGTCTAGCGTGGTTAGTCCGCATGGCGTGCGCTATAAAAGTCTCATCTCAGCATCCCACATGGATGCTGTTAGATTCAGCAAGCGGGAAAAAGCGCGAGCGTTCAAAGGAAAGCAGCCGGCCTGCGTGCTTAGCACCAAGTTGCCCCGGCAACACTTAGGAAGAGGTGATCATGAAGCTACAGGCATATCGGCTGCAGAACTATCGCCGACTGCGCGACGTCGTCATTGAGCTTGACGACGAGATTTCCATCTTCGTTGGCGCCAACAACAGCGGAAAGACGTCTGCTGTGCAAGGCTTGTACTCGATGCTCCGTGGCGAAGCGAAGAAATTCGAACTCTTCGATTTCAGCGCGGCGCTGTGGGCCGAGATCGACGCCATCGGCAGGACGCCTCCAGGCGATGAGGACGCGCTCAAGCAGTTGCCGTCCATTCTTTTAGATCTCTGGTTCCGCGTCGGTGAGGACGACCTCGCCACTGCAATGTCGCTTCTTCCGAGCACGGAGTGGGACGGCAAGTGCGTCGGCATGCGGGTGGCGTTCGAGCCTCGGGACGCCCATGCGCTCGTCCGGAAGTTTCATGAGCTACATGAAAAGGCCAACAACGCTGCGACCGCACTGATGGCCAGGCGCAGTGCAGCCGCGGAGAATGAGGCTGCGGTGGCGGCGGATCCCGACGAGTACAAGCCCTGGCCGGAAAGCCTGACGAAGTACCTCTCCAAGGAGTTGAGCAAGGAGTATACGTTCCGTTACTACGTACTCGATGAGCGTGCATTTGTCGGCTATCAGCCAAAGGAGGCAGATTATGAGCCGCTCCCCCTAGGCAACGAGCCGGGTGGCGCCGCCATTCTCAAGTCTCTGGTGAGGGTGGACTTCCTGCGTGCGCAGCGACACCTCGATGACCCGGACGCGGGCAGCTCCGACCGCGCCGAGAGCTTGTCGCGACGTCTGAGCCGTTTCTATCACCGTAATCTGGAGAAGCGTGGCGACGACCACGCAGCGCTCAAAGCGCTCGATACCTCGGAGAAAGAACTGAACTTCCACCTGGAGGAAGTCTTCAGCGACACCCTAAAGCGCCTCGCCAAACTCGGCTATCCAGGCGTCAACAACCCCGAGATCGTGATTCGAGCGGCCTTGGATCCGACCACCGTCCTGGGACAGGATGCCAAGGTTCACTACGTGGTTCCTGGTGCGGTCACCGCGCAACTGCCCGACAGCTATAACGGTTTGGGGTTCAAGAACCTAGTCTATATGGTGGTTGAACTCCTCGACCTGCACGAGCAGTGGAAAGCCGAAGAAGACAAACGGGCGCCACTGCATCTGATTTTCATTGAAGAGCCTGAGGCGCATTTGCACGCGCAGATCCAGCAGGTTTTCATCAGAAACGTTTTGCGCCTCCTTGAGGACGCCAACGATCACGCCACGTTTTTCCACACGCAGCTCGTTGTCACCACGCACTCCCCACACATCCTCTATGAGCGCGGATTCTCACCCATTAGGTACTTCCGCCGTGTTAGCGATCAGCTGGCCCATAACACCGAAGTAATGAATCTTTCGCTCTTCAAGACGGGCCAGGCCGACGCTCCAGCGCGTGAATTCTTGCAGCGGTATCTCAAACTCACACACTGCGATCTCTTCTTTTCCGATGCGGTCATCTTGGTGGAGGGCAATGTCGAGCGCCTGCTTTTGCCAGCCATGATTGAGTCGGCGGCCAAGCGCCTGCGTTCCTCCGCCCTGACCATCCTTGAAGTCGGTGGCGCGTTCGCGCATAGGTTCCAAGAATTGATCGCCTTCGTTGGACTCACTACGCTCGTCATCACGGATCTGGACAGCGTAACGGTTAAGACGGGTGATGAAACTGCCGCCGCGCAAGACGCAGGAGCTGGCGGCACTGTCGACGAAGATAACGAGGACGACGACCTCAAGCCCTTCGAGCTCGAAGACGACGACGAGGCAGCACCGGGCGGCAAGAAGAAGTCCAAGAAGCGTGGCAGCACCTGCCATGCTCACGTGGAAGGTGCCGTCACATCCAACCAAACCCTTATCAGCTGGATCCCTAAGAAGCGGTCGGTGGCCGAACTCTGGGAAGTCACGGCGGAGCAAAAGACGCTATCGCTTGCCGAGGGGGCCAGCGCTGAGGTTCGGGTGGCCTATCAAACCAAGGTTATGGTGACGGTGGGTGCCACTACCTCCCAGCTCTGCGGCCGCACGCTTGAGGAGGCCTTCGGTCTTGAGAACTCTGACTGGTGTCAGGCTGAGGCTAACCGGGGGGTCGGACTCAAGCTGAAGCGCGCACCAAGCAGCCCAGAGGAACTGGCTGAGAAATTACACGCCAGGGTGATCGGCAAGAACTTCGACAAGACTCGCTTCGCGCTAGAGGTCCTCGCAAGCGGGCCGCTCAACTGCTGGAAGGTCCCGACGTACATCGCCGAGGGCTTAGCCTGGCTCGAAGCCAAAGTGGCCCACGAGATTGAGGCGGACGCGGCTATTACCACCGAGGTCGCGACAATTGAGCCGACTGTAGCCGGTTTTGTCGCCGTCATTGCAGACGCGGGGCATACGGCATGAGCAGGCGAATTGATAGCCCAGACACCGACGCCGACCGCGAGATCCACGGGTGTATTGCTGCGATACCCCCGCAGCCATTCGTGGTCCGCGCCGGCGCAGGTTCCGGCAAGACCACCTCCCTCATCAAGGCGCTGGACTGGGTGATCTCAGAGCACGGCGCTAGCATGCGTGCAAAAAAGCAAAAGGTTGCCTGCATCACATATACCGACCTCGCCGCCAAAGAAATTTTGGCGGATGTTAACGACGACCCGCTGGTCCATGTCTCGACCATCCACAGCTTCTACTGGTCTATCACCAAGACGTTTCAGGCGGACATTAAGGTTTGGCTACAGAACGATGTCCGCAGGCGTATCTCTGAGCTGGAAAAAGATTTCAAGAACTACAGCTCGCGTGTTCGGCAGACTACACGCGACAGGAACAAGGCTGACCAGGAGCGTTATGTCCGAAACCTGGAGGTTATTGCTGGTATCAAGACTTTCAACTACGGCGCGGGTAGTGACTACGCGAAGGGCATCCTCGGCCACGAGGACATCCTTCAGCTCGCCGACTTCCTGCTGCAAAATCGCCCGCTGTTCCGACGGGTCGTAGCGCTGAACTTCCCGTTTGTCTTCATCGACGAGAGTCAGGACACGTTCCCGAGCGTGGTAAAGTCCTTCAAGGAGGTGGAAGCGCAGATGCGGCGCAAGTTCTGTCTCGGATTTTTTGGCGACCCGATGCAGGCGATCTTCATGAGAGGGGCGGGGGACATCCCGCTCGAGGACCACTGGCGGGCCATCACGAAGCCAGAGAATTTTCGCTGTGCCAAACAGATCCTTGATGTCGCCAACGCCGTGCGCGCGCAGGGCGACGGCATGGAGCAAGTCCGAGGGCTGCACGAAAAGGTTGAGGGAGATCTCAAGCCGGTGGAGGGCTCAGCCCGGATGTTCGTACTGCCGAATACGCTTAACCGGATTGAGGCCCTGGCAAGCGTCCGGGCGTGGAGCGCGGCGACGAACAACGACGAGGGTTGGACGACTCCAGACGTCGCGCTCAAGATTCTTGTCATAGTGCACCGCATGGCCGCAAACCGGCTCGGCTTCGGCGGCATCTACTCTGCGCTGAACGATAGGACATCGGAGGGCATGAAACAGGGGATGCAGGATGGCACCGGCTGGCCCGTTCGACCCTTCCTAAGCTTTGCGCTACCGATCGTTGCCGCAGTGAAGGCCGGTAACGAGTTCGCGGCGATGAACCTGCTCCGGAAGTTCAGCCCGCGCCTGGCACCAGAGGCCCTTGCCGGCCAACGTGCCGCGGCTGTGTTGCGAGAACTGCACGCTGCTATGTCGAGACTTGTCGCTATGCTGGACGAGACAAGGACCACCATTGGTGAAATAGCACTCCATCTCAGTGACACAGGTCTTTTCCAGTTCGACGATCGCTATACGCGTGTTCTTGGATTTGTCAGGGATGTAGCTGACGCTGCTCAGGAGCCCGAAATTACTGATGCAGTTCCGGCCGAAGGACTCTCCACGGACGCGGCAATGGCCAAGTTCTTCAAGTGCTCTGCACAAGAGCTTTGGCCCTACGAGCGCTATGTCTCAGAAGGCTCTCCCTATGCTACACAGCACGGTGTGAAGGGAGCGCAGTTCGAACGAGTAATGGTGGTAATGGACGAGGAGGAAAGCGACTACCGAACGTACAACTACGAGCGTGTCTTCGCGAGTGCTGAGGCCCGTGCTGCAGATCGTGCACGAGCAATGGACGGTGATGAAAACACTTGGAGCCGAACGCTGCGTCTACTTTACGTCTGCTGCACTCGCGCCCAGCGGGGTCTGGTACTAACGTTCTTTGTCGCTGATCCGGCGACCACCCTGGAAAACGTCATTGCGAGCGGGATCTTGCCGCGAAGCGCAGTCTTTACACAGGAAGTCTTAGATGGGTGGCCATAAACGAACTAGTGCCTGACCTATTTGAATCAAGAGCAGAGCGGCAGGCTCCCGAGGTGGAAGTGATAGCAACCGGGTGGTATCTCTGAGGGTGAGAGCGACTGCAATTGGCCGATTGCTGCCTTCGGCTACCAGCAGCAGGGTCGGGACCTGCTCTCCAGGATTGGCAGATAGCCGGGCGGTACTGATCCATTTCAATGCCCACGCCGCCAAGGGGTCAGTAAGCGGCTTCGGCTCCCACAGTGATGGCGTGAGCCAGCGTATCTGCCGCCAACCGCACTCCCAAGGTCGGATAACGTTCGCTTATCAGACATATGAAGTGGGGTCCAGTCGCCCAAGAAGTTGCGGGCGTGTTCGCCAGCGCGACTTGGGCTAAAGTCGAGCGTCGAGATCGACGTAGTGCTGTAGGACCAGACGTAGGCCCGATGGGTTTTCTTTTCGCCCGGCGCAAGCATTTGCACGGGCGTTTCATGAGCATGAATCACGCCCTGCTTCAGCACAGGTTCACTCAGCGCATCGACCAGCGGCCGGAGTTGCACGTCGGTTTGCCCAACACACTGGGCTATGGTCGAGCAAGCGATTGCCAGCTCGATGCGGCCAAAATTTTTCTCCTGCCGGTACAGCTGCAAGTAATCGGCAAACTTGGCCATCATTACGTGGACCAGCAAACCTTGAGTCGGGATACTTTTGTCAGGTCGGGGGCACGGCGTCTACTTTCCTACAAGCTGGAAGTGTCCGTCAGGAGCAAAAACAGCAGGCACAAAAAAACCACCCAAAAGGTGGTTTTTATGTGCTTTCGCATATCCCAAGGCGAAATCAGCTCCCGTGCTGACTCCTAACCAAGTGGTTTATGAAAAGATCGTAGATGATTTCGATTCATCCAACAAGGCCTAAGGCCTAAATCCTAGGAGAGGAGGCGCCATGGTGCGCTCGCCTCGCGCTACGCCTCTTCGCCAAGAAGTCGTGCTGTTAAAACCGCGGCCTGGAGATCAAGATGGCTTGAGGCAAATGACTTTATTAGGAGCGAGCGGGGAAGGGCCCAATCCCATTTCTCTCGGATCATGTTTTCGACGCTCTCCAAGATGGGCTCTACATCTGAAATATCCAATTGACCGACCACGCGCAACGCTCGCAACGTATCCTCGTCACTGAATGCAACTTCCAGGAAGAGCCCTGTGTTTTCACAGTGAATGCCCACATGCCGGAGCAGCAAGGCCAGCGCATCGTTGGTGTAGTCCCCTCGCCAGGTCGCCACGTAGCTGACACTGGCGGAGCCAACAATTGCCGTGCTACCCAATCCGAGGGCACGGAAGTTACTCCGAGCCTCCTCTAGAAGGGCTTGAGCGTGCTTGTCCAGGAAAGGACAGGGGGTGGTTTCCATCAGCACGTTTCGCATTTCAAGCCTGACGCGATCATCCACCTGCGCACCTAGCCCATCAAACTGAGGGGGCTCGCCGCCCCGCGCCGGCGTGACTACGATCACCTTCGCTTCCAGGTCGACACTCTGAACCTGCCAACGTCTGCCGCCGAAAATGATGCGTTGCCCCTTGGTCAGGGGTTTGCTGACGGGCAGCGAGCCAAGTGGCTTGCCATCCCTGAGTAAACGAAACTCTTCATCGCTCGTGAATGCAGTGTAGAGCTCATAGTGGTTGATCAATCGCTCCCCGAGTTCGCCTGGCAGCAGAAGTCCTGAGCTGTCCTGGACGATCAGCTCTTTCTCACCCATACCTTTCAGCAAAGACAGGAAATCAGGCTTGGTGACGCTCGCAAAACTGCCGCTTGCTATGAGATTTCCCCATAATTGCGCTGCCGAGGCACCGCCGAGCTGAGCAATTGACGACAAGCACTGCTGCACCAGTGTCGAGGCGTGCAAGCCTCCCGACCGAGGTGGTTCAAACCATCCACCGATCA
The DNA here is from genome assembly GCF_044749405.1 of Pseudomonas sp. NPDC089422. Taxonomy (NCBI): domain Bacteria; kingdom Pseudomonadati; phylum Pseudomonadota; class Gammaproteobacteria; order Pseudomonadales; family Pseudomonadaceae; genus Pseudomonas; species Pseudomonas sp. NPDC089422. The sequence continues at coordinate 71,310 of NZ_JBIVHW010000014.1, forward strand.
GCAAGCGGATCATAGCGACCGTTTGGACAAGGCCCTCACGCAACTGATCGGAGAGATCAGACTGATCCGTTAAGGGGCGCTCTCGGCAGTACGCCCTGAGCATTGCAGGCTCACCGGGTCGACGACCCGAGCGGCCAAGCCGTTGCCTGAGACTTGCCACAGAGGGTGGGGAACCGATCTGTGCGACCGTCCGGATGTTACCGATGTCGATACCCAGCTCCAGGGTGGTAGTGCATACGGCAGAAGCAGGAGGATCTCCCGCCTTCAACGCGCGCTCGGCATCCTGGCGCAGCTCCTTGGACAAGCTACCGTGGTGCGGCCAGAACTCGTTTGGCACGCCATCGTTATCGCACAGTGAGCGCAGTCGGTCGGCAAACCATTCAACCTCTTGGCGCCTGTTGGGGAAGATCAGGTTGTTGTGCCCTCTCAGCACCTTGTACAGATGGCCTGCAATTGCCACCTTGGTGCCAGAGGTCTCCTCCTGTTCGTCGCCTTCATCTATTGATGCATTTACCGAGTGACCCTCCACCAATTGCTGCATGGGCTGTTCAAGGTAGCCGCGGACTTGCACCTGGAGTTCTTGGTTAGAGGATTTCGACTCAATGATGGTGATGTCATCGGGGCGAACCGGCCTCAGAAACTTCCGGGCCAGCGACATCTCCCCAAGCGTCGCGGAAAGTCCTACGCGAGGCAGCGCCCTGCCTACGACGATCTCAACCCGTTCCATGAGCGATTGCAGTTGCTTACCGCGCTCACTGCCAATGAAGGCATGAAGCTCATCGATGACGATGTAGCGCAGGTTCTGAAAAGCCCCGGGCAAACTTGAGCCCCTGTTTACGAAGAGGGCTTCGAGGGACTCCGGCGTGATCAGCAAGATGCCCTCAGGGGATTTCAGGAACCGTTGTTTCTTGCTTGCTGCCACATCACCATGCCAGGCAACGACGGGCAGCTCTAGCCGCTCGCACAGCCGGCTGAGCCTGTCCCATTGGTCATTGATCAGTGCCTTGAGTGGGCTGATATATAGCACTGCGCCGGCGGGCTCGCGGTCGTTGAGCAGGTTGGTCAGGATAGGGAGGAATGCGGCCTCCGTTTTGCCTGCTGCGGTAGACGCTGCAATGATCACATCGCGATCAGCGCCCACCAACGCTGGTACCGCCCACTCTTGGGCATCACGTAACGACGTCCACCCCTGTGACCAGACCCATTGCTGAACCTCGGGATGAAGACGCTCAAACGAAGAAGAGTCAGAGCTTGAAGCTGGCGAGCTCATCGTCGGCCTCAACTTCAAGATCCTGTTGGCCAGCCTCATCCTTGGCCAGCTCCACCGCGCCCAGCAAGGTGCGCCAGTCCGCTGTAGGGTTCTGCTCGATGACCGCGAGCAGGTTGATGAAAGCGGTAATGGTCGTGCGCGGCGTCCGGAAATAGGCCTCGCCCAAGCGCTGGTTGCAGTGCGCCATAAACGCTGGGATGGCTTCGTCCGGCAGCAAGAACTTCTCAGCTTCGCCGAAGGCATAGACATTGCGCAGCTTCTGCAGCAGCACGTAGAAGTCTTCAGGGGTCAGGCTGCTGAGCCGAATGACAGGCCCAGAAAGGTCAACCAGTCCAGACTTCGCAAAGCTGTTTTCTGCGAGACGCGATTGCAGGGCAGGATAGCTGTAGAGCCCCCGACGCGTGTCCATCAGAAACTCTGGCGTGCCGCCCAGCACAAAGCCCAGGCCTTCAGCCGAGCCCTGCAACGAATCATTGAGGATCCGAAGAATCTGTTCGTAGTTGGCATTCCGGGCCTGAGTGTTCGCCAGTTTGTACAGGTTGACTAACTCATCCAGGCACACCATCAGTCCGCCGAAGCCAGCCAGACGCACGAACCGCGACAGCAATTTCAATTGATCGTAAACGGAGGCATCGTCGACGATCGTGCGGACGCCTAGCGCAGCGCGGGCATCGGTCTTGGTGGAAAATTCCCCGCGCAGCCAGCGGATGGCATCAGCCTTAAGCTGCTCATTGCCTTCCTCGAAACCGCGGCAATAGGCAGCAATGACGTCGGCAAAGTCATAACCGTTGACCATTTCGGTGAGCTCCGCCAGGTACTCACGAATGACGACCTCGCTCTCAACACCTTTAGCCTTAGCTTCCGTTTTAGCCTGGGAAATGAATTTCTCAACGATACCCTGGAGCGCGCCGCCATCGGGTTTGGTGCGCGTGGCCATGTTCTTGGCCAGTTCGGAGTAAAGGGATCGCGCCTGACCACCCGAAGCATGAAGACGACGGTCCGGATTCAAATCAGCGTGCATGGTGACGAGCTTGCGCTCCATTGCGATGCCGCGAACCAGGTTGAGGAAGAAGGTTTTACCCGCGCCATACTCGCCAACGACGACGCGGAATGCGGAGCCGCCATCTGCGAGACGATCCACATCCTTGAGCAGCGAATCGAGTTCACCCGCCCGACCTACCTGGATCAGGTGCTGCCCTACACGGGGCACAACACCCGCACGCAGCGATTGAATGACCGCGTCGCGATCCTTGGCTCGTATTTTACTCATAGGGCTAATTCATCCAGAATTTCGGGGTTGATTTCGATGGGTTCATCGCCTTCAGTCACGGGCATGTCGAACAGCTCAAATGCTGTGTCGTTGATCCGTTCCAGGGCGCCATCCAGCATCAGTTCCATATCACTGGCTGCGTCTTCCAGCTCAGCGCGGCTCCATTCAGTCCGAGAAACCAACAGGCGGAGGAAGGCAGAATGCTCGACGTCCAAACCATGAACGGTAGCAAGCTGTTCGGCGCTACTGCCCTCCTGATCTTGAAGCGTTTCTGGTTCCGAGGCGCCAGATGTTTCGGTGGGAGACTCTTCATTGAAGACGCTGGCCAGAAGCGCCGACACCTCTGCCGTTTCTTGTTGCAGACGAGCGACCTTGCTCATGTCCAGTGCGAAGCCTGAACCCATGCCTTCTGACGCCTCCGCCGCAGTCGCCGGCGCGACAGTCGAAGGCATTGCCTCCATGGCCTGGGAAGGGCGAACGGCTGCACTATGGAGATCGCTGTAGACGAACTGCGGATCGAGAGCGAGCGATTTGTACACGCGCTCAAGCAGCTTCACTTCCTGCGGCGTCACCTCGCCATCCGCATGTGCCAGGTGGGCCAGGAAGCTGGCAATTTTTCGTTTGGCCTCGAGGGTCAAGGGCTCAAGCTTCTTCTTGAGGCTTGCCAGCGTGGGCGGTTGCTTCAGCTGAATTTGGAGGTGCGCTTTCAGGCGTTTGCGATGCGCGATGCAGAGGTGATCCCACGAGTCAATGTGGCCTGACAGCAGACTTACTTCTTCAAGCGAGGTGTCACCGTCTGCTGCAGCGACTGCACTGGCCAGGTCTAACGTCACTGCTGCGGCGCTGTAGGCATCGGTAGAGCGAAGCGTGCCCTCGTCAGAGTCCGCCGCGAACAGCGCGATGGTGTCTTCAGACTTGGGGGTGCGGCTGCCAGACAGGACGTCGGGTTCCAATCCGATCCGCTTGCTCTCCAACGCCCGGGCAAGGGCGATCACTTTGTCACGGGAAAGCGCGCCGGCCGATTTGAATCGACCTGCCAGCTCTCCGAAACTCATGCAGATGGTTTCGCCCCCGACGCGTTGCTCCAACTGTTCGAGCTCTGCTTTTGCCTCAGTAGGCCAGAGTTCGGTTGGCAACTGCAGGATGGCTTCCAGGCTATCTCCGGCGTCTGGATTACGCCCTAGGTACCGACTGAAAGCGTCGAGTACGGTGGTGCAGTCCTCGACAATGACCTGCAGCTTGTTACGCGTTCCTGAGGTCGCCGCGACATCAGGAAGGTCACCTACGGCCACTGCCGGAATATTCAATCCGGCAGAAGCGGGTCGATAGGCGACCTTCAGCTTGGTCTTGTTCTGGGGCAGCACAATGCCGTTGGGATAGCGCTTCGCGAATTCGTGTTTGAAGAGCGCTGCGAATTGCTCGGGACACCGCGTCACAGGTGTGCGCCTGGAGATGTTGGGCTCTGCAAGTGCCCAGGCCAATGCCCAGCTCGAATTAAGCGGATACTTGTCCACGGCCATCTGTCCCAGCGCAACGCGCAGGGACATGGGCAGCTCATACCCATCTGCGGGCCTGGCGCCGGGCTCGCTTAGGTAGCTCTGAGGCAGAACAGCGCCCGCGTCGATATGAGCGAGGAAACGGGTAGCGTAACCGCGGAAAGAATTGTTATCGCCGTAAAGACCAAGTAAACGCTCGACCTCGGCCTTGATGGCCGGGATTTCTGCCTTGGCCTGAGGATCGGTCGATGCATCGATCAGCGCACGGCGTTCAAGCCCATAGAAAAACAGGAACACATAACCCGCTTCAGCAGGCTGGCGACGACCTCCTGCCAACCATTGCAGGTACGCTCGCCGCGCCTCGGGCGTGATGCTCCGGTAGCTTGGCCAGTACGGCATCTGTCGCTCGGTGAGGTTCATCGGTGAGCGCGCGACACGAAGCGTGGCGTCGATCAGGGACGGTTCAGATTGGCCGAATTGAGTCGCCCGCTCGGTGATGTAGAGCAGTCCGCCGGGGATGGCCAACCCAGCCACGTTAACGGACTCGTTTTCAGCCAGCCAACGAACCCCCGCGGGCTTGGCACTTGGCTTTGGAATGGCGTAACTCTGACTGTCGCTGGAGGAACCGACCTGGACAGTATGGAAGTCTCGTTCGCGGGTATTGGTGCTGAACTGGACAGTGACACTGGGGGACGTTGCGTGTCGAGACGCCGCAGCGATCTCGGCAACAATGTCATCTTCAGGAACGTAAGGCTTTGCCTGGGTAGCGCGTCTGATGGCCCATACCAATACACCTATGCCCAGGATAACCCCGAGGGCGATCCAGACCTGTTTTGGAATCTGCGCCAGAAGGGCAACGACGAACAACAAGGCGTACAGAGCGATCGGCCCGCCGCCGCTCCCTTTGCGCTTCCGTGGCATATGAGTATTCCGTACAGTAGGTAATGGCCAAATGACATTCTTACGGATTTTTCAAGGCCGGCCAAGTGGAACAGACGAAGGGAGAGCTTGGATGAAATCACTGAGCTGTCGCACAGCGACGTAGCGGGGTACTACGTCGCTATGCTCAGGGCTAGAAGTTATCGCGTTGATAGTGGATGGCGCGGAACAGCAGTTGACCTTCACCATCGAAGAACGGTTCTGTCAGGGGGTTGGATTCCCACGCGTCTGAGGGTTCGCGCGTTGATGCATCGGGCGACACTCTGGGCGCCTCCTGCAGTTGATCGGGTAGGCCCTGTACGCGCAGAATCTGCCCTTCACAGATAGCCTTCTTCAGGGCCTTCAGCGATTGGCGTTGGACCAGCTTGAGCAAGGCCGGTTTGAGCTCGAGGTAAAGCGCGGATCCCTGCTCATCGCTCAGCGTTACGCGTCGGCCGATCAGATGTGCGCTTTGGAAGACGGTCTCTTCGATAAAAACCAGTGACAGGCTCAGGTCTGCGCGGGCAGAGTGCGGCTGCAGATCGATGCGCATGGCATAGCTAGCACCCAGTTCAGCACGCTCGTAGTGAATGAACTGGCCCTTGAACACACGCTTCAGCACTTCCACGGCCAGGTCAGGGTTATCGGTCTGCAAGGTGCAGAGGGTTTCGTCTGGTTCGGGCTTAATCTCCACCCGCAACTCGCACTCCAGGCTGAAGTGGTTGGCGGGGAAGATGAACAGCAGGTCGTCCCAGCCACTCGCAGGAGCGTTAATCCAGCCGGCGGCGGCGGCTCCTCCCAGCAGTCCGTGACACAGCGCTTGGTGATAGTTGGCGTATTCCCAATCATGCCGGTCAACGGATTTTGGGGGCGTCAGCTTTTCGACCTGCGCCAGTTGGCCATCGAACAAGACCACCTGATAGCAATTACTGTCGTCGTCCGCAAATTGGACATACTGGCGGCGTAAGGGGGAGGAGGTAACCGGTTCTGAGCAGGGGACCCCAAACACCAGATAAGCGTGGCCCTGGTACAGAAACGGAATGAACTCCTCGCCCTCGTCGTTATAGCGGCGCTCTTGCGACCACCCCTTCAGGCACTGAGCAAGCCAGCGCCGATGCTGCGACATGCGAGGGTTCTCGACAATCTGCGGTTCGACGAACTCAGGCAGATCGTCCCAGTCATTGCTACGTTGGTAATCGAGCAGGTAATCGCGGCTGGCTTGATACCAAGGTGCGACTTCCCACATGACTATAAGGTCATCGCCAACTGGCTCAGCCGTGCGTGCCTCGACAGTGATTTCAGCATCAAAGGTAAACAGCCGTGGCCAGAAAATGCGGGTGCCTATCAACTGCAGTATTACGCCGTTGATACAGACCCGGCTCTGGATTACCGCCAGCGGATCCGGACTGAGGTCGGTGGATTGCCAAGCAGTCGGCGTGATTGGCTGCAACACATCCGCCAGTGTCACCGGGTTGCCCGGGACTGCGAAGACTTGTCGCAGTGCTTCGCAGAGCGAAGGCAGGTTGCGGTTGGTGAGGATCAGTTGACTGACCGAGGAGGCTAACCGGCGCAGGTGTTTTGCCAAGTACGCGGCAGCAATGGGCGATTGGGGCAGCTCTGCCAGCTGCAGGGCGTGCTGCAGTGGAATGTCTTCACTCAGGCGCGTGCACAGATCCGACCAGTCGGTACAGCCATACGGCCCTCGCGCCAATACGTACTTGGCGGTGGTCAGGTCGATACCGAACAGGTCGCGCAGGCGCTTGGCCTGAACTTTGACTGATTCGTGTGGTGTGTTGGGAACCATGAGTTTTCTCCGTTGCTCCAGTAGGAGCGACATCGGAGACGCCCACCCGCCATCCCCGATGCCCGGAAAGGCTCAGGTCGGAAGATAATGTGGTGATCATGGTTCGGTCCGGTTCGCTGCGGCCAGTGAGGCCTCGAGGGGTGGGCAGCGCGTCGACCATGTAGCGACGCCTATTTACGCTATCGCAAAGCGCCTAGGTACGCAAGGTGAAGTGGCTTACACGCCGTTCATTCGACGGTGGGGCGCGATCCCTCCAAGGGGAAGTGGGTTGTCCCCGTATCTCTGCGATTTACGCCCGCCTTACTCGGGTCGACGGGATCAAGGATATCGGTGAAAGCGCGGGCTACAATGCTCAGCCCGGCTATCGGTTGATACGCGTCGACCATTGGCCGCATGAAGGAATTGTCAACGATTTCGAGATCGCGTTGGTAGACGATGCCAAGGCTTCTGTGGTTTTTTACACCAAAGTCATACTGCTCAGCGTTCCTGAAGTCAGTAGCCGACACATTGCGCGACATCAGGCCTGGCGATCGGCAGATACGCGTCATTCCCTAGCGCTTCTCGAAATTTCGCGAACCGTGCTATTCGACTACATCCTCCAGCGCTATGACCTCCTATTAGGCGAGGACGCGATCATGGGCGATGGAAAATTCTACTGGCACCGGCAGATGTCTCGTGCAATAGAACTGGGCTTTCACGTTTACGTATACGATGAGACGAGGCAAGCGCTTCGGTCAATTCCAGCAGGGTGCGAGCTAAGTTCTCTACAGGACCAGATTTGGTCGAGAACCACCCGTGAGCCTCTGCAGGGTCTCATCTCAACTTGTCCCCTTAATCGGTCGGCCTGCTAGCAAAATATTGACGTTGAGTACAAGCGTAAATATGAAATGTGATTGAGATTGTCACGCTTTCTCTGCAACAGGTGCAGTATCTGCCAGGATCCCAGGTACGACGCCAGAGATGTACAGGTCGACGTGCGCAGCAGATCCCGCTCGAGCGAAAAACCGGTCGGGAGCACGGTGCCTTCGTCGCTCTAGATCTCAAGTAGTGTGGCAGCTGACATCGCGCCATTCATATGGACGTGGAGCTCACCGCGGTCACTGACGCGTACAACAGCTAACGGAGAGCTAGAGGACCGGCGGCTTACGCGTGAAGCTTCCTGAGAGAATGGTCGATAGTCAGGTGGCCGCATGTAAAATCCAGACACCACCAGTACACCAGCAAAGGACAACATGCCCTGAAGCGGAGCTCAAAGTCTTGAAACGCTCCTGCTTGCCTGGGCGCCGGCGGATAGAGCGCAACCGGAGGCGAGCATAGGCTTAATGGTGCTTGGCGTTTCTGATGTTGCACATATGGCGCGCCGTTGTCGTGGTTGGTCGATGTGGAACACAGCGCTGCGACAACTCAGTCGTTCAGTGCCAGAGCAATCAGATGGGGCAGTACTTTCTCAGCGGGGCCTATCAGCATGATCTCGTTCGGCCCGTTCATGGATACATCCAGCGTATTGACGTGTATGACCACTGCACCAGATGCCAACGCTATAGCTGGTAAGTCAGCAGCAGGTCGGACTACACCGGAAGTCCCGATAGAAAGCATGACCTCACACTGTCGTGCTGTTCCACTGGCGGTTTTCCATGCGCCTGGCGGAAGATCCTCACCAAACCACACCAAAGCTGGACGCAAGCGACCGTTGCACCGTCGGCAGCGGGGCGGTTCTATCAATGCGCCTTCCGCTGGAATGCTCGGAAATTCCAGCGATCCCGCTACAAAGCGATGACAGGCGAAACACTTGGGGAGCGTCAGGCTGCCATGGAGATGAAGCACGTCCTGATTGCCCGCCCGTTCGTGCAAATCATCAACGTTCTGAGTGACCACGGTGACACTCCGACCGCTGCCTGATAACCGGTGGATCGCCTGATGTGCCGCATTGGGATGAGCCCGCATGACCTGCTGGCGCCGCCATAGGTACCAGCCCCAAACCAGCGCCGGATTTTCGCGAAATGCCTTCGCGGTTTCTAACCGTTGAGGGTCTTGGCGCTCCCACAACCCGGTCAGTCGGTCGCGAAAAGTCGGAATGCCGCTGCCGGCAGAAACGCCAGCGCCGGTAAACACCATGATATGTTGCGCATCCCGCAGTGCGTCTGCTGCTTTTGCTAGGGTGTTCATGAGTATTCATCATCCTAACGCGGGGCAGGGAAGGCAGTCAGGAGAGCGGCCGCAGGCGGTATCGGAATTATCTCTATGAGGTGAATAGCCAATTCGGGGCCTCGTGCCGAAAAAGCACGGCTTACGCTTGGAAAGCCGGAACCGCAGTGTGGACGGGCTTCACCGGTCAACGACGGTGTGCGTTCCCGCATCAAAAGTGCGCGTACAACTGCGGTTCGTCTGCAGACTTAGGTGGAGGGGCCGCGCTCGTGATTCGCGCGTTTAGGTTTCGCGCCGAGTACAACGCGTGTGACCGTTTCCGCAGTCGTAAATCGAGATCCCCTAATTTGTAGGTGGCAACCGCAGTCTCGTAAATCACTGCGCTTTGCGAGGACTCAAGTCCACGGTGAATCACTATCTTACGAAGCTCTTCCAGGCTCCAGTGCGGACGACCGGTGATGGAAGGAGGGCATAGCATTTGTACCTGCGCAATCTCGACGCCCGTTGCCTGAGACAGGAAGACGTTGAGTTCGTAGGCATCTTCAACCACAGCTGCTCGCTCGCTCTCACCGTTGAAAAGCGGCCGCAAGGTTACCCAAAAGCACATCCCTTCAATTTCACAATAGGAACCCGTACGGACAGTACGGGTGTGAGATTCGGACAAATAGATCAAAACGGGCTCCACTGAGCGCTGCATACCCCTAGGCGACCAGTCACCAGGGCTGGAAAGCTCAAATTATCCCACAATGAACACTATAGGTTGTAGCCCTATCGTGTTCGATAGCGCTTCATCATTCCTTTTATGAGGAATGATGATGGAAATCCGTGAATCCCTGGGTGAAGCACTGCGGCGCATGCGCATTTCGCACGATCTGACCCAGGAAGATTTCGCCGTAGTCAGTAGTCGAACCTACGTCAGCTCCCTCGAACGCGGACTCAAGTCGCCGACCATCCAAAAAATTGAAGAGCTGGCCGGCCGCATGGGTGTCCACCCACTCAGCCTCATCGTATCTGCGTATCTTATCCAAGATCCGGAGGTGAGCTTCGACGGGCTGATCAAACAGGTGAAAAAAGAGGCGCTCAAGCCTTGACCGTCGATTCACCGCCCAAAATGAGCGCTACTAAGGTGGCCCCTTCTACATCCAAAATGCCTATGGCCACCGCCGCTGCTCCCCGTTTTTCAATTGGCCTGTACAGGACACCGTGTCGAGAATCGTGGAAGATTCCTGACTAGCACTGCCGAAGACTGCCGGCCGGAAGCCTGAATGGAGGAGGGCGTCGCTAAATAAAGCGGTTTTGTCTCTTGGGTATAGCGAGCGAGGCGCTGCGATGGGCCTAGCTACGAGTAGCGCTAGCCATGCAAGGCCCCATCTATCTCGTCCTGTGCGGCTTGAACCACCGCGTCGGGGTCGGACGATATGACGTCCTTCGGCAGCTTACCGCCCAAATACGAATTGGATGATTCGAACCATAACGCCATGCCCCAGCCATTCAGCCTGGTGGCCAGCACAGCGATGACGCCCTGCATTCCCTGGGCCGCAATGGCCAAGGCGCATGCATCGATGGCAAAACGTGGGAAGTACTCCACGCCCTCGTAGTTGATAGAGAAGATCACACCGTCTAAATACCGGCTAGGAGCGCCGGCGCTGAGTTGCTCAGCTAACGCCGGCAGCAGCGCATTTAGCTCAGGCCAGGTCAGCCAATCTCCGCTGGTCATGACTCTGGATTGTGCCTTGGACTGGAAAATCGCCTCTCGGCCGGCAACATTCCTCGCCTTTCGAATTTCGCGCATCTGCGAGACCCTCCTTAACAATTAGGGGGTAGGGGATGCCAGCAGTCCGTTCTGAGCTGCCCGCTGAGAGATAGACCACCACCAATTCGGATCCAGCGGCTGACTGAGGGTCGACCAGTCAGCGGCGGCCCGCGTCCTGGAAGTAGTCGTCCTGGGCGACCAAGCCCAAATCACCGCACTCAGCCGTCGGCTCATCACTGAACAGCTGTTGAACACGTCGCTCTTGCTTCACGTACGCCAGGGTCTGGAAAAAGCAGTGCTCACAGAGGTATACCTCGAATCGCTGGCCGTCGTGTTCGCTGCCATACCCCCAGCGGGCTTGTAGGGTTCCATACTGGTAACTGCCCGCAGCCAGGCGCGTAGAATTCCCGCAGACGTCACACGTGACATCAGTGATGCACTCAATCTCGACCCGCCCGGTAATTTTCACTCTTGACTCCTAGAAAAAGGCGTCGATCCCTGTTGGACGCCAGGCTGGGGATCGGCGAACAGGCGATCCGAGTTCAACCGCGGTCGCGCATGCCAATGCGCTTGACCGAATGCGCGCGCTCCTGATCATGCGAGTGATAATAGGTGTTCTGGGTCGTACTGAGGTTGCTGTGACGCAAGTCTTCCTGCAGGTCTTTAGGATTTCGCAGCGGCGCGTCAAAGGTGGCCGAGGTGTGACGTAGCCAGTGCGCAGACGCACAGCGCAGACTTTCCATCTCGTGGTTCGCGCGGCCTTCGCTGCGCATCTTCTCTACGGCTTTATCAAACACGGTTTGGAGGAGGGCGCGGATCTGTCGATCAGACAAACCGGCGCGGCCGTTGAGCGTCGTGATCAGCGGTGTAGTTTCTCCTGGATGAGGTAACTCGGGAAGTCCCAGGAATCGCCGATAACGTTTCAAATAGCGCTCTACGTAGATATCCCGCACGGCAATCTTCGCCGCCTTGTTGCCTTTACCCACGGCGAAGTACCACCAATTGCCTTCATCATCTAAGCGGAAGTCACCCATGGTGGGTTTCCAGTTTTTACGACCGGCGAGATCGGAAACCCGCAGGTACATGGCGAACAGCGTAGCAACAATAAATAATGTTCGCTCATGCCGCTCCGGTTCGGCGTTCGCCATTGCTTCAACGGTATCCAGGACAAAGTCCCACTGCAGCGGCGTAAGAGCCCGCGAAGAAGAAACTTCAAGTTCTTGCGTAGAAAAACGGCTGCCTTTCTTGAGGAGCCGAAACGGATTCGTTTGGGCGAAGCCATCTTCAATAAGAAATTCATAGAACCGGCTACAGACGGTAAACACCTGGTTCAACGTGCCATTCGCAGCATGATACTCCTGGGTGCAGGGAGTTTCTGCAGCGATCACTTTGCGGGACTTGAGATTAAACGGATGCCATTTGGGGTTGGGGATGTAAGCCTCGCGAGCGTCGAGCGCGTGTGGGTTACTAACAAACCGGCTGCGGGTCACCGGACCCATCCAGTCATCTGGCGGGTTTCGACAGAAGTTCAGATAGTCTTGGGCATCCTGGCGTTTGAGTTGATTCAGCGGTTTGCCTTGGACCAGTAGCGCCCACAGCAGTAAGCGCTCGGTATGACTGCGGTACGAGTTGAACGTCTGGGCGTTGTCGGAAAAGGCGCGCAGGAACGCACGTACCGCGGCGTAGCCGCGGTCAGCCTCCAGTGCAGCGTCACACTCGCCCAGAAAGGCGCCGACGCAGGCCAGCGGTGAGCCGTGCAAACTGAAGTCTTGCTCGATGAAGTTATCGTGGGTTTCGAACAAGGGTTGGGGTGCGCGCGCCATGAAATACCAGCCAGAATTTTGAAGACAATAGACTTCCAGTTATGACAGTAATATAGAATCCATGCATGCACTCTTGAGAGGAGCAGTAACGTCACTCGCACAACCTTTATCTTCCATTTCCTGAATTGTGACGTGGACGAGTTCATTGACGATGTTCCTAATTTGGCGCTGGGTCAGCCCCGCGCGACCGTGTCCCGTCATTAGCAACGGCTCCATTTCGCACGCGGGCGGTACCCTGGGCAGTCCACGACTTAGGCGATAGCGCTCAAGATATGTGTGGAATATGGCCGGCGTCGTTACTACCTGGGTGCCTCGCAGGCCCTCGACGAGGTAGTGAATACCGTCTTTCGCAATAGCCACAACAAACAAAGCCCGCTCATGTCTTCCACACGTCAAACTCGTGCCCACCCTAAGAACTTCATCTACATGCCAAGCAGTCAAGCCGCGATCAATTGGTTTAGATACAACTGTGAGGCTCTGAATCGTAAGCTTTTCAAAATTTCTAGCTGGATTTATATTGCACACTCTTTTATTTATGAGGAAATCGTAGAAGGATGCACAGTAGGTTACGATAAGCTCAAACATACTTTGAGTACGAAGGCCGCCATCATAAATGGGCTTGCAAAAGGGGCGCCAAGCGGGATTGGCGAGGTATCCAACGTCCTCCACCCAACGGAACCTGTGACGTGCAACATCGCCTATCCAATGTGAGGGTGGTGCAGAACTAAACGCGATAAATTCACGAAACTCTTCATATCCCAGCGTTTCGACGGATTTATTCTTGATGATCCACGCCCATAAAAGGAGTCGCTCTATCACGACCCTTGAGGATCTAAAGCTTGAGGGGGTCTCACCAGCGCCGTTGGGGCTTGCATAGCTTGAAATGAACTCGCGCGCAGCATCCATGCACTGCAGTACATTGAGGCTTGGTTCAAAGCCCGCTAAATAGGTCGCAAGCCCCGGGTGCGCCTGGTAATAGTCAGGCGTATTCAGCGCTATGCTAGTGGCCCCGGAGAAAAGAGGATGAAGCGAAGGCATGAAAGTGCTCGCATCAAAGAAGCAGTATTTCAATAGTAGCGGATTATTCCAGCCTGAGATTTATCACTTTTAATTTACTGTAAACCTCAGTAATCGATTGATTTTCTGAGGGTTTAGATCCATAGCCAGCGTCGATTATCATTTTAAAAAAACCGAATTAGTTATGTCTTTGTTTTTCAATACCTTTAAGCGTGCGTACTGGCGGAAGAGATAGCGCAAACCGCTGTTTTTTAAAAAATCATGGAGTATAGGGTCTTGGCGCTTGGGGGAAAGCGATGCTGCAGTCAAGCACGGAGACCTTGCCTTTTATCTTCTATGCCTTTCTTGATCGAGACATGAAACCGCAGGGGATCTGCTAAGTGCTTGATAGGCCATGTACGATTTTTGAATTTCCGCTTTATCATTTTTGGCTTACGGCCACACGGCGAATGGTGAAAGGTTGCAGGCTCATGAACATCTGTAGCCTAGCATCTCATTTAACATAATATGCATTATGCGCACATTCGTATATTCCACACGGGCCACTCCCGGGGTACATTGCAAATCTGCCGACGCCGCCCAGGAGTACACGGAAGCCTTTCTGACCCCAATCGCGGAAGTAAATCGGCTTAAGCCCATTTTCAACCACATTCTGACCCCATGCCCTGGTCAGATTGGCCCAGCACCTGGTAGACCGATTTCTAAATTCTGTCCAGTGATGCCATGGGTGCAATCTTACTTCTCGGCTACATCTTCCTTGCATCTAGAAGGTTTTGTTCGTTTCCACTGCGCACATGCAACCTCAATCGTGCTTAGCAGAGCCTCAGCCGCACCAGTCGACTTGCGGTGGTAAACCACGATCAACTATTGATGAAACCACAGCACCGTTGAGACCTGCATTTTTCCTGACCAATGGCCGAAATCTGAGATAAGAAGCAATTCTAACCTTACTGCCTCAAGAAGAAATTTAGGCGCTACGGCACCGGTGTATGTCAGGCAGATAGCGTGGATTGAGTATCCAAAAGCCGCATCGATTAACCGAATGGCAACGAGGCCTGTGGATCACTATGCAAAAGCAGGTAATCAACGCCAGTTGACGCTGAGGCGTCCACGCCAGATTGCTGATACGATGTCTAGCCGCTTCAACCGCCAGGCTGCTAGTTAGCGCACACTGTGAGCCATCGAGAGCAGATGTCGACGAATCTAAATCTTAGGAATACTTGCCGGATTCGTTGAACTCATAGGCAATAAACTGCCAAACTCCCCTTCTTTTTTATACGTGATCGACTCCAACTCAACTAAATGAATATTTAGTCGAGTTATTTCAACGTTCTTGATGCTCGCCGCCCTTCGGATGTTTACCCTTTCGCTGAAAGTGATCAGGGTCTAGCAAAACTATGATCTGTTGAGGTGAGACAGAATGCTGTTTCGCTAAGCTATCTAACTCAGCCAAGAAGCGCACCATGCTTGCTACCCTGGGCACCTCTAGTTCGGCGCATGCCTCTGCGTATTTTTGACCGATGACACTGTTAATTTCGAAGAGGCGCGCGACACTCTCGACATCGAAAAAGCCCTCTTTGACGAGCCCATCCAGTGCTCTGTTGCGCTTACTCGACATCGACATTGACCCAACCTCTCACCCGAAAAGGTTTTTCAGAGCTGTGTGATGCCTGGACGTCTTTGAGTCCCAGGATGTACCGAAGCTTCAACACGGTCTCTAGGCTCACGGATTTTTGATCCACATCACCTCTGACAAGCAGGAGCGCTATCACCTCCTCTGCGCTGAGCCGGTATTTCTTCATCAGCTTGGTGAGCTTCTGTGAGAAATCTGCATCTGGCGTCTCCTCCCTTTCCTGAAGGACACTAATCTCCTGCTCCAGCTCACATATGCGCTGTTGAGCGAGGCGTATGGCCTCGTGGCGGTTTGGGGCGTTCATAAGGGGCTTGGCTCCACAGTCTCCTTCTCAAATTGTAGCGTACAGAGCGGGCAACCCTTGCCGCCTGTCTGATCTGGTGCCGTCACGATAGGTAAGATTAATCACCTGGGTAGGTAAGGAAATTACCTGGCATTGAGTCGGCTGTCATCATCTCAGAATCGGTAACAGTCCGCGTAAAATCGTTTATTGACGGGCATCGAGCCGCCGTTCCGGTGGGTAGGTGACATTTTAGGCTTATTAATGAGCCGCATCCGAATCGATAAGAATCGGGTTTCTAGCATTACTAGCTATTTGTTGACAGAAAATATCCCTATATTTTTTGCGTCACATGCGTCATTTAATAGCGTTTATTGATACGAAGTCATCCTCAGCAAGAGCGCGGCGCCCTAGAATGATGCATCCATCGCACTGGCCTTCGCCATGCTTATCCCGACGCTGGCAATTTATGCGTTTAATCTCTTCTTCGAGATTACGGCGTGTTCCCGCGTCTGCGTGGCTCGTACAGACCTGTACCCTATCGGTGAGGTGGTGAAAGCACAAGAAGCAGGCTCCCAGTCTGTCTGTGAAACCGAAATCACTTAAGACCGAGGTTTTGGTCGCAACCGGGCTGGGCGTCCGGCTTGTGCTCCAGACCTATGCGACCACTTCTTCCCAGTGCCCTTCGCTATGAGCCGGTCTCTTCGAGCCCGAATTTCCGATAGATTCGAGATCTCGGCGCCCTTCCCTCATGACCGGCTAAGCCGCTGGCTTGCAACATGGCTCCCACACAGGTAGCTGCGTATGACCGCGTTTCACTTAGAACGCTGCAAAGGTGTAACCCGCCTACACCGGCCGACGTGGCGCATGCTTGAAGCTTATATGAAAGAGCTGCACAAATTGCTCTTCCGTCATCGTTTCAATATCGGAACGAGAACCCACTCTAAGCAGGCTCGGCGGGTTCTTCGCTGTGGACATATAAATACTGCGCATGATGGCTTCTGCTCGTCCCCTCCACTGAATGCGATTATGGCGGTCAATGATTTCAATCCCAGCTAACTGGGCCGTTTCGTTCACCCTCGCAGAAGCATAGGAGTGATCGATCTCGAGCTTGGTAATGCGGTAAACTTGGCTTCCACTCCCTTCTTCATTATCACCAGACGCAGTCGAATTAAGTGCGTTGGTCAAAGCGTTGACCCCTAGCAGAGCTAGATCATCGGTCAATGAAACAGCGCTTCCCAAGACAGTATCAGAGTATATATCGAGGACGATAGCGACCCAAGGTCGAACAATTGAAGCGTCATCCCTTTTAACCGACAGATCCACTCGCATGAACCCAATCGTCGCGGTGGTATCTACTACTGGCTTAACTCCCTTCAAGATCAAGCCAGAGCGGCCCGCTTTTGCATATGTGAGTACTACATCGATTTTCAGAGGCTCCGCTACAGGAGCGATGCTCTGCAATGAGAAATGGGCATGCACGTGCCATAAATGACGCGATTCCCAGACCGGCTGCTGAACTGAGAAACGTGGGCCAGTACTCGGCTTAACGCTCGAGCTACAATCTGCCCCAAGGTGCAATCCCTGCGTCGTGAGGTTTGTCAAAGCTGCAACTGCTGCCGCCGTTCCATGACGCTCAAGGTAAGCGTCCGTGTTTGGGAGAACCCGAACTGCCAGGCATTCCTCCAGCGCCGCGATGCACCTGGGTACCACCTCACCCGGAAGCTCGGAGACGTCAGCAGCACGGCATACGCCTAACTCTTGATGGAGAATGACGAACTCTGCATCGGACAGATGATGCTCAAGCTCTCGATCATCCTCTTCCTGTTTCAGTGCACTGTAGGTGTGGTAGCCAAGGAGCGCAGCCAGGACTTCCTGAATTTTCGCATGCCCCAGTTCAATGCCTGCAGCAAGGAGTTCCGCTTTAGCATGACGAGCAGCGTGGGTGAGAATGTTGGCCATCTCATGATCCTCAAGCCCTGTTTTGCTGCTGGTCGTTTTATCTGTCGCAAGACAGGTGAGTCATAAGATGCTGGGAGGATGTGTTTGGCGGATAACCTCTTCAAGTCGACCAGAGCTTAGGCGAGGCAGCCTCTTGTTAATGTAGTCCAAGATCTCAGCTCGGCAAGAGGAGTTCCAATATGGTTGCACTGTATGCTACGAGCACTCCTAGCACAGCTTCGCACCGGAGGCGCAAGCCGCGCCAAGAAACGGGCTGATCCCCTGATTCGACTGCGATTCCCATTCCGACAATAGCGGCATGATGGTAAATTGCCACCTACGTGGAAGCTGGTAGCTCAAGGAGTTCGATGTGAGAAATGATCTGGTGGTGGCCTGCTTGGCACTCTCTCTTACCGGATGTGGGGATGGGGGCGAAGCCTATAAAAAGCAGGCGGAGAGTCTTCGTGGAGACGTCAAATCTCTTCAGACACAGATCGCAGCTGCGAACAGTAGGATCAGCCAGCTTGAACAGGAAAATAAGGTTCTCAAAGAGACACCGCCAGTGTTCTTGGCACAGGTGAGAAAAGCGGTCGATGCCGGAGACGAAACAGCAGCGAAAGCTGCCTTGGAATCGTTAACCTCCCGCTACCCAGGCTCACCCGAATCAGCGACCGGGAGTGGCCTCTTGCAGAAGATGGTCAAGGATCGTGAAGCCAAGGAACAGGAAGAGCGCCGGCTGGCATCTCTAGGAATGAAAGCAATTCCAGTCAAAGGCTCGTTCACTGCGGACGACAGCGCTATCTCGCTTCAGTCTGCTCAAGTAGCCGGCCAGTGGAGCTTCAACGATCACGGGGATGAGTACGAGTACCGATCGGCTGAGCGCGGTTCTCGGTACATAACCGCGAAGGTGACCTACTCGTCCAAGAGCAAAGATCCCCGCCTGGCCCCTCTGATCGTTTACGCATCAAACGGTGGTGAGCTCAAACGCCTTGGCGTCATGGGCTTTGAGTTTGTTAGCTGGAGCAGCTATGCGACCTTCCTGGGAAACTACCACGACGACGCTAACGATTTTGCTCACAAGGCAAGCATCAGGTTCTCAATGGGTCTCCAAGTACCTAATGAAGCGATCACTAAGCCCCTGTACATCGTTGCCTCGTCTTCAGGTTGCGCTGATCGTAGCTCGGATCGATTCGGTAATCCGCCAGTGAGCTACTCGACCTACAGCTGTGACCAAGCTGCTCCCGCTGTGCTCCGGGCAAGCGATTTCAAAGAAGGCCGCTTCGGCATCGTTAAGCGCATCGATTGATTCTGAGATAGGACTCTCATCCCATGAAAAAGGCTTTCATCGCAGCGGGCATCGCCCTGCTCTGCTTGGTCATCTACACCCAGATTACGATCTTCTCAGTACCGCCAAATGGAGCGGTACCAGAAGGCAGGACAGTCATCATGCTTCGCCTCAACAAGACGAATTTTATCGATAGCGCTGATGCGATGTGCGTTCGTATCCAGGGCTATGTGAACCTGCTTTGCCGCGGCATGACGATGGGGGCTGTGGTGAACGCTACCACCATCATTGCGCGTCTGCCCTACTCCGAAACCATCTATAAGATCAGCACTGGTGGCAATAGCTACGATCGATAGTCAACCCGACTGTCGGCTTTGCCCAACAAGCCAGCCATAGCTAGCCACCGAACCTAGTACATGGGGGCTCGGCTTACTCACCCAGTGTCTATTCCTCAACGATCCTTGCTCCTGCTTTCCCTATCCTTTCTGATCTCTAGGATAACTGCCAGGCTCATTACGCCGGCCTTCTCCGCACCAGTCCTTCTGGGGCGTCATATAGCGATGAGAAGGCCTGCTTCCTGAAGCAGCATCACATGGTATGCGATCTCATTCTCTCCGTGCCCTTTGCTAGGAAGGGTTATCCAGGAGTGATTTGCCACGTGGGCCGCAAGCTCAGGCTGGGGCATCAAAACGCTCATGGAGTACGTGTGGTGGAGCGACATGAAATCAGCCATTCGCAATGTGGAGCCGGCTCAGCAGTTTGGGTGGCTCATTAGGAAGCTGGAGGGGTGAGGCAGGACAGCCCCAATCCGGGACGGTAAATGACTCTTGGCAGCGGAGAGTGATAAGTGAAAATCTTCTAGGCTCTAACTCCTGCTCCCTTTCAGGCCTTTCAGTGATGGCTGGGCAGCGCAAAGGCTGTATGGGGCGGACTTAAAGACAGGTTCGGGTTAGTCCACAGATTCATCGCCAGAGTTTCGCGCGTATTTCTCGCGGGTCAGCGGGTGGAAACGCAGCACCTCAAGCGAAAACAAGCAATCAATGCGCTTGGCCACAGCCTGGTAGGGCGGAGACTTAATGCCCGCCTCCCGGCACTTAGCCCTTACGTTTTCCCACACAGCCCGCTTACTGATGCTTTGGTCGAGACAGCCCGAGCGGAAAGCCCATTCTACGATCATCTCAGCCTCCGGATGAAGCATTGATGGCTCATGGGCGACGTCTATGATTCCGCGCAGTGAGCCGGCATCAATGGACTGCAGGTCGAATGAAATTTTGTGAGGCCACGGACTAGCAGATGTGGACTGGCAAGCATCCGCTGGCTCGCTCAATGCCATAGGCGCAAGTACGACCTTCGCCGGATTGCGAAACAAAGGCATGCTTAACTTGGAGCCTGTCTTGATGAGCCTTAGCTTGGGTCGGTTATCATTGGACATGCATCGCCTCTGCTATTATTTTTTGCTAGTAGTTTGAGGTTTAGCACGCAAATCTAGCTAGTCAATCTTTGACTGAATCGCCCGTGATTTCCTACCCACCTCCAAGCCACATTCGTAAGGCTCGTATACAAACTCATTTAGAAGGCCTCGCAACGACTCAGCCGGCCTCTTCGAGCCCGAAGTGTCGATGACTATACCAACCCTCGCCTCAGATGAGAGGGAAGCCGTGATTAAAGGTCTACCGCCAATCTCACCAAGACACGTTATTCATGAAAGAGCTTCGGACAGCCGCTGAAGTCCTTGAGCGCTTGAGCCACAACTAGGACGCACTGCGTGCCGCGGTCGAAGAGCTAGCGAAATTGGTTGGTGATCGTGGTGCGAGCGCAGTGGTCGGGCCGATTAGGGGGCGAATAGTTATTTGAAATTATGGTTAAGCAATAATTATCTCCTAGCAATAATTTCTCTGGACAGCAGATTCCGTTTCGCTGTCGGGGGAGATCGTCACTAAGGAATTGCGTCCACGGCTGCGCAGACGCAATCTCCTCCGCTGACGGGCGCCTTGAACTCGATGAAGAAAGGTAGATGGCGCTTCGTCAGGTGCCATCTTAGTGCCTGTGTGCCATGACGCCATAAATCAACTCCGAGCATATGATCGCTATGGTGAGGGCAGTGAGCGGTACCATTCAGCGTAAGGCGTGTTGATTGCCTTGTGGCGGTTGTAGTCCGGGCTACCGTCATCCCACCACACCGGGCCCCTCTCCCCTAGTGCCACTTTCGCCAAGTCCACCGCTGCTCGAGCGGCACGCAGATTGTCTTCATCATCCAGTGCTTTGGCTTCCTTCACGGCTCGCCGTGCTTCCATCAAGTCGTGCACCAGGTGCTGTCGCTCCTCATCAGGCAACGCGGGGTTGCTGCAGCGCCAGAGCTGACCTTTGACTACAAGGTAGCGACCGTCCGGCGTTGTTGGATGCATAGGGCAGATCTCGTGTGTGGTTACATGACGGACATTCAAAACGCTTCGAAGACTGCAGCTAGGTGGTGAGTACATTTGTACTCCTTACGACCAAACAGTCAGATCCGCCCGGGCAACCGCTCGACGGGGGGATCTGAGGCTTTTCGTGTTAATCTGATCTGTTCTGCAGTTCAGAGCAAGCACGCGAACCTGCGTGCTTCATCAACGCTGACCCCATATGAGCAGAAGCCGACGCAAAAACACCATATGCGGTATCACCACCGCCACTAGTGAGCGATTTGACAAGCAGGTCTGGCATAGGAGCTATCGACACGCTGTACGCCAGCGGCTCGCCAAAGACCCAGAAAATGAGTTACCTCACCTCCGTGATTTTTTTGATCCTTGGTCGATGGCTAAGGACGGTAAGCGCTATTGGATACCAAGCATGCGAGCTGAAAAATTTTTGCGGAAGTAGACCTGAGAACGCCCTCCTAACCCGGGGCTTGATCTAACCCGCACACTCAATCGGCTATAAGTGCGCGTGGCTGGCCGGGATTGCTCTCGAGAGTACGCGCCCTCACTGTGGTATACCCGACTGGATAAGGGGGACTCACTTGCGCATGAATACAGAACGCTACCACGACATACCATCAGCCGCGCTGACGGCCCGAGAGGTCTGCCAGGTGTTGCGAGAGGTGGTGCTCGGACGCCGGACAATGACTAGGGTCGGCAACCAGTCCTGGGAACAGCTATATGCCTGCCATTTCGAGGTCGATGTAGAGGGATGGCGGATCACGATCTACAACGATTGTGATGAGCTGGACTATTGCGAGAGATGTGTGAGTCCCGATGGGCAGCGCTGGGAATTCGACCCAGGTGATCGGACAGATCCGATTGCTCTGCTGTCTACTTGGGAGCATCAGACCTTGGAACGGATGTTGAAAGCCCTATAGAGCGATGAGGGCGTGCCCTACCAGGCCCGGCTGTCGTGAATCGAGCCCTCGTCTTACGCCGACGTCTCGCCCCTTCGGGCGTCCATCCGTCACGCCGGCGCGCTCCGCTTGCTGTCTCTCATTTGGTGATATCTACGAGACGGCTCGAGACCGCCTAGACAGCTTGCCCTTCCCATCCGTGCCGCTCGGCTAAGCTGAATATCTTCAGCGATGACAGATGGAAAATTGCTCGCCAGGCGTACATTGCCGAACTGGGCCGTTCGGTGCTGCGGCGATCCCGCCGGCTACTGCTTGAAAAGGACAGATCTCACTTTGAGGGTGCAAAGGACATGCGCAAGAATGGTCAGTCATGGTTTCTGATGCTGCTGGTTCTCTTCGTGGTGGGCTGGGCTGTCGGCAAGAAGGACACGCCCAAAACTGAGCGGTCAGTCAGCCAGGCACCGGTGAGCACTTTGGCACCAACCTCATCACCAGCACCACAACCTACACAAGCCTCGGCGCCTGAGCATTTCGTGAACGCGGATAAGCTGAACCTGCGCGCTCAACCGGGAGGGAAAGTTATCTCCAGCCTCAACCGCGGTGAGAAGGTTCAGGTCTATGAGCAGAAGCAGGAATGGGCACGCATCAGCCTCGACGGCCAACCGCAGCGATGGATCTCATACAGAAACCTCTGCAGCGGCTCCAACTGCTTCGCTACCCCGCAGCCGAAAAGAGACCGCCCGGCTCCGCAGCCAGCTCGCAGCACTACACCGGAATATGGCTCATCGTGCCCCTGCTCTTCTGGTCGAATTTGCATAGGCCCCAGAGGCGGTCGCTACTGCATCACCTCTGGAGGGAGCAAGCGGTACGGCGTGTAGCAGTTAAGCTTAGTGGCTGGGCTCCGCCGGCCCACCGAGTGCACGCAGTTGATAATCGGTGACTGCCTGAAACCGATGCTCCGCCAAGAGACGAAGGCGCTCAAGATTAGCACCCGTCACACCGTTTGCTTGAGCCTGGTGGTACCGTCTCAGAGCATCCACTGCATCGGTGTACATCGGATGGTCTGGAGGCAAAACCATACTGAGATCCTTCTTCATTGTGATCACTCCGGCGACCTGTTTTTAGCAATCGTAGTGTTTGGCAGCGCTTCTATCAGCGCACCAGCGTTCAAAACACGCTCGTTGAGTGGAGAAAGCCGAGACACCATTGTGGCGTTCCAGATCTAGGTATATGCGTCGGTTGTCCTAGTTACCAATCATGGTAGGCTCTGAAACCATAGATAGCCTGCTATCGAAAGCGCCTTCCAGGTGGCCGCCTCTTCATTGAACGGAGCAAAAGGAAATGCACACTCACGCCAGAGCCGATGAGCAAGCGTCATGACTCTAAAGACCTCCTTCGCCAGCGTACTCCGCGCGCTCCGCAGCAAGCGCAACATCAGTCAGCGTGACTTCGCCGACACAACAAGTCGTACGTACCTCTCGAAACTCGAGCTAGGTAAATCCAGCATCACCTTGGACAAGCTCGAACAGATCAGTAGCCGGCTCGAGCTGAGCCCGTTGACGCTCCTCACTCTGACACTCAGTCAGGACACAGGTCGAACGCCCGTAGATCTGATGTCAAAGTTAACGGAAGAGCTTGCAGAGCTGCAGCGCAATGGTGGGCTTCCAGGTCTTCGTATCAAGGTGGAAGGACTCGACGCTGCTGGCCGCCCTCGCATGAACGCTCCTAAGACGACTCACGCTGGCATGAGGGAGTCTAGGCAGGCGGAGCTAGCATTCGCGGATTAAAATCGGCCCTGGTCAACTCCTTGCATGCCCTCACGGTTGCTTGGTGAGAAGCGGGGAACCAACTGGATGTCGTTACGGATTTGGTGAATCGTCACATCGTCGCCTCCATTAATGAACTGACTCACCCAGTGTGCCGGCGCTGTGCAATTGGTAGTCGATAACTGTCTGGTAGAGATGATCAGCCTCCAGTCGAAGGCGTTCGATTTCTTCTGCTGGCAGCCCATGAGCCAAAGCGTCGTTATGAGCTCGGATAGCCTCAAGCGCTTGCCTGAGCAGCGGCTCGCCGGCTTCAGCCGTTCCCAGCAGCGTTCGCTTCACTTGTTCACCCTCAACGGTGTGGCATCCTGCATCTGAGGGCTTAGTGTACTCTCGCTTCCGCCAGATCGACCACGGAGATACGGATGGCAATCACAGCAGTGATCTTCGATGCCTTCGGCACAACCCTGCAAATCGCCGCTCACACAAACCCGTATCGTCAGTTGCTGCGTGAAGGTGCCAAGCATGGCCGTCGCCCCTCCTCAGTGGATTTCCACAGACTGATGAGCCTCAACGCTGGGATTCGAGATGCTGCAGACCTACTCGGCATCCAGGTTGCATCGTCCCGCATGGCTGCAATTGAGTCAGCTCTTGAGCGCGAGATCGACTCGATTGAGGTGTTCCAGGATGCACATGATGCGATCGCCCTCCTGCATGAGCACGGCATCGCTACCGCCATATGCAGCAATCTTGCTGCACCCTATGGGCCTGCGGTGAAGCGGCTCCTGCCAGATCTCAACGCTTACGCGTTCAGCTACGATCTCGGGGTCATCAAGCCTGACCCAGCAATCTACCGCGCCGTGTGCCATGATCTTGGGGTTGTGCCTGGCCACCTGTTCGGCGGTGCGGCTCAAGTAGCGATGATTGGCGATTCGCCGCGCTGTGATCGAGATGGGCCTCGTGCTATTGGCATCAAAGGCTTCTATCTAAATAGATCCGGAACTGAAGCAATCCGAGACCTGGTGCAATTCGCGAAACTGGTTGCCGAGCAATCCGAGCAACAGCCAGCGCGGTTGGTAGGTTCGAACGACATCAGATTTGAAAGCCGCCACCCTAAAGCTTTGGATTGTTGAACAACCCTTCAGTACCGGATTCGAACAGCCGCGGCTGGGGGGATCAAACTTAATGTCGGCATGAACACAATGCCTACAGTCATGGGCGCCTAGCCGATAAGCGCCAGCACTATCTTTGCATACCCATTGGCAAACAAGGGCTGAGTCATTAGCGATCATCATGCGGTCACGGTGCAAAACGGCTACGCACCGCACGCGCTGCCCGTTAAAATACGCCCGAACCTCAGGATTGCGAACCAGGTATGGCCAAGGCTCCAAGGAAAAAGCCCGTAAGGGTAGCTCCAGCCCCTAGTGATGCGGCTGCAAAAGGCGGCCGAAAAAATGTAGCGAGTCCGGTATCCACCGGCGATCGTGGCGGGTCATTCGAGCGCCGTGTTCAAGCAGTCCGCCTGCTTGCTTTGTGTCTTGGTTCACAATGCCCAGGTGCCCGGGATGGCTATGTCATCACCCGGCTACTTTTCCAAGGGCGACTTTTCGATCATGACACTGATGATCTGATCATCGATCTCCTGCATCCCCTCACTGGGCAGACCGCAAAGCAGCGTCTGCAGATGAAGCGTTCGCTGAAACCCACCGACAACAAGATCTTCAACGAGGCGGTTGGACTCGCCTGGTTAGACTTCAGCAAGCCAAGGTTTCAGCGCAACCTAGATGAGCTGCTCATCGTCTATCACGCTTCAAGCAGCTCCTCAATGCAAGGTGCTGTAGAGGTTGTTCGCTACGCGATGGTGTCTGCCTCAGCTGATGACTGGTATGTGCGTGTCCATGCTCAGAGATTTAGTAACGAAAGCAACCGTAAAGCGTACGCTGCGATCAAGCGGGCAGTGGAGCTCCAGACTGGCTCTGAGGTGGACAAGGCCGACCTATACCCATTCATTCTTCATCTCAAGTTCATGCCGCATGACTTGGACTCCGACAGCTCAATAGAAGTCGATAACCAAAAGCAGCTCATTAGCCAGAGGATTTTCTCGCGCCAGAGCAGTGATGTGTGGGCCTCGCTTCAGGCTGCATGCGCAGAACTCAATAGTTCTGCAGGCGAAATTTCGGAGGCAACCGCACAGCGTCATCTGGGCGCCCTGGCCCTGGAATTCCAACACACTCGCTCAATTTGGAATGGTTTCCACGCAGACAATGGCCTGAGGCTCACTGGTGGCGGCGGCAAGCTGGCAGCTACCCTCACCTTGACTCCAAATACTGATGGCCACCTAGGCGAACTGCGTTCCGTGTCTTCAAGCGCTCAAGGCTTGATCATGTCAGACGATCTGCCTTCGGCCCTCGCATCATCAGCGGACACATTCATATCTCGACAATTGGATCGGATCACTGAAGGGCAGAGAGAGCACCTATACCAAGACAGCTTGAAGCAATTAGAGCTCTTAGAGAGCGACCTGAAGGACTTTGACGATCACCAGAAGGCCAGATGGTATTTACTGCGTGGACTCTCCCTCTGGCACCTGGGCAGTGACGAAGCCGCGGCGACAGATTTCGATACCGCCGCTAGCCTTTGTGACTCAGATGATCGAATAGCCGCTGCGATGGTTCGCGCACGAATGTTGCGAGAGGAGTACCAAGCAGCGGTAGATATCGGTCGCGTATTGCTAGATCGGTTCCCTGAGTCCTTTCATATCTGGGCTGTGACAACCAACGCTCGGTTACTTGCCGGAGAGCGGTTGACGAGCGAGGACGAAATTCCAAGCATCTTTGCTGACAAGGCATCGTCATGGCAGCTGCTGGCGTCGTCTCTCAGTGGTATGGATGACGATGAAGGCGCTGTTCGCTTAATTCGTATAGCGATGGAAAAGCAAGACTGCACGTTTTTCATCCTTGAGTCCTACCTGCGCTTCGCCATCCGCCTCGCAACGCAAGATGAGGCGCGAGTGAACCTGAGGTGTTTATCTGCTCACCATGTAGCAGTCTTGTCGGACGCTATGGCTTGCTTTGAGGATCGAGACAATACGATCTGGGCTTCGCAAAGCGCTAAGACAGTGAGCGAGGTTATCGCTAATCTAGCCTACGCGATGATGTTACTGCAGCGTCCCGCGGAGGCGCTCGAGCTTGTTCAGCAAGCCAAAATAAAGGGCGCCAGCATAACGACCGCTGTGACTCGGGTTGAAGTCGAAGCTATGTGCGACCTCCAACGCTGGAGGGAAGTTACCGATCAATTCTCTGCTGTGATCGATACTTTGCCTGATGAGTCCCTGCTCCGCTTTGGTCATGCCTGCATGGCCCAGTCCCGTCATGATCTTCTACAGGTAGCGCGTAATGAGGCGGCAAGGCGGACTCAGTCTGACATTGTGACTCGTGTATCGGCCATGCTTCGGCGGCTCAGTTGGGAGATGCTGTTGCAGACAGCAGATGCGGCAACCGTCCGCAAGGAGCTTGCCGAGCGTGATTTCTCTCCGGCCAGTACCTCCGTCATTGACCTATGCTTCGCCAGTCGAGCATACGAAGACGATGACGCACTTCGGAATCAGTATGTAGATCGAATCGCAGAGCTAGCGCCAGCGTGCACAGAGCCTCAAGAGCTAGCAATGGCAGCTCGAGCAATGCTTCGTGCTCACCGATATGAAGATGCAATTTTTCTGTTCGAAAAGCTGCTCCCAGTCGAGTCATTTACGCCGCTGCACGTTGATTTGCTGCACTGCTACATCCTGGTGGGTCGCCATGCGCAGGCGAGAAATCTACTCGACTCTATGCCAACGGCCTGGCGGCAGTCGCCTGAAGCCCGGGAACAGGCTTTGTTTCTGTTCAACAGTGCCGGTGACTGGGCTCGCATGCGCGAGATTGCGGAGTTAACCGTTTCTGAACACCGCCAAGATGTTAACCCCTGGCTCACGTTGATCCGGGTTGCCGCATGCGAAGGGGTTGTCGACCTGAACGCACTCATTTCAGAGATTCCGTCGGAACTTGCAGGTTCACCGACAGACCTGCTGTTGTTGGCCAATATCGAGATGCGCCATGGCCAAGCAAAAAAAGGACTCGCTCGTATTGCCCATACCATGCGAAATAACCTTGAAGACGTTGAGTTGGCAGCGACCCACGTCAAGGTGATGCTGACGCTGACTGAAGAAGCGGACTCGATCATGGGCATGGTTAAGCAGACGCTAGCTGTAGTTGAGCCCGGAGCATCTGTAGAGCTGGCTGACGAGCATGGGGAGATCCGGCATGTCAGCATCGATGGTAGAGACACGCACTATCCATCCGTAGGTGAGTTTATCGCACCGGATTCGGAGTTTGCGTTAGGCCTGATCGGCCTGGGTGTATCGGAAAAGGTGACGTTCAGTTACCTGATGGGCACGCAGGTTTTAGAGGTGAGGCGCATCATGACGATTCACCAGCGGCTAATGGAGCTTTCTCATAATCGGGTTCGGGACTCCGTCTTTCCGAGTAAGACCTTGGTTTCGATGAGAATCCCGACCGATGCCAATGGTGAGATGGATTTCAATGTCTTCCTACAGCATCTTGATCAGTATCAATCCCAAGGTGAGAGCATACTCAAGCTCTATGAGCAAAATCCCCTTACCCTAGGTCTGGTTGCGAATCGCTTGGGGCGAGACATCATTGATCTCGTGCGGGGTTGGCCTCTGGATGGCCCGTCCTTGCAAGTCTCTACTGTCGTGGGGACAGGTCACGACGTCCTGCCCTGCTCTCTCAATGGCTCGAGCTGGGTAGTTGATCTGTCGATGCTGACCCAGCTGGCGATGCTGGGACTTTTGGATGTGCTCGGCCAGCTGATGACAGTCTATGTCAGCACCGCAACTCGACGATCGCTCGACATGAAGATCGAAATGTCGTCGGCCTTCCGCAAGAGCGGCACAATGTTCACCCACGAGGGGCAGCTGGGATTCCATGAGGAAACCGAAGATGATCATGCTCGTGAGCAAGCTTTCCTGAGCAGTATCGATATTGCGATTTCCAGTTTTTGCACCGTGGTGCCTTGCTATGGCCCACTCCATCCCACGCCTGAGCTAGATCGGCTCCGGGACGTACTTGATGTGGAGGAGCATGCGTCCCTGATGTTGTGCAAAGAGTACGACGCTGGTCTGCTCTCTCTGGATGCACGGATGCTTCAACTGGCCTCGGCACTTGATGTGCACTCGGCATCAATCCAAATGCTACTCAAAGGGATGCAGGATACTGGCGTTCTTAGGCGCGTCGAATACTCCTGCGCACTTATCAAGCTGATTGCAGCAGGTCGCAGCTTCGTCTCAGTAGACATTCCGAGTCTGATCGCGATGATGGATCAAGGTCTAGCATTCGCGAATATGGGCATCAGAAGCTTGCGGCTTTACCTTGCGGTACCTGCCGTAGATTTTGACTCTGCAGCATTCATGGTAATCGGATTTATCAGCCAGTTGTTCGTGACTGGCAGGTGCAATTTTCCAATGATGCTTGAGCTGATTTCGCATCTTCTGGAGCCTCTGTTCCGGCATCCACATTGCCCCACGGAATTTCTAGAACGTAGCCTGAAAGGGTTCGCCTATCTTCAGGATTATGGGTTTACACCTACCTACTTCACGCTCATCAAGCGCATGCTGATTAGTACCAAGCAGGCCGCTCAGCGTCCGGAACAATCTAGGACGCTGAACGCTCAGATTCTTTTCCTGAGCATCGCTCCTCTTTACACCGTGAATGACCAGGGCGCGCTCCTGGCACGAGTGTCACCCTCTGACGACCCACAGAGTGAAACGGAGGTTTCTGGGCGGGCACCTGACAAGTTAGAACAGCAGGCTGAGAATGCTATCCGGGAGCAGGCCTCGGTTGATACGCTCGGGCAAGCGGAAGCGCGAGTCAGGACTGGCGATACAGAGGTATGAGACATGGCACTTGTTGAAGCACAGTGCCTAAGATGAGCTCATTTTCGCCTGAGAAAAGGTGCTCGGTAAGCTGGTCAAAGAGGAGCTAGAGAAATACCTATGACGATTCACGGCATCATTTTCGACTGCGACGGCACCTTGGTAGACAGCGAACGCCTTGCAGCGCAGGTGTTGAGTCAGTTGCTTAGAGAGCAGGATGTTGAGATGTCACCTGCCGAGGTACTCAGCCGGTTTCGGGGTGTCCAATTCCAGTGTTTCGTAGATGGTCTGCGTGACCTCTACCCTACGCTTTCTTCCGAGGCTCTCACGGTTGGATTTCGCACGCGGAGCATCCCTCTCTTTGAAGGGAGCTTGGAGCCTATGCCGGGCGCAATCGAGTTTGTAGAGGCGCTCAAAATTCCTGCATGTGTGGCTTCCAATGGGCCTCGCATCAAGATCGAAAGCTGCCTCAAAGCTGTTGGCCTTTACACGGCCTTTGAGAACGCCATCATCAGTGCGTATGAGGTACAGGCCTGGAAGCCCGACCCAAAAATCATGCTACATGCCGCCGAGCATTTGGGGTTGCCAGCCGGCAAGTGCCTGGTGGTTGAGGATAGCTTGTCTGGTGTTGAGGCAGGACTGCTCGCGGGCTGCCATGTGGCGGGCTATGGAGATACTGACTTTTCCAGGTTTGTCGGTTATGCGAATTTCTACCTTTGTCCCGACTACCGTGCGCTGAATCAGCTGTTAGGCCGAGTGATTGCCTAGAAAGCGACTGGAAAGGCACAGTCAGGTGGATACGGCCCGCCGTGGATCCCTCCGCACGGCTAGAGGCGGTACACCAAATCCGCGGATAAACACTTCTCGCAGGTGCTGGCGATCCTTGGAACCTGTCCCCGGGCTACGACATTTAGGCTTGCCGACTCCGCTCAATCATCAATCTGGCAGCTTCGAGGCGTAGGCATCCGCACTTTGCCGGCTACACCTGCCTGGCTGTGCACCGAGATTCTCTGAGCGCTCAGCACCTCTTCTGTACACTGCAGCACCCTGCGAACAAGGCTTCGGTCTTCTGCAGAGCCGCCATCCTCCTCAGCCATCGAGAAGGCCGCCGCAAGCACTTCAGCTATCAATTGCTCCGCTTGATCTCTGTTTTGATTTTGCATGGCGCCTCTTCCCGTCTATCGCTGCGTTAGATACTAACGTCGGCTGCGGTGACTGGAATCACCGCCTCGATACTGGGGATCACGCGTAGGTGCACTCTTCTGCAATGCTGCCGTCAGTCTTGTGATTCCCACCCCTATACGGTTTTGCCTTCAAAGCGATCTGAATTGCATCAATCAGTCTACTCTAGGCGGCTGCGGAGCAACTCATTGACGCTAATCGTCAACGCCTCGAGTGCGAAAGGTTTAGTCAGGACTGCCGTGTTAGGCTCCAGCTGAGCGTTCCCCAAAATGTTCGGCTGCGCATACCCAGTCATTAACAAGACCGGGAGACCACGCCGACTGCTCCGGCCAGCATCTGCCATTTGCCTACCGTCGATCCCCCCTGGAAGACCGATGTCTGTCACAAGTAGATCAATAGGAGTATCCGATCGGAGTAACTGAAGGCCAGCAAGGCTATCGGCTGCCTCAATGACGATGTACCCGCAGTTACCTAGTACCTCGCTCACGAACATGCGGACTGTAGGTTCGTCATCGACGACCAGCACTGTTTCGCCTGACGAGATCGCTCCCGACTCAGGGAGTGGCTCAGCGCGAGCTGCACCTTCGACCTCAGTCGGTTGACTGGGCATTTGAAGGAACACTCGAGCGCCACGCCCCTCTTCTGACTCGATCCTGACCTGCCCTCCTGATTGTTTGGCGAAGCCATAGATCATGGAAAGACCGAGTCCGGTGCCCGCCCCAACAGGTTTTGTCGTAAAGAACGGTTCAAATGCTCGGGCAAGCGTCTCAGTGCTCATGCCGACTCCGTCATCGGAGACACATATTGTGAAGTACGTTCCAGGCGCCAGCTCAGGATCCAGTTCCGGGCCCTGCTCCAGAATCTGGTTGTACGTCCTGATGGAGATCGACCCCTCGCGTTCCAATGCGTCGCGAGCGTTGATACAAAGGTTGAGCAGTGAATTCTCCACCTGGGCTGGGTCAACCAAGCAGGTACTCGATGTCGCATTTAGCTCTACCTTGAGCTGAATTGTCGGCCCTACTGTTCGACTAATCAGCTCCTCCATATCGCTGATGAGATTGTTCACATTGGTATGAACAGGCATCAGCGTCTGACGACGAGAGAAGGCCAAGAGTCGGTGAGTGAGGGATGCTGCTCGTTGGGCGGCCCCGTGAGCTACCGTCAGGTAGCGTTCTACGTCAGCAATGCGCCCCTGCTTCATGCGAAGCTTGATCAAGTCCAAGCTTCCTGTGATTCCAGCCAGCAGGTTGTTGAAGTCGTGAGCGATGCCTCCAGTCAGTTGCCCGACCGCCTCCATCTTCTGCGATTGGCGGAGCGCTGCTTGAGCCACTTCCCGCTCGGCAACGGCTTCCTCGATTCGTGCTTCCAACGTGCGATTGAGCTCCAAGAGCTCCGCCTCGGCATTTCTCCGCGCAGTAACATCAATAGACGAGCCGATCAGCCCCATGACCTGGCCGGAGTCATCGCAAAGTGGCGCCTTAACCGAAAGCCAGTAGGTGGCAGTGCCATCCGGCATGTCGACACGTTCTTCGATCTGAACGGCCTTCCCGCCATGCATGATACGCTGATCGGTTTCCATGATTTGGCGTGCTTGGGCTTTGTCTTCAAGAACCTCTAGGTCAGTTTTGCCTAAATAGAGCTCTGGCGGCTTGCCGATCAGTTGAGTGGCGCCGTCATTAGCAACGAGCAGCCTTCCCTTTAGGTCTTTGGCATAAACGACACCGGGGACGGCGGACATGAATGTTCGAAGCAAAGCTGACATCCTGTCGCGCTCAGCTTCCGCTGACCGGCGTGACTCGATGTCCATGAGCACACCAGGAAAGCGCACAGCCAGGCCTTCAGAGTTGAGCTCGGCCCGGCCATTGGCCTCGACCCACCGGTAGCCGCCATCATGTTGCCGCACCCGGTATTCACAGCGATAGGCGCCACCGCGGCGCATGGCGTCCTGGATATCAGTCGAGACTCGATCGCGGTCATCAGGGTGTATGGACGAGAACGCTTCTTCGATCGGGATGCCGGCCTGGCACCTGTCTGCTGCCAGCCCGAAGGAGCGGGAGAATCGCTCATCAGCAGTAACCCGGTTACCCGGAATATCCCATACCCATGTTCCGATGATGGCGCCAGCATCGAGCGCCAGCTGTAGGCGCTCCGAGGCGGTTGTCGGAAATGCATGATTCTGATGGTGTGATGCCGGAGCATCAAAGGTGCCTGGGGTGCCAGGGCCTTCGCGATCCATAAATTGCCTCTTCGCTTACAGCCATGATCGATTAGCCGCTTGGGATCATTCTAGAGCCTGATGCGCTGCTTTATGCTTGAAATCTGGAAGGAGCACATCTGTACTCCATTGCTACGTCTTGTCTTGATGCTTGCTGGTTTTTGACTGCTCTTTGGTTTCAACCGCGGCGCGGAGTATCTCTAGCTCGACCTCAGACTGTTCGAGTTGGGCCTTCAATTCCTCCACCCTTTGCTGTGCTGCTGTCCCAGCCAGGTGCGCATCGGTAGCTTCTTTACTCTTGGTTTCGAGCTGATGAGCTAGCAGCTCTTTGGCCCCTTCCGCGCGAGCAGTTGCAGCATTGGCGATGCCCAGGTCGCCTCTCAGATGCTCGATAGCATTACGATGCTGGCTGGCCTCCTTGGCGTGCTGGCGGTTTTCGGCAATCAATCGCTCGTTGTCGCGGATCAACCGAGTGGCCTCCTCCTGCTTAACCATGAGCGTCTGCTGGAGGACTGTCACCTCTTGCTGCATCTGGTAGATCTGAGTTTCGTGACGGTTTAGATCCTGGTCGCGCTGTTCCTTTACCGCTACGCGGTAATGTTCGAGCGATTCCCTTGCATGCGCGTGCTTCTCCTCCAGCGACAGGATTTGGACGTCCTTCTCCTGAATACGGACTTCAAGGTCGCTGCAGTTCTGGCTGATGCGAGCGTTACGGGTGATCTCGCTCTGAAGGCTGGATTGAACAGTTTTGAGCTCTTCATCCTGGGTCTTCAGTGCTGACTGCAGCTTTGTGATCTCTCGTTGCGCCTGTTCTAGGTGACTTTGAAGTGTACTGCTCTCTGCCTTCATCCCTTTTCGCTCAAACTCAAAAGCAGCTCGCTCGTGTGCCAGCGCTTCGTTTCCCTCCTCCAGCAAGCGCTCGAGCATCTTACCCACGATCTCCGTGAGTTCATCACTCAGACGCGCGGGGGAAGCTGAAGGCCGAGGATCGTGCGATTCGATCTCCTTCAAATAGCGCTGAATTGTTGTCTTTGAGCCGGTATTCCCGAGTTCGATGCGTATAGCGTCGATGCTAGGGTTCTGCCCTCTGGACAGCAACGCCTCTCGAGCCTTGCGCACCAATGCCAGGTTAATTCCACCTCTAGCCATTTCAGCTCCTACGATTTCGTACTGTTTTACGTGTCATGTAATTACGTGCCACTTTACCACGATTTATAGATAAGGATTTTCTTATTTCTGATAAGACATAATTGAGGATTATCGCTTGTCAAGGCTCTGCGCGAGGGTAAAATGGGCTGAATGCCGGTACAAACGGCAATACGGAGCCACCGAGGGCTGAAATTGGAGGACTACGTGGTTGAGCGGGCCAGCAAGGCAGATAAGTACTTGGAGGCGAGTGTTCGAGAGAACACCTCGAAGAGCTATGCGGCTGCCCTCACCCACTTCGAGGTGACCTGGGGCGGCTATCTCCCCACTACCACTGAGTCAGTGGTGCGGTACATCGCTGAGTACGCTGACCAGCTGGCGCTCAGCACCCTCAAGCAGCGCTTGGCTGCGCTCGCCAACTGGCATCAGAGCAACGGCTTTCCAGATCCGACCAAGGCACCAAAAGTCAGGCAGTTGCTCAAAGGCATCAGGGCGCTTCACCCCATTCAGCAAAAGCAAGCCGCCCCGCTAGCGTTGCTGCATCTTGAGAAGGCAGTCGCGCATCTCGAGGATGAGGCTGCTCAGGCAAGATCCGCCGGCAACATGGCCGCTCTTCTCAAGGCGAGTCGGGACATCGCCCTCCTCACGATCGGGTTCTGGAGGGGCTTCCGCGGGGACGAACTTGCACGGCTAACGATCGAAAACACGCACGCCGAGCGCTACGTAGGGATTAAGTTCTATCTGGGGTCTAGCAAGG
Source organism: Pseudomonas sp. NPDC089422 (assembly GCF_044749405.1). Taxonomy (NCBI): domain Bacteria; kingdom Pseudomonadati; phylum Pseudomonadota; class Gammaproteobacteria; order Pseudomonadales; family Pseudomonadaceae; genus Pseudomonas; species Pseudomonas sp. NPDC089422. Next base: position 106,253 of record NZ_JBIVHW010000014.1, read on the forward strand.
GAGATCGGCAGAACATTGGGCGCGAGTACAAAACCCCATCGCTGAGCAAGCTTTGCCCTGTCGAGGCTTACCTGAACTGGATTGAGATTGCTGGCCTTACCCGCGGAGGTGTGTTCAGAGGCATTGATCGCTGGGGCAACATCAGCGAGAGACCACTTGCAGCCCACAGTCTGATACCCCTGCTTCGCGACACACTTGAACGCTGTGGCTTACCCTCCCAGATCTACAGTGCTCACTCGATCCGACGCGGGTTTGCCACGTGGGCAGCAAGCTCAGGATGGGACATCAAGACGCTCATGGAGTACGTGGGATGGAGCGACATGAAATCAGCCCTTCGCTATGTGGAGCCGGCTCAACAGTTTGGAGGGCTCATCAGGAAGCTGGAGGGATGAGGTGGGCAGGTGCGATGGCGTCACTGCCTCTTGTTCCAGTCTTCTAGTCGCTCACACATGTCGATGACGATCACTCTCTCAGCAGTGCTTGCGTCAGCGCCCTGGGAAATAACGTAATCATCGAGCTGGTCATATCTGAACACCCGCCCCTGGCAAACCAGATCCTCATAGCAATCCACAACGTCCTCCAGGCCGGAGTCTGAACGCGTCATCAACACCTTCGTCTCAAGATTGAACGCCTGCAGCAACTGAATCAGCTCAGCGACTTTCATGTACACCTCATACTCGACAATCAGCCGGCGTAGATACTCAGCTCAACCCGTGCCATGCTGATCTCAGCATAGAAGGCCTCCCCATCACATAGCCGGCTCTTCGAGCGCGGAACTGCGACATAAGGCTCACTGAATTGCTAGCTAATTCGGTGGAGGGGTTGAAGCTTTTGTATGAGAGCTCGCCGGCTTTCCCCCCAAAATTTGCCGATTCCGGTGGTCAAAACGATGTCAATGGAGTTTCGAAACGTTACCTCTGCAGCGCTGGGCAAGGGGTAAAGAACACCGCAAACTTTGGAGCTCCACAGGAGAGCTGATGAGCTGGTCGATCAGATGGGGTCGCTATTGTACGGTGTCCGACATGCTCGGCGTCCTAATGGCTAGTGGCCTGTATAAAAAGGGTTGACATCAGTATCAACCGCCGTAGGATTGAGAAATGGTTGGCACTGAGCTCCAATGAGCGAAAGCTTACGACTCCTTGCAAAGACCACGAAACATCCGCCCCGGCCTTGAGCCGGGGTTTTCGTTTCTGGATTATAAATACTCATTTCGCCCCCTCGTGCACGTCGCATCCCGCCTTACCCACTCCGATCTGAAAGTAACGCTGAGCGTTCCGCCCACTCACCTGGGTAAGTCCAGCCTGCGGTGGATACCGTCCGCGTTGGTGACCTTTGTCAGACCGGACTTACCCAGCAGGCTGGTGAATCAGCTTGAGCAGCACTGATACACCTTGAACGATCTCATCTTCGTTATCGGGAACGACCACCGAAATGCCCATATAGTGCTTAAGGTGCAGGGTAATCATTCAGGCTCGGTTGTGCTGCTATCGCCTTCTAATTCCTTACCGATTACCAAATTTCGAGCCATCATTAGGCCATCTATCTTATAATCGTCCCACTTACGCTAGCCTAGTCTGCTGAACTCGGGAAGGAATCTGATGGTAGAGCTGCCACCGGTGGTTTTCGAAGATAATCACACGATCGGGAAAATTCGTTATCAGCTGCTGCCTGGTGTAAAAAGCCGCATTATCAACGAGACATTAGTACACGTGTCACCCCGCATACGAGAACCATTGTGGTCTTTGGAGTGCGGTATCCGTGTAATTGTATCGGAACGCCCCAACATAGCGCTGCCCGAAGGGGTCGATGGGGTTATTCAGATCCGGCACGACAAGTACGTGTGGCGCGCTCATCGCCTGTTGAACGATCTCAACGATAAGCTAGAACAGTCATCACTCATGGAGCTCGCATCAGAAGCGGCAAGAAGCTGGCAGAACCAGCTCTCTTATCGTGCGGAGCTTCGAGATGACACAGGTCATGTCCCTCCTGGAAATGAAGGCCTAAGACCCCCGCAACTGGGCGCTCTTTTCGCCATAGGTGCTCATTGGAGCCTTGAAAATGAGCCAGCAACTATCGTGATGCCGACGGGCACGGGTAAAACCGAGACGATGCTTGCTACCTTGGCGGCCTACGGTAAGACCCCCGTACTGGTGGTGGTACCGTGGGATCTGCTTCGTCACCAGACAGCGCTGAAATTCCAAGGTTTGGGCCTGCTTCGCAAGCTCGGCGTCATACCCCGTGAAGTCAAAAACCCGGTCGTTGGCATCATCACATCTCGGCCGAAGACTGAAGCTGACCTAGAGATTTTCAACCAATGTAATGTGGTGATATCTACAATCAGCTCTCTCACGTTTGGAGCTGGGAGCCCCCTACCCTCCGCAATCGCTCAACGATGCAAAGCCCTTATTCTTGACGAAGCCCATCACGTCCCAGCGAAGACTTGGAGCAACCTGAAATCCGGTTTTCGGGGGATTCCAACCCTACAGTTCACCGCCACCCCATTCCGCCGAGATGGGCAGCTCGTAGACGGTAAGGTTATCTTCAGTTACTCGTTAGCAGCTGCACAGCGTGACGAGTATTTTAAACCCATCCATTTCGAGCCGGTACACCAACCAAGTGGAGGACAACACGCCGATCGTGCAATTGCCTCGGCAGCTTTGGTTCGACTGCGACAGGATCTCGAAGCCGGCCTCAATCACCTGATGATGGCCCGTTGCAACACCATCGCTCGAGCTGAAGTGGTGGAGCAGATTTACCTAGAACTCGCTCCGGACTTGCGACCGCTACTGATTCACTCTGATGTCAGTGATGCAGACGCTCGAATCGCTGACCTCCGCTCCGGCCTTTCTAGAGTGGTAATCTGTGTCGACATGCTTGGGGAGGGTTTCGACCTTCCTCAACTCAAGGTCGCGGCTCTGCATGATAGTCATCGCAGTCTTGCGATTCTGCTGCAATTCATTGGTCGATTTACACGAGTAGCTGGTGATGACATTGGCACAGCAACCGTCGTAGCCAACATCGGCGACTTGGACGTAGCTCACTCGCTGGAGCGCCTCTACAGTGAGGACGCCGACTGGAATAGCGTACTGAGCGAGCTCAGCTCGAATGCTGTTCGAGAACACAGTGAACTGATCGCATTCCTCCAGGCCTCTACTCGCTTGGGTGAAGAAGAGGAGTCCAAAGTTGCCCTATCGCCGCAGCTGCTCCGGCCCGTCTTCAGTACAGCTACCTTTAGAGCGCGTAAGTTCTCCCCGGAGCGATTCCATCGAGGGCTCTCCACGCACCAGCATGTGGAGGATGCGTGGCTTAACCGGGAGACGCGAACACTCTATTTCGTCACCCGGGCTGAAACCAGAGTGCGCTGGACGAACGCTAAGGGATTACTTGATCACGAGTGGACTCTGTTCGTGCTCCATCACGATGAGGAGCTAGGACTTCTCTTCCTCTCCTCCACAGACCACAGCTCACTTTTCCAAGAGCTCGCGATGAGCGTCTCAGCTGATGCCGCACTCATTGAAGGAGAGCAAATGTTCCGCGTTCTTGGAAACATCAATCGACTGATCTTCCAGAACATGGGCGTGAAAAAACATGGGCGCAGGAATCTTAGTTACGCCATGTACACCGGCGCTGACGTAGCTAGCGCCCTCAGTGCCACGGAGGGTGGAGGTGGGTCTATTAAAAACAACGTCAGCGGAACGGGTTGGGAAGATGGTGACAGAGTTTCCGTCGGTTGTTCACGCAAAGGCAGGGTGTGGTCACGGGAGCAAGGTTCCATTCCTGCGTTCGTTCGATGGTGCTCTGCTGTCGGTACGAAGCTCCTAGACGAAAGCATTGACGTAAATCACATCATCGCAAATGTGCTGATCCCTACGGAGGTGCAAAGCTTCCCTATGGACAAAATTGTGCTCACTGTCGAATGGCCTGCTGAGATCATCGGTATCGCTGAGGAGCGCGTTGTACTGACCACGCCGGCATTTCCCAACGGACTCCCTATCACTTTTGTAGACCTTACCTACATTGATGTGCAGGGAGACCGACTGCGGTTCTCTCTCAGTGACGAGACAAGCCAATTCGCCGAATTCACACTCACAGTCGGAGGAGAAACTGGCTACTCCGTTACACAAACACGTGGTGATTTGGTAGCGTTGACCATTGGCAAGAAAACACTCCAGCTGAGTCAATACTTGAGCGATTACCCTCCTCTGGTACGCTTCGTCGACCTCACCGAATTGGATGGGAATTTACTGATCGAGCCTCGAGATCCACGACACCTAGAAATCAGTAGTGAGAGATTCGAAAGCTGGGACTGGTCAGACGTCGACCTTACCAAAGAATCGTACTGGAAAGACGGTGCTCCTCGCCTGGACTCCATCCAGTGGAAGGCCGCTCAGCATTATGTCCGAGGAGGGTTCGATGTCGTTTTCGACGATGACTCCGCTGGCGAAGCTGCGGATTTGGTCTGCCTGAAGGAGGAAAGCGACCGCATTCGACTAGCACTAATCCACTGCAAATTTGCAGGTGGAAGCACGCCAGGTGAACGAGTCAAAGATGTGGTTGAGGTATGCTCCCAGGCAGTGAGATCGGCTAAATGGAAATGGCGTTTCTCTGAGCTAGGCAAACACATTCAGCGTCGAGAGGAACGCCTGCGGTCATTCCGTCGCCCTACCCGCTACCTTGCTGGCAGCGGGCTGCTGCTTAATGACCTTATCAAAACCGCTCGCTTCAAAAAAATCGAGGCGGAGATCGTAATCGTGCAACCTGGACTTTCCTTCAGTAGTCGTACCGACGATCAAAACATGGTTTTGGCTGCTGCGGTGGCGTACCTCAAAGAAACTATCGGCTGTGACATGGACATCGTGTGCAGCATTTGAGATATGTAGACCCAGAAAAAATGCTCTAGGGCGAGTAGCGTGCTGCCTGATGAGGTCGTTGTCTGGCAGCACTCACGAACGCAGGCAGGAATGCACCTTCCGTCCTCAAGTACGCACCTGGTTAACGCTTCATGGAGTATTGGATCGGTTTACTTGAATGCCAGCCCGTAGCCGTTGGCGCCAAAAACGCTACTATTCAGCGCCCCGGCCATTTCAGCGACTAGACCAATGCCGCGCACACCTGATCTAACAGATGCCAATTACCTCTGCTGAGGTAGCCAGGATGGTAGGTTCGGTAAGCTTTAGAAGGCAGAGAAGGATGACTAACCTTTGAGAGCTGCCGTTGACTGGAGCCGTCAACAGACACCCACTCTAGGCCGGCAAATTCCAGCTCCAGGTAACGGTCGTAATCCGGGCCGGTAAAGAACACCACGGCGTCGGGACGAAGAATTTCGATCTCACGAGTCAGCAGCTGAGCTGAGGCGCGCCAGATGTCATCAGCTTCTTGGATAGTGCCATTTTTGACAATGCTCGTCCCGTTTACAGCGGTTTTGAAAAGGTTGGTGTACAGAACCTTTGTTTCCATTCCTTCAGGCTCATCGCCAACTGCCTCCCTGATCTGACGATACGCACGCCAGAACGGGCTGTTGACGTTACCTGGCTGATGCCTAGAAAACTCAAAGGCCCGGTAGCCGTGGATCATGGCCTCGACGCTGTTAGGTACACTCAAGAAGTCCTCAAAACCCTTGATGGCTGGATACGGCCAGTCGTAATAGCTGCCCGGCTCGAAGTCCCATCCCAGGGTCTCCTGTCCAACAACCAAGACACGATTCGTAGCCCTGCTCCACCCCTTGGGGACATCCATCAAAATCAGAGGCTCAACGCCCGCTCTCGGGAACTCTGCGAGCTCTTGCATTGCCGATTTGTGTGTCTGATAGAGCGCATGCAAACGAGACCGGGTGTTGTCGATCGTCCATTGAGAGAGGTCACCATCTCGAAGAATCGCACCTTCCGCCTCAAGGCGGGCTGCAGTGTCCAATGCTCGTTGGTGGCCGAACCCGGAGATTCGTTGGATCATCGACACCCCAAAGGTTTGGTGCACTTCCAAGCGAGACAGCAGTTCCAGATCTTCCATCACGTCTTTCCTTCCATGAGTGTCAATTTCGTTGGTCTTCGATTTGCCGCCCTGACTAAGGGGCATACCAGCTATCAGATTTGAGATGGACTCGATGCCTGCTCTCATCCGTTGCGCGGCGATTGGGTTTGCAGAGTGAACCAGGATCACTGGCGGCGTGAGCCTACCTAACGCCACTTCCTTCTCGATCCACGTAATTACGTCGTAGCCTGTACCGCGCTGATCGTCACCTAGATCATGATCAAGACTAATTACCTCGACCATCTGCCCTCGAAGCATCTCAATGACTTCATCGGGCCAATAGGCTCGCGTCCAGCCGGCCGGAGCCGGACGTTGGTCATCCAAATAGACCTTCACTGCGTTTCACCTTTTCCAGTTGAGGAATTGGGGAAGCCCTTGAGGGGGTCGATTTGTGACAGCAAATATGAATTTTTTTGCAGATGGCCAGAGCCGTTGTCAGCCTACGCCCCTTCTGCTTCGGCTTCGGCCTGGAACACCTCGATGAGCTTTTGGTTGTAGTCGTCGAGGTAAGTCTGGAGACCTTCGCGGTCGACCAGTCGCACTGCCGCTGTAGCTGCCAGCTCCTTGGCTGACTTGGTGAAGTAGGAGTTGGTGACAACCATCGCCTCATCGCAGCCATAGAAGGCCTTGGCAGAGATGGCTTGCTGCACTGCAGCGTTGCCTACCGAGCCGCTGTAGTTCTTTGCCTGGATGACCATCGTCTTACCGAACCGGCTCACGAACAGATCGGCGCCTTGATCAGCAGTTTTCTGTGTTTCACGGACGTCGTATCCGATGGTTTGGAAAATCTCGACCAAGAAAGCCTCAAACTGGAATCCGTCCATCGCATCGACCAGGTACATGGTGATGAAGCGATTGGGGTTGAAGTGCTCGAGCTGGCTTCCTAAGCGCTCAACCAGAATGTCGAAGTAGATTTCTTCGCAAAGGCCCAACCCAGACTGGAATGTCTGAAGAGGAAGCAATGGAACCCCGGTCGTGGTGGCAGCCTGAGGGTTGAACTGCAGTCCTGGGAACGAGGCATCGCTTTCCCAGAGGTAGTAGTAAAACAGCGCAAGGTCAGCCCGGAATGTCGTACCGGCTTCCTCAATCCACGACCTCAACGAGCTGGCCAGGTCGGATCGGATGTGGCGAGTAACCTCTCGCGAGAAGCCGGCGTAGACAGAGTTGAAAGCGGTCGTGAGCAGCAACTTGTCGAGCAGAGTGGGCAATTGCTCAAGCTCGTCAAAGCCTCTGCGAATAAGCACCTCCCTGAAAAGCTCACGCTCGGAATAGACACCATTCATACGTGCGCCTGGCACTGCAGCCTCATCCCCTGCACCACCCACCGGATCGCGGGTGGTGTGAATGAAGTTGGTGAAATACGGCTGCTTCAGCTCTGAGTACTTTCTGAGAACGCTGTTCAGAAGGTCGTTGAGCTGGGCCTGCTCCTTTTTCTTGCCCCAGATGTCCTTCAGGAAGCCCTTCGACTGATACTGAAAATCTGGGTAAAACGATGGATCAAGGGGCGTCAAACCTTGCTGAGGTAGTAAGGCAGCGTCAGCAGACCCGCATTGGGAGCAATAGGTCTCAAAGGTTGAGCGATGACAGTGGTTGCATTGATAGATCACGGTGTACAGTCCCTGAGTCGTTACGCTTCACATACATTTGGTCACGAATTAGCTTCGCGCAGCCATGCGCTCTGATTGCTGGATCGCCGGCTTGGGTAATGCCATGCGAAGGCTTTCACGATACTGCTCCGCCGGCGCCTCATGCATGACCTCTACGACAGCATCGTAATTTTCTCGAATGACCTTCTCGATCTCAGCAATCTCAGCTCTGAAGAATTCTTTCCGCCCGTTGACCTTGTTGAGCCGGCCCGATGCAAAATGCTCGTGGAGTTTCGCTTCCAATGCAGGAGCGTTGTTCGAGAAAACCATCGCATGCACGTCGAACCAGAACGGTACCGATGCATCGCCCAACTCATCGACTCGATCCATAGGCTCAAGGCGGCGAGTCATGCCGATCTTGTAAATGCCTTCTCCGAACGCGCCCAGGTTAGAGATCACATACACATACCCGGCCTTAGCATTCTGCTCGCGATAGTCAATGAGCTTCTCTTCGCTCTCTAGCTCGGCCCGACCTGCCTCAACCTCGGCCAGCTTCACCAGCAGCGCTGAACGCTCCTCATCAGATAGCACTCGCTCAAGGCGGGCCTGAAGGTCGCGCATTGCGGTGGTGAAGTGCTTCCGCTCCTTCGCGATTTTTTCCCGGGCCGCGCGAATTTCTTGCTCGAGCTTTTGCTGCTCCCGAAGCTCTTCACGGGCGCGTTTGGCCTCTTCCTTCTCTTCTTGCTTCTTGATCTGAAATTCATGAGCGAGGTGCAGCTCATCGAGCTTTAGGTCGAGGTAGACCCCAGAAATCTCCACGCTCATGATCTTGCCTAGCCGGTTGCAAGCTTCATAGGATTTGAGGATTCGCTTCTCGCCCAGCTCAACGTTGTCGAATTTCACGTTGGCCACGCAGGCATCAGCTTCGTTGTTGAACGAGCGAATCACCAGCTTGATCATGTCGTTTACGAGCTTACGACCTTGGGCCTGGCTGTTGTTCACCGTCCAGTTCATGTTGCCGATGGCCGCCTGCCCATTCTTGATCAGGACTTTCTGACGATCACGAACGTAATCCAGCCGAGCCTTGTACTCCTGGCTGCTGGTTAGTTTGAACTTGGGCTCATAGAGAGCGAAGCTTTCCAGGAGCAACGTCTCTTCCCAAACGAGTATCTGCCCCTGCAGATCATCTGAGCGCTGTGAGAGCGCCGCCAACTCCCTCTCCGAACGCTGGGTTTCCTCGCGCACACCCGCCAGCCTGGTCTGCTCTTGCTCAATCAGCATCTGGATATTCACTACATCCATGGCGCCGATTTTCGTGACGAGCTCTTGCAGCTGCGAATGCTGTACCTGGAGCTCGGCAAGCTGTGCCTCGAGAGCTTCCGCACGCTGTCGGTGAGCTGGGCCTTTCAGATAGTCGCTAAATGACATGGGTTCCTTCCTCGTTTTGAGTCGAATGCATAGACCGGAGAAGCACGAGGTAGGTATCGGAACCCTGCAATAATTTGCCGTGCAAAGCCCGCACGGCACTAGCTCAATGCACCTCTTCCCTGCTGCGAATGAGCGTAACCGGAGTGGATTCATAAAGCCATCATGAAGGCAGCTAATGTGAAGAGGTTTACGGGTGACCAGTGGTGCTCATATCAAGCTGCTGTCTCGCTTCACTCAACTCCACCTCCGCTTGCCGTAGCTCACTTTTGATGCCCGTCCACATCAGAACCAAGGTGGCAATTTTTTCGCGAAAGGCGCTTAACTCCTCGCCCATCACAAGCAGCTCACTCTCAAGCAGAAGGCACTGCTGCTCGAGCAGCTCCTCTCGCGAGAAAAACGCGAAGCAGTCGTCCTGGGTCTCGTGTGAATTCTTCATAGCGCTCATCACCGCATGGAGTACAAATGTTCTCCTTCTGAGCTTAGCGAGATATACTGTATGCATCAACAGTTCATCGACGTAGGGGAACGCTCGTCACACCTCCTCCCTGTCCTGATCACAGGAGCATTCCGACGGAGGCAGGAAGTGACCTCAACGCGGCGTTACTGAGGACGAGCACAAATGGAGGAGTTGAACATGTAACTGAAGTCATCATTCGCCATCGTGCTGCGGACGCTTCGCACCAGGCGAAAAATCTCGCAGCGCGACTTCGGAGATACCAGCCGGACTTTCAGACAAGACCTTGTGAAACCACAGAGGGCGAACAAGAAGGCCATCCTCACGTGCCGAGAGTGTGGCGCCATCGCCAATTATGGCGATCTGATGGAGGCAGAAGGTCGGCGGCTAATCGCCGACATCCGGCAGCGCCTGCCTCTCTTGGAAGCCGGGTAGCCGCGCTCCGATTGCGAAATGCGGCCCAAGCTATGTCGCAGCCTTTATTACACAACACGTTGCGCTTCACGATCTTTCGCTCACCCGATCTGCCAATACGAAAGTAAAGGGAGCGGCCAGAGCTCGCCAGCATCTGAACAGAACACAGATCCTCTGTGTGATACACGAGGTGCGAGATCATGGCTAACGATCAAGACAAAGCGGGGATGTCCGCATCCTAGGTGCACAAATGAGTCGGTACTCAGCTACCGTTGATGGTGCCCCTGTGCCCAAGGCTTCGCATCACCACCTAGCATTGACACGACATATCGACTAGGTGTGGCGCATGCGCTATACCTGTACTGTTGTGAAGAGACCTCTAATAGGCCGGTTACGCGGAGGTGCCAAGTGATCAACCCAAGCACGGCCAAAATGTTTTCTAATTATAAGCGTTGGGCAGACAAGCTGATGTACGAAAGCTTGGCTGCACTTCCGCCCGAAGAGCTCGCTAAAGAACACGCAGGGCCGCTCAAAAACATCATAGGGATCCTAAACCACGTCTATGTAATAGATCGCATCTGGCAGGGACATGTGCTTGAGCGTGACCATGGTCACCTGTCCAAAATGGAGATTCCGTACCCAGACTTTACCAATTTGCGCAAAGCACAGGAAGAGATCAATGAATGGTTTGTCTCTTGGACTGCGCATCAAACAGATTCCTCGTTAAGCAGGGAGTTAAATTTTAATTTCCTCTCCGGGCGACCCGGAGTGATGACAATAGGAACAATGTTTCTGCATACGGTCAACCATTCCACTTTTCATCGGGGTTGGCTAACACAGATTTTTTTCGAAATCCCCGCGCCCCCTCCAGTAACCGATCTTTGTGTTTATCTGACGGAGGTTCATTCAGAATGCGCGAACACTTTCTAAGTTGTCAGGGCGGGTGATTATTAGCGTCAGACGAATGCGGGATTCTGTGCGCTAGCGCAACGTACGCGGATCAATGCATTTGGGGGTTCTGTGATCCAGTCAGAAGGCAATGGAGTGGACAAGCCACCCCGAATATTTGCGTTTTTCTCAAGCCAGTATTTCGGAAATTTCGAGTGATCAGAACATCAGAGCTGCGCGATATTTAATTGATATCGCAGGGCGATGGCCAGTCAGCGCAGTACCGCATGGACAGCGTCGCTTCTGCACTAATTAGACAGACTGCAATCGAATTTCGAACAATACCGGGCTCCGCGCCCTTTACCTACTGCCGATTTGGGTGGAGCTGGCCCTGCTCGTCGATGAACGGATCTCACAGATGCTAAAGAACATTAGGTTTAGCCACAAGATCTTAATGGCTACCTCGTTGGTTGTGACCGCTGCTTTTATACTTTTCACTGTTTACAACTATCAGCATCAGAAAAATTCCCTTCAGACCAATTTAGAAAGCTCTTTGGAAGACATGGGCGACGTTACGGCTAGGAGCATTCAAGGCTGGCTTTCTGGGCGGATCGGCATGATAGAGAGTGTGGCCGAGTCGCTCGCTTCCAATCCGCAACAGTCAATGATCGATGATCTACTCCGACAGAAAGTACTGAACTCCACCTTTACCTTCACTTTCCTTGGTACGCAGGAAGGTCGTTTCAGTGTCAGCCCACCCAGCGCCATGCCCGAGGGCTACGATCCTCGCTCCCGCAGCTGGTACCAAAGCGCGCAGGCGGCCGGCACTACAACCCTCACTGAGCCATATACTGATGCGGCTACCAAAAAACTGATCATCACGATTGCGACCCCAGTCCCCTCGGTAGGCGTTGTAGGGGGCTCCCTGAGCTTCGAGACCCTTGTTCGAATCATCAACACACTGGATTTCGGTGGCATTGGCTACGCTTTCTTGGTTAGTGCCGATGGAAAAATATTGATTCACCCGAACAAAGACATTATTGGCAAACATCTCAAGGAGCTTTATCCCCCCGACACCGGAGGCATTAGACGCAAAATCCGAGAGGTCGATACCGCGAAGGGCAAAGAGTTCCTCACTTTCACGCCCGTGGAAGGGTTACCTTCCGTGAAGTGGTACATTGGCCTGGCAGTGAGCAAAGATAAGGCTTATGCGCCGCTCATTGAATTCCGAGACTCCGCTGTAATAGTAACCCTCATCGCATTGGCAAGCGTTATTCTGGCCTTAAGCCTCTTGACCCGCGTGTTGATGAGACCCCTACAGGCGATGGGCAGTGCCATGCAGAACATCGCTCAGGGTGAAGGAGATCTCACTATGCGTCTAGCGATCCATGCCCGCGATGAATTCGGTGAGCTAGCAGATGCCTTTAATCGCTTCGTAGAGCGCATCCATGGATCAATCCGCGAAGTGTCCTCCACTACCAAACAGCTCAATGAGGTCGCTCGTCTAGTGGTTGACGCCTCAAATTCCTCGATGAGCAATTCCGACGTACAGGCGAGCCGCACCAACAGTGTCGCCACGGCGATCAACGAGCTAGGCGCCGCTGCCGAAGAAATTGCCCGCAGTGCCGCAGACGCGTCGCAGCAAGCCTCTTCCGCGCGCAGCCAGGCCGAGGACGGCCGCAGAGTGGTGGAAACAACGATCAATGCGATAAACGAACTGTCCACTAAGATTCGCGTCTCCTGCGGCAACATTGAGGCGCTCAACAGCAAGACAGTGAATATTGGTCAGATCCTTGAGGTGATTAAAGGCATCTCCGAGCAAACCAACCTGCTAGCACTCAACGCGGCGATTGAGGCTGCACGCGCTGGGGAAGCTGGTCGTGGCTTCGCTGTTGTCGCGGATGAAGTACGCAGCCTCGCTCATCGCACGCAGCAGTCCGCTCAGGAGATCCACCAAATGATTGAAGAGTTACAGGTAGGAGCTCGCGAAGCGGTCACCACTATGACCGAGAGCCAACGCTACAGCGAACAGAGTGTCGCAATCGCTAACCAGGCAGGCGAGCGTTTGGGTAGTGTCACTCAGCGCATTGGCGAAATTGACAGCATGAACCAGTCAGTGGCAACCGCCACCGAAGAACAGACGGCTGTCGTCGAATGCCTTAACATGGACATCACAGAGATCAATACCCTCAATCAGGAGGGAGTGGAAAATCTCCAAGCTACACTTCGCGCCTGCGCTGACCTCGATCATCAAGCCGCACGCTTGCAGCAACTGGTGGGCAACTTCCGCATCTGACAGATACACCGTTTGCCAGGCGAGAGCTGAAGCATTCGGTAAACAGTCTTGTAGGTGATTTTGTGGATAAGCCGGGAGACAGGACTAGTCTGATATCCAGTCAGAGCGAAACGGGACTGTAGCCCATGAGCGACGTTGACAAATTACTGGACGCTCTGGAGGAGCTAGCCACCCAGGAACAGGAAGCGGTGCTGGCCACAGTCGTAAAAGTTGAGGGTTCAGCCTACCGGCGTCCTGGTGCTCGAATGCTGATCTCTCAGGTCGGCAGTGCTGTGGGTACGGTCAGCGGAGGTTGCCTCGAAAGCGATCTAGCCAAGAAAGCTTGGTGGTTAACAGAGCACACGCAACCGGTGATTCGCACCTACAGCACGGGCATTCCAGGAGATGAGCCTGGTGAAGAAGAGGAGCTAGCTTTTGGACTGGGCTGCAATGGCACAGTCCATATTCTGCTAGAGCGGGTGCGAGTCGGACAGCCTTTTTTACCTGCGCAGTTGTTGCGGCAGGTCATCAGGGAGCAACGCCCCGCCGCGCTGGCGACGGTTATTTCTGGCACCGGGGAAGCAGCTGCATTGATTGGCGCCAGAGCTGCGGTATCGCCATCAGGAACCCTACTTCAAAATGGAAGCCCCGCAGTGTTGGTAGGACTGCTAATGGACGACCTGCAGGCTGCATTTGAATACAAAAAAACCGCCCTGCATCGCTACAAGATGGGAGCTGAACAAATCGAGGTTCTCCTTGAGTATCTGGCACCACCGCGAAAGCTGGTCATTTTTGGCGCGGGGCACGATGCTCAACCGCTGGTCGCCATGGCGAAGCAACAGGGCTGGCAAGTGACTGTGATCGACGCAAGAAGTCACTTCATCAGGCGTGAACGTTTCCCAAATGCAGACCAAGTTATGCATTTATCGCTGGAATTTGGTCAGGTTCCTAGCGAGCTGACAACGAATGCTGCTGTGGTCATCATGTCTCACAGTTACTTACAAGATCGTCACTGGCTGGCTCAGAGCCTAAATCAGCGCCCGTCTTATGTAGGTCAGTTGGGGCCACGTAGCCGCACAGAGCGAATGCTCGCTGAGATACCCAACAGTCACTCACAACCGGCATTCGAGCAACTTCACTATCCGATGGGGTTGGATATAGGTGGGGATACCCCTGAGGTTATAGCGTTGTCTCTTTTGGCAGAGATAACCGCTCACTTCAACGGTCGTAAAGGTGAAATGCTGAAGGCCCGTGAAGCCCCCATTCATGATGCAGAGCCCGTGACGCAACACTAGAAACGTGTACGCGCCCTGCCCCGACAGCTTGCAACGGCAACTGGATTAGACGTTTGAACCAATACCAACCTGGCAGCCACATTCTCCTCCCTACGAAACCAAAAGCCCTACAGGGTTCAGCCTGTAGGGCTTTTTCACCATTCTGTCCCCGTCCGATGTGGGTTGCCACAGTAGTTTATGCTTGGCGACGGCCGAGGGTACGATCTGAACCACCTTCGGCGACTTTGAAGCCCGGGGTGCGATCCGAGCCGCCTTCAGCGACTTTGAAACCTGGGGTGCGATCCGAGCCGCCTTCAGCGACTTTGAAACCTGGGGTGCGATCCGAACCGCCTTCAGCGACTTTGAAACCTGGGGTGCGATCCGAGCCGCCTTCAGCGACTTTGAAACCTGGGGTGCGATCCGAGCCGCCTTCAGCGACTTTGAAGCCTGGAGTGCGATCCGAGCCGTCTTCAGCGACAGCCTGCTGCTCTATGGCAGTTTGGGAGTAGACTCGACCTTCTTGGTTACTCGGTACAGCGAATGCGGTGGCGCTCAGAGCGAAGGTAACAGCAGCGATCAGTTGGCTAATGGTTTTCATGGCGGTGACTCCGGTCGTAATCAAGGATTTAGGGCCGGGTCGTTCAGATCAGCATCGTCTGGTTAACCCGTTGCAGGTGTGTTTCTGCATGGGTTCAGACTACGGCTGGGGGCGGTGCTGAAGTTAGTCGAGTACTGCTCTCGATTTGCCTGATTCTGCTTGCTGCTAATGGCGTCCTGAGCATGACTAACGATTCGCAAGACGTCTGACACCGTTGCATGCACAGGTTCGAGAGTAGGTCTCAACGCTTCCACTAGGCGACGCTGTTCCTGCGAGGTTGTATGCAGTAGAACACCGAAAAATCCTGCTCACACTTACCCAAGCTTGGTTCTGAGCTGCTTCAGGTCTTTTGCAAGGCGGATTCTCAGAACGCGTATGAACTGCCGTGCGTTCTCGGGTAAAGGTTTACCAGGGCGGAATACCAAGAGGCTGGCAAAACGGACATCAATACTGAAGGGTTTGACAACAAGCCCGCGATCGAGGAAGTCGCGCGCCGCCACCGGGTTCACAAACCCCACCCCTACGCCAAGCATGGCCAGCTCACACAGGGTGTGGGCGTACGGTGTTTCGACCCGAATTTTCAATTCAACGCCCTCCTCCCGCATCGCTGCCTCCAATCGGTGACGGCTGCTGTCCTCGGGATTCAATGCAAGGAAATCCACATCACCTAGGTCACGAGGCGTGATAATCGATTGCTTTGCCAGTGGATGGCTGACGTGCATGACAATCACACCATTGCTATCGAGAAACGCTGAGTGCTCAAGCCCAGCGACAGGCATCTCATCAGCCATTAGTCCAAAATCACATTGCCCGGAAGATACTTGTTGGTGCACTTCTTTCGAACTCAATACTCGCAACGAGACCTGCATGTCGCGCTTGGCGAGGTCTAGATCCGCCAGCACCCGGGGAAGAAACGACACGCCAAGCGCCGGGTGCACGGCAATGTTCAAACGCCCTATGCCCAGATCGCGAAGGCTTTTCAGTCGATGCTCGATGGCTTCAAAGCCCATGAAGAAGCGATCTACGTCCGCCATCAGCGCAACCGCTTCTTGGGTGGGTATCAGTCTGCTGCGAGAGCGTACAAACAGCTGCAGCCCCGCACTGACCTCCAGCTTCCTAATCGCCTGGCTGACTGCCGGTTGCGATACACCCAGCATCGTTGCTGCTTTACTGGTCGTACCGGAGGTCATTACGGCGCGAAACATTTCAATTTCTCGAATGCCCATGAAGTCTCTCTAAGCTATAACCTGAACTTATAGAGTAAATAATTCACCGTCTTGCTCGCAAGATTTTCATACCCCTAGAATCAGCCCATAACCAACCGCCTCTGGGGGCACCTTCACAATGAGATTCACCGATCACGCGGACAACCCCTTTGCCAGCTTGTCACCTGCTGTATGGCGCGGTTCGACTGTAGTTTTTGATACCTTCGAAGATTTCGTCGCGCGCAAATCTCGTCAGCCTGATGGCTACAGCTACGGTATTACCGGCACACCAACAGCACGGAGCCTGGAGCACAGGATTGCGCAACTGGAAGGCGCCAGTCACTGCGTGGTCACTCCATCTGGTGCGTCTGCCCTTATCACTGCCGTGATGGGGTTCGTGCGTAGCGGTGATCACATCTTGATCTCAGATGCTTGCTATGGTGCCTTGAAAACCTTCGCTCGAAACTGGCTGGCGAATTTAGGTGTAGAGGTGGAGTTCTACCCTCCCACTATCGACTCCAATATTGAGCGCTTGATTAAACCAAGCACAAAGATGATCTGTCTGGAGGCGCCAGGCACAATCACGATGGAAATGCAGGACATCGTCGGTATTGCGGCGGTCGCCAAACGTCATGGTGTCATGACCATGATGGACAATACTTGGGCAAGCCCGCTGTATTTCCGCCCCCTTGAGCATGGTATTGACCTATCGGTTGAAGCGGTCACCAAAGTATTTGGCGGTCACTCGGATGTGCTCATGGGCAGTATCAGCATGCTCAACACGTCGTACTACGAGTGCTTACGTGAGACTCAAAGTATTCTGGGCCAGGCGGTCAGCCCCGATGATTGTTTTCTGGTCATGCGAGGAATGGACACGCTTCAGGTACGGATGAAGGAGCAGAGCAAAAACACGTTAAAAGTTGCCCGCTGGCTGGATGCCCACCCCATGGTTGGCGAGGTGATGTTCCCCGCACTGGAGTCCAATGCTGGGTTTGCGCTATGGAAGAAACAGTTTGAAGGCAATGGCTGCCTGTTCTCGTTCATTCTCCAGCCAGCTCGTGAGGCAGCCTTCAGTGCTTTCTTCAATGCGCTCCGGCATTTCCCAATAGGCGCAAGCTGGGGAGGGACGCACAGTCTAGTTGCTTACTACCCTGCCAGTCAGCAGCAGGCGCGCCAATACCCGCCTACCAACCAGCCAATCGTTCGGGTTTCCATAGGTCTTGAAGACCCAGAGGTGCTGATCGGCGATCTCGACAATGCACTGAAGTGCTACGAACAAGCCCGTCTTGAGCACGCAATCGTGTAACACCCACGGGGTAGGTGAGCGCAAGATTTCGCCGCCCTTTTCCTTCGAAGTGCTGCCGCCTTTCGCCGCCCAATCTCGGGGCGGTGATTAATAAATTAAGGATGGATTATGAAAACAATCACCGGCATTCGATTTGCAATTTCTTTGCTCGCATTGGCAACCCTGGGCGTCAATTCCGCAAGCGCGGATGACTCTCTGCAGCGTATCAAGGAGGCTGGCGAGATTCGTATTGCCAACACACAGACCAGTCCCCCCTGGAGCTTCATCGACGCGGAAAACAAACCGTCAGGTTACGACGTGGCCATGGCGAAGGAAGTGGCCAAGCGTATCGGTGTCCCAAAAGTCGTTTTCATTGCCGATACCTACAAAAACTTCGTAGAAGGCCTCAAAGCTGACAAGTACGACTTGGTGATGAACGATCTCACTCCCACTAAAGAGCGGGCACTGCAAGTCGATTTCTCCGATCCATACGGCGTGGAAGAGTTTCGGATTTTCCTTCTCGCCAAGAACACCGATATCCATGAGCGAGCAGATCTGGCCGGTAAGTCAGTGGGGGTTACGGCGGGCTCCAGTAATGAGTCGTGGTCTCATAAGAATCTTACCCAGTCGGTTATTCGCACTTATGACAACGGCGGGCTGGTGTTCAATGACCTGGCCAACGGTCGCGTCGACGTGGTGATCGCGTCGTGGTTCAGCGGTGAAAACTACCGTGTGGTCAACAAGCTGCCGTTGAAGGCAGTAGGTGCCCCCCTCACCTACCAGGTGTCTGCCGCGGCAATGCGCAAGGGCAGCGAGAGTCTGAAAACAGCGGTCAACAAGGCGATTAGTGAAATGATTGCCGATGGCACCGTGGAGGCCTACTCCAAACATTACGTTGGTGCGGACTACCAAATGCTCTCGGGTATCAAGAAAGCCCTGGCTGAGGAGTGATTGATGCTGGAATTATTCCTGCGCGCTTGGCCACTGCTTCAGCAAGCTGTACTGGTCACGCTTGGACTAGGGTTGGGCGCTTTTGTATTGGGCAGTTTGCTCGGTATATGCATTGCGCTTATGCGCAACTCCAACCTCGCAATCTTGCGGTCAGTTGCGTTCATGTATGTGTCGATTTTCCGTGGGACACCGTTGCTGGTTCAGCTTCTGTTGATCTACTTCGGCCTGCCTCACTATGGCATTACGATGACGCCGATCCCTTCGGCCCTGCTGGCACTGACATTGTTCTCCGCCGCTTACCTGAGCGAGAACTTTCGCTCAGGTATCAATGCCGTGGATCCTGGTCAGTGGGAGGCTTCGCAGGCTATGGGGATGGGTTACTGGACGTGTCTTCGTCGAATCATCTTTCCCCAGGCCACCCGCATTGCGCTGCCACCCGTAGGAAGCCGCTTGATTGCCCTGATCAAAGACACTTCACTCGCGTCAACCATCACTGTTGTTGAGATGACCCGTGTAGCAGAACAGGTAGGTGCGTCGACGTTCCGCTACATGGAAATGTTCCTGATGATTGGTCTGGTCTACTGGCTCATCAACCAGATTCTGACGTTAATTCAAACCTATCTTGAAGGGCGTATGACGAGGCGCTACCGATGAGCAACGCTAAAATAAAGGTCACTGCCGTCTCCAAGTCCTTCGGTGACAATGTTGTTCTGAACAAGGTGGACTTGAGAGTAGAGGCTGGCGAGGTAGTGGTTATTCTGGGGCCATCAGGCTCAGGGAAAACCACGCTGTTGCGCTCACTGAATTTTCTGGAACAGCCCGATAGCGGGATTCTGGAGATTTGCGGGCATCGGATTGACCTGATTGCCGGGAAACGAATGAGTCGCGCAGACAAGCATGAACTTGCTCAGCTGCGCCAGAAGACAGCCATGGTGTTTCAGTCCTTCAATCTCTTTCCACACCTCACGGCCCTTGAGAACGTTATCGAAGGACTTGTCAGCGTCAAGAAAGTCCCAAAGCAGGAAGCAGTAAAAAAAGGAATGGATTTACTGGAACAGGTTGGCCTGGCTGCTAAAGCAGACTTCTACCCTGCCCGGCTATCTGGTGGTCAAAAGCAACGTGTGGCCATAGCCCGGGGCTTGTCCATGGATCCTGAGGTGATCTTCTTTGACGAGCCTACGTCCGCTCTCGACCCTGAGTTGCGAGATGAGGTGCTTCTAGTCATGCGAAATCTTGCTGATGCGGGAATGACAATGCTGGTGGTAACCCACGAAATGCGCTTCGCCCAGGAGGTAGCGGATCGTGTGATTTTCATGGAGGGTGGCAACATCGTGAAAAATGCCTACGCAAGCGACTTTTTCGGGGTTGATAGCGGGGAGCGAGTCCAACAGTTCTTGAGGCGTTACTAAGCCACAATGATCTGATGCACGGGACTGGCGCTCGAGTCGGTAGGCTCATTTCCCCCTCCGACTCAAGCGTCAGGTTTCGATGTTGGCTTTATGCTTCTCCACGGCGGCGAGCCACTACACGTGTTCGTCATCGGCGATGATTGGCACACTTCGTGCCAAGGGCCGTCTGAGCTTCGTTGGCATCGTTCCCATTGCTATTCCGGTGCATGTGTTCGACTTGATCCCCCAACAAAAGATCTTGTCTGCCTCTCCGGCCGGGTCGCCAAGTACCACGGCAACCATGCTGGAGTTTTGTGATCGCCATGAGATCGTTCCGCAGGTTGAATATTTCCTCATGAACAGAGTTAATGAGGCAATCGATCACCTGCGAAGCGGTAAGGCACGGTACCGGGTCGTGCTGGATGCCAACAATTGACTCACCACCGCTCGGCCATGATTGTTTGTTGTGCATGGCCTAGCGGGTGTCCTGCCGATTTCACGAGCCCAACAATCCGCTGCCTGGATGGCAATTGATGTACTCAAAGCATTGAGAGTCGGCCGGGATTACAGAAACCTCATGGTAGAGTCGCAGCGCCACCTGGAAATCTAACGCTCGCACATAGCGCATGAATCCACCGAAAATGGCCAGATGCGTCGGATGGGTCTTAGCCCAAGCCTCTAAATTCGCCAGCTCATCGAAATGCGCGAGCCCAAAACTTTTTTCCAGCGGTTCGCCGGTAGTGGTGTCCAGTACCCTCATGAAACGGCATGAAAGGCAGCCGAGTGGCCCGCCTTGATCACGAAGGTAGGTCATGCCCTCCTCCAGTACAGGCTGAATGTCGTGTAGATACAAGTTTCGTTCTTTATCACGAGTAGCCCCCCAATCTTGGCCAGAGCGGATCAAACAAAGATTTTGCCTACCTGACAGGTGGGTACGTGGCGAGCCTTGTTGGCTGGGATTTGCTTCAGGCTTAGTGCCTCTAAGCGGATCAGTCTGAGCAAGTGCAAACCGATCCCGAACGCTGCCCCAATATCCATGCTCCTGGACGGTGTCACTTAAAGACTCGGCCAGGTGGGCGACTCCTTCTGGTGCGCCGAGAGATGCCTGGAGGGTTTCAAAGCGATCCGCGGTAGGGCTTACTATTTCAATGAACCATCCCACCGTCTCCCCAGCGCGTTGTGGGTCGTTCCACCAAACATCGAAACCACTCTGCTGGCGCCACCTCAGGAAGTCAGCAGGTTCTGACCAGTAGGCAATGGCGATGAGGTTATGGAAGCCTGCTGCGTCTTTACAATGCGCTAGATCCCAGTGTTTCGGGCCACTGGAAGACACGAAGCGATGGGTGATCGGCTTCAAATCTTCAATGCTGAGCTCAGCTGTTGATTGCACGCCGAAGTAAGCCATGACCACTTGCCCCACCAGCGGATCAAATCGTGCTGCCCAGGCGGGAAATGGAGGAACATGACTGGGAGGCATGGTGGAAGGTTGGGTGCGCTCAGTACGCAGATACGGAGGGATTGCCGATTCCATGATGCGTCTCCAACAGGCGTAAAGACGGGGCTGGATCCTTTCACTATAGCTTCCCTTTCCAGTTCCCTATTTAGTAAGCGGTTACCTCAAGACATTCCGCCCTCCAGAAACACAAAAACCGGGCAAGCCCGGTTTCTGTGTCTTATTTACGCTTGTGGTCGACTTACACCGCGAAGTCGGTAGAAAGTGCCAGCTCTTTCCACTCGCTCAGCTCTGCCTCGACAAAGCTGTGCTTCTCACCGATGCGCGCCACGGTGTCGCTGCCCAGCGCCAACCGCTGTGGCGGCTTCGGAGCGTTCACCAGGGCCAGGATGGCTTCGGCAAACTTCACCGGATCACCCGGTTGTGCATGGTTGGCCGCTTCGGCGAATTGACGCATCTTGCCGACGGTTTCGTCGTAGTCCGACAGCTCCAGAGCGGTCTTGATCAGCGACTGTTCGTCCAGGAAGTCAGTGCGGAAGAAGCCCGGGGCTACGACCGTCGCGTGGATGCCCAGCGGCGCCAGCTCCTGGTGCAGCGCTTCGGTGATCCCTTCCACTGCGAACTTGGTGGAGCCGTATACACCCCAGCCCATGTAAGCCTGGTAGCCGCCGATCGAAGAGATGTTGACGATGTGGCCACTGCGCTGGCGACGCATGTGCGGCAGGACAGCGCGGGTTACGTTCAGGACACCGAACACGTTGGTAGCGAACAGTCGCTCGGTTTCGCTGGCGCTGGTTTCTTCCACCGCACCCAGTACACCGAAACCGGCATTGTTGATGACGACATCGATACGGCCAAAACGCTTGATGCCTTCCGCGACAGCCTGATGCGATTCTTCTTCGCTGGTCACGTCTAGGCGTACAGTCAGCAGGTTCGGGTGGGTACCCAGGCGTTCGGTAATGTCTTGTGGTTTGCGGGCGGTAGCAATCACAGCGTCGCCGGCACGCAGGGCGTGCTCTGCGATGAGGGTGCCAAAACCACGGGAAGCTCCAGTAATGAACCAAGTACGCATTTTCAACTCCTCCTGTCAGCGACCCGAGCGTTATTGTCGGGCCTTCTCGATGAGTTGATGCGACTTTAAAGGGGAATCATCCATGTGATAATCCCATGGATTTAGCAAGACTTAGTGAGCCGTGCTCATAAATAGCTGTTCCCTTCCTTTGATGCTTTCATATATGCATCATTTCACCACGACAATGCGAACGCACGTGGAAAGCTATTCACAGCGCGGGGAAACCCGTGATTTAGCTCTCTTCGATCTGGTCATCGAGTGCGAGCTACGATCCTGCGACCTGTACTTCTACGGTGAGCAGATCATATGATCAAAGCAGCACCTACCAGAGAGGGAGTAACCATTTTGCCTAACGTGTTTTTCTCTTACTGCCATGCAGACGAGGCCCTGCGCGATCAGCTCGAAAAACAGCTTTCCATGCTCAAACGCCAGGGCGTCATTGACACATGGCACGATCGCAGAATCGGTGCGGGCCAAGTCATCGATGCGGCAATTGATGATCACATCAACAGCGACGAAATCATCCTGTTGCTGGTGAGCCCTGACTTCATCGCTTCCGATTACTGCTACAACATCGAGCTGGCCCGAGCGATGGAGCGCCATGCTGCAGGGGAAGCGATCGTCATACCTGTGATTCTTCGCCCATGCGATTGGCACTACGCACCGTTTGGCAAGCTGCTTGGCACTCCTCAAGATGGTAAGCCAGTGACACTTTGGCCGGATCGAGACGAAGCATTCTTGCAAGTCGCGAAGGAAGTGCGGAAGGCCGCCGATCGATGCAGCCGCAGCCAACCGAGCACACTACCTCGATCTGAGCGTACCAATTTCGATAGCAGTTCAGCGCCCGCTCCCATGCCCCCAGCTGGCCCTCGCTCAAGCAACCTTCGGATGGCCAAGAGCTTCACCCAGCTTGACAGAGACCGCTTTCTGTTCGATAGCTTCGAGTACATTGCCCGCTATTTCGAGAACTCATTGCTGGAGCTCCAGTCGCGCAACCCAGGGTACGAAGGCGCATTTCGTCGTATAGATGCCAATCGCTTTGCTGCGAGCATTTACAAGGACGGCAACATCGTTGCCAAGGCGACTCTGTTCACCGGTGGCCAGCTAGGCGCCGGTATCTATTACAGCCATGGCGATTCGTTTGGCGGGGGCTCGTACAACGAGGCACTCACAGTAGATACAGACGACCAATCCTTGTACCTCAAAAGTTTTGGCATGGCGTTCCACACTCGACAAGACCAGAAACTTTCCCAAGAAGGCGGTGCGGAGACGCTTTGGAGCCTTCTCATCGAACCGTTACAACGCAATCGGTGAGTCATTGCCGGATATGAACAAGCCAGAACACGGCGCACCGTGCGTTGCATAAAATGCCCCCTGCTACCTAGAAGTAAGACCTACACAGAAGGCTCAGACCATGGAAGTAGTCCTGCTCGCTCATATCACATTCAACCGTCTGGGCTCAGCCAGTCGTGGAGGAGGTTTTCAAAGTCAGCGGCAGGCCAGGTTTTCCGCTGAAGTGGCAGACACAGATCAATCGACCTTACGGAATTTGATAATCGAAATCGCAGAGGCCAATGGTGAAACGGCGGGAGCCTTGAAAGACTTGAGGTACGTGAGCAGCTACGGAGGAGAATTGGTGCTCAACATCCAAGGCCCCAGCACCTCATACAGCACCGCCTATGTCCAATGTCGCATCATCCACGCGCTGAAGGCGAATGGGCAGTACTTCGTGCTTCAGGCAGTAGACGACAGAGATGTCAGACCGTTTGTCTCTTGCCGGCAGACTACCTAACTCGCATAAATGCAGAGCTTCGCAGCAGGATCATTCAATCCGGCCGACAGGGGGCTCAAATTTTGTAAGCCTCATTTTTGACTCGTAAAACATTTCAGTTTAGAGGTCAAAAAGGAGGCTTACATGCCAAAATTGTCGAGGCTGTAGGCTTCGGACGCTCAACGACCATTTTTGGCACGGAACGATACGTAGTAACCATCCTTGCTTACTGCCAGACGTTTACGCCCGTTCAACGCCGCGCAGCAACGTGGGCCACTCAGAGTACCTACCAGCGCAAAGACCGGGCTAGCCCGGTCTTCGTAAGCGTGTGGAGATCAACCGCTGAGGCAGCCAGTGCCCATAGCGTGGTAGCGAATCGTGTGCTGATTTCCCTGTGAGTCTTCATAGGTCATTTCCACCGGTACGACATAACACACAGGTGGAACTTCAGTGTGCGACAGTACCCGAGCAATATCCAAGCGTTGCTCATAGTGATAATCAGTAAATGTAGTTGCTGTTGTGGCCGTTGAATTTAATTGCGCAGCTAACGCCGAAGACACCATAAGTACACCCAGCAGTGCCCCCCCAACACCCAGCAGTGAAATCAGAGCACTTTTCATAGTTCATTTTCTCCAAGTTTGTAGCGTTCGCCTTAGTCTTTGAAGTCAGTAGAGAGCGCCAGATCTTTCCACTCGCTGAGTTCCGCTTCAACGAAGCTATGCTTCTCGCCGATACGCGCGACGGTATCGCTGCCCAGCGCCAGACGCTGTGGCGGTTTCGGTGCATTCACCAGAGCCAGGATGGCTTCGGCGAACTTTACGGGGTCACCGGGTTGTGCATGGTTAGCCGCCTCGGCGAACTGGCGCATCTTACCGACGGTGTCGTCGTAGTCCGGCAGTTCCAGGGCGGTCTTGATCAGCGACTGCTCGTCCAGGAAGTCAGTGCGGAAGAAGCCCGGGGCTACGACCGTCGCGTGGATGCCCAGCGGCGCCAGCTCCTGGTGCAGCGCTTCGGTGATCCCTTCCACTGCGAACTTGGTGGAGCCGTATACACCCCAGCCCATGTAAGCCTGGTAGCCGCCGATCGAAGAGATGTTGACGATGTGGCCACTGCGCTGGCGACGCATGTGCGGCAGGACAGCGCGGGTTACGTTCAGGACACCGAACACGTTGGTAGCGAACAGTCGCTCGGTTTCGCTGGCGCTGGTTTCTTCCACCGCACCCAGTACACCGAAACCGGCATTGTTGATGACGACATCGATACGGCCAAAACGCTTGATGCCTTCCGCGACAGCCTGATGCGATTCTTCTTCGCTGGTCACGTCTAGGCGTACAGTCAGCAGGTTCGGGTGGGTACCCAGGCGTTCGGTAATGTCTTGTGGTTTGCGGGCGGTAGCAATCACAGCGTCGCCGGCACGCAGGGCGTGCTCTGCGATGAGGGTGCCAAAACCACGGGAAGCTCCAGTAATGAACCAAGTACGCATTTTCAACTCCTCCTGTCAGCGACCCGAGCGTTATTGCCGGGCCTTCTCGATGAGTTGATGCCACTTTAAAGTCGTGGTACTTATGTGATAATCCCATTTATTTTGCATGACTTAGTGAAAGGCATTCATAAATGAAGGCTCCTAGCACTGCTGACCTGACGATATTCCTATCCATCGCGCAGCACCTGAATTTCAGCCGTGCAGCGGTCGAACTGGGTCTGTCTCCTTCAGCCCTAAGTCACTCTCTGCGCGCCCTGGAAAACCGCCTAGGCGTACGTTTATTCAACCGAACCACTCGAAGTGTCGCCCTGACAGAAGCGGGGGAGCGACTCTACACACGCTTGAAACCGGCTTTTCGGGACATTGATGATGCACTCGAAGACCTCAATAATTTTCGAGACAAACCCTCAGGCAACTTGCGCATCACTGCTGGTCGCCAGGCATGCGAACTCGTGCTGCTACCGATTGTCAGCCAGTACCTGCAGGAATATCCGGACATCAGATTGGAGGTGGTCGAAAACGATGCGTTGGTGGACGTAGTGGCGGGAGGCTTTGACGCCGGTGTTCGGTTTGGCAACCGCCTGGAAGCCGACATGGTGTCACTGCCAATAGGCCCAAACATGCGCTCGGTGGTCGTAGGCACGCCGGCTTTCTTCGAGCGTTATGCGATTCCGCAGAAACCAGAGGATCTACACGGTTTACCTTGTATTCGGCATCGCTTCCCCAGTGGTTCACTGTACCGATGGGAATTCGAGCGCGGAGGGATCGCCCAGGAAATTGAAGTCAGCGGCCCATTGACCCTGGGTGATGTGAGTCTGATGGTGGGCCCTGCACTACAAGGGATTGGTCTAGCCTATGTTTTCGAAGAAATGGTCAGCGAGCATGTGGCCGACGGGCGATTGATTCAAGTGTTGCCGGACTGGTGCCCCTTTTATCCTGGCCTGCACCTTTACTACCCCAGCCGTCGCCATGTACCAGCGCCACTCAAGGCATTCATCGAGTTTGCCCGTGCGGCTCGCCCAAAAGTGTAAACGCGTTACGCATAATCTGGGATTACTATGGAAACCTTTCGGTACGAATGTACCAGAATCGTCCTGTACAAGCCCATTCAGTAGGTGCTACAGCTTCAGTTACATCACACCCATCGTGGCGGAGAATAACCATGCGTCAGGATCACCTGGATGGATTGGTAACCTTCATGGCGGTGGCGGAGGAAAAAGGGTTTTCCAATGCTGCAGTGAAACTTGGCATTTCACCTTCAGCGGTCAGCCAAAGCATCCGGGTGCTGGAGCAACGTCTAGGGTTGGTGCTGTTCAATCGCACAACCCGTAGCGTTTGCCTGACAGAAATAGGAGAACGCTACCTGGAGAGGGTACAGCCGGCGCTTGAGCAACTGTCGAATGCCTCACAGGAACTCGGCCGCGAGGCCAATCATCCTGCAGGGCTACTACGGGTCAATTTACCGCGTGCCGCCTATTTGATTGTCCTGCAACCGATCTTGCGCCGGTTCATGGCCGCTTACCCCGAGATCAATCTGGAGATCCGTGCCGAAAATCACTTGGTGGACATTGTCGGACAGGGATTTGATGCCGGCATCCGCTTCGGTAACGCGGTCGAAAAAGACATGGTCGCCTTGGCTATCGGCCCTCCCCTCAAGGCGCAAATAATTGCTTCCCCCGAGTACATCACGCAGTTTGGCCAACCAGACCATCCACGCGACTTGTTGCAGCATGACTGCATCAGCTTCCGCCATTCCAGCAGCGGGCAGATCGAGCGCTGGGAGTTCGACAACGGCCAGGAGAAAATTGATCTGCAAATAAAGGGCCGGTTGATCCTCAACGACTCCGAAATACTGGTTCGCTCAGCACTAGACGGGCTTGGAATCGCGTACATGATCAATGGGTACATTGAGCCCTTTATCCAACAAGGGCGGCTGTTACGGATCCTAGAGGAATGGAGCCCAGTGATCCCACCCCTCCATCTCTACTATCCTGACCGCCGTCGCGTCCCTGCCAAGTTACGAGCCTTCATCGACTTCTTGCGAAGCGAGCATGCAGAAGCGCAACCGAAGGGGCTCATACTCTAAACCAGATTCAGACGACCGCAGTCGATGCAGTTTCGAGCGCTACGCCCTCCTCCAACCAGAGCACCCTATCGGCCGCAAGAATAGCCGCTGGGCGGTGGGCGATCACGATCCGCGTTTGCTGAGGACGGAAGGCCACAATACCTGCCAAAACACTTGCCTCAGTTTGTGAGTCTAGCGCGGAGGTCGCCTCGTCAAGTACCAACACCGAAGCATCCGCGAGCAATGCCCGAGCCAGTGCGATGCGTTGACGCTGACCGCCAGATAGTAACGCCCCATAGCTGCCTACATGCGTGTCATAGCCATCCGGTAACGCCATGATGAAATCATGTGCGCAAGCGGCAGTCGCCGCGGCCACAATCTCCTCAATGCTTGCCTTGGGCTTTGAGTAACTGATGTTGTCACGAATGGAGCGACTCAACAGCACTGCGTCTTGGCCAACCATGGATACGGTGCGGCGAAGAAAATCCAGCGGTAACGTGGAGATGTCACGTCCATCCAGCAAGATCTGTCCACTGTCGGGGTTGTAGAAACGCTGCAGCAACTTGGATACGGTTGACTTACCCGATCCACTAGCGCCCGCAATGGCCACGGTCTCACCGGATTGTACGTGCAGATTCAAGCTTTCGAGTACGGCTGAACCTGCGCCCGGGTAGGTAAATCCGATGCCCTCGAAAATCACCTCACCGCGCCGCTTTTCGACGCTCGGCAAGGAATCGCTGGAACCGGACTCCTCCCGCGGCAACCCTGTCAAAAACAAAGCATCGGCTGCATCCTCCAGTCCCGACTGAGCTGTCCGGAGGTTCTCACCAAAGCCGCGCAGATAACCCGCCATCAGCAGGAACGAAGTCACTGCGAACGCTACGTCACCAGGACGTGTAGCCCCCTTTGACCAAGCAAGCAACGCCACTCCACTCAACCCAGCGAGCAGCAGAAGTAGCAGCAAGTTCTGCATCAGGCCCAAGTCCACTACACGGCGCCATGCCTTCGAGGAAGCCTGCCCCCATTCTTGGGCAACCTGCTCCATACGAGCGTGCTCACGGGTCTCTGCCCTGAAGCTCTTGATAGTGGTCGCAGCTGCCAGCACGTCAGCGGCCAGGCCGCTCAATTGCCCATCATTCAAATTGGCGTTGAGGTGAGCGGGACGGATCCACTGCATGCCCACGATCAGGTTACTGACCATGAAGGCAATCGCCACCAGCAATGCAAAGGCGCCGGCCAACGGCTCACGCCAACCAATCATCACGACAAGGCCCAGCAACACCATCAGGGCGGGCCCCAGATGCACCGTGACCGCGTCAGTGACCTTGTCATACCCGGACATTGACCGGCGCAAGCGGCGCAATGTGTCACCGGATGACTGCACCGCATGCCAGTGAGCTGGAGCCGCCAGCACATGTTCAAAGCTCTGCAACAGCACTGCCTGCATATTTCGCGACGCCAGCGGAATCCACAAGCGATGAGCAAGGTTGCGACTAACGGTGAATCCTGCGAAGGCACCGAGAAGCATGAACCAGTTCTGCCAAACGGCATTTGCATGTGCACTCTGGGCAACGCTTTCGATCAATTTGGCTGACGCCCAGGGCAACAACAGATCAAAGCCCGTCGCAGCAAGCGTCAGCAAAATTCCGGAGAAGAAATACCCGCGTCGACGCATCCACATGCTGGCCACAAAACCAAGCACCTGGCGGTATGGATAGGGACGGAAATGCTCGTTCATTACAGCACCTTCACTTTCACGCCATTCTCGGCATGGATGATCTTGCGCAGCGTCGTAATGAGGAAGAACTCGAAGCGTGGGATCAGGTGCATGGTCGTCTCCAGGGCTAGCAGTTGTCGGGCGTTATTACCCTCAGTAGTGATGGATGTATGGTGGATTTCTCAGCTCCAATGAACAAGGTGACTTAGCCCTTCACCCTTTGAAGCCCCACTTATCAATCCGAGCAATTACCTCCTGAAACGAAAAGGCCGCCCGATTAGGGCGGCCTTTGGGAGCACCTATACGTTTATCGCAACGGCTGCCCCTTCATTTCTGGCATGCGCATGTAAACTACCGCACTGATCAGGCTGACCACTACTAGGTAGATCCAGAACAAGTGTCCGTAACCCGAGCCTGTCATTGCCGTCATGATGTAGGGCGAAGTACCACCAAACAGCGTGACAGAAAGTGCATAAGGCAAGGCAATCCCGGTAACACGAACCTCAGCGGGGAATTGCTCGGCCATAGTGACTGCCGAAGCGGCCCCAAAGCCGGTCATGATTACCATTGAGATCGTTTGCAAAATGGTCACTTCAACCAGGCTGATGCCATGGTGCAACAGCCCGAAGCTTGGCCAAGCCCAAAGAGCAGAGCAAAGCGCAAAAGCGATGAGAACTGGACGACGACCGATACGGTCGGCAAGCATGCCGGCAAAGGGCATCAGCAGCAGCGATACACCAACCGCTACGGAGCCTGCCAACAGAGTGTCACGGATTGGCATCCCAGTAATCAGATGTACCTGTGACGGGTAGCTCACCATCCATACGTAATTCAACAAGTTGCCGGCCATTGCCACACCGATAACCCGGAATACGTCTTTCCGGTGTTTAGTGAAGATGTCACGCAGGGGGCTCTTCTCGACCACCTTCTTTTTCACGCGCGACTGGAACACTTCGGTCTCACGCACCGACAGACGAATCCACAGGGTCAGCAGCCCCATCAATGCAGCGATCACAAACGCTACACGCCAGCCCCACTCTTCCAGCGCGGTGTCGCTGCCGATCGAAGCCAATACATAGCCCAGCAGGAACGACACCAGGGTACCGGCGTTGATGGCAAACCACTGCCAGGAGCCAGCAAAGGCTCGACGATCAGAAGGTGCCGATTCGATCAGGAAAGCCGAGGCTGAACCAAACTCGCCGCCGGCCGAGAAGCCTTGGGTCAAACGAGCGAGAACTAGAATGATTGGTGCGGCAATGCCGATGCTTTCATAGTTTGGGCAGATACCGATAACCAAGGAGGCCACCGACATCAACAGAATGGACAGGGTCAGACCCTTCTTCCGTCCGTAACGGTCAGCGAAGACACCAAGTACTGCGCCACCGATCGGGCGCATAAGGAAGCCAACGGCAAACACCGCCAGCACCGAGAGCAATGCCGTAAGGCTGTCACCTGCCGGGAAGAATTGTCGAGCTAAAATTGAGGAGAATGTCGCATAGATCACCCAGTCGGTGTACTCGACGATTGTGCCCAGCGTTGCGGCTACGATGGCTTTACGTTCTGTTTTGTTGAGCGACCTACCTTGGCTTGGCGCAGCAGTTTCGATATTAGGCATGCGGTCAAGAACCGCCTCTTTGTCGTTAGTCATGGTTTGGCTCCCGTGAGCACATTTCTTGTTGTGACGGGAACGATGGCATCGCTAGCCATCGTGGTGAAGCGAGTTTAACGCCGCACTCAATTGAAGTTTGATCAACTCAATTTGGGAGTCAATGTCACTGGTCAGCGCACACTAGTGCAGAACACGTGACTGAGTTTTTCTCAACCGAAGGCCGCTGAAAATTCCCTTGAACAACATGTGCACAAAGGTCGAATCTGCTGCCAGTCATCAAAGCTCAAACAACAAGAGGCCCGCTGACACTGCCTGTCGCGTGGGCTGAGGAGACACCCGATGTTAAAAGTTGAGAGTTACATCGCCGGCGCTACCCTGCCACCTTGCACCGGCCATTTCGTGGACAAGATTGACCCTCGTAGCGGCGAAAAAATGGGCGAAATCGCTAACAGCGGCCCGCAAGATGTTGAGTTTGCCATCGAAAACGCTAACGAGGCCGTACCTGCATGGCGTGATATGCGCCCCTCGGAGCGTGGTCGTATTCTGATCGAGCTGGCGCGTATTGTGCGTCAGAGTGTCGGCCGTATTGGAGCCCTGGAGAGTGCCGAAACTGGTAAGCCTGGCCAGGAAATGGCCGCTTTGATGGATCTGACTGCCCAATACTTTGAATACTACGCAGGTCTGGTCAACGTCATGGACGGTGAGGTTATCAACCAGGGCCCGAACTATCACGTCTATACCCGCCGCGACCCATTCGGGGTCATTGGTGTGATCCTGCCATGGAACGCCCCGCTGCATCAGGCCGCCCGCGCCATCGCGCCTGCGCTGGCGACCGGCAACACCGTAGTTGCCAAGCCTTCTGAGCACACCTCTGCGTCGCTGGTTGAGCTCGCGCGTATCGCCGTGGAAGAAGCTGGTCTACCACCAGGCGTGTTCAACGTCATTGTAGGCAAAGGCAGCGTCATCGGCCCTGTCATGGCGCGCCATCCATTGATGCGGAAGATCTCCTTCACCGGTGGCCTGACTGCTGGACAGGAGCTAGGACGCATTGCTGCAGAGCGCATCCTGCCACTGACGCTGGAGCTGGGCGGCAAATCTGCCAACATTGTATTCAACGACGCTGACCTGGCCGCTGCCGCCAAAGGCGCTACCCGCGCATTCACCTGGAACAGCGGTCAGTGGTGTGCAGCCGGTACTCGCCTTCTTGTGCAGGAAGACATTCATGATCAGTTCGTTGAGAAATTTATCGCTGAAGTCGCAGCGCTGAATGTCGGGCCGGACTTTGACTCCACCTCTGGGCCGATCACTACCGAAGCCCAGTTCAAGAAAATTCAAAGCTACTTCGAAGTAGCCGAACGTGAAGGTCTCAAACCAGCTATTGGCGGCAAAGTTGCAACCGGCGAACACCTGGGTAATGGGTGGTACATTGAACCGACCGTTTACACCGGCGTGCACAACGACATGACGCTGGCCAGAGAAGAGATTTTTGGGCCAATCGTCTGCGTCATTCCGTTCAAAGATGAAGCAGACGCCCTGCGCATCGCCAACGATAGCGAGTTCGGTCTGGGGGCCGGCATCTGGAGTCGCGACATTGGTCGTGTTCACCGTGTTGCTGCAGGCTTGGACGCTGGTCGTATCGTAGTAAACGAGTACAGTGGTGGATTCGTACAGACCCCCTGTGGCGGCTTCAAGCAAAGCGGCTATGGGCGCGAGCAGGGTATTGATGCCCTGTCCCACTACACCCAACTCAAGTCAGTCATCATCCGCCTCTGACGCCTCTCCACCTCCGCGAAAATCAATACCCTTCCGTGATTGAATCACGGCGGGGTGTTGTCGTTTGACAAAGTGTTTCGCTTGAGCTTTTGTCATGCTAAAAATAAGGTCATCTATGCCTTACAAGAAGATCCCCATGAAGGACAAACTGCCTCCGCTCAATGCTGTCCGCGCCTTCGAAGCAGTAGCGCGTCACTTGAGTATTACTCTGGCTGCCGACGAGCTCAACGTCACCCCTGGTGCAGTTTCGCGACAGATCCGTACGCTGGAAGATTTCATGGAGCAGCCGCTGTTTACCCGAGGTCATCGGCAGGTCAGCCTGACCCCCGCTGGAGAACAGTATTTCAATGCGGTGGCACGCTTCATTGAAGAGTTGCGCAGTGCAACACGTCACTTGAAGCGACCGGCCAAACGCCGTCAGATCAAGGTGCGTGCCTACACCACCTTCGCAATGCAATGGCTCATCCCGCGCCTAGCCAGCTTTCATCAAGAAAATCCCAAGATTGAAGTGTTGCTGACAGCCTCATTGGATCCGGTGGATTTTCAAAAGGAAGACTTGGATGCAGCCATACGCCTCGGCGCTGGTGACTGGCCCAACTGCAACAGCTATACGCTCAGTGACAACCTACTTGCGCCAGTATGCAGCCCTGCCCTCCTCAATACCGAGCCTGGACTGAAATCTCCAGCAGACGTCGCTGAATACACGATGCTGCACTCCATTGCCCGTCCTGACGACTGGGCCTACTGGCTGGAGGCAACAGGCGTCATTGGCCAGGTCGATGCAAGCGCCGGCATGATCTACCAGAGCTCGTCGATGGTCTATGCAGCTGCTATCGGCGGCCAAGGTATTGCGATGGCCCAGTTGTTTTTGGTGGGAAAAGAACTTCGTGAAGGTACGCTGATTCGTCCATTCGAGCAAACCGTCGATCGTGGGGCGTACACCTACTATTTGCTTACCCCCAAGCACCGCCCAGAGCGCGAAGATATGACGATCTTCCGCCAATGGATTCTGGAGCAGGCGCGCATTACCCGTTCCACAGAATAAAAAATCCCGGCCTGGGCCGGGATTCAACTATTACTCACCGAAGGGCTTAGCCTCTTCGGTTTGACGTATTGCACCGCCCTTCAGCAGCCGGTCTATTTCTTCTTCGTCGAACGCAAACCCTCTCAATACTTCGCGGGAGTGCTCCCCCAGGTCGGGTGCTGGCCGATACGGCTCGGCTGCTGCGGCCGCACTGTTGACCGGGAAACCCACAGTACGCAGCGTACCAAAACGGGGGTGTTCAACACTGGCCAGCATGCCGTTTTCAGCCAATTGCGGATGCTTGAGCAGATCACTATAGTCGGCGACTTTCGCACAGAGGATATCGGCCTCGCGCAATGCTTCGAGCCAGTCGGCTGTTGAGCGGGTAACGAAGACCGAATCTAGTGATGACTGCATTAGCGCCCGGTTCTTGACCCGGTTGTTGGAACTCTCGAACCGCGGATCATTTATCCACTCCTCGCGCCCAAGTACAGTGCACAGGCGCTCCCATCGATTGCCGTTGTACGCTGCTACCATGATCCATCCATCCGACGTGCGGAAGGCTTCGTTAGGTGCCGCATACGGTGCTGCACTGCCAATCGGCTTAGGCAACTGCTCATCCCGGAGGAAGCTGGTGATTGAGGACTGCTGCAATGCCAAGGCACTGTTCATCAGGCTGACGTCCAGATGCCCTCCCAATCCAGTGGCATGGCGCGCCTGCAACTTGGCAAGAATTGACATGCTCGCCATGTAGCCGGTGACCACGTCAACGATCGGCGCCTGCACTTTGCACGGTGGCGAGTTTGGCAAACCGATCAAACTCATCAATCCAGAGTCTGCCTGAAGAATGCCATCCACACCCGCGCGCTCGGCGTACGGGCCATGCTGTCCATAGGCAGAGATAGAGCAGTAAATTAGCTTTGGGTTCACCTCAGCTACTGCCTCATAGCCCAATCCCAAACGAGCCATCACACCTGGACGCATGCTTTCGATCAGCACGTCGGCTTCGGCCACCATGCGCATGACGATAGCCAGGCTTTCCGGGTGTTTGAGATCTAGGCAAACACCCAATTTCCCACGATTAAAGCCATGGTACAGCGCACTGGATTCGCCGACCCAAGCTGGGCCGAGAGTACGGCCCAACTCACCTTCTGGTGGCTCAATCTTAATCACCTGCGCCCCCATATCCGCCAGCAACATGGTGCAGGTCGGCCCGGCGGCGATCTGAGTGAAGTCCAGAACGGTCAGCCCCTTCAAAGCGTCACGCAACATAGCATCGCCCTCCCGGGTTGAAGGTGCAGGGATTTTTTATTGTCATGATGCCCTCCAAAACCTAACGGCCCAGATACTGCGGTGAGCGTTTCTCGGCAAATGCTGCGCGACCTTCAAGCCGATCCTCGGTATCACGCAATACTCCCCAATACAACTCGGTCAATCGCTGAGCGTCGCGGTCAGACAGGTGAGCGGTCTGGGTCGACAGCGATTGCAGCGCCTGTATCGCCAACGGTGCTGCGGCTGCAATGCGTTCAGCCAGAGCGAAAGCACGCTCTGCAAGTTCTTGCTGGGTACTGACAACTTCCGACACGAGGCCAATCATCGACGCGTGAACGGCATCAATACGCTGTCCAGTCAGCGCCATCTGCATCGCATGGGCCGAAGGGACAGCCCGCAGCAAGCGATGCAACCCGGAAACTGCCGGTATGGAGCCAACTACCGCTTCAGGCAAGCCGAAACTGGCGTTGCCCGATGCAATACGCAGGCTGCATTGCAATGCCAGCTCCAACCCACCACCGAGGCAATGGCCGTTTACGGCAGCGATCAGTGGCTTTCGGAGATCGAGGTCAGTCAGATCCATCAGCCGGATGTAGAGGCCAGCATCGGCCGCTGCCTCGTTCTCCAAAAACAGGGCTTCGGCGTACGACGCTGACGATTCGCGTGTGCTCTTCAGATCAGCACCGACGCAGAAAGCCCGGTCACCGCTGCCGGTGATAATCGCAGTTCGAATTTCGCGGCGGTCGCGCACCTCTGCCAGGTGCGCACGCAGTTCGCGCAAGGCGTCCAGGTTCAGTGCGTTCAACGCTTCGGGGCGATCCAGCGTAATTTTCGCTACCGCACCATGCAGTTCCAAAGTTACAGGCATGGAAACCTCCTTCAGACGCTGGCCGAAGACAGGCTTCGTCCACCGCAGACGTACAAGGTTTGACCGGTAATGTAGCTACTTGCCGGGTCGAGGAAGAATTCCACCGCGTTGGCGATATCGTCCGGAGTACCGATACGCTTGACCGGGACGGTATCCTTCAGCCGCGCTTGAACCGCCTCGTCAAAGCTCTGGAACAGGGGCGTATCAACGATCCCCGGAGCAATGGTGTTGACCGTGATGCCCTTGGCCGCGAACTCGATCGCCAGGCTACGGGTCAGACTAACCACACCGCCTTTGGCGGCTGAATAGTTAGCCTGGCCGAAACCACCCAGCCACGCACGCGAGGACAAGTTGACGATTCGGCCGAAGCTGCGATCCAGCATCAATGGCAATGCAGCTTTGCAACAAAGGAACTGCGCGCGCAGGTTGGTGTTCACCACCAGATCCCAGTCTTCCTCAGTCATTTTCAGGAAGCGTTTATCGCGCACTACTCCAGCATTGTTCACTAGGAAGTCCAGGGCACCATGGGTTTTGCCGATTTGCGCGAAAGCACGGTCTACTGCGACGGCCTCGGTCAGATCCAGGGCAATGCCATATACGCGCAGGCCTTCAGCAGTGAGGCGCTCGACAGCTTCATTCAGCACCTGCTCATCGCGATCCAGCAGGTAGGTGGTGACGCCCGACTCTGCCAGACGTTGAGCAATACGCAAGCCGATGCCACGAGCAGCGCCAGTAACAGCTGCCACTTGGCCGCTATGAAAACGTTGTGCCGACATATCACACCCCCAGTACGTGCACGGACGACGCCGCATGGTCAACCCCGGCAATCCCACCGCCGGTGCATTGCGCTACGCCAATACGTGGAGCATTGGCCTGGCGTTTTCCGGCGCGGCCTTGCAATTGCCACATCAGTTCGACCATTTGCGCTACACCCGTTGCACCCAGTGGATGGCCCTTGGCGAGCAAGCCGCCGCTTGGGTTGACCGGTACACGCCCACCGATTTGGGTAGCGCCGGATTTAAGCAGGGCTACGGCTTCTCCGTGCGGTGCCAGACCGAGGGCTTCGTAGTACAGCAACTCAGCGATGGTGAAGGCGTCATGCAGTTCGACTACACCGATATCGCGCGGATCGATGCCAGCCTGCTCGTAAGCTTGGCGAGCAGCACGTGCAGTAATTTCCGCATCCAGGATGTCGTCACGCGCACCTTCTACCAGACCGGAAACGACGGTGGAGCCAAGGACACACACATCTTTGGCGTGAGGGCCAGCACGTTTGCTCAGCACAAGTGCAGCGGCGCCGTCTACTTGCGATGGGCAGCACTGCAGCAGCGTCAGTGGATCCGCAATCATGCGCGAAGCCAGTACTTCTTCCAGGGTCACGGTAGTTTGTTGCTGCGCATACTCATTCAGCGAGCCGTGGTAACGGTTCTTCACAGCAATCGCAGCGAGATC
The DNA here is from genome assembly GCF_044749405.1 of Pseudomonas sp. NPDC089422. Taxonomy (NCBI): domain Bacteria; kingdom Pseudomonadati; phylum Pseudomonadota; class Gammaproteobacteria; order Pseudomonadales; family Pseudomonadaceae; genus Pseudomonas; species Pseudomonas sp. NPDC089422. Next base: position 143,585 of record NZ_JBIVHW010000014.1, read on the forward strand.
AGCTGGCTGTGCATCACGCTCGTGAAGGAAACGAGTGGCGCGCATTGCGTACACTGCTGGCAGTACCATGCCGGCTTGGGCGAACAAGTCGGTTTTCTCATCATTGCGCTGCATTGGAATGGTGCCGCCGCCCAGTTGGGTCAGCTGCTCGATACCAAAGACCAGAACAGTGTCGTACTGCTCAGCGACCAGTGCGTGGCGCGCCAGGTGTACGGCGGTGGCGCCACTGGCGCAAGCATTCTCAATGTTGTAAACCGGGATCCCTGCCAGACCGAGGTCACGTAAGATCACTTGACCCAGAATCATTCCACCCAGAACGTTGGCGCAATAGATCGCCTGAACATCCTTGAGCTCAATACCGGCATCGGCTACGGCAGCCAGAATCGCCTGCTGAGCGAGCTCCGGGGCTTTCACCCCTGGGTGCTTACCAAAGCGGGTCATCGCCCCGCCCATAACGTGCATGGCTGTCATTGCGCATCCTCCACCAATTCAAACACATAGCCAAAGGTTTCGTCCGGCAACACCCGGCAAACATCGCCGATCTCAGGGCGTCGTGGGCCGTTCACACGACCGAACAACCGCACTGGGCCAGGCATGTCCACATAACCAAGGGCAAACGGCTGCAGCCCGCTCTTGGGGCTTGGATTGATGATGGTGTAGCTGTAAATCCAACCTTCGTTGGCCAGGACGACCGCGTCGTACTGTTCAGCCAGCGGCGAGTGGGCAGAGACAGGCGGGAAAACCAGATCACCCGATACACGATGACGGGATGCGAGCAACCTCGAGGGTGCCTGGCTGCTCCAAAGGGATGTATTCATTGTTCGACCTCCAGTAACAGATGCCGCGATCGCGGCGCCGTGGAGGCCATGTTCAACAGTCCGGGGAAGCCCGACAAACGATATAAAGACGCCTTTGGTTTGAGAAAAATTCAAACCGCATGTCGCAACGAGACCCGCACCAAACGAACCCGCACCACCACTTCAAAAACTTCATGTTAGGAGCTCTGTGTTAATCCCCTACCAGGTGCCCGCCAATGCCAGGGCGGCGGGCACCCAGTCGTCTTTCTCAAGCCTTTTTCAGAGCTGCCGGATCAATCGGTAAGGTGCGCAGCCGTTTGCCAGTAGCGGCATAAATTGCATTTACCACAGCCGGCGCGATGGTCACCGTCGACACTTCTCCCAAACCACCAGGAGACTCATCACTCTCAACTCGCCATGTTTCGATTTGTGGCGTTTCATTGATGCGCAAGACACGGTAGGTGTCGAAATTACCTTGCTCGACCCTTCCATCCTTAAACGTGATGTTGCCAAACAGTACAGCGCTCAAGCCGAAAATCGTCCCGCCCTGCACCTGTGCCACAACGCTGTCAGGGTTGATCGCAATGCCACAATCCACCACGGTAAAGACCTTGTGCACGCGTACCTCACCACTGGGACTGACGCTGACCTCCGCTACCTGGGCGGCGTAGGTACTGAAGCACGAGGTCAGGGCGAGACCACGGCCATGTCCAGGGGCGACAGGCGTATCCCACCCAGACTTTTCCCTCAGCATCTGCAGCACCTTGACTGCCCGTGGATGCTTCTCAAGAAGGGGATAGCGATACTCAAACGGGTCAGAGCCGCTGAGCTGTATTAACTCATCAAGCAGTCCCTCAACCATGAATGCGTTTTGAGTGTGCCCTACCCCACGCCAGAACGCCGGCGTAATGCCCTTAGGTGGTTCGTGGCGAACGTAGTGCACGCTCAGCGCGGGGAATGCGTAAGGGCCGCTGGCATCACGAATGGCGTCGCGGTCAATACCATCGGTAAATGCAGCCGGTAACCAGCGCGCAAGTATCGAGCCGCCAGTCACCTTGTGCGTCCAGGCAATCGGTTTTCCCTTGTCGTCCAAGCCTGCACTGAGGTGGTTGTAGTGGAACGGTCGTAGGGTGCTATGACGCGTGTCCTCCTCTCGAGACCAAATGACTTTCAAGGGATAATCAACCTGGCGAGCGAGCTTCACTGCATCCTCGACGAAATCGACCTCCAGTCGTCTGCCAAAGCCTCCACCGATAAGGTGGTTGTGCACCTGTACCGACTCTTCCGGCAGCCCGGTGATTTTCGCGGCTACGGCCTTAGCCCTCGCCGGTACCTGAATCCCTAGCCACAGGTCACAGCCATCCTTGCGGACATGCACGGTACAGTTGACAGGCTCAAGGCACGCATGAGCCAGGAACGGTATTTGATAGATCGCCTCGATTTTTTTTGCTGATTTGGCAAGCGCCTCTTTGACGTTACCTTCGTTTTGCACTTCAAGTCCTGGCTCCATTGACGCTGCCATGATGTTCTTGAGCATCGACTCACTCGAGACGTTGGCATTCTCACCGCCATTCCATTTGACCTGCAGCATCGCCAAGGCCTTACGCGCAGCCCCCATATGGTCGGCAACTACTGCCACTGAATTATCGGTGCGCAACACCTGGCGAACACCCTTCACCGCCATCGCCGGTGCAGGGTCAACAGAGTCCAGAGTTCCTCCTACGATGGGGCACAGCATCACCGCTGCTACCTTCACACCTTCCGGGCGAGCATCGATGCCGAAGACAGCTTTACCGTTGACCTTGTCAGGCGTGTCGGTACGCTTAGCGGGTGTCCCAATCAGCTTGAACTCCCGCGGATCCTTCAGCGCGACAGTCTCTGGCATTGGCAGTTGCGCCGCTGCATCTGCCAACTCTCCATATCCGGCGCGCTTCCCGCTCTCTGGATGCGAGACGACGCCCTTGTCAGCCTTACAACTGCTGGCTGGAACGCCCCATTGATTCGCCGCAGCGGTGATGAGTAGAGCCCGCGCAATCGCGCCTGCTTCGCGGAGCGGCTTCCAGTTTGCAGGTACCGATGTGGAACCGCCCGTTACCTGGAACCCCAGCATCGGGTTGGCGTAGCGCTTATCGTCAGCGGGCGCATGCTCTATCACAACCTGATCGAGACCGACCTCGAGCTCTTCAGCGATCAGCGCCGGCATGGAGGTGTAGGTACCCTGCCCCATTTCGACCGGTTGAATAGTCAGGAAAACCCGTCCCTCGCGATCAACTCGAATATAGGCATTAGGAGAGAATTCTGCGCCCTGCGCGAACGCGCCCCGCATTGAAATTGGCAGTGAGAAACTGATCAACAAGCCACCGCCGAGGGCAGCGCCTGCCATGATGAAGCTGCGCCGACTAAGCCCAACAGATTTCTGTGAAGGGTCTTGTGGCGACAAAGAGGCGGGCGTGTTCATGAGCGCTGCTCCGTTGTGCTCTGTCCAGACTGACCAGACGCAACCTTGATCGCCTCACGAATTCGCACGTAGGTACCACAGCGGCAAATATTCCCCGCCATCGCACCATCAATGGTCTGGTCGTCCGGCTTTGGGTTGCTGGTCAGCAATGCAGTGGCAGACATGATCTGCCCTGACTGGCAGTACCCACATTGAACCACTTCTTGAGCCAGCCAGGCCGCCTGTACGCGCTTCCCGACCTCGGTCGCACCTACCCCCTCAATTGTGGTGATCTGTGCTGATACCAAGGCGCTGACAGGCATCATGCATGAGCGTATGGCTGTGCCGTTCATATGGACGGTGCAGGCCCCACAGAGCGCCATCCCACACCCGAACTTGGTACCTGTCATTCCAAGAACATCGCGCAACACCCACAACAGCGGCGTGTCGGGGTCGACGTCCACTTCATGAGCGATACCATTGATGTTGAGAGTTTGGCTCATGCGACCTCCTGACCCATTCAGTAGTGAACCATCTGTGCGGGAGGGCGACCGAGATAACATCCTTTAAGCCGCACCAAAGCCTCCGGGCAATTCTCCCCTCCCAAGCGTAGAGAGTTTGCTCTTCAGAATTGGCGCGTTTTACTGCATAGCCCTTGAAGGAAAACTGAAAACTGACGAAGTGGACAAGGCGTCCGGCACCAAAGGTAACTAGTCGGTTAGTTCCCTATGGCATCGCTTCGACGCAAATGATCAATGAGTAGGCGTAGTCGCTTGGAGATGCTTCTCCGGTCAGGGAAGTACAACATATAAGGTGAAGCTGGCAGGCTCCAGTCGGCTAATACACGTGCCAACTTCCCTTCTTGCAGTAGCGCGTCCAAATGACCGTCAGCCATGTAGGCAATGCCAAAACCGTCCACCGCAGCTTGTGTCAAGGCAACGGGATTACTGTAAATCAAGCGGCTTTTGACCCTTACTTGAATGGTTTCCTGGCCATTGTCGAATGCCCAACGCTCTAGGGCGCCGCTTTCAGATTGGCGATAGCCAATGCATTCATGACGATGCAGGTCATCCGGGTGATCTGGCGCAGGTCGACGAGATAGGTAAGCTGGTGACGCAAAGGCCCCCATCCTCAGGGAGGAACCGACGCTCACGGCGACAAGATCCCGTTCGACTTGGGTGTGCAAACCAAAGCCAGCGTCAAAACCCTCCAGAACCAAATCGATCCTGGATTCATGCAAAATGACCTCAACCTCAATGGCAGGATACTGCTCAAGAAAGCTGCCAAGTGCAGGTCGCAGGATGGTCATGTAAGCCGATGTTGTCGCGACCAAACGCAGTTCTCCGGAAGGCACGCTGGCGCTGTCTGCAATATCTTGTGACGCTTTTACTAGCTCCTCCACCAAGGGCTCGATCTGCTTGAGAAAGCGTCCCCCCGCCTCGGTCAATCTGACACTACGGGTCGTGCGTTTGAACAACACCACCCCAAGCCTGTGCTCGAGGCCTCTCACCACTTGGCTGACAGCCGACGGCGATACACCCAATTGGTGTGAAGCCGAAGTGAAACTCCGCTGCCGCGCTACCTGTACAAAGGTCACCAGACCATCAAGTTGATCTTGGCGCATAACCGCTCTCCGAACGCCTTGCTGGCGACTGCAGCTCAACTTAGGAACCAAGAAGGCTTTTGATTGCAAAGATCCGTCTGGAGCACCTGCCCGACAAGCGAAGAAAATGGACGACTGACCTTAGAAATACTCAACCCAGTGACTTCACAGATGAGGTGGCTTCGGCGCGCCCAATAAGATAAAGGCCGCCCAGAGGCGGCCTTTACTCAGGCAACGGTATGCCTGTTGAGGTAGAAGGACGTCGACGTGCTCTGACGCCCCCAAGTAACACTGAGTGGGCCGAGCTGGCCGCGCACTTACCGTGGTAAAATCATCACCACAACGCCACGGTGTAGGTCAGAATCAGGCGGTTCTCGTCGATGTCGCTGGTGAAATTACTTCGCATACTGGCGTTCTTCCAGCGTATACCAAGGTTCTTCAGGGGGCCGCTCTGAATCACATAGCCCAACTCGCTGTCTCGCTCCCATTCCTTACCTGCCCCACTCCTGCCCCGCACTACGACGTCATCGCCCGAGATGTAGCGCGTCATGAACGTCAACCCTGGGATACCCAGGGCTGCGAAGTTGTAGTCATAGCGGGCCTGCCACGACTTCTCGTCCTGATTGCCAAAGTCGTTGATCTGTACCAGGTTGACCAGATACGCGTCAGTACCGTTGATATTGGCGAAGCCGGTGTCACCATCCATTCGCTGGTATCCAAGACCGAATGCATGGCCTCCCAGGCTGTAGGTGAACATTGCCTGCAGTGCTCGGTTATCGACGTTGCTTTCACCATCGTCGACACTGCGTGCAAAGCGTACATCCGACTTCAATGCCTGACCTTTCGTTACGTTCCACACATGGTTTAGGGTCAGGTAGTGCTGCTTGTAGATGTCCTCCAGTCCACCGTAGTAGTAGCTGGTGCTCAGGTCGGGTGACCACTTGTAGGTGGCACCACCGAAGTTAAATTTCTCGCTGTCCAGATGCCGTCCGAGTCGAATGTTGCGTGACACCCCGTTGTAGACAGCCATCGCCTCGTAATCAGAAGAGTTGCGCAGGTTTACTCGGTCAAGCCTCCCCAGATCCACAGACAGATTGTCGATCTCCGTACTGTTCAACCAGCCGCCCCGAAATGTCTGTGGCAACAGTCGACTGTCATTGGAGAATGCCACCGGCAATTTCGGGATCAATGTACCGACCTTCAAGGTGTTGTCGGACACCTTAATTTTTCCTGTCACGCCTACTTCACCGTACTCGTCCTGTGCCCGGTGCGGCGCCTCTCGGTCAGATTTGAGTAGCCCAGTGCCCGTGCGATCAGGGCTGGAGTCTAGCTTGATGCCCAACAAGCCTATGGCATCGACACCGACTCCTACTGGCCCTCGCGTGTACCCCGACTCATAGCGCAAGATCAGGCCTTGTGCCCATTCTTCAGTCTTGTTTTGCGCTGCGCCTACTTGCCTAAAGTCGCGGTTGAAGTAGTAGTTCCGGGTTTCCAGGCTGGCCTTGCTGTCACCGATAAAGTCTGCGCTGGCGCTGAGCGGAGCCCCCGCTACCATGCTGCAGATTAGGAGTGACCAGGCGTGTGGAGCAGGATGACGAGTTTTAAAAACCGGGAGATGCGGGCACGAGGATTCGTTGATCTGGTCGATCGAATGGGACAATTTCATGAGGAGCTCTCTTATTCTTGTTGTGTCCGGAGCGATTACCGGATCGCAGTGTGCGGAGCTGATCGTAGAAACCGGCCAAACCCAGTGACAATCGATTAAAAGGGTCGTCACGGCTGAGTTTTTATCAATGCGACCCTACGGCGAACGCCTACTGAGGGTCGCCACCGGTATCAGAGCACGAAATCCAAAGTCCTTAGGCAGGCGTTACCCCCTATTGCTGTGACGCAATACAGGTACTAGAAGCAGGTCATTTCCAGCGTCTTCGTTCAGTCAGGAGTGTGGCGGCCCGCATGAGTAATCTGGATCGCCAACAGCAGGCCTGCCGAGAGAATCACCAGGCCGACCATCTGCCAAAGCGTCGGAATTTCCTTGGTGAGAGGGATGCCAATCAAAATGGCTATCGCTGGAGCAAATGCTGGAAACAACGAGGCTCGCGCAGCGCCTAAGTATTCGACCGTCCGAGAGAACGTGAACAACGCCACCACACCCGACAAGACACCTAGTACGAACGCTTGCTGGATCAGCATTGAGGTATCGACCCGCATCAGGTTGAAAAGCCCATGTGTGGCTAGATAAAACGGCGAGTAGATCAACCCCGAAAGCACCGAAACCACTGCTGTAGCAGCCATGGGGGCAATCCTCCAACGCAGTTGAAGCACGGTAAATAACGCCCACATGCTGCCCGCCGTTGCGAACAGCAAATCCCCCTTCCACGCGTCTGAGCTGCCATCTAACAATGCGGGCCCTGCGGTCACGGCAAGACCTGTGATGATGATCGCCACCCCCGCTAGACGTCGCTTCGAAGTTCGCTCGCGGGTGATGATCACCGACAAGGCGATCCCCATCAGCGTCAACGTCCCAAGCTGGATCACTGCACTATGCGCAAGCGGCGCATAGTTAAATCCAGACGCTCCGACCAGCACAAACGGCGGGCCTGCAAGTAGCGCAAGGACTGAGCCCTTAACCCAGCCAATGCCGGCAAGCTGCAAGGGCTGATGTCGACAAATCCATGGCAACATGATGATGCCTGCCGTCGAATAGCGGAGAAAGGATAGGTCTTCAGCTGTCAGGCCAGCCGATATGCCTTGCCGCGTTACGGCCAGGTAGCCGCCCCAAATCACGGCAGCGAACATCCCGAAAGCAAGCCCATAGCGCTCACGCCTGGCCTGCGATGAGTGCGCCACCACGTCAGCTTTCATGTTCCCCTCAATGACGCTGAGCGCCGGGAAGTTGTCTTGCACTGGTGCTTCCCTCACGGGCCGACGGGCGCCGGGGGATCCCAGTGGGTCTCAATCGGATTTCGGGAAATCTGTCGACACTGACACATGCCGCCAGCGGGCCAGGATGTCTGCAACTGCAGCATTTTTGGTTTCAATTGCAGAAACAGTATCGCTGCCCAAGGGCAAGCGAACTGGAGGATTGGGGGCGTCAGAGAATTCCACAATCACCTGTGCGAGGCGATCTGGATCACCCGGCTGTATGTGGTTCATATTAGCGACGCGGTTGCGAACAGCCCCGACAGTACTGGCGTAGTCTTCGATGTGCGCACGGCTCATTGCGAGCGATATCGAGTCGAGGAAGTCAGTTCTGAAATATCCAGGCTCGATCACGGTTGCATGGATACCCAACGGAGCCAGCTCTTGGTACAGCGCTTCCGTCAGCCCTTCCACTGCAAACTTCGAGGCGCAGTAGACACCGAAACCGGCTCCACCTCGATACCCTCCAACCGACGAAATGTTCAGAATGCGCCCGGAGCGCTGAGCGCGCATGTACGGCAACACTGCTTGGGTGACCCAAAGTACGCCGAACACATTGGTTCTAAAAAGTCGTTCCACCTCATCTGTCGTTGCCTCCTCCACGGCACCGACCAGCCCAAACCCGGCGTTGTTCACCAGGACATCAATGCGACCAAACCTGTGAACAGCATGCTCTGCCGCCGCTCGTGCCTGAGCTTCGTCCGTGACATCTAGCGGGAGTGGCAGCAAATTCGGGCGAATGCCTAGCCGTTTGATCAAGGCCGCCGTGTTACGCGCGGTGGCAACGACATTCTCACCCTTCTCAAGTGCGAGTTCAGCGACCCTGGCTCCAAAGCCGCGGGACGCTCCGGTGATAAACCAAGTTTTCATCGTCTTCCCCTTGAAGGCGTTTTTCATGCCGATTGGAAAGCTCGGAGCCTTGGGCTATGGGGTTGGTTGAACCCGACTCCACAATTCATTGAATGCTACGGAATCAAAGAAGGCTGTCGACTTCACAATTTTTCCCTCGCGCATGTCGAGGAACCAGGCATAGGTGTTGGAGTAAGGTTTCCCGTCTTTGGCAGTACCGCTTGCATCAAAGAGGACAATCACTGTCCCTTTGTCTTCGTAAATCCGGGTGATTTTTGGTTTGAGGCGTTCGCTCATCCGCGCATTGAAGGGGCGAATGACTTCGCTCATGAATGCTTCCCGATTTTTGTAAGTTTTCGACGCGCGGGAGTTGCCAGTGATCGTCCAGGTAGCATCATCCGCAAGCAAGTCATAGGGCCCACCAGTGCCAGCAGCCCATGCATTGAAGGCTTGTTGAATCAGGGCCGTATTGTTTGACTTGTCCATCCCGGACTGCTGCGCCTGCACCACGTTGATCGAGTTCACGAACAACAGACCAAACGCAGCCCAGGCAACAACCAGAAGCTCCCTTCGAAAGGAACACGTCATGGTTTTCATCACTCAGTCCTCGTCGTGTCATTCTGTTAATCACACTCAGACGCTGCCCAGCACGTCGCTCGGCAGCGTCCGATGTCATCGCCTCACTTGTACGTCAGGACGGCCCTGCCCACGAAGTCAGAATCTCGCAGTCGATCCAGGCAGTCGTTTACATCTTCGAACTTCACGATGTTGATTTGGTGTTTGATCTGGCCCTTCTTGGCAAGCTCTATCACCTCGCTGAGATCAACGTAGTTACCCCAGAATGAGCCGTAGTAGGTGTACTCGCGTGCCACGAGCGGAAACAGCGGAATGTCGATGCGATTGCCAACTAGCCCCACTGAACAATACGCCCCGCTGGTAGCGAGCATGCCTGTGCCAAGGCGAATACTTTCCTCTGCCCCAGAGCAGTCGATGACGGCATTGAACTCTCCCCGCCCAGTCTCCCGTATCAGATCTTTGCGAACCTGCTCCAAGCTTTTCCCTTTGACATTGATAGTCACATCGGCGCCAAACTCCTTGGCGATCGCCAATTTCTCATCGCTGCGTGCTAAGGCCACCACAACGGAGCCACCAGACAGCAGTTTTGCGTACTGAACCGCGTACATTCCAAGGCCCCCGAGGCCGTTAACCGCAAGGATGCTGTTGGGGCCCAACACCCCAGCCTGCTGTAGTTTCTTAATGCCACGGTACGGCGTCAGACCGGCATCGGTCAGCGGCGCCAACTCCTCCGGCTTTAGGTTGCTCTCACTGCCCAGTCGGATCAGCCACTGATAGGGCACCGGAACATATTCGCCATAACCGCCATACAGACCGAACCCTGGCCAGCGTCCATTACCGCAGATCTGGTGGTTACCTACACGGCACTGGTCGCATTCTCCGCAGCCCCAACCACCGACCACCACGACCTGGTCACCTTTAGCAAGGCCGGAAGCTGCAGGCACACTAGTACCTACGGCTGCAATGGAGCCCGCAATTTCATGACCTGGGGTCGCTGGGAAAGGGAGATTCAGCGCTGTGAAATAGCCATCGACCAATTGAAAGTCTGTTCTGCACATCCCTGCTGCTTCGACACGAACAAGTACTTCTGTTGGAAGGATATCCGGTACGTCAACTTCCTCGATGACAAGCGGTTGTTTGTAGCCGTGCATTCGGGCTGCGCGCATTTTCATAACCAATCTCCACCGTCTGTAGGCAAGCGGGTGCACATGGTGGTGGGGTGATAGGCGAACAGAACAAGGTAGCCTCATGGACTCCCTGTACCCACTGCAAATGCACGTGAGCTTGAAGGTCTAGCACAGTACATTTTGTCCGGCCAAACGATCGAAATGTGATCTGAATCGCTAGATAACACGTGAAAATAATTGAAATTATTCAACAAAACGCCCCAGCGCCGTTGATTATCGCGTTTTCAAACAAGGGGCTTGAAGGAAAATTTCACAATGGCAGGTTTGCTGGTGCCCAGAACCTACCCCGTAAGTCGATGTTTAGAAACTGCATTGATAATCAAAGTCTTGCTTGAATTGGATCCCGGCCGGCTACTCTCGAAGCACTGCTTATTACATGAATATGAAAGAAAAATCTTCTGTTGAAGAGTTAGCACGCGCTCTTGAGCAGGCGCTGAAGAAACATTGCATTACAAATTTTTGCGCCTGCAAAAACTCAGTCGGGGCCCTGCATATTTTCACAGACACGTCAGGCCTAGAATGCCGAGCACGATAAACCAACCCTATGTGGCACATCCAAAGCCCCAGTGGCAACCGGAGCAAAGTGGCGATGCCCCGCTCAGCGATCACAAAATCAGGCGTCTGCCACGCGAGTGTTCGCTCATGTCCTCGCAACGCCGGCGCTTGCGCGCCATGTTGAGGTCGCTGCGTTTCCCCTCCCAAGGTTCCACCTTGAAGCCGCGTATGAAAGCCAGCATCAGATTTCCTCAAGCGAAGCGCTATTTATATCACTTGCCAAGGCTTTTCAGACTCAACAGTATTTTCAGAGCCTTGAGGTCGAAGCTCCCCCTGATTGAAAAGCCGTAGCGGTGCCATTTAGACGAGGAAAAGCAGATGCAGTTGAACAACCCTTTTTTGGAAAGCCTCGGTGTCGAATTGGTTTCCTGGGTTGATGGGGAGGCCGAATTTCGCATGCCCATTCAGGCCCGGCATCTCAACCGGCAAGGCATGCTGCACGGTGGACTGGTCGCTACGTTGCTGGATGCAGCTTGTGGTTATGCCGGCCTTCACGCATCTGAGCATGAGGAGGAGGTTCATGGCGTGACGGTCATGCTGAACATTTCCTACTTGAGTGCAGCGCGTGAAGGTACCGTGATTGCCAATGGGACAGTAACGCGGAGCGGCTACAGCCTCTATTTCGCCCAGGGCACGCTTACATCTAGCCAAGGAGAACTGCTGGCGACTGCCCAAGGGACATTCAAGCGTCGATGAGCCTGCTCAGTAACCCAGAGAACGGACGCTCAGCACGGGTGGATTTTGCAAGATCGTGTGACACAGCTGTACTAGCCGACGCCTCCATAATCGGCTTAACTATTGCGATCCAACCTAGGCCAAGGAGAGTGACCAGCATGTCTTCCTCTACCTCAGCTGATCTGCAGCTTCCGGACGCTATCGACCTGAGGCGCGCCGAACTGGCGACCTTGATAAAGAAATTTGCCCCAGGCTTTGGCATTCACCAAACAGCGATCAAGGATCTGCACCTGATCCGTAGTGACTACCCTACTGAAGACCTACATCAGGTGCATAAGCCTGCACTGTGTGTAGTCATCGATGGGCGTAAAGAAGTGCGGTTGGCCAACGAAACCTACATCTACGACCCACTCAATTATCTGGTGGTATCGGTCACCCTGCCTATCGTGGGCAAGGTTATTGAGGCCAGCGCCGAACAGCCTTATCTCTGTATACGTCTCGACATCGATCCGGCTCAGCTTTGCCGCTTGATCGCCGATGTGAGCCCAATCGGAGTGCCTGTTCCGCGCGACGGCGAGCGAGGGCTGTTTCTTGAGCGTACTGATGTATCGCTATTGGACGCTGCTCTGCGGTTGTTACGTCTGTTGGAGACGCCAGATGACATTGCCGCCCTCGCCCCTTTTGCCTTGCAAGAAATTTACTATCGACTTTTGCGGGGACAGCAGGGTCAACGCTTGCACGAGATAGCAATTCCCGACTCTCAGACCCATCGCGTCAATCGCGCGATCGAATGGCTCAACAACCACTACGCAGAGCCCTTAAGCATCGACAACTTAGCGCAGCTGATCAACCTAAGTACCTCAGCCTTGCATCACCGCTTCAAGTCGGTGACAGCCATGAGCCCACTGCAGTACCAGAAGCAATTGCGACTTCAGGAGGCACGGCGTCTTCTGCTCTCTGAACAGAGTGACGTATCATCGATCGGCTACAAAATGGGCTATGAAAGCCTTTCGCAGTTTAGCCGCGAGTATAGCCGTCTTTTCGGCGCTTCACCAAGCAAGGACATGGCCCGGTTAAGGGCGAAAGCAGGATAGTTCTGCCTTGCAAGCGACCGAATCAGACAAATGGAGAGCTGTACTGGATTAACTACGCTACCTTTCCTGAAGCATTCACACGGAGGCTCAGTCAAAACTCTGTTGAACCAAACCAGAGCCACAATTCTTAGCTGTTCCTCATCGTTCTCTTAATTGCGTTAAAATTAGTTGCTGGTGAGTATCCACTCCGCGATGCTGACACGATCCGCCTCGCTCAGCTGAGCCTGGGGTGGCATTGGAACTTGCCCCCACCCACCACCCCCCCCATTTTTTATGCTCTCGCTAAGCTGTACTGCGGTTTTACTCCCATCACGATAACGATCAGCGATTTCCTTCCACGCTGGCCCTACAGTGCGTGTCGTTGCTTGGTGACAAGCAGTGCAAGCGTTAGTTTGCAGGAGGTTCGTTACTTCCTGTGCTTGCGCGATCTGCACTGCTAAGGACAGAGAATCGCAATGCCAAATTCGATTTTTTGCATGACCTTGACCCTAGAGCAGGACTGACTAGCTAATATTAGTTAAGAAGTGAAGGAGCAATATCTTTTTTTGTATCAATAAGTAAAAAATAACGACTATAAGCAGGTGGTAGTTATAAGGCGCAGAAATAATGGATTTCATACTTATAGTCAATGACCTCTGCACCACCATCACCGTATACCAACTTTAGCTCTGGCGAGGCTAACTCTCGATTCTTATACGCTGTGCGCTGAGACTTAGACTGCTGCTATTACCCAAAGACCTAAGGGCAAGATTTCAACATTGTTCAATAATTTTAGCGCAAGCACTATCTAATCTCAGAGCAGATCGTAGAAAATCTTGCGCAATCCCATGTAACAAAGACCGGCTAGCCTGTTTTACATAGGCGTGTGTGGATCAGCCGTCCAAGCAAGCCGTGCCCAAGGCTCGTTGCGAACTGTGGACTGATCTCCGTATGTTAAATACACCGGCACGACATGACACTCGGATGTAGTCTTACCGTGCGATAGCACAGGAGCGATGGCCAAATCGAACCGGCAATAGTAATCAGTGGCCGTAAGTTGTTATGTACTGAAACATGCTTGATTTAATCTCAACTTAGTAGTGCGTATAAGTGCGTTGTAGTCGCTCTAGCGATCTGTCTAGGATGGCATCTGGCCATAGCACATGGGCGCGATGTGCAGAGGCGCACGTGATTCCGCCTTTTGCTCTGGCTCCTCTGAGGCATTCTCGGCATCGAACAAGGACAACAATAATGAGCGAAGAAATTGGCTTCATCGGGCTTGGTGCAATGGGTCAAAGAATGGCCACGCATCTAATCGTCAACGGTTTCGATCTCAATGTTTACGATCCCAATCCCAGCGCCTTAGCACCACTGCTCGAGCGCGGCGCGCGCAGCCACGCTTCTCCCAAAGAAGTTGCTGATGCTGCGCAAATTGTACTGATTTGCGTCCCAACACCGGACGTGGTAGACCAAGTGGTTTTAGGCGTGGATGGGGTGATTGAGGGCAACGCGGTGAGGATCGTCGTAGATCATTCCACCACAGGGCCCAGCATGGCCCGGCACATACACCAAGTCTTGGCGACTAAAAACATCACTGCTCTGGATGCTCCACTTGCTGGCGGCGTCATTGGAGCTAAAGCTGGCACCCTGTCGGTAATGGTCGGGGGCGACAAATCAGCGTATTTTCGATGCTTGCCGGTATTCGGTGCATTCGGTCGAAAGGTTGAGCACATTGGCGATCGGCCAGGTCTCGGACAGACCTTGAAGCTAGTCAATAATATGATCGTTGCCTCCACTCTAGTCGGGACTGCTGAAGCATTATTGTTCGGTATCAAGTCCGGTTTAAATGCTAAGCAGATGCTAGATATCCTCAACGTGAGTACGGCTAATAGCTTCACTAGCGAAACCTTGATCGCGAACTCAATTCTAAGTCGAAAGTTTGACTTTGGCTTTAGGTTGGACTTGATGCACAAGGATATTCGCCTGTTTCTCGCTGAGGCTGAAAAAAACGGTTCGCCTGCCTTCACCTCTGCGATTGTCAAACAGTTCTATGATCAAGCCATGAGCCAAGACGATAAGGCACGGGACATGAGTCACGTTGTAGAGGTGCTAGAGGGATTGGCGGGAGTAAAAATTCAGAGCTGAAAATTACGAAAATTCAAAACTCGTTTCATGCTGATGCTATCGGAGATCATCATTTCTTCCTGCAACACGTAAAAGCCAGACTCTGCTGGCATATGTCAGAATATTACGCATGGCAGTATAAGGCAGGCTTTTAAAGGAACATTCTCATTTAAAATAAAAAGCCCTGCGAGAACTGCAGGGCTTTTTATGCTTAAACCATGTCCCAATAAATATTTATAAGTTATACCTGGCGACGATCGAGAGTGCGATCCGAACCGCCTTCAGCGACTTTGAAGCCAGGGGTACGATCCGAACCACCTTCGGCGACTTTGAAGCCTGGGGTGCGATCCGAGCCACCTTCGGCGACTTTGAAGCCTGGGGTGCGATCCGAACCGCCTTCAGCGACTTTGAAACCTGGGGTGCGATCCGAACCGCCTTCAGCGACTTTGAAACCTGGGGTGCGATCCGAACCGCCTTCAGCGACTTTGAAACCGGGGGTGCGATCCGAACCGCCTTCTGTGACTTTGAAGCCTGGAGTGCGATCCAAGCCACCTGCCGCAACAATCTGCTGCTCTTCGGTGGTTTGAGGATGAACGAGAACCTCTTGGTTGCTCGGAACAGCGAATGCGGTCGCGCTCAGAGCGAAGGTGGCTGCGACGATCAGTTGGCTAATGGTTTTCATGGCGGTGACTCCGGTCGTAATCAAGGATTTAGGGCCGGGTCGTTCAGATCAGCATCGTCTGGTTAACCCGTTGCAGGTGTGTTTCTGCATGGGTTCAGACTACGGCTGGGGGCGGTGCTGAAGTTAGTCGAGACCTGCTCGCGATTTGCCTGATTCTGCTTGTCTATGGTTCGCTCCACTTAGTGTCTTCATCGGATGTGACCATCACACGCTGTATCGACAATTGGCAGGAAACCACCATGTGATCCAGAGGCGCAAGCATGGAGTACGCGATCGACAGTCGGGATCTTGATCAGGTAGAACCACAGCCAGGGCGATTGCTGTAAGAGATACTCATTCAGCGAATTCTGACGCCCCCTCGACGAGATGCACTGAGGCACACAGGGATATTAGGTCTACCTCTCCAGCGGGCCGGGATAAAGAAAAGAGACGAAGGCTATTGGGAGCTGAGCTGACCAAGCCAACATTTCAGTAAATGGTAGCTAAATCACCGCTCAGGTCGGTCAGTCATCGCCGCCGTCATGGCTGCTGCTTTTGCTGACCTTCCCGTAGGCATCATTCTTAAGGATGGCATCGCCCTCATCCTCGAACATCACTCCAACCCATCTCGTTCGCTGCATGGTCGATACCTGGACAAAAAAGCAGTTCTCGCACAGGTGTAACTCGTATTGCTCGCCGCAATGTGAGGAGCCCTCGCCCCATGATGCATGCATCGTCCCAAACTGCAGCGCGCCGGCCGCAACGCGTGTTGAGTCTCCACACATGTCGCAGATGACATCTGTGACCATACCTGAATCGGTTTCGCTAGGGATGGTCTGAAAAAGACTCCCCGAATCTGGTGAAATGCGCCGATCCCGTTGCCCGAGTTTTTCGATGAAGCAGATGACCTTCGCCGACGCCGAGTACGCCGGCAAGCGCAAGCAGACCCGCAAGGAATTGTTCCTGATCGAGATGGATCAGGTGGTGCCGTGGCAGGGGTTGGTTGCCCTGATCGAACCGCACTACCCGAAGGGTGAAGGTGGTCGTCCGGCCTATCCGCTGAGGGCGATGCTGCGCGTGCATCTGCTGCAGAACTGGTTTGGCTACAGCGATCCGGCGATGGAGGAAGCGTTGTACGAGACCACCATCCTGCGCCAGTTCGCAGGACTGAGCATGGAGCGCATTCCCGACGAAACCACCATCCTCAACTTCCGCCGTCTGCTGGAGAAGCATGAGTTGGCGGCGGGGATTCTGGCCGTGATCAACGGCTACCTGGGGGATCACGGCCTGTCGCTGCGCCAGGGCACTATCGTCGATGCCACACTGATCCATGCGCCGAGCTCGACCAAGAACCAGGACGCCCAGCGTGACCCGGAAATGCACCAGGCCAAGAAAGGCAATCAATGGTACTTCGGCATGAAGGCGCATATCGGCGCCGATGCCGAGTCCGGCCTGGTGCACAGCGTGGTGGGCACGGCGGCCAACGTGGCCGATGTCACTCAGGTCGACCGACTGCTGCACGGCGAGGAGAACGTCGTCTGTGCCGATGCCGGCTACACCGGCGTGGAGAAACGCCCCGAGCATGAAGGCCGCCAGGTCATCTGGCAGGTCGCGGCCCGGCGCAGTACCTACCTGAAACACGGCAAGCGCAGCCTGCTCTACAAGCAGATCCGCAAGATCGAGAAGGCCAAGGCGCAGGTGCGCGCCAAGGTCGAGCACCCGTTTCGAGTGATTAAGCGCCAGTTCGGTTATGTGAAGGTGCGTTTCCGCGGCCTGGCGAAGAACACCGCGCAGCTGCTGACGCTGTTCGCCCTGTCGAACCTGTGGATGGCGCGCCGACAGTTACTGACCGCTGCAGGAGAGGTGCGCCTGTAAGGCGGGCAATGGCTGCTGCGAGGTGCTCTCGGCGGCTAAAAAACGCAGCAATGAGCGGATGATAGCATCGCTTTTGATCGATTCTCCGCTTTCAAAATCGGCCGGGTCTGAAGTCGGCCAGAAATACATGACTACTTCAGACCATCCCTAGTGACCTTCATGCTATTCCTCTCACTACCAGATCAAAAGCTCAGCTGGCGGTGCTAGTGCTGAGCCTTCGAGCCCCCTCTCGCACCATCTGCCGCCCAATCGCACACTACGTAGGTGCTGTTGAGGGTGCGCGCGATCACATAGCCCAGGAGCTCTTCGTAGGTCACGATGTTGGAGGTGCGAATGGGATCACCATCATCAAAACGCCGTTCCCGGTCACCGAAGACTACCCCTCTCAGGAAGAGCTCATGCGGCCCATACTCAACCGAAGACAGGTACGCCGTTACCACCAAATCGAAATCGATCTGCATCGCCTTGACTACCGTACTGGGCATGGCTGATGGCGAGACATCGACAACCTTGCACGTGGAAAGCGGCCCTGGCCGTTTAACCATGTTTTACCTCCTATGCTGTGACACCCTCGGAAGCTTACACACGAGGTGCCTACCTATGGGCTGACCAGCAACAAGCGATTAGATGTGCGCATGCTAGCCTTGCAGCAGATTCAATTTGAGGAACGCTGCAATTGAGCAATCCACCTGTTGCTGGCTACTACGAAATTCTTCTCACTGCTCCCGACTTCTCCGACGACCCGATTGGTGCTCGCCAGAGTCAGCGCTGGCAACTCATCGTTGATGACATTCGCCGCAGCACATCTGAAGGTGAGCTGCGCGAAGCCCGGGGCAAAGCCGAAGGCTACATTCGTGGCCTGGTTGATGCCGGTCATCTCTCCAACGACCGAATTCGTGATTACAAAATCCTGAGTAGTATCCACCAACGCCGAACATTGCTGTCGGAAGCTTGATCGCAGCATCGTTCATCCAGCGCATGGAAGCGTCTGGCTATGTTGTTGGAATCATTCCCGCAATAAGCGCTCGTAAGCTCGCCCTTCCCAATCCCCGCTTGAAAGACGTCAGCACAAATAGTCCCTCTGCGGTAGTAATCACCCAGTAACGCCCCACCTTCTTCAGATGCTCGATGCTAGACGTTTGCAGGATGTGCCCATCCGCCCGTTGCTCATATTGCCCTGGATCAGTGTGGCCAAATACGATGCCTACAGCGCAATCCGACGTGATGAAAACATCGCTCAAGTAGCCGGTAACAGGTGACGGGTACCTGAAAGCCATCCCCCGCAAGATCCGCTTGAGCTGAAAAACCGAGAGCTCTTTGATGTAGTATTCGATAACGACTTCATCTGACATTCGTTGTTCCTGCTCCTACTCCTGACCCTTGTGCTCGACGCGAGAGTACTGCCCACGGCAGATTAAATCTCGATGGTGAAATCCGGCGAGAAACTGGTGCGCTCGCCCGGATAGCCTTTCGGGTTCGATACGAGTCGGCAGCCGGAAATGACGGTGTCGACCGCGTGATGCGTGTGACCAAAAACCCAGACATCAGCCTGAGCGACCAAGTCATGCCACTGGTTGAAATACGCCGCGCCCAGATGGCCTTCATGCCCATTACCGGCGACATCCTGGATCGGGCAGTGATGAGTGATCACAACCGTTTGTCCGTCAAATAGAGTAGCGAGCTCGGTGGCGAGAAAATCGCGAGCGGTCATGTTCCGAGCAATGAGATCAACGGGGCGAAGCTTCCTGAACCCCTCCCCGCTTCGAATGACCTTGAAATCATTCATCCACTCCCAACACTCATACATGGCTTTTTTGTAATCGCCGGTTGAGGTGAAGTCTGTCCAGGCGGTGGTCACCAAAAATCGGGTATCACCAATGACCAGGCATTCGTTTTCGAGGACATGCACATGCTCATCCGCAGCCTGCTTCATCTTGATGAGCGTACGATCCAGATGCCCGCCTTTGTAGTACTCGTGGTTACCGGGGACGTAGATGACTGGGCATCTGAAGGTTTGGTTGGCCCAAGCCACGCCCTGACCGCGCACGGATATGTCTCCAGCGAGCACCACCAAATCGGCGTCGACCTGGGGCGGCTCGAAGCCCCGAAATTCCAAATGCAAATCTGAATACACCAAAACCTTCATCAGCTCTCTCACGCTCCGAGCAGCATTGTATGGATCGCTTCTCCAAGGCTTCACCGAAGGGAAGCCGGGCTAGCTCTCGGATTGAGCTAGGGACGCAGTGAAAAAACCGTGTTGAGGGTAGCGCGCTTCTTGCAGCCATCACCTAGCAGAAGGTAAACCGTGCTCCTGGTTTCGAACATGCATGGGTTGTTGTGCGAGATCCCAAAGTTGCTGCGCACCCAGTGCCCAGGGGCAAATCGATTGCGACTGTCTCGGACAACTTCATGAGCAAAAAGCACCAAAGGCTGTACCGCCTCAGATTTCAATCGTTCCAGCTCTGCCTGTGAGAGTTGCAGGTCGGCAACGATCCACTTACGCACCAAGCAATACGGCTTACCCGGGTGATACGCCTGAGCGAGCTCTATCAGCGCGCCATCGTCACCCTCCCATCCCGAGACAACCTCCCCTCGCCCGTAGAAAAACTCACTCACCTCTTCAAGCGTGACAGCCATGGTCAGACCTCATCGCTGCTGAAAACACGACCGGTGTCTGTAACGAACTCATAGACAGGAGACCTCTCACTACCACCGCTGATTCGGATCTCAGACAGCGGCTCCATGTAGCAACCGACCTTGCGTAGGGCTAGTGGAGGAATCACGTACACCCTGTGCACGCTCAGGAGCTCTGGTGATCCGTTTTCCCAGAGTGACTTGATAGTTGATACGTCAAACACAAGCTGTGATGTAGGGCCAAGGGCGCCTGCATCGAAACCTACCCCTTCGACTAGAAACACATAGGTGCAGCGGCTCAGGTTGATGGATTTCCAGAACAGGACTTCTGAGTCCTCAATCCTGAACCTCCCTTGGAGCTCATCGCTCTTCGTCAAAAACACATTTCTTCCTAGCATTGCTGGTCGCATGAGGGGGACTCCCTACGACGGGATAGTCCACACGCAACGGTCACTGAAGGCCATACTCTCGACCATGATCGTCATTTTTTGCCATTCGTTGGCTGGAGGCCGATACCGCTAGCCTTAGACTCCACGCGGGTTGCGAGACCCAAGGTGGCCATCCTATGCACGCCATGAACTATATGTCATGGCGTGCATAGGATCAATATGGCCTTATCCTCACTTTTGAGGATTCGACATGGTATCGAGGGAAGCCCTCGCGGCAGTGCTGCGTCTCGCGCGCGCCGGCCGCGGGATGTCTCGTGATCAGCTGTATGCAAAGATCAAGACCAAGATTGAGCCTCGCCACCTTCAGCGTCTGGAAAACGCCAAAACCGGCGTTACATTGGAGATGCTAGGCAGCATTGCTGAAGCCCTATCCTTCGATCCGATAGCTTTGTTGATGGTGGCCTCAAGCTATGATGAGCGGTTGTCCATCGGGGAGCGTCGTGCGGATCTGAAAAAGGAAATTCAAAAGCTTGATGCTCTGGGCATCGTTGCCGACATGCCAAAGCACTTCTCAGATGGCAAGCTAGTGAAGGAAAAAGCAGGATGGAGCCTTCCTGATAGCATCATCCAGGAAGCGTTGAAACTTCGAGATAAGGGTTTCAGTCAAAGTGAAACTGCTAGAGAGTTAGGGATTCACCAAACGACTGTTGGTAGAATTTGGCGTAAAGCTCAAGATTAGTGGTATTGCGGAGATGTCGTATACATAAATTGCTTGCACTGCTTAAGTACGACATTACTTTAAAGGTCAGCTCCTAATAAATATTAAAAAGATTATAACGAGAAGCGACACGCTACAAATCAAGACGAAGACCGCTTTTAGAGTTTTTATTGATAAATATGCAAAAAATATTCTGATTTCTGATAAGTGAGTAGTTATCAAGAGGATCAACATGTACTAGTAAAGAATGTCTGCGACGACAGGTGCAATTTGCAATGCTACCTGCGAGCGCTACTTCTGGATTCTCCATAAATATGAGCGCATCGCGATGAATATAGCCGCGATACTCACGAGCAGTCTCAAATATCATTGGCGCGACGTAGGTGGTGTAAACGCCTTCATGCCTGTAGTTTAAGACCAGCGCCCAACAATTCAAATCTTTATAATGACGAAGAACGCTCCATACCCGATAAAAGTCACCAATCAATTTATACATTGCCACTTCAACCTCGCAAGCCCGTGTTTTACGACTCAGCCAAAGTCTATTGAGAAATGTTTCCACATGACTAGTTTGCATATGCAGTAAATGCCAAGGTGAAACCCCCCATTGCCGCGACAGAATAATCAAATAAGCCATTACACAGGGGCAGACAGACTCAAGATTCAATGAATACCAAGACTCTTCACTCAAGCGAGCGATACGTGAAAAACATTTCCTATGCAATCGTATGTATCGATTAAATATATAGCGCCTTATTGACTTGGCCGTAGCAATAACATAATTTAGTTCGCCTTTGGGTCGTGTCGCCTCTCTATCGCTCTCTTTCGCAGGGTTTGTAATCGCGAGCTTTGACCGCGGAATCTTTAGAAATCTGATTGGCGCATAAAGTTTTGTCGATTGCCCAGATCGATAGGTATGCCATGCCAGATACTGGAAGACTATATTTACATTCTGACGATTGGAAGGTAATTCCACTACAACCTCATATACAGCTTCACCGATCAGTTTTTGACCATCTTTTACCCATCCCCTGAACCGATCACACCAGTCCTCAATTTTAACAATATAGTCTATTGAAATTTCTTCAGGCGATTCTATGCCAAGTATTACCTTCATGTGTCGGCATTCTTCTGCAATAGCTGCAATACCATGCTTTTCGTGCCTCTTTCTTTGTAATGCGTCGGAGCAATTTCGGCAATACTCCAGAGGCAAATGATGCCACGGGCAGTGTGAGATGCACTCAAAATAGAATACTACAGAATGATATCCATATTTAATGCATTCCGGGCAATGCCTAATCTTTGGGCGCGGCCTCATTTCCAACGTATGACGCCTCCAATCTACAGGTAAGGGAAACCATCCATCTATATACGAGTATTTAAGCTCGCCAAGCGGAAGCCCACATGCCCGTTCTACTCTCCAATGAGGAACATGCTCGCAGACCCACCAGCGATCCCTGACTGAAACCTGCCCTCGCGGCAATCCTATGATATCGCGTATTTCAGAAAAGGATTTCAGATGATTCCATTTGATCAAGTGAAGAAACACAAGCCAAGATGACTGATATTTAAAGGCGGGCCGGAGATATGTTAGCCGCACTGGATTTGTAGGAATCATAGAGCACCGATAGTCTTTAATATATCGACGTATTCATCCAGCTTAGACTCGATTACAATGGACTCTATGTCTTCACGCGCCAATGTAAAACCTGTAGCATCTCGCTCACTAGAACGAATCAAGATCAACCGAGATACTTCGAATATATATTCAGTAGGCACTAAAGGAAGACTGAGAGCTTTGGCAGACGCCGACATGACTTTGTAAATATCTGGGGCCGCGGCAGCGATTCGAAAACCAGCGGCATAAGCGTGAGGCAAGAAAAACCGAGTGTAGCTGCAGTTACTTCCTGCCGGATAAGTAAAATCAGCATCGTAACTTTTAAGGGTTTGATATATCCAGCCTTGGTCAGCACAATAGGGCAAGTCCCATACCTCATTGAGAAATCGAACAATCAGCTCCACACGCTTTTGCTCCTTCAATAAAGTTATTTTGTGAGAAATTTGTGTTTGACTGAAGCCGATAAGGGTCGTGTCGATATTATGCAGCGCAAGCTCATTTTGCATGTATTGTAGATGCTCTAAATCTTCCACGCTAAGTGCTTGAAGTTCATCTGCAATCAAAATCCAATGTCGGCCTGATTGATTCCGCAACCGGCTTTCTACCTCATGCAACACTTTTGTGCGTATGGATGCGACCATCGGCCTGGTAGGTATGGGGATCCCTAGGAATTTTGCAAGGCTTATGATGATACTCTCCCTACGGTTTGGTTCCCCAAGGGTGTCCGCAGAGACCAGACTGATGGATCTATCCTTGTAGGCAGGATGACGCTCCAGCGCACTAAGCACGAACTTGCATGTCGTGGTTTTTCCCATCCGAGGAAATGCCTTAAAAACAAGGCTTTTTTTATGAAGCGCGATAGCGTCCATGACTACCTCAAGCACTTGAGGCATACTCGGCGTCAATGCAACATAGTCTTTCGTCACTAATGGATGATTCCAAAAGAGATTTTTTTTCTGCTGAGCGTCAAGCGGATCATAGGTAGTCATGATGCCCCCTCAAAGCTTTTTTACCAAATCTAGGAGATCTAGGTCACTGGGCGGCACAAGATATTCGCGTTTAGGTATTGGCGTAGCGGCCGCTGAGGGAGAAGACATGGGTAATTCATGTGTTTCGCGTTCAACCAGAGCCTGATTATCAAGCGAGCTCTGAGACTGTTCAAACCTTACTCTGTCGAGTGTAGTTCCCGATTTTTTATCTTGTCTCTTACGCGCTGCAGCATTATCTAAATTTGCTTCAAGATGGCGGGTATAGACTGTAACGATACACACGCCCTTAAGTCGAAAGATAATCTTTCTAGCAATGAGCGAATTTATCTCTTTTCGAGTTCTTAGGCTGTGCGGTAGTTCGACCCAGTCGCCTTGCACGGTGAGTGGGCCTATAGGTGATCCATTCTCTAAATATGCATTAACGACGCGCAAATCCGATTCCTGGACTTCAATTATGAGTTTTTTCCCTATGAGCTCAGGACTATCAATCAGTCGATCGGAGGTATATCTGGCTTTATGAATAGTGACATAAGGGCGATGGCCATCTTTTACCCCTCCTTTTACCTCGCGAGAAATCGTTACAGTAACCACTCCTAACGTCTTCCTCACATCATTTGGCGGAAGCCTCGGTAAGTAATGATCTTTTTTTACCAGTTGTGAAACGGCTTCCAGTGGAGACAAGAAACGCAAACCTTCGGAGGGCTCCGCATTGAGGTTCGCGAAATAAGTATATACCAACTGATCCAAGTCATCACTGGCGATCCGGAATTTGCAAGCTGCTAGTTCAGGATCATCCGCTCTACCATTATTAGGGCCGGAGCCAGTAGTGCTTGGAAAACGCTGGATCAAGTCTTCCGCTAGTCGTTTGAACGCATGCTCTATATGTGGACGTCTTTCTGGTCGACCAGGCACGCCGAATTCGAGGATGCATCCAGTTTGCTTCCTCATCTCAGTGCTCACTTTACGACCTAGATGCGCAAGCGCATTATCCATTTTAATAATCAATGGCAAAACTTGCACCATTTCCGGGAACAATTCTGCGGGATACCCTGCGCCCTCTAATAACTTTAGATTCTTGATGGTGAATTCAGGTTTCGGAAGTTGAGCGCTCAGCATTTGCCGTATTAGCGCCAAAACATCTTCAGCACTCACATCGTTTCCATGCACAACATAATACCAAAGTACCGCCGTAGTCAAAGACTCGACCGCCACAAGCACATGCAACCTTCTCAATACATGATAGGTTTCTAGACCATGTTCGTGCTCACGAATCAAGACAAACATGGCATCAAATGTATACGAATCAATTTCAATCATATCCATCAGGCCTGCCGACCTGGTCAGTGAGCGATGGCCAGTTCCTACAGGGACATGCGCTATCGCGCCACTATCTCCAGTAAGGTGCACCACACGCTCATAATGCGCTTCTCGCACCTCGTTGAAAAACTTAGTCAAGGGTTTTATTCCCTTATGCGTTGTATTAAATGGCCACTCTGTTATCGGATGCCCGTTCTCCTTGAGTATTTCTATAAAGTCTAGATGAATATCTATCGCTCTTTTCGAAAACTCATGTACTACCTTGCTCTTGTCGTTTTGCTTTGGCTTTGGATTTCTTTTCAAAATAAGCGCTGTGAGTCTTGATTTAAGGTCTGGGTACCGCTCAAAAGTAGCTCCCAACATTCCGGCGAAGCCTGCACCCGATTGCCACAGCGACGCATCGACAAGCTTTGTCCGCCTGTAAACCTTGATGGCCGTATTGGGCAGCAGCGCACTATATCCGTACACAAAACCATTTGGAGCCACAGTCAAACATCGCTTGATGATTTTTTTTAGATAGCTACCGTCTACTGTGGTCTGGTGCGTTATGTCTGATATCGTGCACCCCTCCATATACATCTCTAGCGCTTTTTTCCGATGCTTAAATACTGCCGCAGTTTCTGGAGGCAATGATTGCTCAGACACACTTTCCCAAGGCATTGATGCCTGTATAAGGGTCACAATTTCCGAACGCGACCGTCTAATCATGGTTGGTGCCACACTGTGTCATAACCAAATCCATTTTTTTCCGCTTCAACTCGAATACTTCCTGAGATTATTAGTCTACAAATGACTCCTAGTGCGATAGCCTGATCTGAAAAAGACAGCTCAGCAAGGAGAGACCGGATAGTGCCCTCCTTCATTAACTGGACTTGAGATCCAACAAGTTTTATTTCATGGTCGAGCACATAGCCCCTGACCTGTGATGCCATGGTAATTACTTTAAGCCAGAACCCAAGCTTGTGGGCTTCCAAGGCTAGACGGCCATAAGAAATTGAAACGAGATGTCCGTGCCGAATGACCTGATCTATAAGACAGTATCTAATCGGGATGGTTTTTCGGTCAGGTACTAGCCTCTCACTGGGGTCGATTTGGTGGAGTGCAATCGAGCCATCCTTGTGCTCAACCCATATGCCTCTGACTTTCTTGAAATTCTCTGCCCCTTCCGCGTCCACGCTTACATTAACGTCTTCATCGAACCGGTAGGTCAGCACGTCGGAAGAAGTCTCAAGCTCCGTAGCCCAATGGATGATCTCTAGATCACCCAGGATGATGAGGTCAGCATCCATTTTGGGGCTGTACGTCATCCATAAGCTTCGGTTGTGAGCACTCGTCTTCCTGCTAGCTGCCAGCTGCTTGCGGCGGTGCCCTTTGAGTGATGGCATTTTGGATAGGCCTCACTGGATACGAAGGTACGAAATTGCTTCCTGAATTTTAGTACGACGAATGGAGCCGTTTAGGACTGATTTGCTACTTTCGAAGCCGCTTAAAGACCAGTAAGATATAAAAACTCTCATCTACAAGGCTTATCCCACAAAAACTATGAGATAGACATTGCATTTAGTTAATCCTAATGACGTGTGATGCCATAGGGTCTAATTTACCTCTTAACGGTGCGATGGGGTCGAAGTTACTTCTCAATGCGGGAAGTAATTTTTACCGACTGACTCACCGAATAGCGGGATAAAAATTCCCAACTCACTGATTTGTTTGGTTAAAGCAGCTACCGGAGATGGGGTTATCGTTTCTTCCGTGTACTCCAGGCCGTTCAACTGGCCATTCAAGGATGCCCCATGCCTCACCACCCCTCAGCCGATGAGATCATCGACCTTTACCACCGCCACGCTTCGGCCTGGGATCGACTGCGCGGCGATCATTTCACTGAACGCAAATGGATCGAGCGCTTTCATGCGCTGCTGCAGCCATCTGATGTGGTGCTCGATCTGGGCTGCGGTTCTGGCCAGCCCGTTGCACGATTCCTGATCGAGGCTGGCTTGTCGCTCGTGGGTGTGGATTCTTCCGCGAAGATGCTTGCGTTGTGCCGCGCACGTTTCAGCGAACAGCAATGGATTCATGCAGACATGCGCACGCTGAAACTTGATCGACAGTTCGCTGGCATCCTGGCCTGGAACAGTTTTTTCCACCTCAAGCCCGACGACCAGCGCCGGATGTTCCCGGTATTCCAGGAGCACGCTGCGCCGGGTGCGTATTTGATGTTCACCAGCGGCCCGTCCCATGGCGAGGCGCTGGGCGAATTCGAGGGGGAAACCCTTTATCACGCCAGCCTGGATCCACATGTCTAGTCCTGAAATAGGTTTACACCTGTTCAGGTAGGCCGACAGGCCTCAAAACGCCCGATGCACCGCATCGGGCGTTTTGTTTTTCAGAG
>NZ_JBIVHW010000015.1:0-158486 GCF_044749405.1 Pseudomonas sp. NPDC089422
CCCGCGCGGCCTACGACTTGCTGCGCAAGTCTACATCTCGCGCCTTCGGCTACGCCGAAGGGGTGCTGCGCACCCTGGCCCTCCAGACGCCTGCGCTCGGCCTCCTGAAGTCGCATTCTGCGTCGCCTGAACTATCGCGCGCTTAGAAGCAAAAGCAAAAGCAAAAGCAAAAGCTAAAGCAAAAGCTAAAGCAGAGCTAAAGCAGAGCAACAATAGTCAGCTGTAGGAGATCGCTCATTCGCCGCTGACGAGCTGGCAGGCCAGCTGGTTGTGGCGTTCCAGTACCCGCGGCAGGTCGATGGTGGTGATGCGGCCATCCTGCACCACCACACGGCCATTGATCACGCTGGTATCGACGTGGGTCGGGGTGCAGAACACCAGGGCCGCCAGTGGGTCATGCAGGGCACCGGCATAGGCCACGTGGCCCAGGTCGAAGGCGACGAAGTCGGCGATCATGCCCGGCGCCAGGGCGCCGATGTCGTTGCGGTTGAGCACCTTGGCGCCGCCCAGGGTGGCGATTTCCAGGGCTTCGCGGGCGGTCATCGCGTCCGGGCCAAAGCCCACGCGCTGCAGCAGCAACGCCTGACGCACCTCGCCGATCATGCTGGCACCGTCGTTGGAGGCCGAGCCGTCGACACCCAGGCCCACCGGTACACCGTGGTCGCGCATCTTGCGGATCGGCGCGATGCCCGAGGCCAGGCGCATGTTCGAGCAGGGGCAGTGGGCAACACCGGTGCCGGTGCGCGCGAACAGCTCGATGCCGTGCTGGTCGAGCTGCACGCAGTGGGCGTGCCACACGTCGTGGCCGACCCAGCCGAGGTCTTCGGCGTACTCGGCCGGGGTCATGCCGAACTTCTCGCGGCTGTAGGCGATGTCGTTGACGTTCTCGGCCAGGTGGGTGTGCAGCGATACACCGTAGCTGCGCGCCAGCACCGCAGCTTCGCGCATCAGGTCGCGGCTGACCGAGAACGGCGAGCAGGGCGCCACCACCACGCGCAGCATCGAACCATGGCTGGCGTCGTGGTAGTCCTCGATCAGGCGCTGCGACTCCTTGAGGATGTCGCTTTCCTTTTCCACCACCGAGTCAGGCGGCAGGCCACCCTGGCTGCGACCCACGCTCATGCTGCCGCGGGCGGCGTGGAAGCGCATGCCGATCTCGCCGGCAGCCTGGATGCTGTCGTCGAGCTTGCAGCCGTTGGGGTAGATGTACAGGTGGTCGCTGGAGGTGGTGCAGCCCGACAGGATCAGCTCGGCCATGGCTGTCTGGGTCGACACCGCGATCATTTCCGGGGTCAGCCGGGCCCAGATCGGGTACAGGTTGGTCAGCCAGTTGAACAGCTCACCGTCCTGGGCTGCCGGCACCACGCGGGTGAGGCTCTGGTACATGTGATGGTGGGTGTTGACCAGGCCCGGGATGACCACCTTGCCGGCCATGTCGAGGATCACGTCGGCGTGTTGTGGCAGCGTCTCGCTGGGGCCGACCTGCTTGATCACATTGTCTTCGATGTACAGGCCGCCGCCTTTGATCTCGCGGCGTTCGCCGTCCATGGTGACCAGCAGTGCGGCATTCTTGACCAGGAGGGTCTTGGGGGTGTGTTGCAGAGGAGCTTGCATGGCTTGTGCCTGGCGCAATACGCAGCGACGATTGCCGATGTCGTAGGCGCACAGGCATGCATGTAAGCAAAGTTTGAATTTCTTGTATACAGAAAAATGCCGGGGCCCGCAGGCCCCGGTTACTTTCAACTTGCTTGTACGGGCGCCTTGCGGGCGCCTTTGCGCAGGCCTGTGACACCCCAGGCGAGGCCCAGCACAGCGGCGATCACCGAGCCGGACAACACGCCGAGCTTGGCTGCGCCCAGCGAGGCCGGGTCACTGTAGGCCAGGTTGGCAATGAAGATCGACATGGTGAAGCCGATGCCGGCCAGCAGGCCGATCAGGGTGATGCCCCGCCAGTTGACCTGGGCTGGCAGGCTGCACCAGCCCAGGCGCACCATCAGCCAGCTGACGCCGATGATGCCCAGTGGCTTGCCGACCACCAGGGCCACGGCTACCGCCATCATTACCCAGTGCGGCGCTGCGGCAGACAGGTCGATGCCCGACAGGCCCACGCCGGCGTTGGCCAGGGCGAACAGCGGCATGATCGCGTAGGCCACCCAAGGGTGCAGGGCGCCGCCCACACGGGTTACTGGAGCCACCAGCTCGCGTTGCGCCAGGCGCAGGCGCTTGAGCGGGTCGATCAGGTCGCCGGTGTCCGACTCGGGCGTCTTGGCCCGGCCCAGCAGGTCGTGGGTGAACCGCGAAATGGCATCCACCGGGCGCTCGCCCAGGGGCATGGTGACCACGGGGGTCATCAGGCCGAGGACCACGCCGGCCAGGGTTGGGTGAGCACCGGTCATCAGCATGCCGACCCAGGTAATGACGCCGGGAATGACATAGGCCCAGGCCGAACCGACGCCGATCTTCTGCAGCCCGACCACCAGCAGCAGGCCGATGGCAGCGACACCGAAGCCGCTGTAGTCGAGGCCACCAGAATAGAAGATGGCGATGATCAGCACGGCGATGATGTCATCGATGATCGCCAGTGCCAGCAGGAACACGCGGATGTTGGACGGGATCGACTTGCCCAGCAGGGCCAGCACGCCGACCGCGAAGGCGATGTCGGTAGCGGTCGGCACGGCCCAGCCTTGCTGCTCGGCCGGCGCATGGCCAAAGGCCAGGTAGATCAGTGCGGGGACGGCGACGCCACCCACCGCAGCGGCCATGGGCAGCGTGGCCTGGCGCAGGCTGGACAGGGCTCCTTCGTGGATTTCGCGACGGATCTCCATGCCCACCACCAGGAAGAAGATGGTCATCAGGCCATCGTTGATCCAGAAGTGCAGGGATTGCGAGAAACTCAGCGAACCGATGCCGAAGCTGATCGGCATGTGCCAGAGCGCGTCGTAGCTGGCGGCGGCCGGGGAGTTGGCCCAGATCAGGGCGGCGACGGCGGTGATCAGCAGGACGATGCCGCTGACCGCTTCGATGTGCAGGAAACGCTCGAAATTGGCGAAGGCCCGCTGGGCCAGGCGCTGGGCGCGGGTCAAATTGGTTTTTTGCATAGGCGCAAGAACTCCTGCAGGCGGCCCGACCTGCACTGTTCTTTAACCTGCATCACTGCACCTTGCAGCTAGCACCCGCGGGGGATTTTAACGGGTGCAAGCGTGGAGGCCAAGCGATACCGCCAGCGCCGGCGGGTTTCATGGTTGCTCGGCTTCTGCGGGGGCGGAGCGGGATTCCAGGTCCATTTCGGCGGGCCAATTGACCTCGGGGGCCAGGCGGTCGAAAGGGTTACGGAAAATTATTTTTCCCTCAGTGTTCGGACTCGAGAACTCATCCTTATTATTGGAAGGGTGGAGGAAGTCCGGAATTGCTTCGGGGCCTTGTTGCATGAAAAGCCTGACGATGGCCCAGTATTGCTCGCCTTCCTCTATATCGTCAGTAAAAAAGACGCGGTCGATTATTTCATCAGTGCCAGGTTTGCAGATCGAGATCTTCACTTCTTCCTTGAGCCCACCATTACCCATGGGAGCATAAATTCGATAGGCCTCGAGAGTGAGGTCATCCCAGTCATAAGCCACCGGTATCACGCCCCAGCCTTCTTTTCCAAATGGGTTCAGGAGGTTGGATCTGTACTGATAGAAATAGACCTTACGGCGCTGCCTATTAAAACGGATAGGCTCATTTCGTGGGAAACCAAGATCCATTCGGATGTAAGGGGCCAAGAGGCCGAACAGGATGACATGAATGATAAGGTAGGAGGTAAGTTCTTTTAGTCCTGTTAGGTTTGGTTTGAGGGGGAAGTGGCTGAATAAATCGATTGTACTAAATATAGCCACAGTGGCCGTCAAGGCGCCCGTGACAATCCAGACGCCTCTAAGCTTCAACGTGACCCGGGAAAGTTCAAGGTGGTTTTCATTTATTTCGACTACAGCACGTGGTCGCTGCTTGATTTTTGGGTCAATCGTTGATGTGGCATAAGGACCAGGTAAGTCGTATTTCCAACCTAAACCTCGACTAGGCTTTTCCATTAATTATCCTCCTGGAACGTGACTTCGGCAAAGGCGTCAGCGATGCTTCGATCCGGCCAGTAAATAATAATCAGGGATGCAGACATGATATTGTGCCTTCCTGCGTCTTGGGCTAGTTCAATCTGCCCAGCAAAGGTTTTCATCGAGCGCTGGTCAGACTGGAGAGGCTGATCGTTGTCGTTTATTGTCAAGGTTTCAAGTTTGTAGTCGATTTTATTGGTGGCTATTGAAGGCTTTAGTGATACCTTCTTTGAAATCGTTAGGCCGAGTGTCGGTGGGAAATGTTCCCTTGAGGTAACTACTTCGCCGCCAATGCAATTGGGAGGATCGCCGTCACCATGCCTGTGGATCAGCAGTGCCCAGTGATAACCGGCAGATAAACTGTTGAAGTTGGGGAGCGTTAGTCGGAATTTCAAAAACCTTTGCAGGTCGATGGGTACCCCAATTTTGGTATTGTTGAGCTGGTTTGCAATGACGGTCTCAAATTTTAGACCGCCGGTTATGTCTAGTGTCGCCGCGTTTAAAGCTGCAAGCGCGATGTCTGCGTGATTTGGGGAGTTCCAATGTATGCGAGGTGTTTCATCGGCGCGACCGAAATAACAACGTCTGGCCCATAGTTCCAATGCTGTTGATTCGTTTTTTTCTCCCATTTTATATAAGATGTACGCAGCCAGGCTTGATATGATGGTAAACCCTATGGCTTTTAGAGCCAATGGGTTGAATACGCCTGCGATAGCTGTGCCGGTGGCAATCAAACTAGTTACTAAGGCGACTCTGAAATATATGGCGGCTGTTTTATCTCCGGTTTTTTTAGCGCGGCTGGACGCAGCCCATGCCTGTGCGGTCTCAAAGATGCCAGCAGCGGCATTAAGCACTCCGCCAACTCTGATTATGGTGCGGCCAAGAGACATTTGATTGCCTGCGCTTGCCTTGCGCGGCATCAGTAGTCCAACCATCTCTATACCGCCGCCGATAATTCCCAGCTTGGCCCCATACAGCGCCAGCATGGCTTCATCGGCTTTCGGCCCCATCGCCTCTTCCGCATTCTTCAGGTTCTTGCCAAGACTATCGTTCAGTAAGTACAGCCCGCCCAAGGACAGCAGCAACTCCCAGCCTTTTCCCGTTCCTCGCAACCCCGTAAAGCTTTCACGTACCAACTGTGAAGCCTGCCCCGCGCTGATTTTCAAGCCATTCAGTGTCTTCCGCGCATCCAATTCCAGCGTCCCCGCCGTGACTGTGATGTCCACCAACGTCATCTTCGCGGCATCATTCAGTTGATTGACATTGAGCTTTACCTCCCTGGACAACCGCTCATGCAGCTCATGTGCTGTTCCCTCGACCCAGACGCTGACCTGGATCACGGTGTGCGCCACTTTTGGGTCGAGCACGGCCAGGCTCAGCAGGCCGGTCTGGATGATCGGTTTTACCTTGCGCGCTTCGTTCTGCACGCCGGCTTGCAGTTCGTCGAGAGACGGCATCATCTCCGCGCGCGCTTTGGCCAGTTTTTCGCTGGCGCTGTTCTGCATTTCACGCAGGTGCGTGCTCTGCAGGGCGTAGTACTCGCCCAGCTTCATCTGCACCTGTAATTCGATGAGATGCACGCCGTTGTAGAGCCGCTGGCTGGCACTGTTCAGATACCGCACGACCTGCTGGATGCTAGGGTCGAGCAGCGTTTGCAGGCGCTGGCTGGCGGCGTTGACCGATCCCTGTAGTTCGGTGATAGCTTGCTTGAGCGAGTCACGCAGCTTGAAGCCGATGTCATCACTGGCGATGAGCTTGCTCAGCGCGTTATAGAGCTTTTCGCTGTCGTTCCAGTGGGTCGGCTCGGTCGCCGAGAAACTTGGCAGCAGCGCTGCCATCAGTGGCCCGTCGCGAAGAAGGAGCGCCCGGTAGGGTGGGCTATTCGGGTCCTGCAGCCACTTCAGCCACAATGCTTCGCTGGTGCCGTGCTTTGGGAGGGATGGTTCGGCGCTGGCGGTAGGCGCTTCGGTGGTGCCGCCGGCCAGGCAGGCGGCCATGGTCTTGCTGTAGGCAATGCCCGATTCTCGGTCCCGGCCGTCGTAGTCATGGCGTTCGATGAGTGCGAAGGTCGCGCTCTCGCAGAGTTGCGCGTAGGCGCCGGCATGCCGGTCGATATAAGCCTGGAAGCGGGCTTCCTCTTGTTCATACTCCGCTTGGAACGCCGCACGCCGGGGTTCGTCATAGCGTTCCTCGAGTTTGTCATCGCTCTTGCGCTGGCGCTTCTCGACCACGCGCTGGCGTACCACCTCGGGATCGTTGAACACCGGTAGCCGGTTTCTGAACTGTGGCTCGAGCGTCGGGACTTCCTGCGCCGCCCACTCACGCTGGGTGGCGCGGATAATCTGCAGGATCTGCGAGGTCTGCAGCTGGTAAGCACGCAGCGGATCCTCGCGCCAAGCCTGGCGCTTGACCACCCAGTTCAGGCGTTGGTGGTTGTACTCCTGGATCAGGCCGACGGTGTCGTCGAGTACTACTGCCAGCACGCCGTTTTCCAATTGGTGGCGGGCCATGGCGTTGACCACATAACCGCGCAAGGCGGTCTTGCGCAGGAAGCGGCTGTGGAAACCATGGGCGCTGTCGAACGGGCCGTTCAACTGCTGGGCGTATTCGAACACCTGGCGGTCGACCTGGAGGTTGTCCGGGGTCATGGCCAAGCCCAGCAGCTGGGGGCTTTTGCGCGCCTGGATCAGGTCCAGGCCCTCGAAACGGTGTGCAGGGCCCTGGCCGCTTTTGTAGGCTTGCAGCACGCTCACTGGCCAAGGGTCACTGGCAAAGGCCAGCCAGGCCGAGCCGTAGGTGTCGGTGTCGATATTGAGGAAGGACGAGGGGAGGTCGTGATCCTCATGTACGCAGTGCTCGGGGAGGGATGGTGGCGGTCCTGGATTAGGTTCGTAGGGATTGAAGCGGCGCAGGTGGCCTTGCGCGGTGACTTCGTAGGCATGCCAGATGCGCTGGTCGAGCAGCACATAGAGGTAGCCGCTGCGCAAGGTGCGCAGGCCCATCCGGGTTTGCGTGGCGGGGTCGCTGCCGGGGCGGGTATCGGGGACCACGGCGCGGCGCAGGGGAAGGATGGGCAGGCCCTGGCGCTGGCAGGCTTTGCAGGAGGTCAGAAGGAAGTCGACTTCGGCGACTGCATTGGCAATGTCTTGAGTGATACTCATGGGAAGTCCTCGTCTAACAGCTGGCCGCGCTCGAACTGCAGTTCTGAATAGAATTTGAAGTCAGCCTTTGCTATTGAGCTGAAGCAAGAAAACTAGCGAGGAATCAATTCGTTGTGAAATTTTCCATTTCCCAAAATGTTGTAGGAAAAGTTTCTAGAATACGGAGCTTTTATACTTGCGAAATAACAGAGTTAAAAGTTTTATCAATTCGAATAGCAAATGGGGCAATACGAGACTGTTGATTTGGAGTGAATTCAGGATTTTTTCTTCATTCACGATTGCCGGGGCCGCTGCGCAGCCCTTTCGCGACACAAGGCCGCTCCTACACAAAAGCCAAGCCGGGCATGGCCAATGATTGAGTTTGGCAATGGCCATGTGCCGCTATTGAGCATGCCCAGCTGCCAGTGTGCCGCCTGCGCCCAGCATGTTTGTCTCGACTGATTACACTGTTGAAGTCGCCACACAAGGAATGCTGCGGATGGTCTGCGTGTTGCTGGGTCGTGCTGCCGAGTCGGCAGGTCGCCTGCGGGCGAGCAGGGTGTGTATCGAGCGTTCATGGAGAGAGCATCCATGAACGGATCTGGGCGTGGAATTTCCCTGCAATGGCTGATAGCCCTGGCCATCATGCTTGGCATGCTGCTGCTTGGCGCCGGCCTGGCCTGGCAGGGCTACCGCGGCATCAGCCAGGCTTTGGTGGCCGCCGCCGGCGACGCCGCGCAACAAGTCGGCAAGACCATCGACGAGCGCGCCCGGCGCCTGGTCGACCCCGCACAGAGCAGTATCCGCCTGCTGGCCTTCAACCCGGCCGCCAGCAACCTGCCGCAGCGACTGGAGCGCTTGCCGCAACTGGTCGAAAGCCTGTATGCCAACAAGATGCTCAGTGCCGCCTACATCGGCTACCCCAATGGCGAGTTCCTGCTGGTGCGCCGCTTGCGCGACCCGCAGTTGCTGGAGCGCTTTGCCGCGCCTGCGGGTACTCATTTCCTGGTGCAGAGCGTCAGCCTGGGCGAGGGCGGGGCGATGTCGGGGGAGTGGCGCTTCTATGACCAGGCCCTGAGCCTGCTCAAGACCCAGGCCATGCCGGACTATCACTACGATCCACGCACACGGCCCTGGTTCGTCGATGCCTCCGCGCAAGCCGGTACCGTGCTGACCCACCCCTACGTGTTCTTCACCACCCGTGAGATCGGCATGACGTTGGCCCAGCGCAGCGTTGACGGCGCGGCGGTGCTTGGCATGGATGTCTCGGTCAACGACCTGGCCAGCGAAACCCGCGACCTGCGCATGACCCCAGGCAGCGAAATCGCCGTGGTCGACGACCAGGGCAACGTGGTGGCGTACCCGGACCTGCAGCGGGTCATCGTGCATGAGGGCGAGGCCGTGCGCCTGTCGCGGATCGCCGAACTGGGCGTGCCCAGCTTGCAGCAGGTCTACAGCGATCTGCCCCAGGGCACGCGGCCCCGGCTCTATCAGGTCGAGGGCGCCAAGTGGTTTGGCATGCGTGTGCCACTGACGACCCTGGCCGGGCAGGACCTGCAGGTGCTGATCGCGGTGCCGGCCCATGAGCTGCTGGCGGGCGCGCGCACGGTGCTGTTCGAACAACTGCTGTGGACGGCTGCGCTGATGGTCGTGCTGCTTTTGCTCGGTGGCTTGCTCGGCCAGCGCATCGGCCGCCCGCTGCACCAGCTGGCCGAACAGGTGCGTGGCCTGGCCGACTTCGATTTCAGCCGTGAAGTGGGGGTGGTCTCGCGGGTATCCGAAGTGCGTGAGCTGAGCCGGGTGCTGGGGCGCATGTCCGGCACCATCCGCAGCTTCCAGGCGATTACCCTCACACTCAGCCGGGAAACCCAGTTGGAACGCATGCTCGAGGGGGTGCTGGCGCATCTGGTGGAGGCCGCCGGGGTCAGCGCGGGGGCGGTATACCTGTTCGACGACCAGCATGCCCACCTGCGCCTGGCCGCGTCCTGCCGGGGGCCGGGTTACCCCGAGGAGATTGCCCTCGGCGAGGCCGACCATCACGACCTGGAAGGGGCAGTCACCCAGGCATTGGCACTGGGCGGGCGCAGTCTGGCGGTGGTGCTCAATGACCGTGGTCACGCGCTGCTGGGCATTCTCGTCCTGGCGTTGAAGGGCGAACATGGTGAAGCAGGTGAGCCGTTCCGCCGCTTCGTCGCCGAGCTGTCCGGTGCTGCGGCCGTGGCGATCGAGACGCGCCAGCTGGTCGAAGCTCAGCAACGCCTGCTGGATGCGATGATCAAGCTGCTGGCCGATGCCATCGATGCCAAAAGCCCCTACACCGGCGGCCACTGCGAGCGTGTGCCGCAACTGGCGCAGATGCTGCTGGACAAGGCCATGCAGGCCGACTCAGGCCCCTATGCCGACTTCAGCATGAGCGCCGCCGAACGCTATGAATTCCGCATTGCCGCCTGGCTGCATGATTGCGGCAAGGTCACCAGCCCTGAATACGTGGTGGACAAGGCGACCAAGCTGGAGACCCTGTACAACCGCATCCACGAAATCCGCATGCGCTTCGAGGTGCTCTGGCGTGATGCCGAACTGGCCTATTGGCAGGGCCTGGCAGCAGGCCAGGACAAACAGGTGCTGCAACGGTGGCTGGAGCAATACCGTGCAGAGCTGCAGGATGAGTTCGCGTTCGTCGCCAAGGCCAACATCGGTGGCGAGTTCATGCAGGATGAAGATGTCGAGCGTTTGCAGCGCATTGGCCGGCGCCGTTGGCAGCGGCACTTCGACAACCGCCTGGGCATTTCCCGGGATGAACAGCAGCGCTTTGCCGGCCAGGCCCCTGCGCCCTTGCCGGCCGAGGAGCTGCTGCTGGCCGACCGCCCTGAACATCTGCAGCCCTGGGGCGCGCGCAAGCCGCCAGTGGAAAAGGGCGACCCGCGCAACGTCTGGGGCTTCGACATGCGCCTGCCGGCCAATGCCTGCAACCACGGTGAGCTGTACAACCTGGCGATCCGCCGGGGCACGTTGAACGATGAAGAACGGTTCAAGATCAACGAACACATCGTGCAGACCATCATCATGCTGACCGCGCTACCGTTCCCGCGCCAACTGCGGCGGGTGCCGGACATCGCCGGCAACCACCACGAGCGGATGGATGGCGCTGGCTACCCGCGGCGCTTGGGCAGGGACGACCTGAGCGTCGCCGAGCGGGTGATGGCCATTGCCGATATCTTCGAGGCGCTGACCGCCGCTGACCGGCCGTACAAGGCGGCGAAAACCTTGTCCGAGTCGGTGAAGATCCTGGTGTTCATGGCCCGCGACCAGCACATCGACGGGCAGCTGTTGCGGTTGTTCCTCAGCAGCGGGGTACACCTGGAATACGCCAGGCGGTTCCTGCGCTGCGAGCAGATCGATGAAGTGGATGTGGCGTACTGGCTGGCCCAGCTGGAGGGGCAGCCCGAGCGGACCTAGCGCACTTCCCGGGCCTTGCCCGTACACACGATGCCCTGCACGAAGGCCACCATCTGCTCGCGCGCCGCGGTAATACTGCCGCCCCAGTGCGCTTGCCCACACAGCAGGCCAAGCACTGCCTGGGCAATCGAGCGGGCGCGCGGCGCGGAGGCCGGCCCGCATAACCCGCATTCGGCCATGACGATTTCGCTGAGCAGGCCGGCATAGGCGTTTTTCAGCAGTTCCACCTGTCGCGCCTGATCCTCGCTCAGGTTCACCGCTTCGCGCGTCAGCAGGATCAGTTTGTCGGGGTGGGCCTGGCTGTAGCTGACGAACGCCTGCACGAAGCACGGCAAGCGTTCGCTGGTGGAGCGGGCGCCTTTGAGGCATTGTCGGGTTTCATACAGCAGGTCGGTCAGGCTCGACTCGATCAGCTCGAACAACAGGCCCTGCTTGCTCTCGATATGGTGGTAGAGCGAACCGGCGCGCAGCCCCAGGTGGCTGGCCAGGTCGCGCAGGCCGATGGCCTGGTAGCCGCGATTGGCAAACAGGCTGCTGGCCGCTTCCAGCAGGCGGTCACGGGCATCGGGCGAAGCAATGTGCGAGTGGCTGGAGGCGGGCATGGCAGGACCTGTCGGCGATTTGATGTTTGACCAAATGTAAGACAACAGGCATCTTACGTAAAGACTCAATCGCGGAGGTGTTGTGTGGACAATCAAACTGTTGTGATCGTAGGTGGTGCCTCGGGTCTGGGCCTGGAAACAGCCCGGCTGATGGTCAAGCGTGGCGCTGGCAAGATCGGCCTGATCGACCGTAACGAGCAATTGCTGGTACAAGCGGCCGAGGAACTGCGCGGCCAGGGCGTGGAGGTGGCCATCGCGGTCGGCGACATCGCCCGCAAGGACACTGCCCATGCCGCATTTGGCGAAATCGTCAGTGCCCTGGGCCGGGTGCACTGCCTGGTCAACAGCGCGGCGATCTACCCGCGCAAGGACATCCTCGAGATCACCGACGACGAGTGGGACCTGGAAAACGCCGTCAACATCAAGGGCACCTACCACATGATGGTCGCCGCCGTGCGCCACATGCAGCAGTACGTCGCTGCACCGGCGGTGACCGGGCGCATCGTCAACGTGACCTCGGTGGACGCCTTCAAGGCGCACCCGCAGAACGCCCACTACGCCGCCACCAAGGCGGCGGTGGTGAGCCTGACCAAGTCCTTTGCCCAGGCCTGTGCCAAGGACCAGATCCTGGTCAACTCGGTGGCGCCGGCCGGCTTCGCCACCGAGCGTGCCAAGCAACTGGGCTTCCTTGGCGAACTGGCCGCCGCCAACCCGTTGGGGCGCGCCGCGGAGCCTGCGGAAATCGCCGAATGGATCGTGATGATGGGCAGCAGCCGCAACAGCTATGCCACCGGCGAGAACGTCATCGTCAGCGGAGGTTACATCTATGCCTGAAGTCGCATTCCCCGAGGGCTACCAGCGCGCGCTGGTGACCGGGGCCACCAGTGGTATCGGCAAGGCCATCGTGCTGGCGCTGCGCGATGCCGGGTTGCAGGTGATTGCCGTTGGCCGTAGCCAGGACGCGCTGGCGGAGCTGGCGCGCGAGCCGGGGGTCAGCACCCTGCAGGCCGATGTGCGCGACTACCGGTCGTTGAGCGCTGCGCTCGAAGGGCAGACAGTGGATGTGCTGGTCAACAACGCCGGGATTCTCTCGACCCGGGCAGCGTTCCAGGACATCGACGAGGCCGAGATCGACAACATGCTCGACATCAACCTCAAGGCGCCTTTGCACCTGGCGCGCCAGGTGTTGCCGGGCATGGTCGGGCGGGGCAGGGGGCATCTGTTCTTCATCGGCTCCAGCGCGGGCCGCGCACCGCACCCGGGGGCGGCAGTGTATGGCGCGTCCAAGGCCGGGGTGAGCCTGTTCTGCGATGCCTTGCGCTGCGACTTGCTGGGCACTGGCGTGCGGGTGACCGAGATCGCGCCAGGGCGGGTGCAGACCCAGCTGTACAAGGCCGCCATGGGCATGCAGGCGGCGGGCAGCGAGCTGTATGACGGCTATGAATCGATCCAGCCGGAGGACATCGCCGCGCTGTTGCTGGCGGCACTGAAGATGCCGCGGCAGGTGGATGTGTCGCGCCTGGAGGTATTCCCCACGGCGCAGGCGGTGGGTGGCGGGCGGATGGTCAAGACCGCGGGTTAATGGTTGCCTGTGCTGGCCTCTTCGCGGGCAAACCCGCGAAAAGGCCAGCACAGACACAAAAGATTTCAGCAAATGGGTGCTTGACCACCTGTAAGACAACATATAACTTACATGAAGACCGCTTCAGCGGATCGGTACAACTACAAAGCATTGCAGGGGATATGACGATGACTGCGACATCATGCCGGGTCGGCGTGGACATAGGCGGCACCTTCACCGATA
Source organism: Pseudomonas sp. NPDC089422 (assembly GCF_044749405.1). NCBI lineage: Bacteria > Pseudomonadati > Pseudomonadota > Gammaproteobacteria > Pseudomonadales > Pseudomonadaceae > Pseudomonas > Pseudomonas sp. NPDC089422. The sequence goes on from NZ_JBIVHW010000015.1 coordinate 13,091, forward strand.
TCGCGCTGGACGTGGACGGCGTGCTGCATTCGACCAAGATCCTGACCGACTACGAGCTGCCCGAGCGGGCCATCCTCACCGGCGTGCGCCAGGTGGTGGAGCAGGCCGGTCTCACGCTCGCGGATATCGACCAGCTGATCCACGGCACCACCCTGGCCACCAACGCCCTGATCGAGCGCCGTGGCGCGCGCACTGCCTTCATCACCACCGAAGGCTTCCGTGACACTCTGGAGATGCGCACCGAAAACCGCTTCGAGCAGTACGACATCAACATCGCCCTGCCGCCGCCGCTGATCGACCGCGAACACCGCTACACCCTGCGCGAACGCCTGGATGTCAAAGGCCAGGTGCTGATCGCCCCGCAGCAGGCCGAAATCGACGCGCTGATCGAGCGCATCGCCGAAGGCAACTACGAGAGCGTCGCCATCGGCTTCCTGCACAGCTACGTCAATGGTGCCCATGAGCGCCAGTTGCGCGATGCCCTGCAGGCGCGCCTGCCGCAGCTGTCGATCTCGATCTCCAGCGAAGTGTCGCCGCAGATGCGCGAGTTCGAGCGCTTCAACACCGTGTGTGCCAACGCCTATGTCAAGCCACTGATCAAGTCCTACCTGGACCGCCTGGTGGTCACGCTGAAAAAGGAAGGCGCCGATTGCCCGGTGTTCATGATCCACTCCGGTGGCGGCATCATCTCGGTGCAGAGTGCGGCCGAGTTCCCGGTGCGCCTGGTCGAGTCGGGCCCTGCCGGCGGGGCGATCTTCGCCGCCGACATCGCCCGCCGTTACGCGCTTGAGAACGTGCTGTCGTTCGACATGGGCGGCACCACGGCGAAAATCTGCCTGATCGAAGACCAGGTGCCGAAAACCGCCAAGACCTTCGAGGTGGCGCGTACCTACCGCTTCAAGAAGGGCAGTGGCATGCCGATTTCCATCCCGGTGGTGGAAATGGTCGAGATCGGTGCCGGTGGCGGCTCCATCGCCAGCATCGACAGCATGCGCCAGATCCGCGTCGGCCCGCACAGCGCGGCGTCCGAACCTGGCCCGGCTTGCTATGGCCGTGGCGGCCTGGAACCGACCATCACCGATGCCAACCTGCTGCTCGGCCGTCTGGACGCCGACAACTTCGCCGGTGGTGCCTTGCGCTTGTCTACCTTGGCTGCTGGCAACGCCATGGCGCGGGTGATTGGTCAGCCATTGGGGATGAAGCCCGAAACCGCAGCCTTCGGCGTCTGTGAAGTGGTCGACGAGAACATGGCCAACGCCGGCCGTGTGCATGCGGTGGAAAGCGGCAAGGACATCGCCGACTACACCATGATCACCTTCGGCGGCGGCGGCCCGCTGCATGCCGCACGCCTGTGCGAAAAAATGGGCGTGGCCCGTTTCATCGTCCCGGCCGGTGCCGGCGTGGGCTCGGCCATCGGCTTCCTGCGCGCACCCTTTGGCTACGAAGCGGTACGCAGTTCGTTCGTGCGCCTGTCCGAATTCGATGCGGTCGCCATCAATGGCCTGATCGCGGAAATGAAAGCCGAATCGCTGGGCTTCCTGCGCCAGGGCATGCCCGAGGGCGAGCCGGAAATGGAATGCACGGCGTTCATGCGCTACGTCGGCCAGGGCTGGGAAATCCCCGTGGCGCTGCCGTTCAAGGCGTTCAGTGCAGCAGACACCGCCCAGTTCAGGGCACTGTTCGAAGAGGCCTACACGCGCTTCTTCGGTCGCCCCATCGAAGGCCCGGACATCGAGATCGTCAGCTGGTCGGTCAAGGCCAGCTCACCGCTGCCACCGGTCGAGCGCATCGAAGAAGTGGGCGCTGCCTACCGTGCCCATGAAGTCGCTCGCCGCCAGGTGTTCGACGTGGCTGCCGGTGGTTTCGTCGAGGCCGCCATCCACCCGCGCGAAGAGCTGCAGGTCGGCGCCCGTGTCGATGGCCCGGCCATCATCGTCGAGCGCGAGACCTCGACCTTCGTCACCTCCAACTTCACCGCCACGGTCCAGCCAGACGGCTGCCTGCTGGTCGTGCGCCGCTAACGCCTGATTCGGAAGCCAGAACCATGAGCGATACTTTGATCGACATTCAAATGCAGGTGATGTGGAACCGCCTGGTCTCGGTGGTCGAAGAACAGGCCCTGACCCTGATCCGCACCGCCTTCTCCACCAGCGTGCGCGAGGCGGGCGACCTGTCTGCCGGGGTGTTCGACCGTGCCGGCAACATGCTGGCCCAGGCGGTGACCGGTACCCCGGGCCACGTCAACACCATGGCCGAGGCGGTGGTGCACTTCATCAACGACATCGGCCAGGACAACATCTTCGAAGGCGATGTGTACGTGACCAACGACCCGTGGAAGGGCACCGGGCACCTGCACGACATCACCATCGTGTCGCCGTCGTTCTACAAGGGCAAGCTGATCGGCTACTTCGCCAGTACCGCCCACGTGGTCGACATCGGCGGCCGCGGTTTCGGCCCGGATGCTCGTGAAGTGTACGAGGAAGGCCTGTTCATCCCGATCATGAAGCTGTTCGAGCGTGGCAAGGTCAACCGCGACCTGATCAACATCCTGCGCAACAACGTGCGCGAGAACGACCGGGTGGTAGGCGACTTCTATGCGCTGTCGGCGTGCAACGAAACGGGCCACAAGCGCCTGCTCGACATGCTCGAGGAGTTCAGGCTGGACGATCTGGAGCACATTGGCGGGTTCATTCTCGAACACAGCCGCCGCGCCACGCTGGAGTGCTTCAAGTCGCTGCCCCATGGCACCTACAGCAACAGCATGACCCTCGACGGCTACGACGTGCCGGTGACCCTGGCGGTGACCATCACCGTTGGCCCGGACGGTATCCAGAGCGACTTCACCGGCACCTCGGGCATGAGCCAGTTCGGCATCAACGTGCCGCTGGGTTACGCCAAGGCCTATGCCTGCTACGGCCTCAAGTGCATCGTTGCGCCGGAGATCCCCAACAACACTGCATCGCTGGCGCCGTTCGAAGTCACCGCGCCGGAGGGTTGCATCCTCAATGCCAAGCACCCGGCGCCAGTGTCGGTGCGCCACGTGCTCGGCCACTTCGTCCCCGACCTGGTACTCGGCGCGCTGCACAAATGCCTGCCGGGCAAGGTGCCCGCTGAAGGTGCCAGCGCCTTGTGGAACCTGCACCTGAGCGTGCGCCCGCTGGAAACCAACCCCAACGGCCGCAATGCCGAGATGCTGATGTTCAACAGCGGCGGCATGGGCGCCCGCTCGGCAATGGATGGCCTCAGCGCCACCGCCTTCCCCAGCGGCGTGCACACCATGCCGGTGGAAGCCACCGAGCATGCTGGCCCGGTGGTGGTCTGGCGCAAGGAGCTGCGTGAAGGCTCCGGCGGTGCCGGTCAGTTGCGCGGTGGCCTGGGCCAGGAAATCGAAGTGTCGGCGGCCGAGGGCTACAGCTTCCGCTTCAGTGCCATGTTCGACCGCATCCAGTACCCGGCACGCGGCCTGGCTGGCGGCCAGCAGGGCGCCGAAGGCTTCGTTGGCCTGGATGACGGCACCTTGCTGCGCGGCAAGGGCCAGCAGTTCGTGCCGGCCGAACGCCGCCTGGTGCTGCGCCTGCCCGGTGGTGGTGGCTACGGCGACCCGCGCCAGCGCGACCGCCAGCAGGTCGAGCGCGACCTGCGCTACGGCTACATCAGTGCCGAACAGGCCCGTGACGACTACGGCTTCGATGCCGCCCAGGAGCGCTGATCCATGGATATCCAAAGCAGCCGCGTGCGCGCGGTGAAGAGCTCGCCGAGCATGGCCGTATCGGTGCTGGCCAAGCAGATGCTGGCCAAGGGCGAGCCGGTGATCAACCTCGCGCTCGGCGAGCCGGACTATAACGTCCCGGCCCACGTGATCGAGGCCGCCTATCAGGCGATGCTGGCGGGCAACAACCACTACACTGCGCCAAACGGCCTCGAGAGCCTGCGCCAGGCGATCGTCGACAAGTTCGCCCGGGAAAACGACCTGGCCTACGGCCTGGACGAAATCTGTGTAGGCAACGGCGCCAAGCAACTGCTGTTCAACGCCTTCCTCGCCACCCTGGAAGAAGGGGATGAAGTCATCACCCCGGCACCTTACTGGGTGTCCTACACCGACATGGCCATGCTCAACGGTGGCGTGCCAGTGGTGATCCCGTGTGGTGCCGAACAAGGCTTCAAGGTCACCCCGGCGCAACTGGAAGCCGCCATCACCCCGCGCACCCGCTGGGTGATGCTCAACTCGCCGAACAACCCGAGCGGGGCGATCTTCACCCGTGAAGAGCTGGCCGCCCTGGGCAAGGTGCTGGAGCGCCACCCGAACGTGCTGATCATCTCGGACGAAATCTACGAGCACATCGTGCTGGGCGACCAGCCGTTCGTGTCGTTCGTCACGGCCTGCCCGCAACTGCGCGAGCGCACCCTGCTGATCAACGGCGTGTCCAAGGCTTATGCCATGACCGGCTACCGCCTGGGCTACGCGGCAGGCCCCAAGGACCTGATCGTGGCCATGAACAAGACCCAGTCGCAGACCACCACCTGCCCGTCGAGCATCTCGCAGCTGGCGGCGGTGGCAGCACTGAACGGCCCGCAGGACTTCGTGCGTGACGCCAACCGCGAATACCAGGCGCGTGGCGAGCTGGTGATGCGCGGCCTGGCGCAGATCCCGGGGCTCAAGCTGGCGATGCCGCAGGGGGCGTTCTACGCCTTCCCCGAAGTCAGCGCCTACATCGGCAAGCGTACGCCGGACGGCCAGCTGATCAGCAACGATACCGAGCTGTCGGCCTATTTGCTGCGCGTCGGCAAGGTGGCCACGGTGCCGGGCTCGGCCTTCGGTGTAGAGCCATACGTACGCCTGTCCTTCGCCACCTCGCGCCAGGAGCTGGAACAGGCGCTGGGCCAGTTGCGCGAAGCGTTTGCGGCGCTGGCCTGAACACACGAATCGAACAGAGGTAAACCATGAGCAAGCCATTCAAACGTCTGCTGATCACCGGTGCCGCCGGGCGCCTGGGCAGCGTGCTGCGCAAGCACCTGGCGCAGTTCGCCGACGAGTTGCGCCTGACCGACATTGCCGACCTGGGCCATGCCGCGCCGCACGAAGAGCTGATCCGTTGCGACCTGGGCAACTTCGATGATGTGCTGCCGCTGACCGAAGGCGTCGACGCCATCGTGCATGCCGGTGGCGTGCCGGTCGAGGACACCTTCCAGAAGATCCTCAACGGCAACATCGTCGGTACCTACAACATCTACGAGGCCGCCCGGCGCAATGGCGTCAGGCGCGTGGTGTACACCAGCTCCAACCACGCCATCGGCTTTTACGACCGCACCGAAACCATCGATGCCACCGCTGCGCATCGGCCAGACAGCCTGTACGGCGTGAGCAAATGCTTTGCCGAGGACCTGGGCCGCTACTACTGGGACAAGTTCGCCATCGAGTCGGTAAACCTGCGCATCGGTTCGTCGTTCCCCGAGCCACTGGACCGGCGCATGCTCGCCACCTGGCTGTCGTTCGACGACTTTGCCCAGCTCACCGAACGTGCGCTGCTGGCCCCGCGGGTCGGCCACATGATCGTCTACGGCATGTCGAACAACCGCGAAAGCCTGTGGGACAACCGCCTGGCCTCGTCCATCGGTTATGTGCCGAAGGACAGCGCCGACGACTACCGCGAAAAGGTCCTCGCCGAGCACCCGCCGCTCAAGGCCGACGAGCCGGCTGCGCGCTACCACGGCGGCAACTTTGCCGGCGCTGGCCACTTCGAAGACCCGAAATAATTCCACATCACGAGAGCGCTAAACATGGCTTCTACGGCAAAACAACAGAACTACGATGTGGTGATCGTCGGTGGCGCGGTCAATGGCAGCGCCACCGCTTACTTCCTGGCCAACAACCCGGACTTCAAGGGCTCGGTGCTGGTCATCGAGCGCGACTGGACCTACAACAAGTCGGCCACCGCGCTGTCGAGCAGTTCGATCCGCCAGCAGTTTTCCAACCCGATCAATATCGAGATCTCCAAGTTCGGCGCCGAATTCGTGCGCAACTTCCCGGACGTGATGGCGGTGGACGGCGACCGCCCGGACCTGGCCTTCCACGAAAACGGCTACCTGTTCCTGGGTGATGACAAGGGTTATGAAGTGCTGCGTCGGCTGCACGATACCCAGGTGTCCCACGGCGCTGACGTGCACCTGCTCGACCCCGAGCAGCTGCAGCGCAAGTTCCCCTGGGTCAATATCGACAGCCTGGCCGGTGCCAGCTATGGCCAGAGCGGCGAGGGCTGGTTCGACAGCCTCGGCATGCTCAATGGTTTCCGCCGCAAGGCCCGTTCCATGGGCATCGAGTACATCGAAAACCAGGTGGTTGGCATCGAGCGTCAAGGCGATCGCGTCACTGGCGTACAGCTGGCCAGTGGTGAGCGCATCGGCTGTGGCCTGCTGGTCAACTGTGCTGGCACCCGCGGCACCCAGGTCGCGCGCATGGCCGGCCTGGACATCCCGGTCGAGCCACGCCGCCGCTCGCTGTTCGTGTTCGACTGCCGCACCCCGCTTGAAGGCACGGTGCCGTTGACCATCGACCCGACCGGTGTGTTCTTCCGCCCCGAGGGCAAGTTCTACCTGGGCGGCACCTACCCGAAAAACGACCCGGAAGTGGACTTCGAGGACTTCGAGGTGCTGCACGACGAGTTCGACGAAGAAGTCTGGCCGATCCTCGCCGAGCGCGTGCCAGCGTTCGAAGGGATCAAGGTGGTCAACTACTGGGCCGGGCATTATGACTTCTGCGTGCTCGACCACAACGCCATCGTCGGCCCGCACAACGAAGTGAGCAACTTCCTGTTCTGCAACGGCTTCAGCGGCCACGGCCTGCAGCAGGCGCCGGCCATCGGCCGGGGTCTGTCCGAGCTGATCACCTACGGCGGCTACCGCTCGCTCGACCTGGGCGCGCTGAGCTACCAGCGGGTGATCGACAACAAGCCGTTCCTGGAAGATTCGGTCATCTGAACGCACTGCCTGAGGGAGAACAACAATGAGCAACTCCGAAGTGAAACGCAGTGGCGGCCAGGTGCTGGTCGACGCGCTGCGGGTGAATGGCGTCGAGCGTGCGTTCTGCGTGCCCGGCGAAAGCTACCTGGCGGTGCTCGACGCACTGCATGACGTGCAGGACCAGATCGACCTCATCGTCTGCCGCCAGGAAGGCGGGGCGGCCTACATGGCCGAGGCCTATGGCAAGCTCACCGGCAAGCCGGGCATCTGCTTCGTCACGCGCGGCCCAGGCGCTACCAATGCCTCGGTGGGCGTGCACACCGCCTTCCAGGACTCCACGCCGATGCTGCTGTTCATCGGCCAGGTGGCCCGTGACCAGATCGAGCGCGAAGCCTTCCAGGAAGTGGACTACCGACGCATGTTCGGCCAGATGGCCAAGTGGGTGGTGCAGATCGATGACGCCGCGCGCATCCCCGAACTGGTCAACCAGGCCTTCCAGCGCGCCATCAGCGGCCGCCCCGGCCCGGTGGTGGTGGCATTGCCCGAGGACATGCTGACCGATCTTGTCCAGGTGCCGGATGCCCTGCCGGCCAAGCGCGTGGAAGCGGCGCCGGCACCTGAGGCCCTGGGCGAGCTGCAGCAGTTGCTGGCCAAGGCCGAGCGCCCGTTGGTGATTGCCGGTGGCGGCGGCTGGACCGCCGAAGCGGTAGCCGACCTGAAGACCTTCGTGCACACCCAGAACCTGCCGCTGGCGGCCTCGTTCCGCTGCCAGGACCTGTTCGACAACACCGACCCGCACTACGCCGGTGACCTGGGCCTGGCGGCCGGCCCGGTGCTGGTAGAGGCGGTCAGGCAGTCCGACCTGCTGATCGTGATCGGCGCGCGTCTTGGCGAGATGACCACAGGCGGCTACGCGCTGGTGGATATCCCAACGCCGAAACAAGCCTTGGTGCATGTGCACGCCAGTGCCGAAGAGATCGGCCGGGTCTATCAGCCGACGCTGGGCATCAATGCCGGCCCCGGCAGCTTCCTGCGCCAGGCCAATATCCTCGGGCCGGTACGCCCGCAGTCTTTTGAAGACTGGACCGCCAAGCTCAATACGGGCTACCGCGGCAACTTTGAAACGCCGCGTTCACCGGGCGATGTGCAGATGAGCGAAGTGATCGCCTGGCTGAACAAGCAGCTGCCAGCCGACAGCATCCTCACCTGCGGCGCCGGCAACTACACCGGCTGGGTGCACCGTGGTTACCAGCACCAGGTGTTCCGCACGCTGCTCGGGCCTACCAATGGCTCGATGGGCTACGGCGTACCCGCAGCGGTGGCGGCCAAGCTGACCTACCCGCAACGCATGGTGGTGGCCTTTGCCGGTGACGGCTGCTTCCTGATGAATGGCCAGGAGCTGGCCACGGCGGTGCACTATGACGCCCGGCTGATCACCATCGTGGTCAACAACGGCATGTACGGCACCATCCGCATGCACCAGGAACGCAGCTACCCAGGTCGCGTCTCGGGCACCGAGCTGCATAACCCGGACTTCGCCGCCCTGGCCCGTGCCTATGGGCTGCATGGCGAAACCGTGACCCGCACCGAGGACTTCGCTGGCGCCTTCGAGCGCTGCCAGGCTTCGGGCAAGCCGGCGTTGATCGAGATCCAGGTCGACCCTGAAGCCCTGACCCCGCGCATGACCCTCAGCCAGATCCGCGACAAGGCCCTGCAGGCCAAGCGCTGATTCGCCTCAGGTGGGGCGCGGTACGGCCCCACCTTTTTTCTATTCGAACGAGCCAATCGACATGAAACTTGCCGATCACGACCTGCTGCGTGAAGTTTGCTACATCGACGGAAAATGGCTGGCGGCCGACAGCGGCCAGCGCATTGCCGTGACCAACCCGGCCACCGGTGCCGTGCTCGGCCATGTGCCGCGCATGGGGGCGCAGGAAACCCGTCGCGCCATCGCCGCCGCCGAGCGTGCCTTGCCGGCCTGGCGCGCGCTCACCGCCAAGGAGCGCGCGGCGCGGCTGCAGGCCTGGTTCCGCGAAATCCTCGCCCATCAGGAAGACCTGGCGCGGATCATGACCGCCGAACAGGGCAAGCCGCTGGCAGAGTCCCGTGGCGAAATTGCCTTTGCCGCCGCCTATGTGGAGTTCTATGCCGAGGAGGGCAAGCGCCTCTACGGTGATGTGATTCCCTCGCCGAGCGCCGACCGGCGCTTGATCGTCACCAAGGAGCCCATCGGCGTGTGCGCGGCGATCACGCCGTGGAATTTCCCGGCGGCGATGATTACCCGCAAGGCTGCGCCGGCACTGGCCGCTGGCTGCACGCTGGTACTCAAACCGGCATCGCAGACGCCCTTCAGTGCGCTGGCGTTGTGCGTGCTGGCCGAGCGTGCGGGCATCCCTGCCGGTGTGCTGAGCGTGGTCACGGGTGATTCTGCGGCCATTGGTGGTGAGCTGACGGCCAGCCCGACCGTGCGCAAGCTGTCGTTCACCGGCTCCACGCCGATCGGTATCCAGTTGCTCCAGCAGTCGGCGGCGACGGTGAAGAAGGTGACCCTGGAACTGGGTGGCAACGCGCCCTTTATCGTGTTCGATGACGCCGACCTCGAGAAGGCGGTGGAAGGTGCGCTGATCGCCAAGTTCCGCAACAGCGGGCAGACCTGCGTGTGCGCCAACCGTTTCTATATCCAGGATGGCATTTATGAGCGCTTCGTTGCGCGCTTTGCCGAGCGGGTGCGCGAGCTGGTGGTGGGGCAGGGTGATGCGCCTGGCACCCAGGTCGGGCCGATGATCGACGGGCGTGCCGCCAGTGGTGTCGAGCGCCTGGTGGGCGAAGCGGTGGAGGCAGGCGCGCGGGTGGTGGCAGGTGGGCGCCGCCATGCGTTGGGCGAGGCGTTTTTCGAGCCGACCTTGCTGGCGGATGTGACGCCGGGCATGCGTGTGGCACGTGAGGAGATTTTCGGGCCGGTGGCGCCGATCTTCCGCTTCAGCAGTGAAGAGGAAGTGATTGCCCAGGCGAACGATACCGAGTTTGGTCTGGCTTGCTACCTGTATGCGCGGGATGTCGGGCGTATCTGGCGGGTGTCCGAGGCCCTGGAATACGGGATGGTCGGGGTCAATGTCGGGGTGGTGGCGACCGAGGTGGCGCCGTTTGGCGGGGTCAAGGCTTCGGGGCTGGGTCGGGAAGGGTCGCGGTACGGGATCGAGGATTACCTGGAGATCAAGTACGTGTGCCTGGGGCTTTGAGGTATTCCTGAGCCTTTGAGGCTGGCAGGGCTGGCCTCTTCGCGGGGCAAGCCCGCTCCCACAGGTACCACGCCAACCTCGAATGTGGCGCGGTACCTGTGGGAGCGGGCTTGCCCCGCGAAGAGGCCCTTGCAGGCAGTCACTCAGGCCTTGCTGTCGAGCAACCGCTGATAGCGCGACAGGCTCTCTTCGAGGTGCTTGCGCAGCGCCGTGCGCGCACTGCCCACATCGCCCATGCTGATCGCCGACAGGATCGCCCCGTGCTCGCGGCCGATCTTCTTGATATGGGCCTGGCGGTTCTTGCCGGTCACCTGGCCATGCTTGAGGTTCAGGTCGAGGATGATGTCCGGCCCCAGCGCTTCGAGCAGCTGGGTGAAGTGCGGGTTGTTGGTGGCGCGGGCGATCGCCAGGTGGAACTCGAAGTCGGCGCGGGCTTCTTCTTCCTGGCTGGCACCATCGAGGGAATTGAAGCGGTCGAACGCCTCGGTGATCGCCGCCATGCTGGCCGGGCTGCGACGCTCGGCGGCGCGGGCCACCGACTCGGTCTCGATACCCAGGCGCAATTCAAGGATCTGCGCTGCGGCGCGTACGTCGTCGACCACGCTGTCGATGGCGAAGCCGATGCGCTTGACGTCCTGCTCGACCACGAACACGCCCACGCCCTGGCGGGCGATCAGGCGCCCGCCCAGGCGCAGCGACGCCACCGCCTCGCGGATCACCGGCCGGCTGACGTTGAACTCCTTGCACAGCTCCTGCTCGGACGGCAGCTTGTCGCCCGGGCCGTAGGTGCCGTTGTCGATCCGGCCGGACAGCTCCTGGATCACGGTTTCCGCCAGATTGGCGCGGCGCGTGCCTAACGACGCATTCATAGAAGTGTTGCTCCTGAAACTGGTTGGCTCATCACGGTTGTTCTCCGGCAGGTTGCGCGCAGCCCGAAAGCCCATGCGGCGGGATCCGTAGCCAACCAGCGGTGATGTTGTCGGCATATGTTATCAAACATCTTACCGGGTGGCAGGGCGACCCCTTTTCTGTCGACGACTTCGCTGGTCGGCAGAAAAATTTTTTTACCGACTCCCGTAGCATACACCCATTGACAGTTGCCTGCTGACTGTTATCTTACAAGTGCGACGGCGTTCCTGCCAATTCGCAGGCGGTAAGCACAGTGTTTCGAGGTTCGTCAAACTACGACTGGGAGCTGAGCATGAATAAGAATAACGGCGGGCGTACAGCCCTCGCCACCGCGGTAACCTTGCTGATGGCCATGGGGACGGCAAACGCAGCAGACAGTGAAGTGGTCAGGATCGGCTTCGCCGGCCCCCTGACCGGGCCTTCGGCGCACCAGGGACAGGACGTCGAGCATGGCATCCAGATTGCCGTGGAGGAGGCCAACCAGCAGCAACTGAAGATCGGCGACAAGGTCGCGCAATTCAAGCTGGTCTCAGAAGACGACGTCGCCGACCCACGCACCGGCACCGCCGTGGCGCAGCGCCTGGTGGACTCGAAAGTGGCCGTGGTGATCGGCCACTACAACTCCGGCACCAGCATCCCCGCCTCGAAGATCTACGCCGCCGCCGGCATCCCGCAGATCTCGCCCTCGGCGACCAACCCCACCTTGACCCAGCAGGGCATCCCGTCGGTGTTCCGCACTGTCAACGACGATGCCACCCTGGGCCGCTACGCCGGCAACTACCTGGTCAACCAGCTCAAGGCCCAGCGCATCGCCATCTTCGACGACCGCACCGCCTATGGCCAAGGCCTGGCCGATGAGGTGACCCGGGCGGTCAAGGCGGCGGGCGGCAACGTGGTGGTGCGCGAGTACACCAACGACAAGTCCACCGACTTCAACGCCATCCTCACCACGGCCAAGGCGCAGAAGGCCGATGCCGTGTTCTTCGCCGCCCTCGACTACCAGGCCGCGCCCATGGCCAAGCAGATGAAGAACCTGGGCCTGAAGGCGCGGTTCATGAACATCGGCAACCTGCCCAACGACTCGTTCAAGCAAATGGCCGGCAGCGCCGCCGAAGGTACCTACGCCTGGAACTACGGCACGCCGCTGCTGGAAATGCCCAAGGGCGCAGCCTTCGAGCAGAAGCTCAAGGACAAGTTCGGGGTAGGCGTAGTGCAGTCTTCGCCGGCTGCCTACGACGCCACCTGGGCTGCGATCAGCGCCATGGTCAAGGCCGGCTCCGATGACCCCAAGGTCTATCTGCCAGTGCTCAAGCAGCAGAGCTATGACGGTGTCACCGGCACCATCGCCTTCGACGACAAAGGCAATTTGAAGAACCCGGCGGCGACCGTGTTCCAGTTTGCCGATGGCGGCTGGAAGACCCTGTCGGTCGAGCGCGACTGAGCGTCACCCCCATAACAAGCAGGTAAAGCCTGCGACATAACAACAAGACTTTTCCCACCTGCCAGGCCTGTCGGCGCATGGTGCTGAACCACCGTGCGCCGACGACAACGCAGTTTTGAGGATTCAGCTCGTGGACGGTAACTTCGATATCTTGTTGCAACAGGTCCTCAACGGCCTGGTGCTGGGCAGCATCTACGCCCTGGTAGCCCTGGGCTACACCATGGTCTACGGCATCATCGGCCTGATCAACTTCGCCCACGGCGAGGTGGTGATGGTCGGCGCCATGGTCACCATTTCGGTACTCACCATGCTGGCCGGTGCCGGCTTCGCGCCGGGCATTCTCACCTTGCTGCTGGCGATCATGGCGGCGGCGGTGGTCTGCATGCTGCTGGCCCAGGGCATGGAGAAGTACGCCTACCGGCCGCTGCGCAAGGCGCCGCGGCTGACCCCGCTGATCCTTGCCATCGGCATCTCCATCGCCCTGCAGAACCTGGCGATGATGATCTGGGGGCGCGGCTACAAGACCTTCCCCGAAGTGGTCGAGGTGCAGCCGGTCGAGGTGTTCGGCGCGACCCTGACCAATGTGCAGGTGTCGATCATGCTGATCGCCGTGGTGATCATGTTCGGCCTCTGGCTGCTGGTCGACAAGACCCGCCTGGGCAAGGCGATGCGCGCCACCGCACAGAACCAGGAAGTGGCCGGGCTGATGGGCATCAACATCAACCGGGTGATCTCCGTGACCTTCCTCATCGGCGCCAGCCTGGGTGCGGTCGCCGGGGTGATGCGCGCCATCAACTACGGCCAGGCCGACGCCTACATGGGCTTGCTGCTGGGCCTCAAGGCCTTCTCGGCGGCGGTGCTCGGCGGCATCGGCAACCTGTTCGGGGCCATGGCCGGTGGCTTGCTGCTGGGGCTGATCGAGTCGTTGGCGGCCGGCTACACCGGGCAGCTCACCGGGGGCTTCCTCGGTGCCAACTACCAGGACATCTTCGCCTTTGCCGTGCTGATCCTGGTGCTCCTGTTCCGGCCTAACGGCCTGCTTGGCGAACGCCAGGCTGACCGGGCGTGAGGGCGTTGCCATGAAAAACCTCAAGAGCCAGTACCTGCTGTTGCTGCTCGGCTTCATCGCCTTGCCGTTCCTGGTCGATGCCGTCCCGATGCTCGGCCCGACCTGGGTGCGCATCCTCGGTTTCGCCATGCTCTACGTGCTGTTGGCGCTGGGCCTGAACATCGTCATCGGTTATGCCGGCCTGCTCGACATGGGCTATATCGGCTTCTACGCCATCGGTGCCTACCTGTACGCCTTGCTGGCCTCGCCGCACTTGAACCTGGCGGGCCTGGCCGGCGGCGTGATGGACTGGCCGTTGTGGGTGATCATCCCGGTGGCTGCGGTGGCCGCAGCGATCTGCGGGGTGCTGATCGGTGCGCCGGTGCTGAAGCTGCGCGGCGACTACCTGGCGATCGTCACCCTCGGCTTCGGCGAGATCATCCGCATCTTCATGAACAACCTCGACCAGCCGGTGAACCTCACCAACGGTCCCCAGGGCATCAGCAACATTGCCCCGCTGCATGTGGATGGCGGGCCGTGGATGCACGCGGCGGGTGAGGGCGCTGCGCCGCTGTTGTCACTGCAGCAAAGCTGGAGCCTGTTCGGCTTGCAGGTGTCGCCGGTGATCAACTACTACCTGTTCTTCCTGGCCATCGTGATCTTCTGCATCGTGCTGTCCAAGCGCCTGGAGGTGTCGCGCATCGGCCGTGCCTGGATGGCCCTGCGCGAAGACGAAGTGGCGGCCGAAGCCATGGGCCTTAACAAGCGCAACCTGAAACTGCTGGCCTTTGCCATGGGGGCGACCTTCGGCGGTGTCTCGGGTGTGCTGTTTTCCAGCTACCAGGGCTTCGTCAGCCCCGAGTCGTTCACCCTGATGGAGTCGATCATGGTCCTGGCCATGGTGGTGCTCGGTGGCATGGGCTCGATCCGTGGCGTGGTGCTGGGGGCGCTGATCCTGTCGGTGATGCCCGAGCTGTTCCGCGACCTGGTCAACTGGGTGCAGCCGTGGGTGATGGATAACGTCACCTTCGTCAGCCGCGACATCCTGCGCAACGTGCTGGATGCCTCGACCCTGCGCATGCTGGTGTTCGGCCTGGCGCTGATCCTGGTGATGCGTTTTCGCCCCGAAGGCCTGTGGCCGTCCGACCGCCGCCGCGCCGAGCTGCACGATGCCGACCCGGAGGCTGAACCACTGCCCGCGGCACTCAGCACCGCCGTGCAGGCGCCGGCCAGCGAGGCGCCCTTCGAACTCCCGATCAAACAGGCGGACAAGGCATGAGCGAAATCCTTCTTGAGCTGCATCAGGTCAGCAAGTTCTTCGGTGGCCTGCAGGCCCTGCACAACATCGACCTGAGCATTCGCCGTGGTGAGATCCGCGGCCTGCTGGGCCCCAACGGTGCCGGCAAGACCACCTTGTTCAACGTGCTCACCGGGTTGTACCGGGCCGAGCAGGGGCGGGTGATGTTCGATGGCCAGCCACTGCGCATCAGCAAGCCGCACAAGGTGGTGGAGGCCGGTATCTCCCGAACCTTCCAGAACATCCGCCTGTTCCACAACATGACCGCGCTGGAGAACGTGATGATCGGCCGCCATGTGCGTACCCGCAGCGGCGTGTTCGGCGCCATCCTGCGGACCCCGGCCTGTGTGCGCGAGGAGCGTGAAATCCGCCAGGCAGCGCGGCATTGGCTGAATTATGTCGGCATCGCCCACCTCGCCGGTGAACTGGCGAAAAACCTCTCGTACGGTGACCAGCGTCGCCTGGAAATCGCCCGCGCGCTGGCCACCGAACCCAAGCTGATTGCGCTCGACGAGCCGGCCGCTGGCATGAACGCGGCGGAAACCGAAGGCCTGCGCCAGCTGATGTGCAAGATGCAGGCGGACGGCAAGACGGTGCTGCTGATCGAGCACGACGTGAAGCTGGTGATGGGCTTGTGCGATCACATCACCGTGCTGGAATTCGGCCGCAAGATCGCCGACGGCCTGCCGGCCGATGTACGCAAGGACCCACGGGTGATCGAGGCTTACCTCGGCGCGGAGGCAGTGGCATGAAGACCCTTCTGCAAGTGAATGAGCTCAAGGTGTCCTACGGCGCCATCCAGGCGATCAAGGGCATCGACCTGAAAGTGGGCGAAGGTGAAATGGTGGCGCTGATCGGTGCCAACGGCGCAGGCAAGACCACCACCCTCAAGACCCTGGCCGGGCTGCTCAAGCCCAGCGCCGGGCAGATCACCTTCGATGGCAAGGCGCACGCGGCGATCAAGGGCCATGACCTGATTCGCGAAGGCCTGGCGCTGGTGCCGGAAGGGCGGGGCATTTTCCCCAAGCTGACGGTGCACGAGAACCTTGAGATGGGGGCGTTTTCCCGGCGCGACGGCAAGGACGCGATCGGCGCCGATATCGAACGCATGTACGGCATTTTCCCGCGCCTCAAGGAGCGCGCCTTCCAGTTGGCCGGGACGATGTCTGGCGGCGAGCAGCAGATGCTGGCGATTTCCCGGGCGCTGATGGGGCGGCCCAAGCTGCTGTTGCTCGACGAGCCGTCGATGGGGCTGGCCCCGATCATCGTGCAGAAGATCTTCGAGACCATCGTCGAGGTGGTCAGGGGCGGTGTGACGCTGCTGCTGGTGGAGCAGAACGCGCGGCTGGCCCTGCAGACCTGCGACCGTGCCTATGTGATCGATGGCGGGCGGATCAGCCTGGAAGGCTGTGCGAAAACCTTGCTGCACGATGACCAGGTGAAGAAGGCCTACCTCGGCGATTGACCCATGCCCCGGTGTCTGGCCGGGGGCTCTGAAAAAAAGACAAGAAGACTGGCTTTGACTTCACTGGCCCCGCGAAGAGGCCGGTAAGTCAGACCCTAATCTCTCGAAGGCTCAAACGATGTCGCTGCA
Source organism: Pseudomonas sp. NPDC089422 (assembly GCF_044749405.1). NCBI lineage: Bacteria > Pseudomonadati > Pseudomonadota > Gammaproteobacteria > Pseudomonadales > Pseudomonadaceae > Pseudomonas > Pseudomonas sp. NPDC089422. The sequence continues at coordinate 29,576 of NZ_JBIVHW010000015.1, forward strand.
ACCGAACAAGAACGCTGCACTGCAACACGGCCTGACCTCGCGCCAGGTCTCCATGATCTCCATCGCCGGTATCATCGGTGCCGGGCTTTTCATCGGCTCGTCCAAGGCCATCGCCTCGGCCGGCCCGGCGATTCTCATCTCCTACGCCATGACCGGGCTGCTGGTGCTGCTGGTCATGCGCATGCTCGGCGAAATGGCCGTGGCCAACCCTAATAGCGGTTCGTTCTCCACCTACGCCGCCGAAGCCATCGGGCCATGGGCGGGCTTTACCATCGGCTGGCTGTACTGGTGGTTCTGGGTGCTGATCATTCCGGTCGAAGCCATTGCCGGGGCAGAAATCCTGCATGCCTGGTTCCCGGGTGTGCCGTCCTGGGCATTTGCCTTCGTGATCATGGCCGTGCTGGCGGCGAGCAACCTGGTCAGTGTGAAGCATTTCGGTGAGTTCGAATTCTGGTTCGCCCTGGTCAAGGTGATCGCCATCCTGGCCTTCATCGTCATCGGCGGCATGGCGGTGTTCGGCGCCTGGCCACGGGCCGAGGTCTCCGGGGTGGCCCAGCTGTGGGCCAACGGCGGTTTCGTGCCCAACGGCTGGGGCACCGTGCTGGGTGGCGTGCTGATCACCATCTTCTCGTTCTTCGGTGCCGAGATCGTCACCATCGCCGCCGACGAAACTGCCAACCCCCAGGCGAAGATCCGCCGCGCCACCAACCTGGTGGTGTACCGCATCGCCATCTTCTACCTGGCGTCGATCTTCCTGGTGGTAGCGCTGGTGCCGTGGAACGACCCACGGCTGCTGGCGGTCGGCTCGTTCCAGCGGGTACTGGAGGTACTCGATGTGCCGGGCGCCAAGCGGGTGGTCGATGCCGTGGTGCTGGTGGCCGTCACCAGTTGCATGAATTCGGGCCTGTATACCGCGTCACGCATGCTGCATTCGCTGGGTGCACGGGGTGAAGCGTTGGCCATCACCTGCAAGGTCAGCGGCAACGGTGTGCCGGTGGTGGCGGTGCTGATGTCGACCCTGGCGGGGTTTGCCGGTTGCCTGGTCAACTATGTGTTCCCGGGCAAGGTCTTCGACTTCCTGCTGTCGACCACGGGTGCGATCGCCTTGATCGTGTACCTGGTGATTGCCATCTCGCAGCTGCGTTTGCGTGCTCGTGTCGAGCGCGAGGGTAAACACCTGGAGCTGAAGATGTGGTTGTTCCCCTGGCTGACCTGGCTGGTGATCGCCGCCATCGCCCTGGTGCTCGGCTACATGCTGTTCAGCGATGCCTACCGTTACGAAGTGCTGATGACCGCCGGGGTGACGCTGTTCATCCTGCTGGTGTGTGTGAGCCGCCGCTGGCTGGTTTCAGGCCGCATACAGCACGATGGCCGCCAGTTCGATTGCACATAACACGGTGACGCCAAGGGCAAGCAGCAGGTGTTCGGTGACACCTGACACCACGCCCTCGTCATGCAGGCCGCGCACCAGGTGGTGATAGCGCCGCCTCAGGCGCAGCCAGGTGGCGCCGGCCAGCAGCAGGCAGAGCGCCGCGGGCAGCGCCGCAAACCAATGGTGGTGGGGCACCCAGCGCAAATACATGCAGCAGCACACGACCAGCGCGAGGATGGTCCGCCGCCATGCCAGCAAGGTGCGCTCCGGCTGCAAGCCGTCATCGGCGTGGGCCAGCTGCGGGTCAGGCATGGAAGAACACCGCATAGGCAAAGAACACCATCACCAGCGACACGCCAATCGACAGCGCCGGGGCAATCAGCGGGAACGGCAGCGGGCGCTTCTGGCGCATCGCCCGTTCCACATTGAGCCAGCGGACGAAGGCCGGCAGGCTCAGCAGCAGCGCCAGGCTGATCAGCGCCACCGCCAGCAGGCGGCGGGTGCCGGGGCTGAAGATCTCGGCGGTGAACATGTCCACGGCAATGCCGCTGGCCAGCAGCGCCAGCGCGGTCCTGATCCAGGCCAGGAAGGTGCGCTCGTTGGCCAGGGTGAAGCGCGGGTCCGGTTCCTGGCCGTCGGCGAGGAGCTTGCTGGCCAGCCAGCCGCGTGAAGGCTCGGTGTTCTTGTTCAAGGGCAGTCGTCCTCCTCGGGTAAGGTCGGTGGGCACTCTTTTCTCTGGGCTGGCTCAGTTTGAGTGGCAAACCCTGCCAATGTCCATGGTTCGCCAGCCGCTGGCGCTATTCGTACTCGGTTACGCCGCTGATATGCCGGCCGGCGACATAGCCGAAGGTCAGTGCCGGCCCGAGGTTGATGCCGCCGGACGGGTACCAGCCGCCGAACACGCTGGCCATGTCGGTGCCCGCTGCGTACAGGCCGCTGATCGGCTGGCCGGCGTCGTTCAGCACGCGGGCGTGGCCGTCGGTACGCAGGCCGGCGAAGGTGCCGAAGCAGCCGGGTTGCACCTTCACCGCATAGAACGGCCCTTGCTCGATGGGCGCCACACAGGGGTTCGGCCCTTTGTGCAGCGGGTCGCCCTGTTTGCGGTTGAACGGTGTCGAGCCGCGGCCGAAGGCCGGGTCCTGGCCTTGGCGTGCATGCTGGTTGAATTCAGCGACCGTGGCGCTCAGCCCGGCGGGGTCGATGCCGCAAGCCTGGGCCAGTTGCGCCAGGGTGGTGCCGCGCTTCAGGTAGCCGCTGCGCAGGTGCGGCCCTACCGGCAGGGGCGCCGGGCGTGCATGGCCGAGGCCGAAGCGGCGCAGGAAGCGGTGGTCGCAGATCAGCCAGGAACAGACTTCCTCGCCCTGCGGCACGGCGGCGACCATGGTGGATACATAGTCGTAATAGCCGTGCGCCTCATTGACGAAGCGCTTGCCGCTGGCAAGCACGCCGATGATGCCTGGCTTGCCGCGTTCGATGATGTGCGGGAAGTGGCCGACGCTGCCGTCGCGGTGCGGCACCTTGGACACCGGCGCCCAGGCTACCGGCGACTTCAGGTCGGTGGCCACCACGCCACCGGCCGATTCGCCCAGGCGCAGGCCGTCGCCGGAGCAGGACGGCGGGGGCAGGGCGAGGTTGTCGTGGCCGCTGCCATCGCGGGGGAACAGCTGCCGGCGCCTGGTGGCATCGTTGGGGAAACCGCCCGCCGCCAGTACCACGGCCCGGGCGCGGATCGCCCGCTCGCCTTGCGCGGTTGTCACCACAGCCCCCTGCACCTTGCCGTCTTCCAGCAGCAGGCTCTTGGCCGCGGTCGACTCGAACATCCGCACGCCCAGGTCATCCGCCGACTTTGCCAGACGGGCCACCAGTGCCACCCCGTTGACCAGGTGCATCGCCCGACCATGGCGGGCGAGGTGGTAGAGGTGGCGGGCGAAGCGTTTGCACACGTGCAGCAAGGCGCGTGGCGAGCGGGTCATGTTGAGGAAGGCGGCCAGGTCGGCGCCGGCCATGATCGGCATACCCATGAACGAGGTCTCGCGCATCGTCTTGCGCAGCCGCGGCAGCAGTGCGCCCAGCTGACGGGCATCGTACGGGGCGGCAATCACCTGGTGGCCGCCGAGGGCGGCGCCGGGCGTGTCGCCGTGCATGTCGGGGATGGCGTTGCCGTCGGCGAACTGCAGGGCCGTGTGCTGCTCGAAGAAGGCGACCATGTGCGGGCAGGCTTCAAGGAAGGCATCGACACGCTCGGCGTGGTAATGGCTGCCCAGTTCATTGCGCAGGTAGGTGCGCGACTGTTCGATGTCCTCGATGATGCCGGCGCGCCGGGCCAGCGGATTGCGTGGCACCCAGGCCCAGCCGCCGGACCAGGCGGTGGCACCGCCGAGCACTGGGTCTTTCTCCACCAGGATGACCTTCTGCCCGTGCCAGGCGGCCGTGACCGCCGCTGCCAGGCCGGCCGCGCCGGAGCCGATGACCAGTACGTCGCAGTCGCTTGGGAAGGGTTCGGCGGGCATTTGCGGTATCTCCTGCATTATTATTGGAACCTGATTCCATAATATTCATTTCTAGCGGATGACACTGCAAGGCCGATGGCCAATTTCTGGTCGATAACCGGACACTTCAAGGCGTGCAGGCTGCGCCGGCTATCGTCGGCATGGAATCATCTTCTAGAATTCGGCAAATTTTCAGGAATACGTGTCATGGCTGGTAGTCAGATCGAACGCGCCTTCAGTCTTGTTGAAAGCCTCACCGGCGAGCCGCACGGCTTGCCGCTGCAAACCCTGGCCGAGCGCCTGGGCATTCCCAAGAGCGCCGCCCACCGCATGCTTACCGAACTGGTGCGCCTGGGCTATGTGCGGCAGAACCGCGACAACAGCCGTTATCAGCTGTCGGCCAAGCTGGTGGCGATGGGCTTTCGCTACCTGTCCAGCAGCGGTGCCGACATCATCCAGCCGATCCTCGACCGCCTGGCCCAGGACAGCGGCGAACTGGTGCGTCTGGGTGTGATCGACGGCCACCGTCAGACCTGGATCGCCAAGTCCCAGGGTGCCCGTTCCGGATTGCGCTACGACCCCGACATGGGGCGTGACGCGCCCCTGTTCTACACCGCGTCCGGGCATGCCTGGCTGGCCAGCCTGAGCGATGAAGAGGCGCTGCAGATGGTGTTGCGCCAGGGCATTGCCGACCCGGCCCAGTTCGGCCCCAATGCACCCCGTTCGACCGATGAGCTGCTGGCCTACCTGCACCGCGCCCGCGAGCGCGGCTATGCCTGGGTCGAGCAGACTTCGGCCATCGGCACGTCAGCCCTGGCCGCGGTGGTGCGGCGCCCGCAGAGCGACGAGGTGATCGGCGTGCTCAGCGTTGCCGGCCCCAGCGCCCGCCTGGCGCAAGCGCGCCTGGCCGAGCTGGCGCCGCTGCTGCTGGCGGCGGCAGACGAGCTTTCGGCTGCCAGCCGGGCGAGCGAATTGTTCGCCTGATATGCATTTGTGGTCGGTAATCGCACAGTCTGTCGGGTGGGTCGTTCTGAAAAGCTGAACTTGGTTCTACATTGTGCAATGTCGATTCTGGAACTTGGTTTCACTATCGGCACCACAGTAACGACAAGAGGACAGTGCGTTGAACTCACCCCTACGAATCGCCCTGATCGGCGCCGGTATCATGGGCCGCCAGCATTACCAGCACCTGCGCCGGCTGCCGCAAGCCCGGCTGTGCGCCGTGGCAGACCCAGGCCCGCAGGCCGAGGCGTTTGCCGCCGAATGCGGGGTTGCCTGCTTCGCCGATCACCGGCAGATGCTCGAACAGGCCCGGCCCGATGCGGTGATCGTCGCCAACCCCAACAACCTGCACGTGGCCACTGCCCTGGATTGCGTCGAGGCCGGTGTGCCGGTGCTGGTGGAAAAGCCGGTGGGCGTGCACCTGGATGAGGTACGTGCGCTGGTCGAGGCCTCGCGCCGCCGTGGCGTGCCGGTGCTGGTCGGCCATCACCGGCGGCACAATCCGCTGATCGCCAAGGCCCATCAGGTTATCAGCGAAGGCAAGCTGGGCCGGCTGATCAATGTCACTGCGCTGTGGCAGCTGCAAAAACCCGACAGCTATTTCGAGACGCCCTGGCGCCGCGAGCCGGGGGCGGGCTTTTTGCTCACCAACCTGATCCACGACCTCGACCTGCTGCGCCACTTGTGTGGCGAGGTGGTGCAGGTGCAGGCCTTCACCCGCAACGACGTGCGCGGCTTCGCCAACGAAGACAGCGCGGCGGTGCTGCTGCAGTTCGCCAACGGCGCGCTGGGCAGCCTGACCGGTTCCGACGCGGTGGCTGCGCCGTGGAGCTGGGAGCTGGATTCCGGCGAAAGCCCGATCTACCCGCGCCAGGATGGGCAGCCCTGCTATCTGCTGGCCGGCACCCAGGGGGCGCTGAGCATTCCACAGCTCAAGCGCTGGCATTACGCAGAGGCAGGCTCCGGCTGGCACACGCCGTTGCTGCAGAGCGAGGAAGCCATCCCTGCAGGCGAGGCGCTGACCTTGCAGTTGCAGCACTTCATCCGCGTGGTCCAGGGCACTGAAGCGCCATTGATCGATGCCGCCGACGGTGGCCGCACCCTGGCCTTGATCGAAGCGATCCGCCAGGCCGCCGAAACGGGCCGGGCCTGTGCGCCAGAACTGATCGCCTGATTTCTCGTCTTTAGGAAAGTGAAATGACCGACCGAATCTTTTCCCTCGCCGCCCTGACGGTGCTCGAACTGTCCCCGCCAGACATGGTGGAAGCCGCCGCCCGCGCCGGCTACAGCCATGTGGGCCTGCGCCTGGTGCCGGCCACCGAGCAGGAGCAGCACTTCCCACTGGTGGCAGACGCCGGCCTGCGCCGGCAGACCCAGGCGCGCCTGCGCGACACCGGCATCCAGGTGCTCGACCTGGAGATCCTCCGGCTCAAGGCCGACACCTGCGTGGCCGATTTCGAACCGATCCTGGCGGTCGGTGCCGAGCTGGGTGGCACCGAGCTGCTGGTGGCCGGCAACGACCCGGATGAAGCGCGCCTGACTGCGCACTTTGCCGAGCTGTGCGACCTGGCAGCCGGCTATGGCATCTACCCGCACCTGGAGTTCATGCCCTGGACCGACGTGCGTGACCTGCGCCAGGCCATGCGCGTGGTGGCCAACGCTGACCGGGCCAATGGCTGCGTGCTGGTCGATGCCTTCCACTTCAACCGCTCGCGCTCCTCGCTGGACGACCTGGCGCAGTTGCCGGCGCACAGCATGCGTTATGCCCAGCTGTGCGATGTCGCCGGCCCGGTGCCCGCCGACATGGACGAAATCCTGCGCCAGGCGCGCAACGAACGGCGTTTCCCGGGGGAGGGTGATGCCGACCTGGTGGGGCTGTTGCGGGGTTTGCCGGCGACCGTCCCATTGAGCCTGGAGATTCCCACCCGGCAGCTGATGGAGCAGGGCATCAGCGGTGAGCAGCGGGCGCGCATGGCGTTGGAGAAGGCCAAGGCCGTACTTGCCAGAATCTGAGCTCAGGAAACGGGCTAGGCCCGTGATCGCCGGCAAGCCGCTCACAAATGTATGCTTGGGGTCGATAGTTGTCACCCGCGAGTGACCGACCCATAGCTGCCATTCGCGAAGGGCGACTATTGGCCAGAAGCGGACGCACCTAGCTGTTTGTACGGGTGGAGCCCTAGAACACCAAGGCCTATTCACTCACCAATTGAATGACCGTTTTGCCCTTGCTGCGACCTGCTGCGACCTGGCGAAATGCCTCGTTGACCTCTGCCAGCGCAAAGTGCTGCTGATCGACTCGAATGGTCAGCTGCCCGGCATTGGCCAGCATAGCCGCCTCGCGCAGGATGTCCCCATGGTGGTCGCGTCCCGTGCCGGTGAGCAACGGCGTCAGGGTGAACACGCCCGAGTAGGTGGCGCTTTTGAACGATAGCGGCGCGAGGCTGTGCTGGCCCCAGCCGAGGCAACTCAGTACGTGTCCGGTATAGGGCTTCACGGCCTGGAAGGACGCATCCAGCGTGCTGCCACCCACGGTGTCATAAATGATGTCGAACCCCTCGCCGGCCGTGTACTGCTCGACGTAAGCCTGCACGCTTTGCGTCTGGTAGTCGATTGCCGTGGCGCCCAGCGAGCGAATGAAGTCGAGACTCGCCGCCGAACCGGTGGCGTAGACTTCGGCACCGCGCGCCTTGGCCAGTTGCACCGCGACTTGCCCGACCCCTCCCGCACCGCCATGGATCAGCACCCGCTGGCCGGCATGGACATTGGCGCGATCCACCAAGCCTTCCCAGGCGGTGATAAAGACCAAAGGCAAAGCGGCGGCTTCACGCATGCTGAGCACCTGTGGCTTTGCCGCGATTAATCGGGCATCCACGGCGATGTACTCCGCCATGGTGCCTTGAGCACCGCCGATCCCGCCGGCCATGCCGAAGACCGCCTGGCCGGGCGTGAACCCCTCGACCGCCTCGCCCAGCTCGACGACTGTGCCGGCCAGGTCCAGGCCGAGCACCGCCGGCAGTGCCTGGCGGGCGTGTGCTCCGGCGCCAGTGGCGATCTTGGTATCGAGCGGGTTGACCCCCGCGGCGTGAACCTTGACCAGGACCTGCCCCTTACCGGGAACAGGGCGAGCCATGTGGCGGACGGCCAGCGGGGCCTGGGCGGATTCAGCGATAGCGGCAAGCATGGTCTGATTCATGACGGGCACCTCTGAATGAGTGGAGGCTTACAGATTGCTCCGACTTATCCATTCTGATAAGAAACCAAATTCGCATATCACTCATTCCTGAAAGAGGCCTAATGTCGATGGATCTGTTCGATAGCATGCGCATCTTCGTGCGCGTCGTGGAGCGTGGCTCGTTCTCGGCGGTCGCGCGCGAACTGAACATCGGGCAGCCTGCGGTGAGCAAGCAGATCCGTTCGCTGGAGCAGTATCTGGGTGGGGCCGTTTTCATTCGCAGCACCCGGCTTTTGGCCTTGACCGACCAAGGGCAAGGCTTTTACAGGCACTGCCAGGACATTCTCGGCCAGCTCGACAGCGCCACCCGCAGCTTCGCCAGCGGCCAGGAGCAAATTGCCGGCCCCCTGCGAATCGCCGCACCGGTCACCTACGGAAGGTTGTGCATAGCGCCGCTGCTTGGGGCCTTTCTGCAGCGCCATCCCGATGTACGGATCGACCTGCGCCTGAGCGATAGCAACGAGGATCTGCTCAAGGAAAACATCGACCTGGCGATCCGCATCGGGGTGGTGAAGAGCGAGGGGCTGGTGGCCGTTTCTCTGGGCACCAGCACGCGGCGGGTCTATGCCGCGCCCAGCTATCTGGATCGCCACGGCCTGCCAGGCAAGCCCGCCGACCTGGCAAACCACAACTGCATCGCCTTCACCCTGCTGGAGCATTACGATCGCTGGCATTTCACCCACGGTGCGCAAGGGCTCGATGTCGCCATCAAGGGCAACGTCACCAGCAACAGCAGCGAAGCCATACGTGAGATGGTCCTGGGCGGCCTGGGCGTTTCCCTCTCTCCGCAATGGCTGTTCGCAGCAGACGTCCAGCAGGGCATCGTGCGCAGCGTGCTCGACGATTATCAGACCACCGCGCTGCCAGTCAGCGCCGTGTTCAGTCGCGAGCGACGACGCTCGGCTCGGACGATGGCGTTCGTCGATTTTCTCCGGGAGCATTTGTAGCTGCTCCCAAGCGGGGCGCAGGTCCGCGCGTATTGCCGTAACGGGCAGAGCTGTCAGGTATCATGCCGAGTTCTGCTGCAGCCATTCCCTCGGGCTTGCGCCCAAGGTCTCGCGAAACTGCGCAGCAAAGCTCGCGCGTGACATACCGGCACGATCCGCCAACTCCGCCACGGACCAGTTTTGCTGGGGCTCGTTGTGGATAGCAAGCAGCGCACGGGACAGCTGGGCGTTGGCCAGCCCGGCCATCATTCCCGAGGCGATGCTGCGGCTGGCAATCAGCCAAGCCCGCAGCGGCGCCCTCAGCGCGGTCGCAGCGCTGGCGCAGCAGATCACCGCAAGTCACGCTGCTGACCCTGACCAACTACCTGAACAACATCGCTACGACCGATATCGACTTCCCGCCGTCGGCACGCCAGGAGGGTAACCGCCATGAGCCAAGTGACTATCTATACCACCCCCATCAGGGCAGGCTCGATGCGCTGCTTCATGCCTTATCTGCATGAGTGCTCCGGAACGGGCCACGTCGCAGCCGCTTCGTCAGGGTTGACCCTTCTCTCTGGTTAGTATCCCAAACGGGCCGATAGCAGACAGTCTGCGACGGACCGCTTTCGACCCGTGACGGACATCTGTATGCCCGGGGCCGCGGGTTTACCTGCGGGAGCCGGCTTGTCGACGATAAGGCCCGTGCAGGAAACGCCGGTTTTACATGAAAAAAGGGGCCCGTCAGGGCCCCATCGAGGTAACTGGAATCCGCGCTTACTGGGTTTCGATCTTGCGCGGCGCCATGAAGTACATCCAGATCAGCGCCAGGAAGTACATGGCCGGGATCATGGTGAACAGCACGGCATAGTTGTTGTTTGTCGCCATCAGCACGCTGCCGACGATCTGCGTCATGAACATCCCGCCAATCGCCGCACACATGCTGGCGAAGCCGAACACCGTGCTGATCAGGTGCTTGGGTGTGTAGTCCATCACCAGGCTCCAGATGTTTGCGGTCCAGGCCTGGTGCGCGCCGACCGCCAGGGCGATGGCCAGCACTGCGATCCACAGGCCGCTGGCATGGGCGGCGAAGGTCACGCTGAGCATGGTGCAGGCAAAGATCAGCATCGACACCAGGCGCGCGGTGGTGGCGCGCACGCCGCGGCCGATCAGCCACGAGGACAGGATGCCGCCGCCAATGCTGCCGAAGTCGGCGGTCAGCCAGATCAGCATCAGCGGGATGCCCATCTGGGTCACGCTGATGCCTAAGTTGTACTGCTGGTTGAGAAACGGCGGCAGCCAGTACAGGTAGAACCAGAACACCGGCGCGGTGATCGCGTAGGCCACGGCGAAGGCCCAGGTGCCGCGCATGCCGAGGATGCGGCTGAAGGGCAGGCGCGCCACCTCCGGCTCGACGTCCTGCTGGATGTAGTCGAGCTCACTCTGGCGCACGCTTGGGTGCTCTTCCGGGTTGAAGTACTTCAGGCCCCAGAACACCAGCCAGACCAGGCCCAGGCAGCCCATGGCGATGAACGCGGCCTGCCAGCCCCAGACGGTCAGAATCAGGGGCAGCAGGGCCGGGGTGACCATGGCGCCAACGTTGGTGCCGGCGTTGAACAGGCCGGTGGCGATGGCGCGCTCTCCCGCGGGGAACCACAGGCGCACGGTCTTCACGCAGGCCGGGTAGTTGGCCGCTTCGGTCAGGCCGAGGATGAAGCGGCAGACCATGAAGCCGGCTGCCGAGGTGGCCAGGCCGTGGGCGCCGGTGGCCAGGCTCCACAGCAGTACGGCGGCGAAGAAGGCGCGCTTGACGCCGACCTTGTCGATCAGCCGGCCCTGCAGCACGAAGCCGACGGCATAGCCGACCTGGAACCAGAAGTTGATGTTGGCGTAGTCCATCGCCGTCCAGCTCATGGCCTTGGCCAGTTCCGGCTGCATGATGCCGAGCGCGGCGCGGTCGATGTAGTTCAAGGTGGTGGCGAAGAACACCAGGGCGAGCATGCCCCAGCGGGTCTTGCCGACGGCGAAGGCGCCACGGATCTTGTCGCCGATGCCGGCAGAAGGCAGCCGTGGGCTGGCGGTTGTGAGCTTGGAGTGGTTCATATCCTGGTCGTTTCTTGAAATTGTAATGAACGGCTTTTTCTCGAACGTGACCTGGCCCCAGGCAGGGGGTACACGCAAGGCCGGTGCATGGTGAGCAGTGAAGCGGCGACCGTCAATTCGCTGGAGGGGGCTAGTGTTCGATAACCGAACAGTAGCGAACCCCGCTCACAGACTGGCCAGCGCCTTGCCCGCCAGATAGCCGAAGGTCATGCCCGGCCCCAGGGTGATACCACCACTAGGATAATGCCCAGCCATCACGCTGTGCATGTCGTTGCCGACCGCGAACAGGCCGGGTATCGGCTGCTGCGCGTGATCGAGCACCCGGGCCGAGGCATCCGTGCCCAGGCCGGCGAAGGTGCCGAGGCTGCCGGGCAGCAGCTTCACCGCATGAAAAGGCCCCTGCAGCAAGGGGCGCAACGCGGGATTCGGCCCCTGCAACGGTTCGCCCTGGGCCTTGTTGTAGGCCGAGGCACCGCGCTGGAAGGCCGGGTCTTCACCGCGTGCGGCATGCCGATTGAAGTCGGCCACGGTGCGTTGCAGTTGCGCGGCATCGATCCCGCAGCGCTGCGCCAGTTCGGCCAGGGACTGGCCGCTGACCAGATAGCCGCGGCGCTGATAGAAGCCGGTCGGGAACGGGAACGGCTTGGCCCAGCCGATACCGTAGCGCCGTTGCGCGGCGTGGTCGCAGATCAGCCAGGCCTCGTGGGGTTCGCCCTGTGGCGTGGCGGCGAACAGCGCATTCATGAAGTCGTGGTAGCAGTCGGCTTCGTTGACGAAGCGCCGGCCGTTGCGGCGCACGGCGATGAAGCCGGGCTTGGCGCGGTCGACCAGGTGCGGAAAGTGGCCAATGCTGCCGTCACGGCGCGGCACCTGCGAGACCGGTGCCCAGGCGCCGGCATGGGCGAGCGAGGGGCCAAGCCGGGCGCCGACCTGTTCACCCAGGCGCAGGCCGTCACCACTGTTCTGCGGCGGCGCGGCCGAGTGATGCTGATCGCCATCGGGCGCATGGGGCATCAGTTGGGCAATGCGCTGGCGATCGTGGGCGAAGCCGCCACACGCCAGCACCACGCCACGGCGTGCGTGGATCACCTGGCCGCCGGCGAACTGGGCGCCGTCGATGCGCCCATCGCCGAGCAAGCGAGTGGCCGGTTTGTCGGTGAGCACGGTCACGCCAAGGTCCAGGGCGCTGCGCAACAGGCGGGCGACCAGGGCATTGCCGTTGACCAGCTGCAGACCGCGCCGATGCAGCAGCAGGTCGCGGCCATGGCGCAGCAGGCGCTTGCCAACATGCAGGGCGGCCTTCGGCGAGCGGCGGGCGTTGAAGAAGGCGGCCATGTCGGCGCCACCGGCGATGCCCATGCCCGCCAGGCTGACGATGTCCAGCGGCGGGCGCAGCTTGTGCAGCCATGGGCCAAGCAACCGGCCGTCGAACGGCAGCGCGCACAGCGAGCGCCCGCCACGTGCGCTGCCGTCGCCATCACGCATGTCGGGCATCTTGCTGCCGGACTGGAACTGCACGGCGGTGTGTTGCTGGAAGAACGCCACCATCTCCGGGCCATGGCGCAGGAAGGCACGCTGGCGAGGGTCGAGTTCGGCGACGTGGGTCTGGGCGCGCAGGTAGCGTTCCGCAGCGTCGTCGCGTTCGACGATGCCTTCGGCGATAGCCAACGGGTTGCGTGGAATCCACAGCCAGCCCCCCGACCAGGCACTGGTGCCGCCAAGCTGGCTGGCCTTTTCCGCGACGATCACCTGCAGGCCGTGATGCGCGGCGGTAACGGCGGCCGCCAGGCCAGAGGCACCGGAGCCGATGACAAGTACGTCACACGCAAGGGGTTGCATGTATCAATCCTTTTTGGCGCGCCCCCTGTAGGAGCGGCCTTGTGTCACGAAAGGGGTGCGCAGCAGCCCCAGGATTTCAGCTTCGCAGCAAAAACTGCCGGGGCCGCGTTGCGGCCCTTTCGCGACACAAGGCCGCTCCTACAAGGCCCGCGGATTCAAGAGAAAAGTGTTCTATTGCAGCGGCGAAAACGCCGTGGGTCGCAGCAGTCGCGAGTGCAGCTGCAGCACTGCGCCCAGCTCCCGATTGCGCCGCGAAAATTCCGCCCAGCGCGGGTCGGCCGCCATCGCCGCACGGCGCGCCATGCGCTCGTCGAGGCTGGCGTAGGCCCACATATGCACCACCTGGTTGACCTCGCCGAATTCGCTGGTGAAGAAGCCCACCAGGTTGCCCAGGTGCTCGCTTTGCACCTCCAGTGCATGGCTCTGGTACAGGGCCAGCCAGTCGGCCATTTTCAGCGGGTCGAGGGTGTAGGTTCTCAGTTCGTAGTACATGCGGGTTGCTCCTGGTGGGTGGCTGGCGCCTGCAGACGCTCTGCGATATGGCTGGCAGCGATCCAGCCGAAGGTGAGGGCGGGGCCGAGGGTGATACCCGGGCCGGGGTAGGTGCCGTTCATCATTGAGTTCATGTCGTTGCCCACCGCATACAGCCCGGCAATGGGCGCGCCGCTGCGGTTCAGCACGTTGGCATTGGCATCGGTCACCAGGCCGCGCGCCGAACCAAGGTCGCCGGTATGGAGGCGGATGGCGTAGTACGGCGCCTTGGTCAGTGGCGCCAGGCATGGGTTGGGCTGGTGCTGAGGGTCGCCCATGTAGCGGTTGTAGCTGTTGCCGCCTTTGCCGAATTCACGGTCGATGCCGCTGCGGGCGTCGGCATTGAAGTGCTCCAGCGTCTGCTGCAGGGCCTGGGGATCGACACCGATGGCCTCGGCCAGCGCCGGCACGCTGGCGGCGCGGTGCAGATAGCCGGCTGCGATCAGCGCCGCGTTGTCCACCGGCTTCGGCCGCGCCAGGCCCAGGCCATAGCGGTTCATTGCCTCGGCGTCGCAGATCAGCCAGCAATGGCCGATGCCGTTGGCGAACATGGCCTGCACGAAGTGGTGGTACGAGTTGGACTCGTTGACGAAGCGCCGTCCGGCCGGGTCGACCGCGATTACCCCGGGTTTGGCCCGGTCGGTGACCAGGTGTGGAAAGCGCTCGCGCTCGCCATCGGCATGGCGCAGTTCGGACACCGGCGCCCAGAAGAAATTGGCCGCCAGGCCGTCACCCTCGGCTGCCGCCACCGCCTCGCCAAGGCGCAGGGCGGCGCCGTCATTGGTGGGCGGCGACATGCTCAGGTGTGGCGCTGCGGCAACCGGGCGGTAGCCGGCGGCCAGCTGCCCGGCAGCAAAACCGCCCATGGCACAGACCACGCCGCCGCGAGCCTGCACCCGAATCCGTCGACCTTCGCGCTGCACGATCACGCCGGTGACCACGCCGCACTCAACGATCAGCTCTTGTGCTTCACTGCGCAGCCACAGTTCTGTGCCATGGGCGAAGGCGCTGCTGGCCAGGCGCGCGATCAGCGCGTTGCCGGTGGTCAGGCGGGTGCCCCGCGGATGCTGCAGACGGTCCCGCGCATACCGTGCCATCAGTTTCAGGCAATGCCACAGCGAGGCGGGCGAGCGGCGCAGGTTGAGGAAGTGCTGGATGTCCACGCGGTTGACCATCATGCCGCCGAACAGCAGCATGCCGGGCGGTGGCATCTTCAGGTCCTTGAAGCGCGAGCCGAGGTGGCGACCGTCGTACTCGACCATCTCCAGGGCGCGGCCGAACTCGGTGGCACCGGGTTCGTCGGGGTAGTAGTCGGGCGAGTGCGGGCGCAGGCCGTAGCGCAGTTCGGTATTGTGCTCCAGCCAGCGCAGGGCCTGGTGACCCTGCTCGATGAAGGCATCCACCAGCGCCGGGTTGTAGCCTGCACCGATGATCGTCTTCAGGTAGGTGCGCATGGCTTCGGGGGAGTCCTTGGCACCGGCAGCCTGGGCCTGATCGCTGCCGTAGATCCACGCCGCGCCGCCGGAAATCGCCGAGGTGCCGCCAAAGCGTTCGGCCTTTTCCACCACCAGCACCTTCAGCCCGCGGCGGGCCGCCGTGGCGGCGGTGGCGAACCCCCCGGCACCGCTGCCGAGGACCACCAGGTCGAACACTGCTTGTTCACTAGCGCTCATGGCGTCAGATCTCCAGCGGTGTCACGCCCATGAAGGCGCCGAGGTGGCCCAGTTGGGCGAAGGCCATCTGCGCACCGGTCTGGATCGGGCAGCCGCGTTCCCGCGCCTTGTGCAGCAGTGGGGTGATTTCCGGCGAGGTGACCACGTCGGCTACCAGCGTGGCGGCTTTCAGGGTCTCCAGCAGCACCGCTGGCAAAGGCAGTTCGCCGCTGTTGCCCATGCCGACGGGGGAGGCATTGACGAGCAGGTCGAAGTCTTCCAGCGAGCGGTACTGTGTGTCGATCTCCAGGTCCGGGAAGGCCGTGCCGAGCACTTCACCGAGCGCACCGACGCGTTCGGCGCTGGGGTCGCTGAGGGTGATGCTGGCGATGCCCGCTTCGCCCAGTGCATAGGCGATCGCACTGCCGACTCCACCGCAGCCCACCACCAGCGCACGCTTGCCGCTGGCCACGAAGCCTTGCAGGCGGGCGGCGCCGAGGAAGCCCGCGCCATCGACGTTGTCGCCCAGCAGGCGGCCGTCGTGCTCGCGGCGGATCACGTTGACCGAGCCCAGTGCCTTGGCGCGCTCGCTGAGCCCATCCAGTCGTGCGGCCAGGGCCTGCTTGTACGGCACGGTGACCACACAGCCGCGCAGGTTGCGCCAACCGCGCAGGTTGTCGACAAAGGCGCCCAGCGCCGTTTCCTGCAGGTCGATGGGAAGCATCGCCAGGTCGCGGGCGTTGTTGGCGAACCAGGTGTTGAAGTTTTCCGGTGACTTCACCTGGGCGATGGGCGAACCGACGATGGCGACCAGTTCTGTCGAACCTCGGATCATGCTGACCTCCGTTATGACTGTTGTTGTGGAGGCCAGCTTGGCGCGGGGAGGTGTCATCAACAATGCGCTTATCGGACGTTTATTGCGATAATCGCAATCATCATGCGTTAATCGCGTTGAATGCCACTTTTCAAGAGCCGAGTTCATGTCCCAGCCCGAGATCCACCCCCGCGACCTGATCGCCGGCCTGCAGAAAGGCCTGGCGCTGATGCAACTGTTCAGTGCTGAGCAACCACGCCTGAGCGTGCCCCAGGCGGCCAGGCTGTCCGGCCTGACCCCCAGTGCTGCGCGGCGTTTTCTGCTGACCCTGGTGCACGAAGGCTTTGCCGAGACCGACAACCGCCATTACTGGCTGACGCCCAAGGCCCTGCGCATCGGCCAGGCCTATGTCGATTCGGCGCAGTTGCCGCGGATGTTGCGGCCGATCGTCGAGCAGGTGGCGCGGCAGACCCAGGAGCATGTGTCGGTGGGCAGCCGCGATGGCGACGAGATCATTCACCTGGTGCGCAGTCGCTACAGCCACATTGCTTCGTTGTCGATCCGCCCCGGGTCGCGGGTGCCGATGTATTGCACGGCAAGCGGCAGGGTCTGGTTGGCGTGGCTGGAGGAGGGGCCACGCGAGGAGTACTTCGCGCGCAATCCGCTGCAGGCACTGACGCCATACACCCAGACCGACAGGGCGCTGTTAATGGCAGAGTTGCAGCGGGTAAGGGCGCAGGGCTACAGCATCGTCGATCAGGAATACGAAATCGGCATGCGCGTGCTGGGTGTGCCGTTGCTCGACCGAAGGGGCCAGCTGAAGGCGACCTTGACCATCACCACCCATGCTTCGCGGTTGAGCATCGATGAGATGCGCCTGCGCTACCTGGCGACGCTGTATGAGGCGCAGGCGCTGCTCAAACCGGTGCTGGATTGAAGTATCAGACCCAAACCTGATTCGCTTGCAGCGGGCATCCGTTGCTGGGCATGATCCAGCCTCCAGACACAGGAAAAGGAACGCCCACATGCCTGCCTATCTTGCTGCACAGAACGAATTGCTCGTAGGGGACGGCCTGGTGGTCGAGGCGCCGGCCGGGGAAGGGCCCTACGCCGTGGTGTTCGAGGACGATGAGGAAACCGGCTATTTCTACGCCCTGGACACTTCAGGCGGCGGCAACCCGATCCAGAATGCGCTGCACATCTACGACGTGGAGAGCGTGGCGGACCGGGACAAGCCCTCGATGGTCAAGATTGCCTGGTCCGAGGACCACCGCAAGGCGCTACTGCTGATCAACGACTACCCGCACGCGGTCTTCGACTTTGAAGCCAAACAGGGCCAATGCCGTACCGGGTTCCCGTTGCCGATGGACAACGGCTGGTCGCACGCGGGCCATGAGTGGGATGACAGCGCCCTGCGGCATTTTGCCTGACAGCCCTTGAGGCTCGGCACGCGTCTGCAACGCTGCCTGGAATGGAGGCCAGGACCGCGGCGATCGACGAGGTCATGTCAAGCAATCAAAGACTGCCAAAAGGCCGCAAAGTTTCGCGGAAAAAACAATAACTTAGAGAATTTTTCCAACCCGTGTTATTCGTCGGATTTCCGTTGTAACGCCCCGTGCAGAGCCTCAGGATCGCCTCGGCATTCCCTTGAGGCTTTCATCCATGAAGTACTCCTCGATTCTGTTGTTGTCACTTGGCCTGCTGAGCGGCGTTGCATCGGCAGGCGGCAATACCGAAGCAGGCATAGGCGGCGCATTGGGCGGGGTATTGGGCTCGGTGGTCGGCCAGTCGATCGGCGGCAGCACCGGCTCGGCAATCGGCGCAGGTCTAGGTGGCGCGGCCGGTGGTGCGGTGGGCGCCAACAAGCACAGCCGTGGCGAAGCGGCCATTGGCGGCGCACTGGGCGCCGCCGGCGGCAACGTGGTGGGGCGCCAGATGGGCGGCACCACCGGCAGCCTGATCGGTGCGGCAGCCGGTGGTGGCGTGGGCGGTGCCCTGGGCAACCACATGGGCCGCGAGTATGACGATGAAAGTGGTCATCGCTCCCGTGGGCGCGACTATGACGATGATGACGACGATCGGGGTTGGCGTCGTCACCACCACGACCGTGGCCATCACTATGGGTGGCGCAAACACCACGACGACGACTGATCGGCGCCGAGGCTGGCGTCCCAGGGGCCGCAATGCGGCCCCGTGTTGCCCAGCACTCATTTGACGGTGATGGGAGCACTCACGCTTTGCCCCAGTGCCGATTTCACGGTGATCGTCGCAGGGGTGGCCGGGCCACTGCCGGTGGTGGTCACCGACAACCGCCAGCGCGCTCCGCTGGTTGCCGCCGTGAGCGTCGCCGCGCCCAGGTCCAGTGGGCCACTGGTGGTGGCTGCCGTGACGCTGATGCTGTTGCCGGTGGCCACCGAGGTGGTGCCGGAGATGTCCCAGGTGTAACGATTGTTGCTGCGCATCTGCACCACGGCGCTGCTCACCTGGATCTGGTCGGCCACCACAGCCGGGCTTACCGCGACGCTGACCGTCGCCGGTGCCAGCGACTCGGTGCCTTTGGCGTCACGCGCGGTGTAGGCAAAGCTGGCGGTGAACGGCGTATCGACCGTGGCCGGCGGGCTGTAGGTGATGGTCGTGCCGTTGGTGCTGGTCGTCCCCTGGCCCGAGTCCGGCTGGTTCAGGCCCGTTACCGTCAACGGCAGGTTGCCCTCGGGGTCGGTGTCGTTGGCCAGCACGTTGATCACGATCGGCTTGCCGGCCGTGGTCGCGGCGCTGTCGTTGTTGGCCACCGGTGGCTTGTTGGCCGGGTCCGTCCCGCTGTCCTTGCTGGCGCTGCGGAAGGTTGGCAGGCCCACCGAAGCCATGTATTCCACACCATCCCAGCCGGGCAGCGGCGTCGGCATGACCTGGAATTGCCCCGGATGCTCCAGGTCCCAGCGCAGCAGCATCGATGAGTCTTCATGCTGGGTATTGTGGCAGTGCTCCATGTAGGTCCCGGCGAATTCGCGGAAGCGAATGGCCACATCCAGCTCTATCGAAGAGTCGGCTTCCGGGCCGATGCGATAGACGTCCTTGCGCGCCCATTTTTCCCATTCCGGTGGCGCCTTGCCGTCGCGGCTGAGGACCACGCCTTCTTCGAAGTGCACATGCACCGGGTGGCTCCAGCCGTTGCCGCCATTCTTGATCTTCCACACCTCCAGGGTACCGTCGCCACTGAAGCCGCCCGGGGTTGCCTCGCTGGCCATCTGCGGTGCGGCGGTGACGCGCCGCGGGTCCATGCTGTAGCCGAAGCCACCGTCGGTCTTGATGGTCCAGGGTGCGCTGTCGGTGCCGTCGGAGCGGCCGAAGAGGAACTCGCGGTGCCGCGCAGCCTTGAGCTTGGCCTGGTCGGCCAGGGCATTGCGGTCGATGGTCAGCGGGATCATCTTCAGGCCTTCGGCCTTGCCCGGCTTGGCCGGTTCATAGGCGCCCGGGTCCATGCTGAGGTCGGTGCCGCTGTAGGGTTGCACCAGTAACTGCATGAATTTGCCGACCACCGGGTCGCCCTTGTCCCACTCAGGCCCTTTGCTGGTCTGCTTGATCACTGCCTTGTACTTCTCGGACAGCACGTCGGCCAGCTCGATGGCCTGTTTCGGGCCTTTGCCGGTGTCATGCTCCATCAGGTTGACGAAGTACAGCTTGTCGCCGGCCTTGATGCCGTTCCTGGCGAAGTTGATGATGATGTCATAGCGCTCTGCAATGGCTTGCACTGGCAGGATCGCGTTGTTGTCGTCGGTCTTGCCGTCGCCGTTGAGGTCCAGGGTGCCGTCGAACGGCACGGCGTGTTCCATGATGTTGCCGTCGTTGCCGATCATGTGGAACGGCACCCGGGCGTACGACACGTTGGAGCCGGAAGGGCCCTTGAATTCGCCACCGTTGCCGGCGATTTCACGTACCACGGCAAACTTGAAGTAGCGCGATACCGAGCCGTTGAGGATACGGAAGCGGTAGCTGCGGGCGCGGACCTTGAGCTTGGGCTGGTACTGCCAGTTGACCAGCACCTGGTCGCCGAGGAAACCGTCGGTGTTGAACGGGTTGAACCACAGCTGGCCGTTCTGATCCCAGGCCTTGTCGGCGATCACCAGGTTGACGTCGTAGTCGCGGTTGCCCCACGGCATGGCCGAGCCGCTGGGGAAGCGCAGGTTGACGCCGTCCTGCAGCGCTTCGTTGCCGCGGTCGATGGCGCTGTAGTAGTTCATCATCACGGCGTTGCCCTTGTAGACGTTCTGCGCCGTGAAATCCAGCATGTGGTCGTGGAACCAATGGGTGCTCATGGTTTCGCGCCAGTCGCCACGCACTTTGATGCTGCCGTTTTCGCAGGTCTTCAGCCCCGGATTGGCGTCGTTGACGAACAGGGTTTCACCCGGCGAGCAGGGGAACGCGGCGCGCGGGTCTTCGGCACGGGTGTTGATGGTGTCGTAGCCGGCCAGCTGCACCGGCCAGCGGTAATCGTAATACTGGCCGGGGAAGAAATAGGCGTTGGCGTAACCATCGCTTTCGGCCGGGTTATGGCCGTTGTGTTCATGGGTGGAAATGGTGTGCAGGCCAAAGCCTGCGTTGGCTGCCGGGTCGATCGGCAGCGCGTTGTAGTGGCGCATCAGCACCGGCTGGCCATAGCGAACCATCAGCAGCTTCGGCGGGAAGGTACCGTCGAAGGTCCACAGCGATTTGTGGTTCTGCAGCGGGAAGTTCGGGTGGAAGCGGGTGTCGATGCCCTTGGTGGTGCCGAGGGTGGTCGGGATGTCCGAGGTCTGGTAGTACAGCCCGCCCGGGGCGAACTCGCCGACGGCATAGTTGTGCAGCTGCTTGCGGTCACGCAGCCCCTGGTTGATGCGTGCGCCTGCCTGTGCAGTCTTGAACGCCGCCTGGGGATAGAACTCGTTCCAGCGCTGGTGCGACCAGCCTTTTCCTGGCGGCCGGCCTTCCGCCGGCGAGCCGACCGAGTTGCGGTTGAGGAACAGTTCGATCTGCGCCTTCCACGGGTTGCGGTCAAGGGTGTTGGCGTACTGGGTCGGGAACGGGTACAGGCCCGGCTGCTTGAGGAAGGCTTCCAGGGCATTGCCGTTGGGGCTGCTGCGGGCGACCACGTCTGGGTCTTGCGCAGGGGCTGCACCCAGTGTCGGGACCGGGAAGGTCAGGGCAGGCGGCGGCAGGTTGGGGTCGAGTTTTTCCGGGCCGAACTCCTCGAACAGCAGCAATTGCTGGGTGAACGGCTGCGCGCCGAACAACGGGCTCGGCTTGCCGTTGGTAGGGTAATTGCGAGAAGTCTGCAGCGCGGGCGGCAGCACGTTGTCGACGCGGTTGGTCGAGCGATCGCCATACACCCCATCTTTGAGTTCGAGGGAACCTTCGTTGGCCTCGGGCAGGTTGAACAGGTTGAGCAGCGCCGGGGCGGGGTCAGCTGGTTGGTCATCGTAATGCGACGGGTCTGTCGGCGTTGGCTGGCTGACGTCATCCAGCGACGATGCCTCGGCTGACAGGCTGAGCATCAGCGCGGTGAGGGCTGACAATCTGAATGCGTGGGAACGCGGGTGGATCACGACAGGTATTGGCATAGTGTGGTGCCTCGCTCGAAGCTAGGTGGCCGTGGGCCACTGATAGCGCTTTGCCTGGTTCAACAGGCCGGAGCAACGGCTATGCCAACAATTTTTTCACAAGTGCTTTGCCAGCTAAGTCCTTGTGTCGCTTGATGTACGCAAAACAAATGGGCGCCAATACCCCATGCCAATGCCCGGTAACGGGGGCAAGTTTCCCCATGATCGGTGTGCTGAATTGAGGGCGCGCAATGGGCTCAAGCCCGCAGAGGGCAGGGGGCTTGAGCCCGGCGAAGGTCAGATCAAGCCTTCGGCTTGCAGGGTTTTCTGCACGGCCGGGCGGCTGGCGACGCGTTTCTGGAATGCCGCCACCGTTGGCCAGGGTGCCAGGTCAATGCCCAGCATTGGCGCCCAGTTGACGATGGTAAACAGGTAGGCATCGGCCACGCTGAAGTGCTGGCCGGTCAGGAAGTCCTTGCCTTGCAATGCCTTGTCCACGAAGCCCAGGCGTTTGCCGAAGGCCTCGAGGGTCTTGCTCTTGGCCTCTGCGCTGATGCTTGGGTTGAACAGGGCGGCGAGGGTCTTGTGCACCTCGGTGCCAATGAAGTTCAGCCATTCCTGTACCCGCGCGCGTTCCAGCGAGCCTGCCGGGGGCAGCAGGTTGGCCTGGGGTTTCTGGTCGGCGAGGTACTGGACGATGGCCGGGCCCTCGGTGAGGACTTCGCCGTTATCCAGTTGCAGGGCGGGAACATAGCCCTTGCTGTTGACCGTGTAGAAATCCGCGCCGCTGGCAGTCGTGTGGTGCTTCAGGTCGACTTTTTCGACGGTGTAGGTCAGGTCCAATTCGTTGAGGACGATGTGCGGCGAGAGCGAACAGGCACCTGGCGTGTAAAAGAGCTTCATTTTCTTCTCCCATTCGAGCGGGTCAGTGTGCGAAGGCTGGCGAGGTGAGGCACTGTGCAGCGCACAGGTTATGACACCAAAACAGGATTTCACGCAAGCTGCGTTGCGCCCCCTGGCATCGGGTCAACGCTTGGAAGCGCCGGCGCTGCCTAGTTCGCGGACAAGAGGATCACGAACTTCTTTTTCATGTCTTCCAGCACGGTCCATTTGCCCTTGGCGCCCGGTTCGATGATGAACGTGTCGCCAGCGCTCAGTGTGACGGGGGCGCAACCCTCAAGCTCGATGACGCAGCATCCACTGAGGACATGGCAGAACTCCCAGACCTTGTAGTCGATGCGCCATGCGCCGGTGCTGGCTTCCCATTCTCCGCAGATGCGACCTTGCTGCTCATCGTGGTAGTACTTGGACGTCAGCGTGTGAGGGGTGCCTTCCACGACTTCTTCAAAAAAGGGAAGGTCGCGCACCGCTTGGATATCCAGTTCGCGGAACACGGTCAGTTTCTGGTTCATGGTTTTTTCTCGAGCACGTTGTGGTTGGGGCGATACATCAAATAGGCTTCACCGGTGACGTTCAGCATCGGGTGCGCAACGATCTGGCAGGTTTTTACAATCTGAAAACCGTGACGTTCGTAGAAGCGGCGTGCACCGTGGTTTTCTGCATAATCGATCAGGCATAACCCGTCCAGGCCAGCGTCCTCAGCGCGCTGCTGGGCGTGGCGAAGAAACTGCACGCCCAGCCCTTGGCTGCGCCAGGCCTCATCCAGTGCCAGGCTGGATATGTACAAGGTATCGGGTATTTCCATGTCGGAATAAGGCGCCAGGACCGGGTCTGTCTCCACAGGCCTGTCAGGGGTTTCACGCAAGGCATAGCTATGCATCATGCCGATGACGCGCCCTTCGAACGTGGCCATCAGGCAGTTCTTGTAGGAAAAGTCGCCCTGCTCCCTGGAATAGCGAGATGCGCCGACACTCAGCAGTGCTTCTCCAGGTGCTGCAAGCTTGCTCCAGATGTAATCGGCCATGCCCTCCGATGTCAGTTGAAAGAAGCGCGCAATATCGTGCGCGTCCGCGGCTTGAGCGGGTCTGAAGTCGATAGGCACGTACAGTGCTCCCATGGGGTCGGGTGGTTGGTTTCCAGGATTACGCCTTTGACAAAGGGGGCAGGGTAGGCGGATTGAACGGTTGCCATCATGCTATGGGCGAACACCATCAGCACGGCGTGCGACGCTGCCCTCACAATTCGCCGTGCGACGAGTCACACATTCCAGAATGCCGGCCCGTACCACACGCATGCCGGGCGCTGCCGTGGTCTCGTTGAACAGCCGGGTATGACATAGACCGCAGGCATGTTGGGTGGACGTATGACCTTGATGTTCATGCTCAAAGATCGCCGTTTCGCCCGCCACCTGAACAGCTGAAGCCGCGCTCAGCATGTGCAGGCCAAACGCACTTCCGCTCCAGCGCTGGCAATTCAAGCAGTGGCAGGCATACAGCGGCGGCAGTCGCTGCGCTACGATCGCAATCGTGACTTGCCCGTATCGGTTGGTCTGACGCCTACCGGCGCAGCGCAGCGCCTGATCGAACATGTGGAGCGTGGGCGGTGGCATCCGCTACTTCCAGCGTTGTCCAAGCTGACAACTTCAATCCAGCACGTTGTGCAGTACCTCGTAGATCACACCCGAGGCAATAGCTACAAGCAGGATGTCAGCTCCGGCTTGTTGCCACTCATAGCCATCGTAATGAGGAAGTCGTTCGATCAGCCTGCTGTCCAGTTTTTTGGCGATTCCGGGCGGGAGAGGTTTGCCGCGTGCCAGATTCTTCTGAATCCCTGGAGGTAGAGAGGCGGCTGGATTCCAGTAATCGCGATTGTCGTTGAGGATGACCCGCACCCCGCCCAAGTCGACAGAAGGTCCACTCTGCCAGCCGTTACCATTGCCTTGATGCCCAGGGTTGCCGTGCTGATTTCCCTTGTCGTGGCCTTTCCCTTTTCCCGGATCTGCCAACAGCATTGGGCTAAAACCCATTACCAGCGAGAGCACTACGGCGAAATTCAATTTTTTACCCACGTGAACCGTCCTTGATCATTTATCTAACGAGAGCGTAGTCAACCTGATACCGAAGGCAATGCTCTCAAAGGGGCAGCATTCTGTCGGAATGCGAGAACTTCAGCGCGCGCTCTTGGTCAGATCGGCACTTTAGCTCCCCCCGCGCCTCTGGAGGCGAACAAAAATGAGAAAACCCCTTGTTGCTGCTTTTGCTTGTGCATTGGTACTCGGGTTGACGGCATTCGTGCCCGCTGATCTATCCCCGATTGGTTCTGCATACGCCAAAGGTGGTGGTGGTGGTGGTGGTGGTGGTGGTGGTGGTGGTGGCGGTGGCGGCGGTCACGGCGGTGGCAACGGCGGCGGCAATGGCGGCGGACATGGCGGTGGTCATGCAGGCGGTATGGGAGGGCACAACGGAAATGGAATGAGCGCTGGAAGCGACCACGAAGGCAAAGCAACACGCGATCATGGAATAAGCGGCAACCATTACGGGAGCTCGCGCAACAGTGATAAAGGTCACGGAACCACCACCTCGGGTGTCGCCCACTCCAAAGACACTCGCGGCTTGGCCAAATCCACAGCCATCTCTCGAACCACCCCAGGCGAGCACAATTCCAAAGGTCTAAGCAACGCCACGGCATCCTCTTCAAAGAACGATCGGTGATCTGACCGACTCGATTGAGTGCCGCCCCTGGCGTTTGGAAGCCCAGCCTCTGCTGGGCTTTTTTGCATCGATGGCGCTGGCTGCGATCAGGTGCGCCGAGGTACGAAGAGCAGTTGGCGAGATTGCAGGGCTGATCTATCAGCCTATGGAGAAGCGACTGAGCAGTTGAATGGCGCCTTACGAGCCATACCAGCTGCTGGACAGCTGTATCCCTCCTGGAGCCAGCGCCTGACTTGTCTGCAGTATTGCGCGTACTCACCTGCGAAAATGTTGCTCTCTCTTCCGGCCCCACAAGTGGCGATAGCCTGGCATCGGGCCGAACTTTTACCGTCGCGGTTTTCCCGGCTGCATGGTCTGCTCCACCTGTTCTTCGAACCAGTTCAACACTGCCTGGCACGCCGGATGTGCAACGCCGCTGTCCCGTAGCCACAGGGCATACACACCGCCGGTCTTCAGGGCTTCGCCGAAGGGCACCACCAGTTCGCCGCGCACCAGCGCGTCGTGGGCCAGCATGCGGTCGGTCATGGCGATGCCCAGGCCTCGGGCGGCGGCGTCCAGCGCCAGGTCGTCGAGGTTGAACAGCAGATGCTGGTAGCTGAGCCCGGGCAGGTCCTTTTGCGCCTTGAGCCACAGGTTCCACTCGTAGCGCGAGGTGGAGCCGTGGATCAGCGAATGCCCGGCCAATGCTTCGGCCGAACGGGGTGGGGCGCGGCCGTCATTTAGCTGCGCGGCGCACACCGGGATCAGGTATTCGTCGAACAGTGGCGTCAGCCGGCGATCGTCCAGGCCGCCAGGCAGGTACAGCACATAGGCATCGCAGTCGCCGCCTTCGTCCACCCGTTCCCCGCTGACGGTCTCGATGGACAGGGTCAGCCCCGGGTTCATCGCATAGAACGAACTCAGCCGCGGCAACAGCCAGCGCACCGCCAGGGATACGAATATGCGGATGCGGAAAGGGCGGTCCAGGGGCGCTGGCGCCAAGCGCTGTTCCAGCATGCGCAGGGACTTGAGCAGTTCCCGAGCCACCTCGTAGACCTCGCGACCGTGCTCGGTCAGGGCGACCTTGCGGCTGGTGCGGTCGAACAGCACGGTCTGGTAGTGCTCTTCCAGCTGCTGGATCTGCCGGCTGATCGCGCTCTGGGTCAGGTGCAGCTGGCGCGCGGCTTCGGTGAAGTTGCGGGTGTCCGCGACCCGGACCAGCGCCTGCAGTGCGTGCAGCGAGGGCACACGAAGGTAGGTATCCATGCAAATTCCGAATGGATGGATGAATTATTAGCGTTAGAACTCTCGGCGCCATGTCCTTAGATTAAGGGCGTGTAGCGGGCATCCGGGGATCTTTGGTCGATCACGCCTGCGCATCGATTGTGAAGGAGTGACAGACAATGAACAACCACTGTGGCTGGATCGCCCTGGCTGGAGAGTCGCCGGTAAAGCCGCGCCTCGAGGGCACGCAACAGGCCGACTGGCTGATTATCGGCGGCGGCATCACCGGGCTTTCGGCGGCCCATACCCTGGCGCGGCAATTTCCCTCGCAACGGGTGGTGTTGCTCGAGCGCCAGCGCGTCGCCCAAGGCGCCTCGGCGCGCAATTCCGGGTTTGTGGTCAGCCATGAGTTGCCTGGGGCCGACGAACTGATCGGCACGGCAGGGTACGCCGGTTACCAGGTCGCCTCGCGTATTGGCGTGGCGGCGGGGAACGAGGTACGTCGGCGCATCGCCGAGCTGAAGCTGGACTGCGAACTCAGTGACAACGGCTACCACTTCGCGGTGCATGAACCCGCGCATCTGCAGCAGGTCGAGCGGACCCTGGAAACCCTGGCGTCCGTGGGGGCACAGGCGCAGTTCCTCGAAGGCGCGCCTCTGCAGCAGCGCCTGGGCACGTCGTTCTATGCCCGCGCCATTCACTGCGCGGGCGGCAACGGGCTGATGCAGCCGGCGCGCTACGTCAAAGGCCTGGCCGACAGCCTGCCGGAGCAGGTGGAAGTCTTCGAGCACAGCGGCGTCACCGAGCTGCGCCGCCGCCCAGGCAAAGGCTGGACTGCGCATACCGAAGCAGGCGCAGTGCAGGCCCGGCAAGTGCTGGTATGTGTGGGTGCGTTCCTGCCGCGGGTCGGCCTCAAGCGCAGTGGCACGTTCCCGCTGGAGCTGAGTGCCAGCATCACCCGCCCGCTCACCGAAGGGCCCTGGCAGCCGCTGTTCGACGACCCGGGTTGGGGCGTGCTGTCCACCTTGCCGGGCGGCTGCACCTTACGCCTGCTGCCGGGGCGCCGGTTGCTGATCCGCAACACCGTGGAGTATCGCCAGCGTGACATCGATGCCGCCGGCCTGGCCGTACGCCAGCGCGAGCACCTGTGGGGCCTGCAAAAGCGCTTCCCGGGCATCACCGCCCAGGACCTCGAATACACCTGGACCGGCCACCTCAGCGGCACCCGCTCCGGCGAGCCTTACTTCGCCCGGGTTGAGGATGGCTTGCATGCCGTGGCCGGGTGCAATGGCTCCGGTGTCGCCCGCGGCACCTTGTGGGGCCGCTTGCTGGTGGAGATGGCCACGGGCGCCGATTCGGCCTTGCTCGGCGATGTGCTGGGCCAGGCCCGCCCGGGCTACCTGCCGCCACGGCCGTTTTTCGACCTGGGCGCCAGCGTGCGCATGGCCTGGGAAGTGCGCCGTGCCCAGGGCGAACGCTGACCTACCTTTCAAACAAGAACAAGAGAGCGAGTCCATGAACAAGCACATTTGCGTGGCCCTGTTGTCCTCAGCGTTGCTGGCTACCGCAGCGCATGCCGAAGAACGGGTCAATATCGCCAACTGGAGCGGTTACATCGCCGATGACACGCTGGCCGAGTTCACCCGGCGCACCGGCATCCAGACCACCTACGACCTGATCGACAGCAACGAGACCACCGAAGCCAAGCTGATGACCGGCAACAGTGGTTACGACCTGGCGAGCCCCTCGAACCACTTCCTGCCGCGCCTGATCAAGGCGGGGGCCATCGAGGAGCTGGACCGCAGCCAGCTGCCCAACTGGCATAACCTTGATCCCAAGCTGATGAAGATCCTGGAGGCCAGCGACCCTGGCAACCGCTACGCGATCCCGTACATGTGGGTGACCACCGGCATTGGCTACAACGTGGAGAAGATCAAGGCGATCTTCGGCAGCACCGAGGTGACGCAGTCCTGGGACCTGTTGTTCAAGCCGGAAAACATCCAGAAGCTCAGCCAGTGTGGCGTGGCGTTCCTCGACAACCCGACGCAGATCGTTTCCATCACGCTCAAGACACTGGGCCTGGACCCGCATAGCGAGAACCCCCAGGACCTGAAGAAGGCTGAAGCAGCATTGCTTGCGGTGCGGCCCTACATCAGCTACTTCCACCAGTCCAAGTATGTAAGTGACCTGGCCAACGGCAATATTTGCGTGGCCATCGGTTTCAGTGGTGACGTGTTGCAGGCCATGAGCAGTGCCAGGCAGGCCGGGAACGGGGTGGATGTGGGCTACAGCATTCCGCGTGAAGGTTCGACCGTGGCGGTCGACATGGTGGTGATGCCCAAGGGGGCTCCGCACCGGCAGAATGGGTACGCGTACCTGAACTATCTGTTGGAGCCGAAGGTGATCGCCAACATCAGCAACGCGGTGAAGTACCCGAATGGCAATGCGGCCGCGCTGGCGTACATCACGCCTGATCTGCGCGACAACCCGGCAATCTACCCGCCGGAATCGGTACTCGACACGCTGTTCCCGATCAAGACCCTGTCGCCGGCGGGGATGCGCCTGAGCACCCGGCTTTGGACCCGAGTGACAAGTGGCAAGTGATGCCGCGGGGTCGCAGCCCAGGCTGCGACCCGTCGCGAGCGATCACCTCGCGTCAGCCAGCCTGTGCCGCCAGGCTGTTGCTGACATTACGCCCCAGCACCAGCACCGTGACAAACCCGCAGCCCACCAGCGCCGTGGCCAGGCTCAACAGCACCGAGCTGCCCATCTGGTCGACGATGCGCCCACCGAAGAACGAACCCAGGGCGATGATCACCTGGAACATGGCCACGAACAGCGGCATGCCGCGCTCGACGTCCTTGGGTGCCACGACGAACATCCAGATGCTGGAGCAGGCCGGGAACGCGCCGAAGGCGAAGCCCCACAGCGCGATCAGCATCGCCGCGCCGGTCAGGCCGGTGGCGAAGTAGGGGAACAGCGCAGTGCTGACGCCGATCATCACCGCCACCAGCAACAGCGTGTGGCGCACGCTCTGGTTGGCGGCATAGCCAGCGAACAGGTTGCCGATCACCCCGGCCACGCCGTAGAGCAGCAACAGTGAGCTGATGGTGGGCCCATCGAAGCCGGAACTTTGCTTGAAGAACGGCGCGACATAGGTGTAGGCGGCAAAGTGCGCCAAGCCGATCAGCAGAACCGCGATCAAGCCAACCCGGGCTTGCGGGTTGATGAACAGCGCCGGCAGGTCACTGACGCGGATGGCCTTGTCCGGGTTGAGCCGCGGCAGCAGGAACAGCTGCGCCAGCAGTACCGGCACGCCGAGCAGCGCGGTGGCGAGGAAGGTCATGCGCCAGCCCATCAGGCCGCTCAGCCAGGTGCCCACGGGTACGCCCAGCACGGTCGCCAACGTCACGCCGGCCATGATGATCGAGGTGGCCCGGGCCACGCTCACGCCCTTGGGCGCCAGGCGGCCGCTGAGGGCAATGGCGGTGGCCCAGAAACCACCGATGCTGATGCCCAGCAGTACACGCCCGAACAGCAGCAGGCTGAAGTCGCTGGCGTAGGCCACCACCGAGTTGGCGATGATCATGATCAGCGTCAGGCCGATCAGCAGGTAGCGCCGGTCCATGGCGCCAATGCCCACCGACAGCAGTGGCGCGGCGAGGGCCGCCATGATGCCGGGCAGGGTCACCATCAAGCCGGCGTGGCCGGCGCTGATGCCCAGGTCGCTGGCCACATCATTGAGTACGCCCACCGGGAGAAACTCGCTGGTGACCAGGGCGAAGGCGCCCACGGCAACCGAGAGAATCGCCAGCCACTGCTGCCTGACGCTTTGTTGATCATGTTCGGGGCGGCCGTGAGGGGCCTGGCTGACGCTTGGCATAGTCCTGATTCCAAGGTGAGGTCGCCTGTTGCAGGCGAGGGGGAGGGAAAATTGAAGGCGATTATAAAAGCCGGGTTTGCCAACCAGGCAGGCAAGCCGCTTGATAGTGATCATCAGCGCTATCGATAGGACGCGCCGGTTTGTATCACAGCGTATCCAGGGGCGCTGCCAATACGCTGTGAGTGATCCGCCAGGGATCCTGCTCGCTCAGGGTATGTGCAGCGCTTGGGAGGTCGTCTCTCTGCGCGACACCGCAGTCCAAATGGCTGTGTGATCTTCCACAAGGATTGCGCCAGCCTTCCGATACGGAGCAAGGCAGTGGTTCTGACAGTTCGTGGCTATTCGAGCGCCTCGGCCACCCCCTGATCCTCACCCAGGAACCCGCCGCTCTGGTGCAGCCACAGCCGCGCATAGGTACCGTTCTTCGCCAGTAACTCACTGTGAGTACCTTGCTCGATGATGCGCCCGTCATCCATGACGATCAGCCGGTCCATGGCGGCGATGGTGGACAACCGGTGGGCGATGGCGATCACGGTCTTGCCCTGCATCATCTCGTCGAGGCTTTCCTGGATGGCGACCTCGACTTCCGAGTCCAGGGCGCTGGTGGCCTCGTCCAGCAGCAGGATCGGGGCGTTCTTGAGCATCACCCGGGCGATGGCGATGCGTTGCCGCTGGCCGCCAGAGAGCTTGATGCCGCGCTCGCCGACCAGCGTGTCGTAACCGCTGTTGCCGTCGCGGTCGCTGAGCTGGCGGATGAAACCATCGGCCTGGGCGTTGGCGGCGGCGCGCTGGATCTGTGCCTCGCTCGCTTCGGGGCGGCCGTAGGCGATGTTGTCGCGAATCGAGCGGTGCAACAGCGAGGTGTCCTGGGTGACCATGCCGATGGCGCTGCGCAGGCTGTCCTGGGTGACGCGGGCGATGTTCTGCCCGTCGATGCGGATTTCGCCGCCTTGCACGTCATAGAAGCGCAGCAGCAGGTTGATCAGCGTCGACTTGCCCGCACCGGAACGGCCCACCAGGCCGACCTTTTCGCCAGGGCGGATGCTCAGGCTCAGGCCATCAAGCACCTGGCGTTCACCGTTGTAGTTGAAGCGCACGTTGTCGAAGGTTACCGCGCCGCCGCGGGTTTCCAGCACGGCGGCATTCGGCACATCCTGCACCTTGGGCCCGTGGGTGAGGGTGGCCATGCCGTCCTGCACGGTGCCGATGTTCTCGAACAGCGAGGTCATCTGCCACATGATCCAGTGCGACATACCGTTGATGCGCAGGGCCATGGCCGTGATCGCGGCCACCGCACCGGTACCGACCTGGCCCTGGTGCCACAGCCACAGGGCATAGCCGCCGGCGCCGAAAATCAGCCCGACCACCAGCGCCTGGTTGACGATCTCGAACTGGCTGACCAGACGCATCTGGCGGAACCCGGTCTGCTTGAAGTCTTCCATTGCCGCCCGGGCGAAGTGCGCCTCGCGCTTAGAGTGGGAAAACAGCTTCACGGTGGTGATGTTGGTGTAGGCATCGGACACCCGCCCGGTCATCGACGAGCGCGCATGGGCCTGTTCCTGGCCGACCTTGCCCAGGCGCGGCACGAAATACAGCATGGCCAGGCCGAACAGCACCAGCCAGGCAATGAACGGCAGCATCAGCTTGGCGGCAAAACCACCGGCCAGGGCGATGATGGCGATGAAGTACACACCGATGCCCGGCACGATCTCGATTA
Source organism: Pseudomonas sp. NPDC089422 (assembly GCF_044749405.1). NCBI lineage: Bacteria > Pseudomonadati > Pseudomonadota > Gammaproteobacteria > Pseudomonadales > Pseudomonadaceae > Pseudomonas > Pseudomonas sp. NPDC089422. The sequence goes on from NZ_JBIVHW010000015.1 coordinate 61,523, forward strand.
CCGTGAACAGCACTTCACGCACGGCCAGCGCGGTCTGCATCACCTTGGTGGTGACCCGGCCGGAAAACTCGTCGGAGAAGAACGACAGGCTCTGGCGCAGCATCAGCCGGTGGAAATCCCAGCGCAGGCGCAGTGGCAGGTTGATCGCCAGCACCTGGTGCTGCATCAGCGTGCGCAGGGCCACCAGCACGATGCTGGCGATCAGCAGCAGGCCGACGCCCCACAGCACTCGGCTTTCCTCCGGGCTCACGCCACCGCCGGCCTGCCAGTTGGAGAGCAGGTCCACGACCTGGCCGAGGAAGGAAAACAGCCAGGCCTCGTAGACCGACACCCCGGCACTGAACAGCGCCAGCGCCAGGATATAGCCGCGGGCACCGCGGGTGCAGGCCCACAGGAAACGCAGCAGGCCGACCGGAGGCGGCGGCACCTCGTCGGGCGGGAAGGGGTCGAGCCAGCGTTCAAAGGCACGGAACATGAGGGTCTCCGGGGGGGATTCAGTAGCAACAACCATACAGCACCAAGGCCACCAAGTGCCTGCCGAGAGATTTGCAGCGCCTTTGAGACCGAGCGCCGCCCGCGCGGCGCATCGCAGGCAAGCCTGCTCCTACATTTGTTTCGGGCCAGTTACTCCTAAGTTATTGGCGCGCGGCCCCTTGTTTGTTCGACGCGATATCAAGTCACGCACCAAGGGTACGCGCGCTGATGGCACAGGCTTTACTGGCCTGAAACAGATGTAGGAGCAGGCTTGCCTGCGATGCGCCGCGCGGGCGGCGCTCGATCTCACTGGCGCAGAACCTCCCTAGGCGAACACCCCGAAACCACATGCCCCTCTTTTTTACGCACTTTTTACGACTGAATCGTCGGCCTGCAGGGATACTGAGCGCGCGATGCTCAGGGATGGCATGCATATCCAAACGCCAGTCCAGAGAAGCCCTTCGTGAGCCAGTCCGCCGTCGCAGCAAACTCATCTCAACCCAGCAAATCCAGCACCTTCGGCCTGCTCGTCGCCGCCGTCGGCGTGGTCTACGGCGATATCGGCACCAGCCCGCTGTACACCCTCAAGGAAGTGTTCGCCGGTCACTACGGCGTCCAGGCCAATAGCGCCGGTGTGCTCGGCGTGCTGTCGCTGGTGTTCTGGTCGTTGCTGTGGGTGGTGTCGCTCAAGTACGTGCTGTTCATCCTGCGCGCCGACAACCAGGGCGAGGGCGGCATCATGGCCCTGACCGCACTGGCGCACCGCGCCGCGGCGCCCTACAGGCGCTTGAGCAAGGTGCTGGTGCTGCTGGGATTGTTTGGCGCCGCGCTGTTCTACGGTGACAGCATGATCACCCCGGCGGTGTCGGTGTTGTCGGCGGTGGAGGGCCTGCAGCTGGCCTTCGACGGCATCGAGCACTGGGTCGTGCCGCTGGCGGTGCTGCTGCTGGTGGCGCTGTTCCTGATCCAGAAGCACGGCACCGCACGCATCGGCATTCTGTTCGGGCCGATCATGGTGCTGTGGTTCGTCGTGCTCGGCGCGCTGGGTATCCACGGTATCGTGCAACGCCCGGAGGTGCTGCAGGCGCTCAACCCGGCCTGGGCGGTGAAGTTCTTCGTGCTGCACCCAGGCATGGGCGTGGCCATTCTCGGCGCAGTGGTGCTGGCGCTGACCGGCGCAGAAGCGCTGTATGCCGACATGGGGCACTTCGGCCGCAAGCCCATCGCCCGGGCCTGGTTCCTGCTGGTGCTGCCTGGGCTGGTACTGAACTACTTCGGCCAGGGCGCGTTGATCCTCGGCAACCCGGATGCGGTGCGCAACCCGTTCTACCTGCTGGCGCCCGATTGGGCTCTGCTGCCCATGGTCGGGCTGGCCACCCTGGCCACGATCATCGCCTCCCAGGCGGTGATTTCCGGCGCGTTTTCCCTGACCCGCCAGGCCATCCAGCTGGGTTATGTGCCGCGCATGTTCATCCAGCACACCTCCAGCGAGGAGCAGGGGCAGGTCTACATCGGCATGGTGAACTGGGCGCTGATGGTCGGCGTGGTGCTGCTGGTGGTGGGCTTCGAGTCGTCCGGGGCACTGGCGGCGGCCTATGGTGTGGCCGTGACCGGCACCATGCTGATCACCACGTTGCTGGCGTCGGCGGTGGTGCTGTTGCTGTGGAAAGCACCGCGCTGGCTGGCGGTGCCGATGTTGCTGGCGTTCCTGCTGGTGGACAGCCTGTATTTCGCCGCCAATGCGCCGAAGATCTTCCAGGGCGGGGCGTTCCCGGTGATTGCCGGGGTGGCGCTGTTCGTGCTGATGACCACCTGGAAGCGCGGTCGCACGATCATCGTCGAGCGGCTGGACGAGAGCTCGTTGCCGCTGGAGCTGTTCATCGCCAGCCTGCAGGCCCAGCCGCCGCACCGGGTGGGTGGTACCGCCGTGTTCCTCTCTGCGAGGCCAGAGGCGGTGCCCCATGCGCTGCTGCACAACCTGTTGCACAACCAGGTGCTGCATGAACAGGTGGTGTTGCTGACCGTGGTGTTCGAGGACGAGCCGCGGGTCAGTGCCGCCCGGCGCTGCGAGGTCGAGGCCTTTGGCGATGGTTTCTTCCGTGTGTGCCTGCACTTCGGCTTCATGGAGGAGCCCGACGTGCCCTTGGCGCTGAGCCGCTGCCAGCAGGCAGGCCTGGAGTTCGGCCCCATGCGCACCACTTACTTCCTCAGCCGCGAAACGGTCATCGCCGGCAAGCAGCAGGGCATGGCGCGCTGGCGTGAACACCTGTTCGCGTTCCTGCTGAAGAATGCCAACAGCAACCTCAAGTACTTCAAGCTGCCGTTGAACCGAGTGATCGAGCTCGGTACCCAGGTCGAGATGTGAGGGCCGTGCGCTGCGCCACCCGGGAGCGAAAATCCAGTATGAGTCGCCTTGATGCTTTCACATAATGCGACTAATACTAAAGAGCTGCCAAGAAGAGGGATGGTCATGCAGACGCGCTTCGTTGTGGTTCCCGCTCTACCTCAGGAGAAAGAGTGCCTGCCCCGGCTTGCAGGCTTCCCCAAAGCATTGGGCAACGGCTACGACCTCTATGACACGATCGACAAGCTCAGGCTGGTGCTGAACTTTTCTACCCGGGCAGAAGCGGATTACGCCTGTGCCTGCCGTAATGGCCTGTGCGAAGCGGCTGATGAACATGCCATTGAAGGGAATACCGGGTGGTTTGCGGCCGAAACATGAAACACCAGGGCGGGCAGGCCGCCCTGATGCAAACCTTCAGCGATCAACGATCCTTGTCTTTGTGCTGGGTACCAGACTGGCCGGGTTGGCCACCCATGCGCCCGGTGTCCTTGTCCGTCTGACTACCGCCAGCATGACCACCCTGGCGGCCGGTGTCCCTGGACTGCTGCCAATCCTTGTCCATCTTGTCGTCCGGTTTCTGTCCGGATTGCTGGCCGCCTTTTTGCGTACCCGCCATGCCGCCCTGGCCGCCCTTTTGGCCAGCATCGCCGGCATGGGCCTGGTTGCTGCCACCTTGGTTTCTATCTTTGTCTTGATTGTTAGCCATGATCGCTTACCTCAAGTCAGACACAGAACGTTCTGTGTTCACGTGTGACTGGCGAAGGTTGCGTTGCTCTGCAAAAACTTTCAGCCATTCGGACGAGGGGCTTTAACCACCACCGGCCCAACCATTAGCGGGCGAAAGCCTGTCGATCAGTGCTTTACGAGAGGCAGGCGTACACCACCAGCTCCACCACCACCGCCGCGCGGTTGGGGTAGGGGGGCTGGAAGTAGTCGCCGTACAGGCGGTTGACCGTGGCCAGGTAGCTGCGATCGGTGACGTAGATCAGCACCTGGGTCACGGCATCCAGCGAACTGCCAGCGGCCTCCAGGGTGTGGCGCAGGTTGTCCAGGGTCTGGCGGGTCTGCGCCTCGATGCCGCCCGCGACCACCTGGCCCTGGGCATCGATGGGGATCTGCGCGGTATAGAGCGTGCCGTTGCCGACGACGGCCCACTCCAGCGGTGCCTTGGAGGCGTAAAGGTCGGTCTTGATTGCCTGTTTCATTGAATGCGGTCCTGGGTATGCGGGAATCAGTCGGCATCGCTGCCGCCGCCGGCGCCAAGGCGGCGCGAGGCTTCGGTGCTTTCGACGAGGATGTGATCGGCCAGCTGCTTGAGCCGCTGCCAGGTGCCTTCATTGACGGTGAAACCCTGGTTCGCGGTGTGCGGTGTGGCACCCGCGACAGGGAGGGCACCGGCAGGCCGGGTGAACAGCACCGTGACGCCTTGCTCGAACGCCTCGACGGTGGCGGGCTGGGCTTCACTGCGCAGCACAGGGCGTTGCTCGCCGGCAGTAAAGTCGGCCAGGTGACGCTGGCGCGCATCTTCCCAGCGGGCCTGCACGTGCAGCCCGCACTCGGCTGCCTTGCTCAGGTAGCCCAGCAGCAACAAGCGGTTGTGGCAGTGATGGATCTGTAGCAGCGCCTGGCCACGGTGCATGGCCTTGTCCTGCACCAGCGCCACCGCCGTCGCCGCGCAGCGCAGCACGCTCTGGCCGTGGGCGTCGATCACCAGCAAGGTCATGTCCTCGTAGCTCAGGGTGAATGGCTGGCTGGCTTCACCCTGCAGGTAGTCCAGCGCCTGTGCCAGCGCGCCGATGCCGTCCAGCCCTTGCAAGTGCAGCCAGCCCACCAGTTCGGCCGCGTCCTCGCAGTCGCCAGGCGCAAAGCCCATGCCTTCGAAGGCCTTGCGGCACATCACCTGGATTTCGTTGAGCGATACACGCATGGTCACAGCTCTCCTTGCGGCATGACCGCGAAGTTCCAGTCGTCTGCGAACGGCTGGCCGATGTCATTGAGCCCGATGTCGCTCACCAGCGGCGCGCCCTGGAACAGTGTGATGCGCACCCAGCGGCTCGACTTGGGGTCGAACTTGCCCGCACCGAAGAACGCCAGCTTGCAGCGCAGCAGGTGGATCGGCAGCATGTCGCGGTCCAGCAGGTTGGTGCGGATTTCGCCGTAGTTGCTCTGCGCCATGCCTTGCAGGCGACGCACCGTGCCCTTGAGGGTGGGCACCGCGATGAGCAGATGCGCGGTCAGGGCCTGAGGGTGAGCCTGCAGGTGCTCGAGCACGGCGGCGTGGCAGCGCTGGATGTTGCGGGCGATGCCCAGTTGCATTTCCTTTTCCGCGCCCGGTTCCTCGGCGCGCGTGCCCAGGCGGGGTTCCTCTTTCTCGGCCGAGCGGTACCAGAAGAAATGCTCGGCCTCCACGGCAGTGAAGTCGTAGGCCAGGGCCCACGCATACTGCTGCTCGATGAGCTCGCGCAACTGCCGCAGGGGCATCTGCGCGTCCAGTTGCCAGCCTTCGTCGGCGCCCATCCGCTCGGCCAGCGGCGTGACCTGCTCGGGGTACAACTCCAGCAGCAGGCTCACCAGCAGTTCCTGGCAGCCCAGCCCGGCGTGCGCCTCGCTCCAGGCCAGCAGCCGCGGCCAGAGGTCATCGCTCGCAGGCTGGTCAGCGAGCCAGTCGGCCAGCGCCGCAAGCTCGCCCAGGGTTTGCCGGTTCTGTTGGTCCTGGCGCAGGTCTTCGGTCTGGGTCTGCCCGAGGTGCAGGCGGGCCCGCGTCAGCAAGCCTTGCATACGCGCCAGTCGGGTGGGCTCGGCCGGTTGCGCCAAGGCCAGGGCCAGCGCGGTTTCGCGCGTGCTGAGCCAGCGTTCCACCAGTTGCGGGTGGTTGATCAGGAAGGGCGCCATGCCCAGCCCGGTCGCGTTGCCAACCCCCAGGTAGCGTTGCAGGGCGGGGGCCAGCGGCACGGCCCGTTGCGGATCGAGGGCACGGGCCATGTGTTCGATCTGTTCGATGCTGAAATGGCGCAGCAGGTAGACCGTGAACATCTGCGCGCTGAACGGCTGGTTGAAGTCCGGGTTGTCCTGCAGGCAGCCAAAGTCGGCGATGCCGAACTTGCCGTTGCCGTACACCGCAGTGGTGCGGTAGAGGTAGCCGACTTCGGCCAGTTGGCAGGGGTCGGGTTGCTGCCCTTCGGCCAGCGCCGCCAGGAAGCGGTCGAAGTTGCGCAGGCTGCGGTTGGCCCGGGACAGCACCAATACGCGGGCATCGAAGCGGCCAGCTTCCTGCAGTGGCACGTTGCGCTGCAGGTCGGCCAGTTGCGCCGCGTCGACGTCGCCTGCGACCAGCACGAAGGCAACGTCCCACTGGTCGGCAATCACCCGGTCGCTGCGTTTTTCCGGCGGCAGGTAGGCCGAGAAGATCACGCAGTGGTAATGCCCGTTCGGCGTGTCGATGCGGTATATGGCGGTGCCGAAACCTTGTGCATCGAGGTCGAAGCGGCTGCGCTGGATCTGCCAGCGCTGGTTCATCATCCGCCGCATGCTGCTGCGCACGAAGCTCAGCGGGCTCTGGAAGTGGCTGCCCAGCCGGGCCAGGTCCATGACCTGGGCGGCAGGGCGCAACGCCAGTGATGCAGGTAGTCTGTTGGGCATTGTTGTCATACCTGGATGGATCATGTTCAGACGCCTTGTTCGCGGGCCATGTGCCGGGCGATGCGTACGGCATCCCACAGCGCTGGCAGGATCACCAGCGACACCGGCACCGCGGTGATGACAATGAAGGACTGCAGGGCCGTCACGCCGCCCGCGCCGATGGTGATCAGCACCACCGCCGCCAGGCCCATGCCGATGGCCCAGAAACCACACAGCCATTTCTTCGGTTTATCGTTGCTGGACATCGCCAGCGCCACGGTGAAGGCCATGGCATCGCCATTGGTCGCCACCGAGATGAAGCTCAGGAACAGGAACAGCGCACTGATCAGGCCGCCCAGCGGCAGGTTCTGCGTCACCCCCAGCAGCAAATCCTCGGGCTGTGCGCCATGGGCGGTGACGATGCCCGGTGTCTGCAGCTCCAGGCCGATGCCGGTGCCGCCGACCACGGTGAACCAGAACATGGTCACCAGCGGCGCGATGATCGACAGCGTCATGATGATCTCGCGAATGGTGCGGCCCCGCGAGATCCGCGCGACGTACAGCGCTACCATGGGCGCGTAGCCGATGAACCAGCCCCAGTAGAACACCGTCCACCAGTCCAGCCACTTGGGGTCGGCGCGAAACAGCGTCATCGGGATGAAGTGCTCCACATGCAGGGCGAACGCCGCCGGGAAGCCGCCGAGGATGAACAGCGTCGGGCCGAACACCACCATGAACAGCGCCAGGCCGATCATCAGCCAGACGTTGATCTCGCTGACGAAGCGGATGCCCTTGAGCCCCACCAGGCAGGACACGGTGTACATCGCCGTGACCAGCACGATGGTCAGCGACTGGGTGACGATGTCGTTGGGCAGGCCCCACACCGCATGCATTGCGCTGCTGATCTGCAGGCCGAGGAAGCCGATCGGGCCGATGGTGCCGGCGACCACGGCGATGATCGAGGTGGCGTCGGCCAGGGTGCCGATCGGGCCCTTCAGCGCACGCTCGCCAAACAGTGGGTAGAGCAGGGTGCGCGGTGCCAGCGGCAGGCCCTTGTCGTAGTGCAGGTGCATCAGCACGATGGCCAGCAGGCTGCCCAGCACCGCCCAGGCGAGGAAGCCCCAGTGCACGAAGGATTGCGCCAGTGCCGCGGTGGCGGCGGCCTCGCTGTGCGGTTGCAGGCCGGCGAACAGGGGCGGCGGGCTGGCAAAGTGCATCAGCGGTTCGGCCGCCGCCCAGAAGGCGCCGCCGCCTGCCAGCAGGGCGCACATGATCACCGCGATCCAGTTGAAGGTGCTGATGTCCGGGCGCTGGGTCACGCCGCCCAGGCGCACCCGCCCGCAGCGGGAGAAGCCGATGGCCAGGCTGACCGCGAAGGTCGCCAGCATCAGCACCTGCCAGTACAGGCCAAAGGCCTTGGTCGACCAGGCGAACAGGGTGTTGACCAGCGCCGACACCGTGTCGATGTCGATCAGCGCCGCCAGCAGGAAGGCGCCGAGGAAGCCGCCGCTGATCAGGAACAGCGGCCAGTCGATGTCCCGCGTCAGCGGCAGGCCCATGGCCTGGCCTTCAGCCTGCAGGGTGGTTGGGTTTTTCATGAAGCCTCCGGAACCTGCGATTGTTGTTATTGTTGATGCTGTCCGTGCAAGGGGCTCAGGCCTGCGCCGTGGTGGCGGTCTCCAGCAGGCGCAACCAGTTCAGCCCCATGATGCTGGCCACGTCGGCCTCGGCAAAGCCGCGGGCGCGCAGGCCCTGGGCGATGTTGCCGAAGTCGCGGCTGTCGCGGAACCACTGCAACGGTGCCGGCCAGTTGGCGTTGTCCTTGGAGCCTTCGCCGTAGTCCTTGTCCTTGCTCCAGCGGCCATTGCGCATCCATTCGAGCACCGCCAGCGGTTGTGCCTGGCACAGGTCGGTGCCGATGCCGATATGCTCGACGCCCATCAGGTCGGCGGTGCGCGCGACCATGTCGCAGAAGCTTTCCAGGCTGCAGTCCGAGGCGCCCTTGAGGTGGAACGGGTAGGTGCTGAAGCCCAGCAGCCCGCCGGACTCGGCAATACCACGCAGCACGGCGTCGGACTTGTTGCGCTTGGCGGCGTGGAAGCTCGCCGGGTTGGCATGGGAGATGATCACTGGCCGGCTCGACAGCTCGATGGCTTCCAGGGTGCTGCGTTCGGCACTGTGGGACATGTCGATGAGCATGCCGACCCGGTTCATTTCGGCAATCACCTGGCGGCCGAAACGGCTGATGCCGTTGTCCTCGCGCTCGTAGCAACCGCTGGCCAGCAGGCTCTGGTTGTTGTAGGTGAGCTGCATGACGAACACCCCGAGCTGGCGGAACACCTCCACCAGGGCAATGTCGTCCTCGATCGGCGAGCAGTTCTGGAAGCCGAAGAAGATCCCCACCCGGCCTTCCTCGTGGGCCAGGCGAATGTCGCTGGCCGAGCGCACCGGGCGGATCAGCTCGGGCCAGGTTTCGAAGCGGCGGTTCCACTCACCCAGGCGCGACAAGGTCTCGCGGGCGTTCTCGTGGTAGGCGATGGTGGCGTGCACCGCGCTCAGGCCACCGGCCTGCATCTGCTGGAATATTTCCGGGCTCCAGTTGGAGTACTGCAGGCCGTCGATCATCAAGAGGTCGTGCATGGCGCGTATTCCTTCAGGGCCGCAGGTAGGTGGTCTTGACCACGGTGTAGAAGTCGCGGGCGTACTGGCCCTGTTCGCGGGGGCCGAAGCTCGAAGCTTTGCGCCCACCGAACGGTACGTGGTAGTCGGTGCCGGCGGTGGGCAGGTTGACCATCACGCAGCCGGTCTGGGCGCCGCGTTTGAAGGCGCTGGCGTGGCGCAGCGACTGGGTGATGATGCCGGCGGTCAGGCCGTATTCGGTGTCGTTGAGCGTGGCCAGCGCCTCGTCGAAGTCACGTACGCGGATCACGCAGGCGATCGGGCCGAACACTTCCTCGCGGTTGATGCGCATGTCGTTGCGGCTGTCGATGAACAGCGCCGGGCGCATGTAGTAGCCGTCGCTTTCCAGCTGCAGGCGTTCGCCACCTTCGATCAGGGTGGCGCCTTCGTCCTGTGCCAGCTGCAGGTACGCCAGGTTCTGTTCCAGCTGGCGCGCATCGGCCACCGGGCCGATTTGCACGCCGGCCTGCAGGGCATGGCCGACCTTGAGCTGGCGCATGCGCAGGCGCAGGGCCTCGACGAAGCGGTCGTGGATGCCTTCGCAGACGATCAGCCGTGAAGAGGCCGTGCACTTCTGCCCGGTGCCGAAGAAGGCGCCGTTGAGGGCGCATTCCACCGCCAGGTCGAGGTCGGCATCGTCCATCACCACCAGGGCGTTCTTGCTGCCCATTTCCAGCTGGCAGCGCACCAGGTTGCCCGCCGTGGCGACTGCGACGCGGCGCCCGGTCTGCAACGAGCCGGTAAAGGTCAGGGCGTCGATCTCGGCCGACTGCACCAGGGTTTCGCCGACGCTGGCGCCGCTGCCCATGACCAGGTTGAAGGTGCCATTGGGCAAGCCCTGGCGGCTGATGATTTCGGTCAGCGCCCAAGCGCTGGCCGGCACCAGGTTGGCCGGCTTGAACACCACGGCGTTGCCGAAGGCCAGCGCGGGGGCGATCTTCCAGGCGGCGGTGGCCATGGGGAAATTCCACGGGGTGATGATGCCGACCACACCCACCGGTTCGCGATGCACTTCGATGTCGATGCCGGGGCGCACCGACGCGGCGGTCTCGCCCATCTGGCGCAGCACTTCGGCGGCGTAGTAATGGAAGAACTGGCCACTGCGGGCGACTTCGCCGATGCCTTCGGCCAGCGGTTTGCCTTCTTCACGGGAGAGCAGTTCACCGAGCTCCTGCTTGCGTGCAATCAGCTCGTCACCGATGGCCATCAGCACCTGCTGACGGGCCTCCAGGCCGCTGGCGGCCCACTTCGGCTGGGCGGCGCGGGCGGCCTGGATCGCCTGGCGGGCTTGTTCGGCGCTGGCCTGGTGGTATTCGCCGATCAGGTCGCGGGTGTCCGAGGGGCTGTGGTTGCCCAGGGTGGCGTGGCCTTCGCACCACTGGCCATCGATGTAGTTCTTGTAGGTGTTGAGTGACATGGATGAAAGCCTCTGTTTGCCTGGCGTCCATCTTGCGAGCAATATGCAGCAAATAAAAATTAATAAAAAAAATGCTTTGATAAGGAATGCTAACCATGTTGCCCGAGCTGAAAATCGCCCAGCTGCGCTATTTCCTGCTGGTTGCTGAACTCAAGAGCTTCCACGCCGCAGCGCGCCAGGCCTTTCGCACCCAGCCGGCGATATCGCTGGCGGTGCGCGAGCTGGAGCAGAAGCTGGGCCAGGCGCTGGTCGAGAAGGGCGGCGGCCGGGTTGAGCTGACCCCGTTCGGCGAGCATTGCCTGCCGTTGTTTCGCGGCCTGATCGAGCACCACGACCGCATTGCCCGCGAGGCCACCTTGCTGGCCCGCCACGAGATCGGCCAGGTCAGCATCGCCACCGTGCCGTCGGTGGCCAGCCGCATGTTGCCTGGGCCATTGGCGCGGTTCGTCGCCGAGCACCCGAATGTGCAGGTCAGCATCCAGGACGGCACGGCCGAGCGCGTCCAGCAGTTGCTGGCCCAGGGGCAGGTGGACTTTGGCATCAGCAGCCTGTGGCAGGAGGACGAGCAGCTCGACTTTTCACCGATCGTCAATGACCAGGTGGGCGTGGTGTGCCGCGCCGACCATCCGCTGGCGCAGGCCGGCGTTGCCCTGCACTGGTCGCAGTTGCAGGGCGTGCCGATGGTGCGCAACGGTACCTCGCAGCTGCTGGCGGGCACCGAGGCCGAGTGCCTGCTGGGGCATAGCCGATTGTTCGTCTCCAACATGATCTCGTTGATCGCGATGCTGGAGGAGGGGGTGGGCATCAGCACCTTGCCGTACCTGGCGTTCCCCCTGGAGAACGACAAGCTGGTGTTCGTGCCGCTGATCGAACCCAAGGTCGAGCGGCACATCGGCATGCTGACGCGCAAGGGGCGCAGCTTGTCACCTGCGGCAGGGGCGTTGATGGCCTTTCTGCAGGTGCAGCTGGCAAAGGCTGAACGCTGACGCTTAGGTGCAGTACTTGAAAATTGCGCCGCACCTGGACCTGCAGGCAGCCGGTTATGCAGGCGATTTCAACGTGGTGCCCACCGACATGGACATCTACAACCCACGCTCATGGCTGAAGGACGCGCTGCTGCAACCCGAGTCGCGGGCCTGTTACCAGCAGTTGCTGGAGCAGGGCTGGGGCGATGCCATTCGCCACCTGCACCCCGACGAGCGCGTGTACACCTTGCCCCGGTGTGGGTCGAGCTGGCGACTCGCCGGCAGGCATGAGCCCCTTCAAGGTGGAATGGCATAACCGAAAATCAGGCAATTGACTGCGCAAATGTCGCTGTAACCCCTGCAGGCGAGGCCTTAGGCTTTTCGCATGGAGCAAGACACCGCTCGATGCCATGGCTGGCAGGCCCAGCCGAAAACAATAAGGAGTTACCGCATGTCCGCATTCAAGTTTGCCGGTGTGAACCTGGCCATCACCACGCCGTTCGATGCACAGGGCAAGATCGACTACGCACGCTTCGAGAGCCTGATCGAGCGTTACCTCGCCGCCGGTGTGCATGGCCTGGTGCTCAGCTCCGGAACCGGGATGCATGTGTACCTGAGCAAGGATGAATCCAAGGAACTGGTGGCATTCGGCGCCAAGGTCATCAACGGCCGCGCACGGGTGATCGCGCAGACCTCCGCGCTGCTGGTCGAGGAGGTGGTCGAGCGCACCCGTCACGCCAAGGACTGCGGTGCCGATGGTGTGATGGTGCTGCCACCGTTCTTCGAAGGCCCGACCGATGACCAGGGCATCATCGATTTCTACTCGACCGTGGCTCAGGCCGGCTTGCCGATCATCGGCTACAACGTGCCACAGGCCGTGGGTGTCGAGGTGACGCCCGCGCTGTTCAGGCAACTGAGCGAGATCCCCAACTTCGTCTCGGTCAAGGACAGCAGCGGCGACCTGGCGGCCCAGGCCTCGCTGGCGCGCACCGGGCTGCCGACCATGAACGGCGCCGACCCGCTGGTGCCCTATGCGCTATTTGCCGGTGCTGCGGGGCTTATCTGGGGCGGTGCGAACATGGCGCCGAAGACCTGCGTGGCCCTGGCCAATGCCGCCAGAGAGGGCAAGTGGGCTGACGTGCAGCAGATCTGGAAGCACCTGGCCCCAGTGATGTCGCTGATCTGGCAGGGCGACTATGTGCAGTCGGTGTATGCCGGTGCGCAGATCATGGGCTTTGACGCTGGCAACCCGCGCCGCCCGCTGCGGCGTCTGGCCGAGGAAAAGCTGGGCGCGCTGCGTGAAGCACTGGCGCCGCTGATCGACCACGAAGCTTCGGCTTCCTGACCGGGCGGACTGCGAGCATGTACGTTGCCTCGAAAATGCCCAGCAATCATGGCAGCTCCGGCTGGGCTGAGATGTTGCCACCGCGTTTGCCCAACGCCGCACTGGACTGTGCCGTCAGCGCCGATGTGGCGATCATCGGTGGCGGCTTTGCCGGCTTGTCGGCAGCCCGCCAGCTGATGCGCCGGGACACAGGCCTGAAAGTGGTGCTGCTCGAAGCCGGCATCGTCGGCGAAGGCGCCTCGGGGCGCAATTCGGGCTTCATCATCGACCTGCCCCACGAGGTTTCTGCCGAAGGCCTCGGCGGCGGTTCGCTCGATCGTGCCAGGCGCGACATCAAGATGTACCGCACGGCCATCGACATGGGCCACGAACTGGCCGAGGCGCACGGTTGGGGCAAGGAGGTGTTCGACCCTTGCGGTCGCTTCAGTGTCGCCCGCGGTACGCAAGGGGACGCGCACATCCTGTCGTATGCCAGGCAGCTGGACGCGCTGGGCGAGCCTTGCGAACTGCTCGACACCCGCCAGATCGGCGCGGTGACCGGCAGCCCGGCCTACACCTCGGGCCTGTTCATGCCTGGCACAGTGATGATCCAGCCGGTGGCCTATGTGCGGCGTTTTGCCGATGCGTTGGCAGGCTCGCTGCGGGTGTTCGAGCAGACACCTGCCTTGTCGTTCAAGCAGGTGGGCGGCGCCTGGGTCATCAAGACACCGAAGGGTGTGGTCACTGCGGGCAAGATCATCCTCGCCAACAACGGCCACGCCCAGAGCTTCGGCTTCTTCAAGGGCCAACTGCTGCACGTGTTCACCTATGCCTCGCTGACCGAACGTTTCGACCCCAAGCGCCTGCCAGGCCAGCGTACCTGGGCGGCGACCCCGGCCTTGCCGATGGGCACCACGGTGCGCCGCATCAGCGATGGCGAGAGTGACCGCATCCTGGTGCGCTGGCGCTACAGTTACAACCCGAGCCTGACCATTGGCGACAGCCAGGTGGACAGTGCCGGGCGGGTGCACGACGGCAAGTTCCTCACGCGCTTCCCGAGCCTCAAGGGGCTGCGCATGGAGTACCGCTGGGGCGGCCCGATGGCGCTGACCTGGAACAGCGTGCCGGCGTTTGGAGAGGTGGAACGCGGTGTGTTCGCGGCCTGTGGTTGCAATGGGCTAGGGGCGTCCAAGTCCAGTGCTGCGGGGATCGCGGCAGCCGACCAGGCCTTGGGTGTGCGCAGCGAACTGGTGGAAATCTTCACCGGCTTCGACAAACCCAGGCAGTTGCCACCGCAACCTTTCCTGACTATCGGTGCAAAGGCCAACATGAAGCTCAAGGAACTACGGGCTGGTGATGAGTGACGCTCCTGCAAAGCGCGCGCAGGATTTGAGTGCAGCGTTCCGTATAGACTGGGGCATCCCCTGCGAAGCGAGATCCACGTGTTCAACTTCCTGGTCATCGTGTTTCCCTACTTCAACGCCGCCGCCACCACGGCGTTCGTCGACCCGTTCCGGGCGGCCAACTACCTGAGCGGGGAAAGCCGCTTCCACTGGCAGTTCGCCTCGGTCGAGGGCGGCGGTATCCGCGCGTCCAACGGCATGGACCTGTTCACCCCGTCCCTGGCCAGCGTGCGCGATCAGCCTTGGGACCTGATCGTGGTGTCGTGCAGCTGGGCACCGGAGCAGCACCACAGCACCCACCTGCAAGGGGCGCTGCGGGCCTGGGCCAGCAAGGGCTGCATGCTGGCCGGCCTGGACACCGGCACCTTCCTGCTGGCCGAAGCCGGCTTGTTGGCGGGGCGCCGGGCTACCGCGCACTACGAGCATATCGACGCCTTGCTCGAACTGTATCCGGACGTGACCATCGTCGAGGACCTGTATGTCTTCGACCAGAACCGCATCACCTGTTGTGGCGGCGCTGCCTCCACGGATGCGGCGCTGCAGCTGATCCGCAACCTGCAGGGCGAAACCGTGGCCAACGAAGCGGCTCGCTACGTGTTCCACCAACAGTTCCGACCCGGCAGCAGCCAGCAGAACCCGGAAGCCCGGCAACCGCTTGGGCACACCATTCCGCTGGCGGTCAGGCAAGCGATCAAGCTGATGGAGCGGCACCTGGAAGAGGTGATCAGCATCCCCGACCTGTGCGAGCAGGTGGGCATTTCCCAACGCCAGCTCGATCGCCTGTTCCGCCAGGTTGTGCACAAGAGCCCGGCCTTGTACTACCGCGACATCCGCCTGGACCGGGCGCGTGGCCTGGTGACCCAGACCGACCTGGCGCTGACCAAGGTCGGGGTCGCTTCGGGCTTCCCCAACCAATCGCATTTCTGCCGCATCTACCGTGAACGCTTCGGCCTGACCCCGCGCCAGGATCGTCAGGAAGGGCGGGTGCCGTTCGACTATCGGGCCTGGCCGATGCATCAGCAGGGCAAGCCCGCTAGTCGCCAATAGAGGGTCTCATGTCTAAAAACGACAATGGCGAAAACTGAATAAAACACGGCGTAATTTGCACATTTAATCCCCCCGGCCCGGATCACTATCAACGCCACAGAGCAGGCAAAAAACCATTGCCTGTCACAATAAAAGGGCCGTTGATATGTCTGATCTGATCCATCCTCGCCAATTCGAATCGATCAAGCAGGGTTATGACCCGGACCCGCTGCGCTCCCAGTCCCTGCGTGCCGAGGCCTATGTAGACCCCGAGTGGTTCCGCCTCGATCAGCAGGCCATCCTCGCCAAGAGCTGGCAGTGGGTGTGCCACGTGGAAAAGGTCCGTGAGCCCGGCGCCTATACCACGGTGGACATCGCCGGCCACCCGATTGCGGTAGTGCGTGACCAGGAAGGCGTACTGCGGGCCTTCTACAACGTTTGCAAGCACCGCGCCCACCCGGTGCTGCAAGGTGAAGGCAAGACCCGGCGGATCGTCTGCCCATACCACTCCTGGTGCTATGGCCTCAACGGCGGGCTGGTCGCCGCGCCGCATGTCGGCGGGCTCAAGGACTTCAACAAGGAAGAGATTCACCTGACCCCGGTGCAGGTCGAGGAATTCTGTGGCTTCGTCTACGTCAACCTCGACCCGCAGGCCACGCCGCTGCGCGAGCAGTCCGGCGACCTGGCCAAAGAGATCCTGCACTGGGCGCCGGATATCGAGAAACTCACCTTCGCCCACCGCCTGACCTACGAGATCAAGTCCAACTGGAAGAACGTGGTCGACAACTTCCTCGAGTGCTACCACTGCCCGACCGCGCACAAGGACTTCTGCACCCTGGTCGACATGGACACCTACAAGGTGCAGACCCACGGTATCTACTCCAGCCACATGGCCGAAGCCGGCAAGGGCCAGAACTCGGCCTACGACGTGTCCAAGGCCAGCGTGCGCACCCATGCGGTGTGGTGGCTGTGGCCCAACACCTGCCTGATGCGCTACCCCGGCCGCAGCTCGATGATCGTGCTGAACATCGTGCCCATGGGCCCTGACCGCACCTTCGAGACCTACGACTTCTTCCTCGAAACCCCTGAACCGGACGACATGGAAAAAGAGGCCATCCGCTACCTGGATGAAGTGCTGCAGGTCGAAGACATCTCGCTGGTGGAGAACGTCCAGCGTGGCATGCAGACCCCGGCCTTCGACCAGGGCCGGATCGTCACCGACCCGAACGGCTCGGGCAAGTCCGAGCACGCCTTGCACCACTTCCACGGGCTGGTACTGGATGCCTACGCACGTTGCGTCAAGCCATGAGCGGCGGCCTTGCCGCCCAAGTCCCCCACATGAAACCGTGAGCCTCGCCATGCCAAAGTCTGTCATCATCACCTGCGCCACCACCGGTGGCGTGCACACCCCGACCATGTCGGAATACCTGCCGATCACCCCGCAGGAAATTGCCGATTCTTCCATCGAGGCCGCCGAAGCCGGGGCTTCGATCATCCACCTGCATGCCCGCAACCCCGAAACCGGCAAGCCGGACCCGCGCCCGGAGCTGTTCCAGGATTTCATGGGGCAGATCCACCGCCAGAGCGATGCGGTATTGAACGTGTCCACCGGCGGCGGCCTGGGCATGACCCGCGAGGAGCGCCTGCGTGCGGCGCTGGCGGTGAGCCCGGAGATGGCCTCGCTGAACGTCGGCTCGATGAACTTCGGCATCTTCCCGATGAAGGCCAAGTATTCGAACTGGAAGCATGACTGGGAACCGGCCTTCCTCGACAGCACCCGCGACTTCATCTTCCGCAACACCTTTGCCGACATCGAATACATCGTCAAGGAGCTGGGCGAAGGCCACGGTACCCGCTTCGAATTCGAATGCTACGACCTGGGCCACCTGTACAACCTGGCGTGGGTCATCGACCAGGGCTGGGTCAAGCCACCGTTCCTGATCCAGATCGTGTTCGGGGTGCTGGGTGGCGTCGGCGCTGACCTGGACAACCTGATGCACATGCACACCGTGGCGCAGAAGCTGTTCGGCAAGGATTACGAATGGTCGGTACTGGCGGCAGGCAAAAACCAGATGGCCTTTGCCACCCAGGCGGCAATGCTCGGCGGCAACGTGCGGGTCGGCCTGGAAGACAGCTTGTTCATCGGTGCTGGCGAGAAGGCCAGAAGCAATGCCGAGCAGGTGCTGAAGATCCGCTCGATCATCGAAAACCTCGGGCTCAAGGTGGCCACGCCTGCAGAAGCCCGGGCGCGTCTGGGCTTGAAAGGGCGCGACAAGATCACCTTGTGATTCGCGATGGGGATACGCCATGCATAACAAAATGTTGATCAACGGCGAGCTCGTTGAAGGCGCCGCTGCGCCCCTGGCTGTCATCGACCCGGCCACCGGGGAAGAGATTGTCAGCGTCGGGCAGGCGGATGACGCTCAGCTGGACTGCGCCGTGCGCAGCGCCCATGAAGCCTTCGCGTCGTATTCGAAGACCACCCCGGCGCAGCGTGCCGCGCTGCTGCAGGACATTGCCGGGGTCATCGAAACCCATGCCGAAGAACTGGCGGCGCTGGAAAGCCAGAACGTCGGCAAGCCCTGGCCATCGGCACTGCATGACGAGATGCCGCTGACCCTCGACACCTTCCGTTTCTTTGCCGGTGCGGCACGCACCCTGGCGGGTGTCGCGGCGGGCGAGTATGTGACCGGGCACACCAGCCTGATCCGGCGCGACCCGATCGGCCCGGTGGCGGCCATCGCGCCGTGGAACTACCCGCTGATGATGGCCGCCTGGAAGCTGGCGGCGCCGCTGGCGGCCGGTTGCAGCGTGGTGCTCAAGCCTTCCGAGGTGACCCCGCTGTCGACTTTGCGGCTGGGGCAGCTGCTGGCGGACGTGGTGCCCAAGGGCGTCATCAATATCGTCCACGGGGTCGGCAGTTCGACCGGCGCTCGGCTGATCAATGCCGAGGGCATCGAAGCCGTAAGCATCACCGGTTCGCCGGCGACCGGCAGCGCGGCCATGCGCGCCGCTGCGCAACAGATGCGTCAGGTGCATGTCGAGCTGGGTGGCAAGGCACCGGTCATCGTCTTTGAGGATGCCGATATCGAAAAACTGGTCGCCACCTTGCGTGCCACGGCGTTCTTCAATGCCGGCCAGGATTGCGCCCAGCCTTGCCGGGTGCTGGTGGCCAGCAAGGTCTATGACCGCGTGGTCAGTGCCTTGGCCGAAGCGGCGGCGACGATCAAGGTCGGCGCACCCAGGGCCGCCGGCACAGAGATGGGGCCGTTGGTGACCGAACTGCACCGGCAACGGGTAGCCGGTTTCGTCGAGCGCGCCCGGGCCTATGCCGAGGTCGTGACGGGGGGCACGGTCGAGCCCGGAGGAGGGTTCTTCTACAGCCCGACCGTGATTGCCGATGTCGACCATCACGCGGAGATCGCCACCCAGGAGCTGTTCGGCCCGGTGATTTCGGTGTCGCGCTTCAGCGAAGGGCAAGACCCGATCGCGATCGCCAACGCCACCCGCTATGGCCTGGCCTCGTCGCTGTGGACCCGTGACAGTGGCCGCGCCATGGAGGCCAGCAGCCGACTGCGCTACGGCTTCACCTGGGTCAATACCCACGGTGTGGCCACGCCGGAAATGCCCTGGGCCGCGATGAAAGGCTCAGGCCACGGCTGCGACATGTCGGTGTTCGCGCTCGACGCGTACACCAGTGTTCGCCACGTCATGCTCGCGCACGGGTGATCAGCATGGCCCCATCGCTGGCCTGTGACGCGGCGCGTTTCATTACCGGGCAGTGCTTCGTCGTGACGGCGGCCTGACCCGTGCATCCCCCCTGCAACCGAGGTTCTTCTGATGAGTGAATTCCAAAATGTCGCGGTAATTGGCGCGGGTGTGATCGGTGCCAGCTGGGCCGCGCTGTTCCTGGCGTCCGGGCGCAATGTGGCCGTGTATGACCCGTCGCCGACCCTGGAGGCTGATGTCCGTAGCTACATCGACAACGCCTGGCCGACCCTGCGCGAACTGGGCCTGGCCGATGGCGAGCCAGGCCAGCTGAGTTTCCATGCCGATGTCGCCAGCGCCGTGGCGGGGGCGGATTTCATCCAGGAAAGCGTGCCGGAGCGCATCGCCATCAAGCATGAGCTGTTCGCCAAGCTGGAGGCGGCCCTCAAGCCCGGTGCCATCGTCGCGTCGTCCGCCTCCGGCCTGCGCCTGGGCGAGATGCAGGCGGGTTGGCAGAACCCGTCGCACTTCATCCTCGGTCATCCGTTCAACCCGCCACACCTGATCCCGCTGGTCGAGGTCATGGGCAACGACAAGACAGCTGCCGGCGTGGTCGAGCAGGCCGAGCGCTTCTATGCGCTGGTCGGCAAAGTGACCATCCGGGTCAACCGTGAAGTGAAGGGGCATGTTGCCAACCGCCTGCAGGCCGCGCTGTGGCGCGAGGCCATTCACCTGGTCAAGAGCGGCGTGGCCAGTGTGGAAGACGTCGACAAGGCTGTCTGGGCTGGGCCCGGCCTGCGCTGGGCGGCCATGGGACCGACCTTGCTGTTCCACCTTGGCGGCGGGTCGGAGGG
The DNA here is from genome assembly GCF_044749405.1 of Pseudomonas sp. NPDC089422. NCBI lineage: Bacteria > Pseudomonadati > Pseudomonadota > Gammaproteobacteria > Pseudomonadales > Pseudomonadaceae > Pseudomonas > Pseudomonas sp. NPDC089422. Next base: position 81,335 of record NZ_JBIVHW010000015.1, read on the forward strand.
CCTGAGCTCGTTCTGCCAGAAGTACACCGAGAGCTTCCACGGCTGGTGGGACGACCTGGGCGATCCTCGCCTTGATGCGCAGACGGCTTCGATGCTGGTCGAGGGCGTGCACGATGAAGCCGGCGAGCAAAGCTGGGCGACCCTCGCCACGCAGCGGGACGAACTGATCACCCGCATGTTGAAGGCGACCACGCCGCTTCGGCGCGGTTGAGAGTCGGCCCGAAGCCCACCAGGCTTCGGGCCAGTTTGCCGCTGTGCGAGGTTTGCCATGCCAGAACAATTGACCCTACAGATAACCGACCTGATTGCCGAAGCCAAAGGTGTCGTGGTCATCGAGCTGCGTTCGCCGGATGGGGCCGCATTGCCACCGTTCAAGCCCGGTGCCCATATCGAGCTGCATCTGCCGGGGGATCTGGTACGCCAGTTTTCGCTGTGCAATGACGCCCGCGAAACCCATCGCTACTGCGTGGGCGTTGGCCTGTCGCCCGTCAGCCGCGGCGGCTCGCGGCACGTGCACCAGTCGCTGCGGGTGGGCGACACGCTGACAGTCAGCGCGCCACGCAACCATTTCCCGCTGGCGGAAGACGCCCCGGGTTTCGTGTTTTTCGCGGGCGGCATCGGCATCACGCCGGTGTGGTCGATGATCCAGTGGTGCGAGGCCAACCAGCGCCCGTGGCATCTCTACTACCTGGTGCGCAGTCGCCAGCGGGCGGCGTTCCTGGAGCAGCTGCAGCCGTTTGGCGAGCGGGTCACCCTGCATGCCGATGACGAGGCCGGTGGGCTGTTCGATATTGCCGCGGCCATCGGCCAGCAGCCAGGCAACGTGCATTTCTACACCTGCGGCCCGACGCCCTTGATGCTGGCGGTCGAAGCCGCCGCGCACGGTTACCCCGAAGAACAGGTGCATTTCGAGTGGTTCACCCCGAAAGAGCCGAAATCCACGGCAACCGACAAGCCCTTCACCGTCCAGCTGGCGCGCAGCGGCAGGGCCTTCGAAGTGCCTGCGGAGCAAAGCATCCTCCAGGTGCTGGAAGCCAACGGCCTGCGCGTGGAAAGTTCGTGCCGGGAGGGCACCTGCGCGTCATGCGAGACCTGTGTGCTGGACGGCGTGCCGGACCACCGCGACAGCGTGCTGACGCCAGCCGAACGCAAGAGCAACGACGTGATGATGATCTGCGTCTCCCGCGCGCTGTCGCAAACCCTGGTGCTCGACCTGTAGGCCGACGCCATGACTTCTGCAAGGAACTGTTCGTGAACAACCTGCTACTGATTCACCAGGCCACCATCGGCGAAGACTGGATCGATTACAACGGGCACCTGCGCGATGCCTTCTACTTCCTGCTGTTCAGCCATGCCACCGATGCGCTGATGGACCACATCGGCCTTGACGCCGACGGCCGAGCCATCTACGGCCACACGCTTTACACGCTGGAGGCCCACATCAACTACCTGAGCGAAACCCGGCTAGGGGAGGAGGTGCAAGTGTTTACCCAGGTGATCGACCATGACAGCAAGCGCCTGCACATCGTCCATCACCTGTATCGCCCCAAGGATGGAGAACTGCTGGCTGCCAGCGAGCAGATGCTTATGAACATCGCCAGCGAAGCCGGGCGGGCGGCGAAATTCGCCACGTCCGTCGAAGCGAAGATCAGCGCGATCTTCCAGGCCCATCGAACGCTGCCGCGCCCCGGCTACTGCGGTCGCGTCATCGGCATTCGCCGCTAGCACGCATCACCCGCTGGGCCAGATAACGACAAGACTGCGTTGCCTCTGAATAACAAAAACTGCCGCTTCCCATAGCTGCCACAGAGAGGATTTGCGTCATGAAAAATGCACTGCGCGTTATGTTCTGCTCCGCCTTGGCCATGAGTGCACACACCTATGCCGCCGAGCCGCCCCAATGCCGCCTGGTGCGGATGTCCGACCCCGGCTGGACCGACATCCAGACCACCACGGCCATTGCCACCACCTTGCTGAAGAGCCTCGGCTACCAGACCAAGTCGACCCTGGTCGGGGTACCGCTGACCTTCAAGGCCCTGGCCGATGGCAAGAACATGGATGTGTTCCTGGGCACCTGGCTGCCGACCATGGAACCTGACCTCAAACCCCACCGCGACGCGGGCGCCATCGATATCGTGCGGGTCAACCTGCAGCATGCCAAGTACACCTTGGCGGTGCCGCAGACCTTGTGGGACCAAGGGCTGAAGGACTTCTCCGATATCCCCCGGTTCAAGAACGAACTGGGCGGCAAGATCTACGGCCTGGAGCCTGGCGACGGCGGCAACAACGCGGTACTCAAAGCCATCGGCGACAACGCCTTTGGCCTGAAAGACGCTGGGTTCTCGGTGGTCGCGTCCAGCGAGTCGGGCATGCTGGCGCAGGTCGAGCGTGCGCAGCGGCGCAACCAGGCGATCCTTTACCTGGGCTGGGAGCCGCACCCGATGAACACGCGCTTCAAGATGAAGTTCCTCACCGGCGGCGACGATTACTTCGGCCCCGATTTCGGCGATGCGACGGTCTACACCAGCACCCGCAAAGGCTATGCCGACGAGTGCCCGAACGTCGGGCAACTGCTGAAGAACCTGAGTTTCACCCTGGACATGGAGAACCACATCATGGGCGCCATCCTCTACGACAAGATGGAGCCGGAGGCCGCTGCCAGGGCCTGGTTGAAGCAGAACCCGCAAGTGCTCGACGGCTGGCTGGCAGGGGTGACCACCTGGGATGGCCAGCCCGGCCTTGCTGAAGTCAAAGCGCAGGTGGCGCCATGATCGAGCAGCGCAGCATCGAGTTCGTGCCCCACAGCGAGCGCTACGGCAGGCCGCGCCGGTTGTTTTCCGTGTGGTTCAGCTCCAACCTGCAGGTGACCGCGCTGATGGTCGGCACCTTGGGTGTGGCCTCCGGGCTGAGCCTGCTGTGGACGCTGGCCGGGCTGGTCATCGGCTGCATGCTGGGCACGGTGTTCATGGCCGCCCACTCGGCGCAAGGCCCGCACCTGGGCGTGCCGCAGATGATCCAGAGCCGCGCGCAGTTCGGCGTGTTCGGCGCCGCTATTCCGCTGTTGGTGATGGTGACTGCCGCGGTGCTGTTCATGGCCGCCAGCGGTGTGCTGTTGCGCGACCCGTTGAAGGCATTGCTGCCGGTCACCGACAACCAGGCGATCGTGATCGTTGCGGTCGCGACCTTCCTGATTGGCGTCGTCGGGTATGAGCTGATCCACCGCCTGGGCGCCTGGATGAGTGTGCTGTCGTCGGTGGTGTTCGGTGCTGCCTTGGTCCTGATCCTGACGCAGGCCAACGCATCAGGGACCTTCCACGGTGAAACGGGCGGCTTTTCGATGCCGGTGTTCAACCTGGTGATCGCCCAGGCCGCCTCCTGGACCTTGGGCTATGGCCCCTATGTGGCGGATTACTCGCGCTACCTGCCCGCCGATGTCGATACCCGGCACACGTTCTGGACCACCTACTTCGGTTGCGCACTGGGCTCGCTGGGCATGATGGCGTTGGGGGCCACGCTGGCAGCGGTGGTGCCTTCGGCACTGAGCGTCGACCCGGGCAGTGCGATTGCCAACCTGTTCGGCCCCTGGGCGCCCGCCGCCCTGGTCGTGATTGCCCTGGGCGTCATCCAGTACAACGTGCTGTGCCTCTACAGCGCCTACATGTCGACCACCACGATCTTCAGTGGGTTCGCCAGGCTGCAGCAGGTACGGCAGGGCACCAAGCGCCTGCTGATGGCGGTGCTGTCGGTGCTGGCCTGTGCCATTGCCACACAGACCCAGTACCACTTCGACACCTTCTTTGCCGACATCCTGATCGGGCAGCTGTACCTGTTGATTCCCTGGAGTGCGATCAACCTGGTGGATTACTACGTGGTGCGGCGGGGGAGTTACAGCATTGATGATCTTTACGATGCGCAAGGGCGGTACGGGGGGTGGAACCGCAAAACCATGATGGTGTATGGGGTTTCCATTATCGGCACGGTGCCGTTCATGAAGTTGTCGTTTTTTGAGGGGTATTTTGCGAGGTTGATCGGCGCGGATGTCAGCTGGATTGCCGGGTTGGTGCTGGCGGGGATGCTTTATTTTGTATTCAGTGGGGGGCGGGAGGGTTCGTCTTGGTCTCTGCAGCGCCTATGAGATCGAGCGCCGCCCGCGCGGCGCATCGCAGGCAAGCCTGCTCCTACATTTGTTTCGGGCCAATTATTCCTGAAGCATTGGCGCGCGGCCCCTTGTTTGTACGACGCGGTATCGAGCCATACGCCAAGGTGGCCGCGCGCGCTGCCACAGGACTCACTGGCCCGAAACAGATGTAGGAGCAGGCTTGCCTGCGATGCGCCGCGCGGGCGGCGCTCGATCTTACAGGCGCTGAAAATACCAAGGCGAACACTTCAAACTGACAACTTCATAACTTCCGCGCACGCCTGTTTCATGCCTCTTTGCGCCGTAAATAATTATATTTTTCCTACCGTTGACCCTCTCCAAATCTATCGTCTATCCTGCGCCGACAAATTGTAGACATACAGTAGACATGTCTAATTCAGTCGTCAGGGCCGCGTAAGCGCCCATTGAAAACTGCCTCGATCACAGGCTTCCCGCAAAACCGCGGGCGGCTGGCGCGCGGCTGGCTGATTGTCTGCAGTGACTCGACATAATTAATACAACAGGAGAGCTGTCGCGGTGAGTAATACAAAGTTGTCCATCGAAGATGCGCCATTAAACAACTTCCACCAATTGATGACCGTGCGCGCCGGCGGTGGCTGGATTCTCGACGGTTACATCCTCAGCATCATCGGCGTGGTGATCGTGCAGTTTTCCGATTACCTGAAGCTGGATTCGTTCTGGCAGGGCATGGTCGCTGCCTCGGCGATGCTCGGCACCTTCTGCAGCGGCTTTCTCGGCGGCTGGCTGACCGACAAGGTCGGGCGCCGCCGCTTGTTCTTCGTCGGCCCGATCCTGTTCATGGTCGGCTCGCTCGGCTCCTTGTGGGTCGAGTCGGGCATCGCGCTGTTCATCCTGCGCTTCCTGGTCGGGGTGGGCGTTGGCCTGGAATACCCGGTTGCAGGTTCGCTGCTGACCGAGTTCCTGCCGCAGAAACACCGTGGCCAGCGCCTGGCCGGGTTGACCATCCTCTGGTTCGCTGGCGCCGCGCTGTCGTACATGGTCGGCAACCTCATCCTCGCGCGCGGTGGCGATGAGGCCTGGCGCCTGGTGCTGGCCAGCTCCGCCGTGCTCGGGGCGTTGCTGTTCATCGTCCGCCTGCGCACCCCGGAATCGCCACGCTGGCTGGTGAGCAAGGGGCGTTTTGCTGAAGCCGAGCGCATCATCAAGCAGGTCTACGGGCCGTCGTACTCGCTGGCCAACATGCCCGAGCAGGCGGCAGAGCAGAAAGTCTCGCTGGGCGACTTGATGCGTTCGGGTTATGGCAAGCGCATGTTTTTCGTTGCTGTCTTCTGGAGTTCGGCGGTGGTGCCGATGTTTGCCGTGTACTCCTTCGCGCCGGTGGTTTTGCAGGCACTGAACCTGAAGGGTGACTGGGCGTCGTACGGCTCGGTGCTGATCACGCTGCTGTTCGTGGTCGGTTGCATCGTCGCGACGCGCCTGATCGACACCCTGGGGCGTCGCCCGCTGATCATCCACAGCTTCCTCTGGTCGACCCTGGCCTTGTTGGGCCTGGGCCTGTTCTCCAACAGCTCCGAAGCCCTGGTCCTGTTGATGTTCGGGGCCTATGCGCTGTTCATCGGTGGTGCCCAGGTGCTGGAGCTGGTGTATCCGAACGAGCTGTTCCCCACTGAAATCCGTGCATTCGCTGTCGGCATGGGCTCGTCCATGTCGCGCATCGGCTCTGCGGCGGGCACCTGGCTGGTGCCGGTTTCGCTGCTGCACCTGGGCATCGGCAACACCATGCTGGTTGCAGCGCTGGTATCCCTGGCGGGGTTGGTGGTGTCGGTGTGGCTGGCCCCGGAAACCCGTGGCATGAGCCTGGAGATGGCGTCTTCGCTCGAACGGTGATCACCAGGGGCCAGCTGCTCATGGCTCAGAACCCCGGGGCGATCTGGCCCTTGTAGCGGGTCAGGATGAAGTTGCGCACTTCGGGCGAGTTGAGGGCTTTGGCCAGTTTCTGGATGCCCGGGTCTTGCAGGTTGTCGGGGCGGGCAACCAGGTATTCCACGTACAGGTCCTTGCCTTTTTCGACGATCAGCGCGCTGTTGGTATCGATACCGGCCTCCAGCGCATAGTTGGCGAAGACGAAGGCCAGGTCCACCTGCTTGACCGAGCGGGCCAGCATGGCGCCTTCCAGCTCGCGGATCTTCAGGTGGCGCGGGTTGTCGGTGATGTCACGCTGGGTGGACTGCGGGTTGCTCGGGTCCTTGAGCTTGAGCAACCCGGCCTCGGCCAGCAGCACCAGGGCGCGGCCAGTATTCACCGGGTCGTTGGGGATGGCCACGCTGGCGCCCTCTGGCAGCTCGGCCAGGGTCTTGTACCGGGCTGAATAGGCACCGAACGGCTCGATGTGCACGCCCACCACCGGGACCAGGTCGGTATGCCGGGTCTGGTTGAAATCGTTGAGGAACGGCCGGTACTGGTAGTAGTTGGCGTCCAGGTGCTTCTGCGCCAGTTGCAGGTTGGGCTGGATGAAGTCGTTGAACACCTTGATGTCCAGGTCCACGCCTTGCTTGGCCAGGGTCGGTTTGACGAACTCGAGGATCTCGGCGTGGGGTACCGGTGTGGCGCCGACTACCAGGTGTTCAGCGGCCTGGGCGCTGAAGGCGATGAAGGCGGCGAGGGCAGTGAGGGTCTTTTTCATGAGGGGGATACCTTGCAAAAGTCAGCGTCGGGTGAAATGTCTTACCAGGCGATCGCCGCTCATCTGCAGCACCTGCACCAGCAGGATCAGCAGCAGCACGGTGACCACCATCACATCGGTCTGGAAGCGCTGGTAACCGAAGCGGATCGCCAGGTCGCCAAGGCCGCCACCGCCGATCACGCCCGCCATGGCGGTGTAGTCGACCAGCACGATGGCGGTGACCGTGACCGCTGCGATCAGCCCGGTGAGGGCTTCGGGCAGCAGGGTGTAGCGGATGATCTGGGTAAGGCTGGCGCCCATGGCCTGGGTGGCTTCCACCACGCCGTGGTCGACCTCGCGCAGGGCGGTTTCCACCAGACGCGCGAAGAACGGCGTGCAGCCCACCACCAGCGGCGGGATGGTGCCCTTGACCCCGAGGGAGGTGCCGGTCAGCAGCGTGGTCAGCGGGATCAGCACGATCAGCAGGATAATGAACGGCAGTGAACGCAGCACGTTGACCACCACCGAAAGGCCACGGTAGAGCGGCCCGTTGGCCAGCAACTGGCGTTGCCCGGTGAGGTACAGCAACACACCCAGCGGCAGGCCGAACAGCACGGTGAAGCCCAGGGCTGCGCCCAGCATGCTCAGGGTATCGAGGCACGCCTGGGCGATTTCGGCCCAGTCGAGGTGGCTCAGCAGTTCGTTCATGGGCGTGCCTCGCGGCGCAGCACGGCTGCCGGGTGAGTGCCTGCCAGGCGGTCGCCACGGCCGAACAGCTTGTTACGCAAGGTGCCGGGTTCATAGGCGCGCTTGAACAGCCCCCGCGCCTGCAGTTCCGGTATCAACAGGTCGACCACCGCCTCGAAGGTTTCCGGGGCGACTACGCTGGCCAGGTTGAAACCGTCCACCCCGGTCTGCTCGACCCACTCCTGCAACTGGTCGGCCACGGTCCGGGCCGAGCCCACCAGCACCGGCCCGTCACCGCCGATGGCGCAGTAGTCGGCAATCTCGGCGGTAGTCCAGGTGCGTGCCGGGTCGGCGCGGGTGAATGCCTCCACGGCCGACTGGATGGCTTCGCTGGGCACTTCGCGCAGCACCTGGTCGGGCGCGTATTCGGCGAAATCGATGCCGGTCCAGCCGGACATCAGCGTCAAGGCGCCACTGGCGCTGGCATACTGGCGGTATTCGTCGAGCAGGGCCAAGGCCTGCTGATCGGTGGGCGCGACGATGACCGTCAGTTGCTCGAGAATCTGCACATCGTCCGGCACTCGGCCGGCAGCAGCCACGGCAGCGCGCAGTTCCGCCACCTGCTTTTTCAGCACCGCCTTGCTTGGCGCGGCGACAAATACGCACTCGGCGTTGGCGGCGGCAAAAGCGCGCCCGCGGTTGGAGGCGCCCGCCTGGTAGATCACCGGGGAACGCTGCGGCGAAGGTTCGCTCAGGTGAAAACCCGGCACCTTGAACCAGGTGCCCTGGTGGCCGATGCCGTGGACCTTGTGTGGGTCGGCATACACGCCGGTTGCCCGGTCGGCCTGCACTGCATCGTCTTCCCAGCTGGTTTCCCAGAGCTTGTAGCAGACCTGCAGGTACTCCTCGGCCAGGGCGTAGCGCTGGTCATGGCTGAGCGGGGGCTGGCCGAGGTTGCGCGCGCCGCTGGCCAGGTACGAGGTGACGATGTTCCAGCCAGCGCGCCCCTGGGTCAGGTGATCGAGGGTGCTCATGCGTCGGGCGAACGGGTAGGGGTGTTCGAACGACACCGACGCGGTCACGCCGAACCCCAGGTGGCGGGTGGCAGCGGCCATGGCGGGCACCAGTTGCAACGGGTCGTTGACCGGCACCTGGGCGGCGTTGCACAAGGCCGCGTCGGCATTGCCGCCATACACGTCATAGACGCCCAGCACGTCGGCGATGAACAGGCCGTCGATGCAGCCACGCTCCAGGGTCCTGGCCAGCTCCACCCAGTAGTGGATATCGGTGTAGCGGGTGGCCTGGTCCCGCGGGTGGCGCCACAGCCCGGGCGAGAGGTGGCCGACGGTGTTCATGGCAAAGGCATTGAGGCGGATCTGCTTGGTCATGGTCGCGGGGCCTCAGTTCCAGTCATGGCGGGCAGGCTTGATGCCGTTCAACGCCCAGTTGCCGACCAGGTGATACTTCCAGCGCACCGGGTCGTGCAGGGTGTGCACGCGGGCGTTGCGCCAGTGACGGTCAAAGTTGTGCCGGGTCAGCGACGAGCGCGTGCCGCCGAGTTCGAACAGGCGGTTGCTGGCCTCGATGGCCACCTCGGTGGTGAGCACCTTGGCCTTGGCCACGGCCACCGAGGCCAGGGCCACGTTGTCTTCATCCGGTGCTGGTCTCGCCGCATCCAGCGCCAGGCCGGCACGTTCAAGCAGCGCCTCGGCCGCTTCCTGGCGGATTTCCAGTGAACCGACCTGGATGATGGTCAGCGGGTCTTCGCTGGCCTTTTCGACCTTGGCATCGATCCAGGGGCGGGCGTGCTGGCGCACGAAGGCAATGGTGTCATCCAGCGCGGCGCGGCCGATGCCGGCATCGATGGCGGCGGTGGTCAGCTGGGCGAAGGGGCCGGCCAGCGTCGGGCTTTCGTAGGAGCGGTAGCTGGGGAACAGGTTGAACGCCGGTACCCGCAGACCATCGAGCAGCACCGTACCGCTGGAGGTGGTGCGCTGGCCCATGCTGCTCCAGTCGTCGACGATCACCAGGCCAGGCGTGCCGCGTTCGACGAATGCCAGCTGTGCCCGGTCCTGCTCATCCAGCGCCAGTACTCCGATCCAGTGGGCGTACAAGGAGCCGGTGCAATAGCCTTTTTGCCCATTGATGCGATAGCCGTCGCCCTCGCTGACCAGGCGTGTGCGGATGTCCTGCACGGTCTTGCCGCCGGTTTCCGACAGGGCATTGGCAAAGCGATGGCCCTGCAGCACCAGGCTGAAGAAGTGGCGCTGCTGCTCGGGCGTGCCTTGCAGGCGGATGTCTTCGAGCAGGCAATAGTGGTTCTGCGGGATCTGCCCCAGCGAGGGGTCGGCGGCGGAGATGATGGCGATCACCTGGGCGAGCGTGGCGAACGAGACCTGTGCACCGCCATGTGCCCGTGGCACGGTGATGCCCCAGAGCCCGCTGTTGGAGAATGCGTCGACAATGTCTGCCGGCACTTCCCGCTGTCGATCGCGTTCGGCTGCACCTTCGCGCAACAGGGCGGCGACCTGGTGGGCGACGGTGATCGCCTCGGCGTCGTCGCGGATGATGTGTGCTGCGGGAAGGCGGATTTCGTAGGCAGCAGAGCGTGTTTCGTTAGGCATGGACAACTCGATGTGTAGTCGGACGACTTCACATTGCAGCTGTTGTGCCAGCACGAGGGGCCCAATAAATCCGGGCGTTGTAGCCGAGTAGCGCGGATTTTGCCTGTGTGAATGCACGGCCAACTGTTGCCGAGGTGTTTGTTCTGCAACATCAGGTTGGGCGATGAGGTCAGGATTCGCTCACCTGCGACAGTGGCCCGGCCACCTGTTCGAGCGAACGCCGCCGACCCGCGCCAGCGGCGCGTAGCTACCCGGCTCATACAGGTACAGGATGCTCTGCCCAGACGTCTCCTCACGCAGCATCCTCAACCCTTGCCAGAGGAAGTGTTTCTGCTCAGTTTTACCGTTGACCTCAGCCTGCTTGGCCACCCGTCGCCCGAGGCTGTCGTAGCGATACTTACCCCAACTCTCCAGCGTGCCCTCGCGCAGCGTTTCGGCATGGACCAGGCGATTTTCGCAGTATTCTTCGCTGCTGATCAACGAGCCGGTATTACGGCCGCGTAGCTGGCCGTTGGCTTCGTATTCGTACTGGACCTCGCCACGCAGCTTGTCGAGCGTGCGCGCCAGCTCACCGGCCGGGTCGTAGTGGTAACGGCGATGAATCGGGTTGTAAGCGTGTTCCACCAGCAGCGACGTGTTGATGCCGTTGTTGTGCACCTGGGAAAGCTTGTCGGCAGGCAAGGTAGACGCAAACTGCCAGGCCTTGCGCCCCATGGCGTCGTAGCCAAAGCAACTGGTGAGCTTGCCCTGGGTGCGGTAGACCTCGCGGTGCAGGTGATCGCGCTCCATGTCACTCAGCAGCAATTCCCAACCATCAGCAGTAATACTGCCTAGCTTTAAAAAAGCGAATAAAAATCATGAGATTCCAACAAGCAATTGAATGTCGTAAGATTTGTCCTTGATGATTTGTTTTGACGTTACGGCGTTATTAATTAGACCTATTGCTTCGCCCACCCCGCCTATTTTTGCCGCGCAGTGTATGAAAACAGCAGGATAGGCATACTGGTCGGGCGCAGACAACACATCATTTATCGTCCGACTTCCTGGCTTGATACAGGCTAGAATTTTCGGAACATAAAATTCTTCCAGTACGGATCTAATATGCGCACAGACCTCCCCTGCCACATCAGGCAATGGGGTTTTTATTGCGCCACTTAAGCCATCACCAAAGCGTTTATTATTTTCGCCTGACGAAATAAAGGAAAAGCTGCTCTCGTTGAATAGATTGCTTTTGTAAGGAGGCGCAAAGCTTAACGCGCACTCATGAATCTCCCCTCCATACACCATCCCGCAAAGCACATAAGAATCTATTCGCGCAAGATGATCTAGAAAAATCTCAGCCACATACTTTTTGTTAAATTTAAACTTTAGCTTGTTTTTAGATGCGACCACGCCATCAAATTGCGAAGCAACAATCTTCAACACCTTCAGCAGTTCAGATTCGAAATGCAATCGATTTTCAGAGCTCATAAATCACCGATACTTAAGAACATTGAATACAGCTTCATGCACAGCACCTTTGCCACCAAGCAGTTTGCCGCGCGAACTATTAGTATCAACTTTGAGTTTGGCTGCTGTGCCACTGGACGGCTTAATTACACCCCCTCCTAAATGATGCGTAACATTAGCAGGGTTGCTCATATCGAAAACCCCAGAAGCATTCTGATTTTTCGTTAGCGCCCCAGAGCCATGCTTAACTTCGAATACATGTAAAATCCCATGAGAATCTCTGGTAACAAAATCCGCTCTAACTCTACTTCCATTGACTTTCATGGTGACTTCTTCCGCGACGATCTTGTACCCGTTCCGCTCCAAGTCGTGCATGGCCTTAGCTCGTCCTTTGTCACCACTTGCAGCACTCTTGCACAGACCAAAAGGATCAATCCATGTAAGTGCATTCGGAGCATAGCCGTAAAGATTATAGTCACCTTGAAGGCCTATAGGATCCTGAGTGATGAACTTTCCTATCTCCGGATCATAGTACCGGAACGTGTTGTAGTTCAGCGCCGTTTCGTCATCGAGATACTGGCCTTGGAAACGCAGATTCTGCTCGACCTGATCGACTGCCAGATGCTCAATCGCCCCCCACGAACGATACGTCGCTTGCCAAACAATCGTGCCGTCGCTGTCGGTCAGTTCCAACGGCGTCCCAATCTGATCCGTATGGAAGTAGTAGAGCTTCTGCTCTTCACCTTCCACCTGATCGACCCGCGCCAGCGGCGCGTAGCTACCCGGCTCATACAGGTACAAGATGCTCTGCCCAGACGTCTCCTCACGCAGCATCCTCAACCCTTGCCAGAGGAAGTGTTTCTGCTCAGTTTTACCGTTGACCTCAGCCTGCTTGGCCACCCGCCGCCCGAGGCTGTCGTAGCGATACTTACCCCAACTCTCCAGCGTGCCCTCGCGCAGCGTTTCGGCATGGACCAGGCGATTTTCGCAGTCGTAGCTGAAACTCTGCAGCTTGTCGTACCCCGTGCGCTTCTTGATCAAGTTGCCCCAAGGGTCATACCTGTACTCCTGATTCCGCCACTGCCTGATCCGGTTGTCCTTGACCTTGGCAAATTGACCCACATTGAAGTCCAGCCGGTTGGCCGCTGCGTCGTAGCGGAATTCTTCGCTGCTGATCAACGAGCCGGTATTACGGCCGCGTAGCTGGCCGTTGGCTTCGTATTCGTACTGGACCTCGCCACGCAGCTTGTCGAGCGTGCGCGCCAGCTCGCCGGCCGGGTCGTAGTGGTAACGGCGATGAATCGGGTTGTAAGCGTGTTCCACCAGCAGCGACGTGTTGATGCCGTTGTTGTGCACCTGGGAAAGCTTGTCGGCAGGCAAGGTAGACGCAAACTGCCAGGCCTTGCGCCCCATGGGGTCGTAGCCAAAGCAACTGGTGAGCTTGCCCTGGGTGCGGTAGACCTCGCGGTGCAGGTCATCGCGCTCCATGTCGCTGATCACCTGACCGTCCAGGTTCAACTGGTGCAGGTGGCCGCTGCCGTAGTACAGGTGGTTGAGCTTGCGGCCGTCCGGCAGGGTCAGCGTGGTCAGGTTGCTGAGCCGATCGTAGGCGTAACCCAGGGCACCGTGCGGGCTCAGTTCCTGCGTCAGTCGACCTAGCAGGTCGTAGCTGTAGCCCAGTTTCTCTTCGGTGATACCTAGCTTTCTGCCCGTGGGGGTCGGCTGACGCTCAATACTGAGCAGCCTATCAGCCTCGTCGTACGTGAAATCCTGCCGGGCATCGCGATTGACCTTGGCCAGCAACCGGCCAATCGCGTCCCGCTCGAACAGCGTATGCCGCTCAGGGCGCTCGCCGTTTTCGCCGTAGCCGATTTCGTCCAGGCGTATCAGATGGCCGCCGATGTTGTAGCTGAAACGCCGGGTCAGGTTGTCCACCCGTATTTCTTCACTTAGGCGGTCCGACGCGTCATAGGCAAAGCGATAGGCCGCATTGTTCTCGTTGACCAGTGCGGTCAGGCGCAGGGCCTCGTCGTATTCGTAGCGGATCCATTCGCCCTTGGCATCCTGCCGGCCCCTCGGCAGGCCGCGTGGGGTGCGTTGCAGGCGCGTGGTCTGGCCTTTGCCGTCGGTGTGGCTCAGCACCTGACCCAGGGCGTTGTAGGTGAAGGTTTCCGCGCTGCCATCCGGATGGCGGATGCGCAGCACTTCACCGTCCGGCTTGCGCTCCAGCGCGGTGGTCTGGTTCAGCGCATCGGTCACCGCGATCAGGTGCTGACGTTCGTCATAGCGGTAGTAGGTGCTCTTGCCCGAGCAGTCCTGGAAGTGCTCGACCTGGGCATGGGCGTTCCACCACAGGTACCTGGACTTGAAGTTGTCATCGATGATCGTGTGCGGCAGGCCGTCGTCGCTGATGAGGTACTCGGTCTTGTGGCCCAGCGGGTCGATCTCGGTGATCAGGTTGCCTTTGTGGTCGTAGCGCCACTGCCAGACGCTGCCGTCGGGGAAGCGGGTTTCGGTGACCTGTGGCGTGGCCAGGTGGTGCTTGTAGCGGATCTGCCGGCCCAACGGGTCGGTTTCTTCGATCAGCCGGCAGAACTCGTCGTACTTGAAGGCCAGGTGATTGCTGTCGGGTAGATCGATGCCGAGCAGATTGCCGGAGTCGTCCAGCTCCAGGCCATAGCGCTCGCCGCCGAAGTCGCGGCTGGCGATGACGCGGTTGTCTGCGTTGTACCGGAGCTCCAGCTCGCGGCCCAGCACATCGATGACCCGGCTGGTTCGGCCAGCAATGTCATAGCGGAAGTAGTAGTGCTCGCCGTCGCTGGTCGTGTGCTCGACCACGCGAGGCTGGCCCTCGAGGGTTTGCCAGCGGTATTCGCAGATGAGGCCCAGGGCATTGCCGTGACGGCTCATCAAGCCATCCGTGTAACCGAATTCGCGCAGCGTATCGCCGTTGCGGTTGATCACTTCGGTCAACTGGCCGGCATCGTCGTAACGGTACTGCACCAGGGTTTCCACGGACGCGTGGCCGACGATGCGGCGGACCTCGGTCAGGCGACCGAGCGGATGGTCGTGCTGCAGGTGGACCCTGATGCCGCCGGGGGCGCTGATATCCGTCAGCAGGCCGGCCCCGTCGCGGTTGAAATGCAGGTAATGACCATGAGCATTTTCAAGGCGCTGCAACGGCACTTCACGGTTGTTATTCGGGACTTCGCCGAAATAGAAGAACAGGTTATCCAGCGTCTGCACCAGGTAGTGCCCACCCTGGCTACGCACCAGGTAGACCTGCTCGTTGGGGTTGAACAGGCGTTGGCCGGGCTCAACATCGACGAAGGGCACGCTGCGCCCCTGGTTGTCCCTGAGGTAGATGAACCGGCCATTGCGGCGCAGGCTTTGTTCCCAGGGCAGAACCCAGCCTCGCCCCAGCACGCCGCCGACATCGAGGTCGCTGGCATAGAAGCGTGTCCAGTTCAGCGGCATCAGGCCGGGCAAGCTGAAGTCGGTCTCGTCGGGCAGCACCTTGCGGCCGCCGACCAGGTCCACCGGGTTACCCACCAGGCCGCCCAGTGCGCGCTCCACCGCCGGGCCAATGAGGTAGCGGCCCGCCAGGTAACTGGCTGCAATCGACGCACCGACCCGCAAGGCGCACGGCCGCGCCGCTTTCAGGCCGGCCTGCAGCCCCAGGGTGGCGACGTTGAACACCGAGCGGCCCATCGACGCGACCACCATCAGGATGTCGACGGTGACGCGCAATGCGTCGGGCACCTCTTCGTTCACTGGCAAGTAACGCTTGCTGCCGCCCCCGATGAAGACATTGCGCGAACCGCTGGCAATCCTCGCGCCGCAGGTGAGCTTGTCACCCGAGCGCGCGGCGGCCACGCCGTTGATGAACACATTGGTCGAGCCTTCGGCGACCAGGACCGGTGCCGGGTGCTTGTCGCATTGGGCAGTGCTCAAGGTGGCGTGGGCGGCGTTGCGCCCGTTGATGAACACGTTGTCGGAACAGCCTGGCCGTTCGAGGTGCCCGGCCGCCGAGCTGAATAGCGATCCAAAAGATTCCCCCAGCGACGGCAGGAAACTGGCACCGATGCCAATGACCAGCGGCAACAGGATGCCGCCCAGGCCTCCCGTGCAAATCATGAAGGACGCTGCCGCCACCATGGCCAGGCCCACCACGGCACCGGCCAGAAAGCCGGCCAAGGCGCCAGTGTGCTCGATCTCATCGCCCAGGCGCGCTGCTTCGAACATGACGCTTACTCCTGCGGCGATTGAGCGCGAGGCTGAAAACCGTCGAGCAGTTGTTGCCAGCACGCGTCCTGCCCGGCATTGAATTCGCTCTGGCTGGTCGCGGAGAACACCAGGATGCGGCCTGGTGTGACCTCGAATGCCGCCTGGCGCTGGTACACGGGCCGGCCATCGTGCAGGTAGTAGGCATCGACCTGCAGGCCGGCCAGCGGTGCGGCGGTCGACAAACTGACCGGGCGTTTTCCCAGCAGGGTGTAGTTGCGCAGCTTGCTGCCTATCAGCGCGAGCTGACGATCGACATAGGCGCCCAGGCTTTCTTCCGCTGGCAGATCATCGCGGGCTACGTTGAAGTTCAAGTGCGCCGGGCCGCTGCTGGGCTGAACGAAAATGTTGACGGTGCGGTCCTGCAAACCCTCGGGCAGCTGGAGGGTGCCTTCGGCAAGTGGGTAGTCCATTGGTTGCTGTCTTCCTTTGCGAGCGAAATCAAATGGCGGTAACGGCGGCGAGCATGGCGTCGAAGTCGATCAGCCAGTCGGCCAGCGGCCTCAGGTCGGGATCGATGACAGTCGAGAGGGAAAATGACAGCGCTTCATGGCCGTCACTGGGCGGGATCAGGGTGAGCAAGGTGCGGCAATGCCGTCGCGCCTCGTCCTGACCGAACAGATAATCCAGCATCAACGCCGGGTGCCCGGCGAGCAGGGATGGCTGCTGACGCACGAGGGTGAGCGCCTCATGCTGTTGGCGGGCCTCTGCCTGGTAGCTGTCCATTGCCTGGTCGAGGGTCAGCGTCTGTGCAACGCTGCGGCATCGAGCCCTGAGGGTGACGCTGTGCTCGCCAACCTGCAGAGCGGCCGACACATCGCGCAGCCTTGCACGTTCAGGCATGAGCAACTGCAGACCGGCGATTGTCATGGCGTTGCGTTCAGGCAGCACTGGCAGCGCGGGTGCGGGCTGCGACAACGCGAGCGCGGCTTCCTCTTCGGCCTGCGCTCTGGCCCGGGCTTCAGCCGCTTCGCGTTGCTGCCAGAGGCGGTCGTAGAGATTTCCTTTTGCGATGCCGAATGCGTTACTCATTGATATCCACCCGGTCACCCTTGACGAAGGTGTGCTTGCCCCGCACTTCGATGTTGTCCGCCTGGATCAGGATCTTGTTCGGCTTCAACGTGAGGGTGCTGCTGCCGACCTGCAGGATGATGTGTTGCTGCGCCAGAACCTGAATGAACTGGTTGTCGACCTGCAGGGTGTACGAGCCCTCCTTGATGTTGATCAGCGTGTCTTTGCCGATGATTTCCTGGTGTGTGCCGGCGACGTTGACCTTGCGGTCGTTGCCCACGAAGTGGGTCTCGTCGCGCTCGACTTCCGTGTCCAGGTTGCGCTCGGCATGCAGGATCACCTGCTCGGCGCCGGCCTTGTCTTCGAAGCGGAAAAAGTTCGCGGTGCCACCATCACCCTTGATCGAGCGCGTCAACAACCCGCTCTGGGTCTTGTTCACTGGCAGCGCCCATGGCGGGGTGTTGCTGCTGTTGTAGAGGCTGCCGATGATCAGTGGCCGGTCCGGATTGCCGTCGAGGAACACCACCACGACCTCGTCCTCTACCCGCGGGATCTGGATGCTGCCAAAGCCACCGCTGGCACCAGCCTGCGCCACCCGCACCCAGCAGGAGCTGTGGTCGTTGAAGGCGCCGTTGCGGTCCCAGTGGAACTGCACTTTCACCCGGCCCAGTTCGTCGGTGAAGATCTCTTCGCCGGGCGGGCCGACGACAATGGCGGTCTGCGGGCCGGCGATGGTCGGCCTCGGTGTGTTCAGCGGCGGGCGGTAAGGGATCTTCTTGCGCACGCAGGTGAAGGTGTTGAAGTAGCCTGCCTGCCGGCCGCTGAGGTAGTTGTTGTGGCCCTCGCAGGTCACGCCCATCAGCAGGAACTCGCGCTCTTCCACCGGACCGCGCTGGTGGCCAGGGTGCTGCAGCAATTCGAAGCTGTAACCGGGGCGCATGGCGCGGCAGTTGCTGGCACCCTCGAACTGCTTGCCAACGAGTTCCAGCGCCTCGACGCGCCGGCGCAACAGCGCCTCGCCTTCGTCATGGGTGCTGTGGGTGTACTGGCCGGGGTCGTAGATTTCGAAACGCTGCACGGCGCCTTGCTCATTGAGGCTGCGCATCGCCACTGGCAGGCGGTTGCGTGGCTGGCGATAGTCGAAGGTTTGCGCAGCCATGCTGCCGGCCTGCAACTGGCGCTGGCCGCACCACTGGGTGATCGCGTCGGCGGTTTCGGTGACCGAGGCGCTGTGGAAGCGGATCTGCGCTTGCTCGGGGAGCGCGTCAAGCATCGTGGAGTCGTCGCAGATGATCAGGGTATGGCCTTCGCGGCTGTGTTCGAAAAAGTAGAACAGCCCGGCGTCATCCAGCAGACGCTGGACGAAGTTGAGGTCGCATTCGCGATACTGGGTGAGGTAGGTGTGGCGTTTCTGCGGCTGGCTCAGGCGCAAGGCGTAGTCGGCATAGGCCGGGTACAGGGCGAAGACATCCGCGAGCACGTCAATGACGGTGCAGTTCTGGAAGATGCGCGTGTCGGTGCGGTGCCTGAGCATCGTCAGCCAAGGGCTCAGGGTCGCGCCATAGCGGTCGAGGGCGCCGTCGCTACCTTGGCTGGCAAAGCGCGTGAGGTAGCCGTTGATGAAACGCGGTGCGGCATCGGCCAGTTCGATCTCGAGGCTGACCTGCTGGCCGATCATCGACTTGAGCGGCATGTGCGGTGCGTCGCAGATCAGCAGCAGCTCATAGGCGAATGGCTGCGACAGGGCCTCGGCGCCCCTGAAGCTTTCCAGCAGCAGCGGCTGATCGGGGTCGCTCAGGTGGTGAAACTGGAACAGTCGGCGATGCTGCGGCGAGAGGCGCTCGGCCAGGTCCCTGATCATGGCATTGTCCTTGAGGGCGAGAAGCGCTCGGAGGCTAGGGCAATGATCGAGAGGCTGACAATGAACAGTGTGTTGAGTGAAAAACGTGTGTGTAGGACCGAGTAACCGGGTGATTTCGCGCTTTCCTACACTGCGCGAAAGTACCCGTCGCTGGGAAAGAGCGCCGGCCCAGTAACGGCGCTACTTTGCGGAATATATGCGGCCGACCGGCGCTTCACCCTGGTTCATCGGTTCAAACAGCACAACCGAATCAAGGAGTTACAAAATAGCCACCACTCGCACTCGGCTGCCGGGAGTAACTGCCGTGTTGCTCCGGTGTGCTATCAGCGAGCCAGTCGCTCAAGTAGCGCCTTGGCCACCCCCTCCGAAGAGGCCGGGTTCTGGCCGGTGATCAGATGGCCATCCTCGACCACATGGCTCGCCCAGTCCGCTGCCTTGGAGTATTCGCCACCGTTGGCCTTGAGCATGTCTTCCACCAGGAAGGGCACCACTTCGGTCAACCCGACCGCCTGTTCTTCGCTATTGGCAAAGCCGGTGACCTTCTTGCCCTTGACCACCGGATGGCCGTCTGGCGCCTTGACGTGCTTGAGCACCCCAGGCGCGTGGCAAACGGCAGCTATCGGCTTGTTGGCGGCATAGAAGGCCTCCAACAAGGCCCTGGAGTCGCTGTCCTCGGCCAGGTCCCACAGCGGCCCGTGGCCACCGGGGTAGAACACCGCGTCGAAGCCATACGGGTCGATTTCGCCAAGCGGCACGGTGTCGGCCAAGGCCATCTGCCCGTCGGTGTCGCTGGCAAAGCGCCGGGTGGCGTCGGTCTGGGCGTCGGGTTCGTCGCTTTTCGGGTCCAGCGGTGGCTGGCCACCTTTGGGTGAGGCGAGGGTAACGTCGGCATTGGCGTCGACGAACACGTAGTAGGGCGCGGCAAATTCTTCCAGCCAGAAGCCGGTCTTCTTGCCGGTGTCACCCAGTTGGTCGTGCGAGGTGAGCACCATCAGGATCTTTTTCATCAAAGCCACTCCTCCAGAGGTGAATGGGCAGTGCGCTGTTCGCCCTGCATGAAGGTGGGAGGGCAGGGCGCCGCAGGCGTTCCATGATAGCCCTCGAAAAGATTGCGGGGTTTGCCGCTTAGTCAATTACCCTGGCAGCACGATCATTTCATTTATGGATGCCTGCCCATGAGCAACACCTCATTCCGCCAACCCGTCATCGCGGATGCCGAGCGCTGCTTCGTGATCGAAATCGGTGCCTACGAAGGTGACGAAGCGGCCACGCTGGAGAAGATCCGCACGCGCATCAGCCAATACCCTGAAGGCTTCCTGCTGCTCGAAGACGCCCATGGCATCGTCGGCTTCATCAACAGCGGCTGCGCCCACGACGTGGTGATGTCCGATGAGGCCTTCAAGGAGCTGGTCGGTCATGACCCGCAGGCGCCCAACGTGGTGATCATGTCGGTGGTGGTGGACACGGCCCACCAGGGCAAGGGCTACGCCAAGCGGCTGATGAGCGAGTTCATCAGCCGCATGCAGGCGCAGGGCAAACAGACCATCCACCTGATGTGCAAAGAGCAGCACGTCGAGCTGTACCGCAAGATGGGCTACCAGTATGTGCAGCCTTCGCCCTCGGACCACGGGGGCATGGCCTGGCATGAAATGGTCATGGCGCTCTGACCCAGACGGATGAGGACGATGTGTTTAGTCACATTTAGTTACTACGGAATGAGGATCCACTGCGTGTATGCCCCGGTTTAGAGGGGGTGAAAGAGGCGTTTGCCATTCAACGGTCACAAAGCTGTAACACAGCTGATGCAAAGTGTGCTCGCCATCACACGGAGCGCTTTCCATGATACGCCTGATGAAGTCTGCTGCACTTGCCGTTGCGGTTTCTCTGTCTGCCACTTCGGCCTTTGCCGCAGACAACGTTCGCCTGACCGGTTCCGGCGCCAGTTTCCCTGCACCGATCTACCTGACCTGGTTCAAGGACTTCAGCAAGAACACTGCTGGCGTCACCGTCGACTACCAGTCCAAGGGGAGCGGCGCAGGCGTTCAGGACTTCCTGAACAAGACCGTCGACTTCGCCGCCAGCGACTCGGCCATGAGCGAAGCAGACATGGCCAAGGTCGGCGAAGGCGTGCAGTTGCTGCCGATGACCGCCGGTGAAATCGTCCTGGCCTACAACCTGCCGGGCAACCCGAAAGGCCTGAAGCTGCCGCGCGATGTGTACTCCAACATCTTCCTGGGCAAGATCACCAAGTGGAGCGACCCACAGATCGTCAAGGCCAACCCAGGCATGAAACTGCCTGACCTGCCGATCACCGTGGTCGTGCGTGCCGACTCCAGCGGTACCAACGCGGTCTTCACCAAACACCTGTCGGCCATCAACGCCGACTTCAAGAAAGACCTGGGTGAAGGCAACACCGTCAACTGGCCGGCTACCGACAAGTTCATCAAGTCGCCGAAGAACGACGGCGTGACCGCCACCGTTCGCCAGACCCCGGGCGCCATCGGCTACATCGAATACGGCTTCGCCAAGCTGGCCAAGGTCGACTTCGCCGAGCTGGAAAACAAGGCCGGCCAATACGTCGTGCCAAACGCCGAGAGCGGTGCCGAAGCACTGGCGGCGGTGAAGATGCCGGAAAACCTGATCGCTCACCTGCCAGACCCGGAAGGTGCCAAGTCCTACCCGATCACTTCCTACACCTGGATGATCTTCCGCAAGGACAACGGCAGCCCGGAAAAGGCCAAGGCCATGCGTGAGATGGTCGAGTACGGCCTGACCCACGGTCAGAAGATCGCCGACTCGATGGGCTACATCCCGCTGCCACCGTCGGTTGTCGACGAAGTGCGCAAAGCGTCGCAGAGCATCCAGTAACACCCTCAGGCGCTCCCGGCATGGTGTGACAGCCGTGTCGGGAGTGTTTGCCCTTTGTCCCGGAACAAGACAATGAACACACCTTTTGCCATACCGGATAACCCAGACTCCGCGTGCCAGCCACCGTCCGCCAAGGACTTCCTGGTTGACCGCACCTTCCGTGCCCTTGCACGTATCGGTGTGGTGCTGATTCTCGCGCTGGTTTTCGCGTTGGTATACGAAGTAGGACGCAAAGCACTTCCAGGAATGGAAAAGCACGGGTTTGACGTGCTGTTCGGCAGTGTGTGGGACGTCAACCAAGGCAAATACGGCATTCTGCCAGCCATCTGGGGCACGCTTTACAGCGCCCTGATCGCCTTGTTGATCGCTGGTTTCTTCGGCGTCAGCATGGCCATTTTCCTTACCCAGGATTTCTTGCCGGCGAGGCTTGCCGCGGTGTTTCGCACCATCGTCGAGCTGCTCGCCGCCATCCCCAGCGTCGTTTATGGCCTGTGGGGCATCTATGTGGTGATTCCGGCCATCCGGCCGTTGACCGCCTGGCTGAACAGCGAGCTGGGCTGGATCCCGTTCTTTGGCACCTCCCTGAGTGGCCCCGGCCTGCTGCCGGCGGCGTTGGTGCTGGCGATCATGATCCTGCCGACCATTGCCGCAGTGTCCCAGGATGCGCTGACCAGCGTACCGATGAAGACCAAGCAGGCCGCCTACGGCATGGGCACTACCCACTGGGAAGCCATCCTCAAGGTGATGGTGCCGTCGGCCGCCACCGGCATCTTCGGTTCCCTGGTGCTGGGCCTTGGCCGCGCACTGGGCGAAACCATGGCCCTGGCGATGCTGGTGGGTAACGCCAACACCATCACCCTTTCGCTGTTTGCCCCGGCCAACACGCTGGCAGCCTTGCTGGCGCTGAACTTCCCGGAGGCCGGGCCGAACGAGATCGAGGTGCTGATGTACGCTGCCCTGGTCCTGATGTTCATCACGTTGCTGGTGAACGTGTTCGGTTCGATGATCATGCTCTACGCCCAGCGGGGTAACAAATAATGACTGACCTCACTGCAGCCACCACCGCATTGCCCAGCCTGCAGCGTCGCTTCGAAGGCCGCGCCCTGCGCAGCCTGGTGCTGACCTCCACGGTCTGGTGCGTGGCCCTGCTGGCCAGCGTGCCGCTGATTTCCGTGCTGTACATGCTGATCACCCGCGGCGGTGCGCGCCTGAGCCTGGAAGTCTTCACCGAGCTGCCTCCCACCGGTTTCGAGATGGGCGGTGGTTTTGGCAACGCCATGGCCGGTACCTTCGTCATGGTCGGTATCGCCGCCGCCATCGCAGTGCCGGTCGGCATCCTGGCAGCGGTGTTCCTCGCCGAACTTGGCCCCGAGAGCAAGCTGGCCAACGCTTCGCGCTTCGCCGCAAAAATGCTCACTGGTTTGCCGTCGATCCTCGCCGGTGTTTTCGCCTACGCCCTTGTGGTGATGACCACCGGTACCTACTCGGCCCCGGCCGGTGGCGTGGCACTGGCCGTGCTGATGCTGCCGATCGTCGTGCTGACCGCTGAAGAAGCGATGAAGATGGTCCCCAAGATCATGAAGGACGCCGCCTACGGTATGGGCTGCACCCGCGCCCAGGTGATCTGGAAGATCGTCCTGCCGACCGGCATGCCGGCCATCCTTACCGGCGTCATGCTGGCCGTGGCCCGCGCCGCAGGCGAAACCGCGCCGCTGCTGTTCACCGCGCTGTTCAGCAACTACTGGATCTACCACGACGGCAGCCTGGCCGTCATGAACCCCACGGCATCACTTGCCGTACTGATCTACAACTTCTCCGGCATGCCGTTCGACAACCAGCTGGAGCTCGCCTGGGCGGCCTCGCTGGTGTTGGTGATGATCGTGCTGGTAGTCAACATTCTTAGCCGAATCTTCGGCAAGCCAAAGTATTGAAAGGGAGCATTCGACCGTGAACGTATCAACTGCACAGAGAGCCGCTCCCATGGTCAGCGAAGCGCCAATCGTCATGGACTGCAAGCTGGACAAGATTTTCTACGGCAACTTCATGGCCGTGCGTGACAGCCATGTACCGATCCGCAAGAACGAGATCACCGGTTTCATCGGCCCGTCCGGCTGCGGCAAGAGTACCGTGCTGCGCAGCCTCAACCGCATGAACGACCTGGTCAAGGGCTTCCGTTTCGAAGGCCATGTGCACTTCCTCGGCCAGGATGTCTACGGCAAGGGCGTGGACCCGGTGGTGGTGCGCCGCTACATCGGCATGGTGTTCCAGCAGCCGAACCCGTTCTCGATGAGCATCTTCGACAACGTTGCCTTCGGCCTGCGCCTGAACCGCTACAAGGGCGACATCGGCGACCGCGTCAAGCACGCCCTGCAAGGTGCGGCGCTGTGGGACGAGGTCAAGGACAAGCTCAAGGTCAGCGGCCTGTCGCTGTCCGGTGGCCAGCAGCAGCGCCTTTGCA
The DNA here is from genome assembly GCF_044749405.1 of Pseudomonas sp. NPDC089422. Classification (NCBI taxonomy): domain Bacteria; kingdom Pseudomonadati; phylum Pseudomonadota; class Gammaproteobacteria; order Pseudomonadales; family Pseudomonadaceae; genus Pseudomonas; species Pseudomonas sp. NPDC089422. The sequence goes on from NZ_JBIVHW010000015.1 coordinate 105,359, forward strand.
TCGCCCGTGCCATCGCCACCGAGCCGGAAGTGCTGCTGCTCGACGAGCCGTGCTCGGCACTCGACCCGATTGCCACCCGCCGTGTGGAAGAGCTGATGGTCGAGCTGAAGAAGGACTACACCATCGCCCTGGTGACCCACAACATGCAGCAGGCGATTCGTGTGGCCGACACCACCGCGTTCTTCTCGGTCGACATCTCCCAGGGCACCCGCACCGGTTACCTGGTGGAGATGGGCCCGACCACGCAGATCTTCCAGAATCCGCGTGAACAGCTGACCAGTGACTACATCAGCGGCAAGTTCAGCTGAGTCGCCGGCACCCGCCAGGCGACCCGCCCCGCAGGCCAGGAAGGCCGAGCGGGGCAGGTCGCTTTCACGTTTGTACTGTTTCAAGAGATTACCAATGGATGCGACATGTCGTCTTGACCTGCCAGCGGTAGAGCGCGCACTGCGCGAGGTGCAGGGCCGTTTTGCCGAGCTCAGCCAAGATTTCACCGAGCCGCGTGACCCGTTCACCGACGAGGTGCTGCTCAATGTGCTTGAAGGCTATGCCTTGATTGACGACTATGTCGCACGGGGTGTGGACCTGTTCGACCTGCAGCAGCTGAACCTGATGCTGGAGATCAACGCCACCGTGCTGTGCGGCAGCGACCCGGCACGCCGCCGCGAGTTCGCGGCGCACCTCGAAGCCACCGAGGCACGTTTTTTCAACAACGTGGAAGGCGGCATCAAGGATCTGTACAACTGGTATTGCTCGTACCGCAGTGATTCGGTCTGGAAGCGTGCGGCCGGTGTCTACGTGCGCATCCTCAGCAAGCCGCAGCTGTTCATCGAAGGGAACAATCGCACGGGGTCGCTCATCGTCAGCTATCTGCTGATGCGTGCAGGGCTGCCGCCGTTCGTGCTGACGCTGGACAACGCCGAGGGCTACTTCAACCCGTCCTCGGTCATTCGCAACTCCGCCAAGCATGGTGTGAAAGCTTTGTACGAATTGCCCAAGATCAAGAAAAAGTATGCGGCCTTCCTGGAAGCGAAGGCACCTGAACCCGAAAAGTTCTTCCTGCGCGGCACCTGCGTGCCGGCCCGTCAGGGGAGCCGCTGATGGAAAGGTATTCGATGCTGGAGCAAGGCAAGGCCGGTGGACGGCGTGCGTGGAAAGCCATCGGGCGCAGATTCAGGCGCCCGCAGATGCGCATTTCCTTCGATATCGATGACACGCTCGCCTGTCTGCCGCACCACGCCGATGAAGAACACAGCAAGCTGCCGGCGTTCGTCCACCGCTGGCTGGGCGAGCCGCTGCGCAGCGGCACCCGTTCGCTGATCCGCGACCTGCGCCGCCAGGGCTGCAGCATCTGGATCTACACCTCTTCGGGCCGCACACCGGCCTACATCCGGCGCTGGCTGATGCTCTACGGCATTCACGTCGACGGCGTGGTCAACAGTGATCGCCACCAGCATGCCCTGTCGCAGCACGGGCTTGAGAACACCCCCTCGAAGTACCCACCGGCATTCGACATCGACTTGCACGTCGACGATTCCGAAGGGGTCGGGATCGAGGGCTTTGACCACGGATTCCGGGTGGTCGTGGTCAACCCGGAAGATGACAGCTGGGCGCAGAAGGTGATGGATGCGGCGCAGCAGGTGCAGGCTCAGCTGGCCTGGCAGCAACCGCACCGCTACGAGGCACCCGTAGCGAGGCGTTCGCAAGTGCTTGCATCCTGATCGTTTGCGGTCACCCTGAAATTAATTCCTGGTGTGGGTTATGCGGCGTCTGTGGGATCGAGCGCCGCCCGCGCGGCGCTCGATTTACGCACTAGCTCAAGAGCCCAAGACAAGCACCTGATCCTGTTCCCGGCCCAAATCAGTGGTGCGCGGCGTCCACGGCAATGCTTTCGCCGGACACTGCCTGATACCGGGCACTGCGGTTGGCGATGGCGTAGTGGATCAGCCCGCCCAGCCCTGCGCCGAAGAACCAGGAGAACTGCGACAGCGTCTCGAACGCTGGCACCAGCGCCAGCAGAATGGCAATCAGCGAGGCCGGGATGAACGCCGCCACGGCGCGCAGGTTGACCCCGCCACGGTAGTGATAGGCACCCTCGGGGCTTTCGCTGTACAGCTCCGGCAGGTTCACCCGGCCGCGGCGTACCAGGTAGTAGTCGGTGACCATGATGCCGTATAGCGGGCCGAGCAGGGCACCCAGGCCGCCGAGGAAGTACACGATCACCGACGGGCTGTTGTACAGGTGCCAGGGCAGGATCAGCACCGCGATGGAGGCGCTGAGCAAGCCCGCGCGGCGGAAGTTCAGTACCTTTGGTGCCAGGTTGGTGAGCACGAAGGCCGGGGCGACGAAGTTGGCCATGATGTTCACTGCCACGGTGACCAGCAGGAAGGCCAGGCAGGCCAGTACCAGGCCGGCGGTGTTGGGGATGGCGGCAACGATTTCGCTCGGGCTCTGTACCAGCTTGCCGTCGATGCTGAACTGCGCACCGGCGAGCACCACGGCGATCAGCGCGAAGCCGAGCATGTTCACCGGCAGGCCCCAGAAGTTGCCCACGCTGATGGTGCGGCGGTCCGGGCAGTTGCGGGTGAAGTCGCAGAAGTTGAGGATCATGGTGCCGTACAGCGAGACCCACAGCGCGGCGGCACCGAACACTTTCAGCCACATGCCGGAGCCGGTCGGCGCGTTGCCGCTGGACCAGGCGATCGACAGGCCGCTGCGCCAGTACATCCAGCCTGCCAGGCCGCTGAAGGCGACCAGGATGATCGGCCCGGCGAGGGATTCGAAGCGGCGCACCATCTCCATGCCATAGGCGAAGATCGCCACCTGCACGCACCAGATGCCGAGGAAGGTGACCCAGCCCAGGGTCGACAGGCCGAGGATCGCGTTCTGGTCGTAGGCCTTGAGGTCGGGGGCGATGGCGGTGAGCAGCACGCGCAGGACCACCGAGGCGAGGTAGGTCTGGATGCCGAACCAGGCGATGGCGATCACCGCGCGGATCAGTGCCGGGATCTGCGCGCCGTGGATGCCGAAGCTGATCCGGCACATGACCGGGTAGGGCAGGCCGGTCTTCTGCCCCATGTAGCCGGACAGGTTCATCAGGCCGTAGATCACCAGCGCACCGAGCGCGAAGGCGGCGAGGATCTGTGCGCCGCTCATGCCCAGGGCGAACAGGCCGATGGCGAAGGAGTAGTTGGCAATGTTGTGCACATCGTTGGTCCACAGCGCAAACAGGCTGTAGCGCCCCCAGGTGCGATTGGCCGCACGGGTCGGTGCAAGGTCGTTGCTGTAAAGGCGCGGGCTCAGCTGCATCTCGCGGGGGCCGGCCGTTTCGGCGGCGCGATCGGCAAGCTGGCCAACATCGGAACGGGAAATCGACGCCATCGGGACTCCATGATGGTTGTGTACTTTTATTGTTTGTATTTGTATACAAACAAGATTCGTACCAACCCGTGAGCGTGAAGAGCGCCGGGAGTTCTGTGGGAGCGGCTTTAGTCGCGAAGCAGGCGACGCGGTGCCTGGCACCGGCTTTGCCGGTGTTCGCGGCTAAAGCCGCTCCCACAGGTAATGTGCGCTGAGCTGGGAATTTTGTGCACACTTTGGTGCAGGGTTGTTACCGCCCCGCACCCCGCGAGGAGGCTCGGGTGGCTTGCGGGGCATGTTCCGCATAAGCTGTGGGCAGGATGCCATGAGGATCAGTTCGATGTTGCATGTACCGCTCGCGCTGGGGCTGTTGCTTGCCACCACCTGGGTCGAAGCGGCGCCGCTGCAGGTGCCCACCCCGGCTGCACTGAGGAGCCAGATCGACAACCTCAAGCCTGGCCAGTTTCTCTGGTACCCGCAGGTCTCGCCGGCGGGGCCGGTTACCGTTGTGGTCAGCCTCACCGAGCAACGTGCCTACGTCTATCGCAATGGCATCGCCATTGGCGTCAGCACCGTGAGCAGCGGCAAGGCAGGGCGGGAAACCCCCACCGGGGTCTTCAGCATTCTGCAGAAGAAGGTCGAGTACAATTCCAGCCTCTACAACAACGCACCGATGCCCTACATGGAGCGGTTGACCTGGGACGGTATCGCCCTGCACGCCGGGCATCTGCCAGGCTACCCGGCTTCCCACGGTTGCGTGCGCCTGCCATTGGAGTTTGCCAAGCGGCTGTATGAGGTCACCGGCTTCAGCTCTACCACCGTGATCGTCTCCGATACCCAGAGTGCACCGGTGGAGGTCTACCACCCTGGCGTGCTGGCACCCACGGTCAGCGCTGGCAAGGCCCAGGGCCCGCTGGTATTGAGCAACGAGCAGTTCTGGAGCGACCCGGACCCGACGGCCGGGCCGCTGTCGATCCTGATCAGCCGTGCCGACCTGCGCGCCTACGTGTATCGCGGTGGCCAGCTGATCGGCTCGGCGCCGGTACTCTCGCTTGAAAGCAGCAAGCACCGCAGTGGCATGGCGGTTTACTCGTTGCTGCAAAAACCCTCCGCCCTGGCGCTCGATGATGCACTACCCTTACGTTGGTCGGTGGTCGCCCTGAGCAACCCGGAGTACGGGAACACGCCCTATGAACAGCTAGGGCAATTGACCATCAACCCGGAGTTCCGCCAGCACCTGCGCGCGGCGATGGACGTCGGCACGATGCTGGTGATCACCGATTGGGCGTCGACCCGGGATACCCGCAGCGACGGGAAATTCACCGTGATCAGCACCGACGATGGCAAGGCACACAAGCCATTGGTCAAGAAATGATCGGCAATCCCGAAGAATTCAAGCAAAGTGGTGGCTTTTGGCCGCAAGCCAGCTGATTTTTTGCTGACAGGCCTTTACCGGGGTAGTCCATGTCGATGTTTGAACCCTTGCGGGGAGCTTTGCGGCTCTCGGCGGCCAGTATTGGCCTGTTTTTCCTCAGCGCCTGGCAAGCCGCCCACGCGCAGCCCCTGCCCAGCGCCGCCGAGCTGCAGCAGCTGGCACCCAACGCCAGCCTGTCGGCGCTGGGCATGGCCCTCACGGCCTACGCCTGCGCCAGCCACGGCGAGGCGGGCAAGCTGCTGACGGTGATCGATTACTCCAAGGCCTCGCGTGACAAGCGCCTGTGGGTGTTCGACCTGCGCACGCGCAAACTGTTGTTCGAGGAGTGGGTCGCCCACGGCAAGAACAGTGGCGCCGATGTACCAACCACATTCTCCAATGCCCCGAACAGCTACCAATCGTCCATCGGCCTGTATGAAACCGGCCAGATCTACAGTGGCAAGCATGGTCGCTCGCTGCGCCTGCAGGGGCTGGAGCCGGGGTTCAACGACAACAGCATGTCGCGGGCGATTGTCATGCATGCCGCCGCCTATGCCGACCCCAAGGTGGTTCCGGGCCTTGGGCGCCTGGGGCGCAGCCAGGGCTGCCCGGCGGTGCGGCCGGCCATTGCCGGCAGGCTGATCGACACGCTGCAGCGCGGCAGCTATGTATTTGCCTATTACCCGCAGCAGGACTGGCTGAAGACATCGCGCTTTCTCAACGCCCAGAGCTGCCCGCTGGCGAGCCAGTCGATCGCCAGCAAGTAGCGAGCGCGGCAGCAACAGGCAGGCCGCCTTCGATCCGAAGCGGCCTCGGTTTGTTGGCTATTCGCTGTTTTTCGGCGCAAATCACCTGATTTCCCTTTCTTGAACACCTCGACTTCGTTTTCACCCTTCCTGCGCAAAGGCAGGCCAAGGATGAAAGGCGCTTGCGAAACAGATGAATTGTCCGCAGACTGTTAACCAAAGGATTGCAGTTAACCACTGGTTACGACGCCAGGGAGAGCGTCCTCATCCCGAGCCTGCGTTGGATGTGACAAAAAAACAAAAACGTCCTGGGAGTCACTTGATGTCTTACCTCAACAAAAAGGTTGATGTGTTCCTCATCAGCATGAGCCTGATCGCGGTCCTGCTGACGGTGGTTGGCCTGGCCGCCTTCCCCGAGCAGGCCGGCATTGCTGCCAATCAACTGTTCGAATGGTCCACGCGGTCCTTTGGCACCGCGGTGCAACTGCTCATCTTCGCCAGCACCATTGCCGTGCTGGGCATCGCCTTCAGCAAGTACGGCAACATCCGCCTCGGCGCCGGCAAGCCGGAATACGCCACCGTGACCTGGGTGTTCATGTTCATCTGCGCCGGCATGGGGTCCTCGACCCTCTACTGGGGCGTGATGGAGTGGGCCTACTACTACCAGACCCCCGGCCTGAACATTGCCGCGCAGTCCCGTGAAGCCCTGGAATACAGCGTCGGCTATTCATTCTTCCACTGGGGTATCAGCGCCTGGTCGATCTACGCCCTGGCGTCGCTGGCCATGGCCTATCACTTCCATGTGCGCAAGAAGAGCGGCCTGAACCTGGCCTCGGTCGTCGAGGCGGTGACCGGGCTCAAGGCCACCGGGCCGGTGGGCCGGCTGGTCGACCTGATCTTCCTGCTGACCATGATGGGCGCGCTGACGGTGTCCCTGGCACTGACCGCCTCGACCCTGACCCGCGGCCTGTCGGGCCTGGTGGGTACGCCAGACACCTTCACTGTGCAGGTCATGCTGATCGGGGTAATTGCGATCCTGTTCTCGCTGAGTTCCTACATCGGCATCGACGGTGGCCTGCAGAAACTCAGCAAGATCGTCTGCTATGGCGCCCTGGTCTTCGCCGCCGTGGTGCTGCTGGTCGGCCCGACCCAGTTCACCATCAACAACACGGCCAACGGCATTGGCCTGATGATCCAGAACTATGTGCACATGAGCCTGTTCACCGACCCGGCCGGCGAGGGCGAATTCACCCGCAACTGGACCGTGTTCTACTGGCTGTGGTGGGTGTCGTACGCACCCGGCGTCGCGATGTTCGTCACCCGCGTATCGCGCGGTCGGCAGATCAAGGAAGTGGTGCTCGCGCTGATCATGGGCGGCAGCGTCGGCTGCTGGTTCTTCTTCGGCGCGCTGGAAAGCTACAGCATGCACCAGTTCATCACGGGCGCCATCGATGTACCGAAGATCCTCACCGAACAGGGCGGTGAAAGTGCCGTTGAAGCGGTGGTCATGGGCCTGCCATGGGGCAAGGTGTTCATGGCGGTGTACCTGTTCATCATGGCGGTCTTCTGTGCGTCGCACATGGACGCCGCCGCCTACGCCGTCGCCGCGACCAGCACCCGCAACCTGCAGGACGGTGAAGACCCGTCGCCCACTCATCGGTTGTTCTGGTGCGTGACCCTGACCCTGGTGCCGCTGGCCATGCTGTTTGCCAAGGCGTCGCTGTCCACCATGAAGACGGCCGTGGTGCTCACCGCCATTCCGTTTACCGTGATCCTGCTGATCAAGGTGTATGGCTTCTTCAAATGGATGCTGGCCGACTACGGCTCCGTGCCGGCCCATCGCATCGAGGAAGAAGCCGCGGCCATGGCGCGCGAAGAGCAACCGGTCAGCGAACGCCAGGTGGCCCAGCCAATCGCTGCTGCTGCCGAGCCGGCCTGATGATTTTTCCTGCTCGGTGTCGCCCTGACCCTTGGTTGAGACCGCAGCAGGCTTTTTTTTGCCCTGCGTGTTAACTGACAGGTTCCAGTTAACCATGAATTACAAGATGCGCAATGCGCAGCCTGGAGACAAGAGATGACCAAGTTCCAACGCCTGCCTGCTGATTTCTGCAGCGACCACGAAAAAGCGTTCACCATTCCGGCCACCTACTACACCAGCAAGGAAGTCTTCGAACACGAGAAGGAGCAGATCTTCGCCAAGAGCTGGATTTGCGTCGGCCATCGCAGTGAAGTGGCGGAGAACAACGCCTACATCACCCGCGAAGTGATTGGCGAGAGCATCATCGTCATCCGTGGCCGCGACAGCGTGCTGCGCGCCTTCTACAACGTCTGCCCGCACCGCGGCCACCAACTGCTCGAAGGCAGCGGCAAGGCCAAGAACGTGATCGCCTGCCCGTACCACGCCTGGACCTTCAAGCTCGACGGCGACCTCACCCATGTGCGCAACTGCGACCAGGTCGAGGCCTTCGACAAGGGTGACTACAGCCTCGTGCAGCTGCGTGTCGAAGAGTATGCAGGCTTCATCTACATCAACATGGACAATGCCGCAGGCCCTGTGGAAGAGCAGCTGCCCGGCCTGCAGCAGCGCATGCGCGAAGCCTGCAGCGTCATTGACGACCTGCAGCTGGCGGCACGCTTTGTCAGCCACACCCCGGCCAACTGGAAATCGATCGTCGACAACTACCTGGAGTGCTACCACTGCGGCCCGGCGCACCCGAGCTTTGCCGACTCGGTGGACGTCGGCCAGTACGGCCACACCCTGCACGGCAACTGGACGCTGCAGTACGGCGTGGCCAAGTCGTCCGAGCAATCGTTCAAGGTCGACGAGTCGGTCACCGACCCGTCCTTTGCAGGCTTCTGGGCCTGGCCGTGCACGATGTTCAACGTGCCGCCGGGGGCCAACTTCATGACCTGCATCTACGAGTTCCCGGTCGATGCCGAGACCACTTTGCAGCACTACGACATCTATTTCCTGAACAAGGACATCACCCCGGAGCAGCAAGTGCTGATCGACTGGTACCGCGAAGTGTTCCGCCCGGAAGACCTGCGCCTGGTCGAGAGCGTGCAGAAGGGCCTGAAGTCGCGGGGCTACCGTGGCCAAGGCCGGATCATGGTCGACAAGCAGCGCTCCGGCATCAGCGAGCACGGCATCGCTCACTTCCACAACCTGATTGCGGTTGCCCACCTGGACTGACCCAGAGCCCCGGCGGAAAAGCGCCGGGCGCGTTCATACCTATCGTTGATTTCGGATCGAGTTATGGCCAGGGCGGCGGGGCCGCCGTCCTGTGCGGAGTTGAGGTGCAAGATGGCCAGTGTTTACGAGATGTTCAGTGTGCGAGTGCTCGAGGTCGAACAGGCGACGCCACAAATCAAGCGCTTCACCCTTGCGCGCGCCGATGGCCAGCCTATGCCGGCCTTCACCGGTGGCAGCCACGTGATCGTGAAGATGGCGGAAGGCCTCAGCAATGCGTATTCCCTGATGAGCGACCCCAGGGACCTGTCGCACTACCAGATCGGCGTACGCCTGGAAGAGCAGTCCAAGGGTGGCTCGGCCTTCATGCATGAGCAGGTCGAAGTCGGTAGCGAACTGACCATCTCGACGCCGAACAACCTGTTCGCGCTCGACGCCACGGCCGGCAAGCATGTGATGATCGCCGGTGGCATCGGCATCACCCCCTTCCTGTCGCAACTCCACGAACTGGAAGGGGGCGCTACGCCTTACGAGCTCCACTACGCCTTCCGCAGCCCCGATCACGGCGCCTTCCACGGGCAACTGGTGGATGGCCCGCATGCCGCCAGTGTCAACGTGTACGTCGACAGCCTCGGGCGTCGCCTGGACCTGCAGGCACTGTTTGCCAGCATGAGCGAGGACGCGCACGTTTATGTGTGCGGCCCCAAGCCCTTGATCGATGCGGTGGTGGAGGGGGCCGAAGCGGCGGGCATTGCCGAAGCCCGCGTGCATTTCGAGCAGTTCGCGGCCACCCCGGCTGCCGGCGGTGCATTCACCCTGGTGCTTGGCAAGTCTGGGCGCGAACTCCAGGTCGAGGAAGGCATGACCATCATCCAGGCCATCGAGAACGTCAAGGCCGCCCAGGTCGAGTGCCTGTGCCGCGAAGGCGTTTGCGGTACCTGCGAAACGGCCATCCTCGAAGGCGAAGCCGAGCACTTTGACCAGTACCTCTCCGATGAAGAAAAGGCGTCCCAGCAGACCTTGATGATCTGCGTCTCCAGGGCCCGTGGCGCAAGGTTGGTCATCGACCTCTGAGCCCCGGTCCAGGTCAAGGGCTTGCCAGGCACGTCTGTCATCCATCGGTTGACAGATGTGTATACTGGCAGCCAAGCCCTCCCAGGACCGCCCCCTCATGCAGGAAAACAGCTTCGCCTTCCGCCTCAAGGAATTGCTGGAACACAACAAGCTGACGCTTCAGGCCGTCGGTACCGCCCTGGGTATCTCCCGCACCGCCGTCCACAAATGGACCAAGGGCGGGGAAATCGACTACGACAACCTGCGCAAGCTCGCCGACTTTCTGCGGGTGAACTGGATCTGGTTGCGCTACGGCCAGGAGGCCTTGAACAGCGTGCAGCATGCGGAGCCCGTCGAGCTGCCGATGACCGACCTGCGCCGCCGCTACGCCGCCGAGATCATGGAAAACGAAGCCCGCATGAAGCTTGCCCAGGAAGCCGCGCGTATCGTGACCTGGGAGTGGAACCTGATCAGCGACGAGTTGACCTACTCGCCGAACGTGCAGGACGTCTACGGCTGGACCATCAGCTCGAACGAAGACTTCTGGAGCCATCTCCCTGACGAGGACGTCGAGGCGATGCAGGCGATGTACGACCGCATCATCCGCTCGGGTGAAAACTGCGATTACGATTACCGGATGTCCCAGCCCGACGGCAGCGTGCGCTGGATTTCGTCGCGCTCGACGGTGGTGCACGATGCGGCGGGCCGGCCGATCAAGATCGTCGGCATCAGCATGGACAACACCGCGCGCAAGCTGATGGAGCAAGCGCTGCGCACCAGTGAGGAACGCTTCCGCTCGATCTTCGAGCTGAGCGAAGGTGCGCTTGCATTCATTCATCTGGATGGGCGCTTGCAGCGCGTCAATGACAGCCTCTGCGCGTTGCTCGGCTACAGCCAGCAGGATCTGTGCGCGCTGAATTTCCAACAGATCACCCACCCCGATGACCTGCAGGCCAATCTGAGCCTGCTGGTGCAGTTGCTGGCAGGCTCGATCAACCGCTACGTGGTCGAAAAACGCGTACGTTGTGGCGATGGCAGCTACAAGTGGGTGAGGGTGCGGACCTCCATCCAGCGCCAGGGCGATGGCGCTGCCGACTACCTCATCAGCGTTTTCGAAGACATCCACGCGGCCAAGGTCGAGCAGCAGGCGTTGCTGATGAAAATCGAAGCCTTGGAGTCGCAGCTGGCGGGTAGCCCGATTTCCTAGGGCTCTGCCTCTGTCTGTTGCAGGAGCAGCTGTCTTGCTCGATCTCTGAAAGTTGGCGCGATCTCTGTAGGAGCCGCGCTTGTCGTGGCAACGAACCGGAGCGATGAGCTTTGGGCGGTGTTTACCCAGGGACGGAAGGCGCCATTCAACTGCTCAGTCGCTTCTCCATTGGCTGATAGATCAGTCCAGCAACCTCGCCCACTGCCCCTGCCAGTGCAAAACCGTAACTTTCATAAGCTGCCACTGAAGACAGCGACGCCCTGACGGTTACTACGTTGGCCCGGGCCTGTTCCAGAGCCGAATTCATCAGGAGCTTGCCAATACCGCGGCGCTGCCAGGCTGGCGCAACGAACAGCATCGCTACATGGCGCCCTTCCTTGAGTTCAACAAGTCCGGCCAGGGTCCCCTCTACGATACAAACCAGTGTCAGGTTGTCACCAGCCATTCGTTCAGCTAACGCCTCCTGTGCAGCAATCTTGGTGAATGTTTCCACGCCCTGGTCCGAGACTAAGGGCGCAACCGCCAGCATGAACGACTCAAGGCACAAGGCATTGGCGCTTGGCAGGTCTTCGTGAGTCATCTTTCGTATCTGCATGGTCGTCCTCCGTGACTTGAGTCGGGTATTCCTACCGCGAAACATCATGGGCAGCAACGTACCTGCGCGCAGACACTGCCCGGCTTCAAGATAGTGGGTGGAGAAAAGCGACGGGGCTTCGGATGAGTCCCGCGTTGTCATCAAGATGCTGAAGTTTCCTGGGCCAGCTTCGCATGGGTGGTCAGCTCCTCAGTGATAAAGGCCGAAATCATCGCCCGGTAGACCTGTTCCACAACCTCAGCCGAGGCACCGGTGTTGTCTGCCATTTCACGAACCTTCCGGATCACTTGCTCGACCCGGGCAGGCGCACGCACATCATCGGTGGTTTTCTTGAAGGCCGCAGCTTGCGTCACTAGCCGTCCCCGTTTGGCGAGAAGCGAAACGAGGCTGCGGTCGATTTCATCGATTTCTTGGCGGACTTCGTCCAGAGAGGTGCAACGTACATCCATGTGCTTGACTTCCTTTTCATGAGCCTGCGATTGATTGGGGCAGGCAGTTGCTTGTGGTTCGAGGCTGTATTGTAGCCTCTGGTGAATGTCCGGGTCGAAATCGGCCGTTTGAGGGTGAACGCTGTCGAGCAAAGGCAGACCCAAGAATGTTGGTGCCGCTTTGCGGCCATCGCTGCGGTTCGTCGCCACGACAAGCGCGGCTCCCAAAAGAGCCGCGCAATCCTTCAGTGCTGCATTTATCAGGTCTTGACGGTGCTGGCCGCCGCGACCCTGCGCTTGCTCATCAGGCCGTAATAACAGGCTGCCGGGAACAGCAGCCCCACCACCCAGGCCAGGTCGATGCCCTGCAGCGAAGCTGCGACCGGCCCGACGTAGAGGGAGGTGTTCATGAACGGAATCTCCAGCGCGATGGTGGCGAGGAACACGCCCACAGCGATCCAGTTGACCCGGCCGTAGATGCCCGACGGGTCGAAGATATCGGCAATTTGGTAGACCCCCTTGCGCAGCGCGTAGTAGTCCACCAGGTTGATCGCCGTCCATGGGATCAGGAAGTAACTCATGAAGAAGATGAAGTTCAGGAAGAACTGGATGAAGTCATCCTGAGCCAAAGTGCACAACGCCGTCGCCAGGGCACAGATCACCAGCATGAAGCCTGCGCGTACCCCAGGGGTGACCTTCAGCGCCGCGAACGGCTCGATCACCGTCACCGTCGACATGAAGGCGCCATACAGGTTGAACACATTGATCGCGATCTGCCCGTAGAGCACGAACGCCACCGCCAGCAAGGTGCCGCCACCGAGCACGCCGAGTAACTGCAGGCCGACGTTGTCGGAAAAGCCGGCGATGGCCTTGGCCAGCACCGCCCCCAGCAGCATCATCCAGCTGCCGCCGATGACCGTGCCCGCGTAGCTGTACCAGAACACCTGCCGCGTGGACGTGCGGGTTGGCAGATAGCGCGAGTAGTCGGCCACGTAAGGCGCATAGGACAACTGCCAGGTTACCGCGATGCTCACCGAGGCGAGGAAGGTGGCCAGGTTGAAGCCTTGCGCTGTCCATTGCCCGCTTTCCATCGGCAACGCCAGGGCCAGCAGGGTGGCGATGCCGAAGACTGCGATCGACAGCAACGACAGCAGCTTCTGCAGGCGGTGGATGAGCTGATAGCCAAACAGCGCCACCAGAAAGCACAGGCCGCCGAGCAGGGCGATGTTGCCGCCGTTGCCGAACGGGCTGGCACTGGCGATGGCCTGGGCGGCCAATAGCGTGTTGCTGACAAAGAAGCCCAGGTAGATGAGCATCACGAACAGCAACGGCACGATGGCGCCGAACACGCCGAACTGCGCGCGGCTCTGGATCATCTGCGGGATGCCCAGGCGCGGGCCCTGGGCGGAATGCGACGCCATGAAGATCGCGCCGATCAACGAGCCGAGCAGGATCGACAGCGCGCTCCAGAACAGGTTGAGCCCCATGCTGATCGGCAGCACACCGGCGGCCACCGTGGTGATGTTGGCGTTGGCGCCAAACCAGACGAAGAACAGCGAACGCGGCTCGCCATGGCGTTCGGCTTCCGGGATGAAGTCGATACTTCTTTTCTCTACTTTCATGTCGTTCTCCCCTCAGCGCTGGGTAGCCAGTTGGTGTTCGAAGCGCGCAATCGTCTGCACGAACGCATCTGGCGCAAAGGCGAGGTGGTCGGGTTCTGCGCTGCGCACAGAGGCTGCCGGCTGGTGGTTCCAGCGGCGCAGCAACTGCTCGGTGGCGAAGATTTCCAGCCCGTAGAGCCAGTTGGAGAGGATGAACAGCGCCGAGTAATGGGCGGCGAGCGTGGTCGCCGTGCAGGCGTCGGCGACCAGCACCAGCTGGAAGTCGTGCTGGTAGGCATCGAACAGGCTGCTCATTACGCACACGTCGGTCAATACACCGATCACCACCAGCCGCTTGATGCCGCGGCCTTTCAAGGTCTGGGCCAGATGCGTGCCGTGAAAGGCGCTGTAGCGCTGCTTGTCGATCACCACGTCACCGGCCTGCGGTGCCAGGGCGTCGATGATTTCGATGGCAGGGGTGCCAGCGCGGTAAGTGGTCGGACGGCCTTGTGCGTCGACCGGTTCGCCAAATGCCAGGTCGCGGCCTTGCGCATCGTTGACGTGGCGGGTGTAGAACAGCGGCAGGTTGCGACGGCGGGCGTCGTCAATCAGCGCCGCAGCGTTGTCGATTACAGTGTCGAAGCGCGGCAGGGGGAAGCTGTCTTCCTGCTGCAGGTCGATTACCAGCATGGCAGTGTCTTGAGTCATCGGGTTTCTTCCAGGTGCAGAACACCGGACGCTGCTCCAGGAGCTCGCCAGGCCATTCTGCGGATGCAGTGATGCAGGCGCCGCTAAAGGGCCTGCGAGAATCGAGCAGCAACGCTCGTGGAAGAAATCAGCCGACTATTTGCCAGAACCCGTTCTGCTTGGCGGCGACTGCGGCGGGAAGGCGTTGCAGGGTGACCTGCAACGGTGCCGACGCTCGGCGCAGGAATCCGTTCATGGCCCCACACGGCAAGGCGCGCACCCAGCCAGAACGGCGGGTGCGAAACTTGGCAACGAGGGAGGGGAAGCGGGCCATGAACAGAACACTCGCGTGATAGGTTCAGTCATGGCAGCAAAACTCGGGCCAATACCGCGAATGCGCTGGGAGTGTCGTCTTTGACGGGTTGAGCTTGGCAGTGTTACTTGCTGGCATGTGGTATGCCGTAATACTGTGCTACCAAGTGTATCAACCCGTCGCCTCAGGCGCCCTTGCGCGTCACCATCGCGGTCAGGGCAGCCTTTGCCTCATCACTGTTGAGCCGCTCGATGAACAGCAGGCCTTCCCTGGCCACCGTTGCGGTCAATGCTTCGCGCTGCCCATCCTTGAGCAGACGCCTGCTGATGCGCAGCGCGTCGGCCGGCAGCTGCTGCAGGCGCCGCGCCAGCTTGACGGCGGCAGCCAGGCATTGTGTGCCATCGTCGAACAACTCGGTCGCCAGCCCCCACTGCACGGCCTGTTCGCCATTCAGCGCCTGATTACACAGCAACAGCTGCGCCGCCCGCGCATGCCCGAGCATCTGTGGCAGCAACAGGCTCGCGCCAAACTCCGGGCACACGCCCAACGCCACGAACGGTGTGCGCAGCTTGGCGTCACGGCTGATCAGTACCTGGTCGCAGTGCAGCAGCAGCGTGGTGCCGATGCCGATCGCAGGCCCGGCCACCGCGGCGATCAGCGGTTTGTCCAGCGCCAGCACCGCCCACATCATGCGGAACACCGGGCTTTGCAGGTCGGTCGGCGGCTGGTCGAGAAAGTCCGGCAAGTCGTTGCCGGCGGTGAAGCACTCGGTGCTGCCGGTGATCAGGATCACTTCGACCTGCGGGTCGTTGTTGGCGGCCTCGAACAGCTCCGCCAGCCGCGTGTACATGGCGTTGGTCAGGGCGTTGAGTTTGTCCGCGCGGTTCAGGCGCAGGGTCAGCAGGCCTTCGTCGAGCTGCGCGTGGATCAGGTCGGTCATGGGCGGTGCCTCTGTTGTTGTTATCGTGGCCGAGTATAAACAGGCTTTCGCGACCGAGGCGAGTTGCTATACAGTCGTTCAACTGTGCGATCCACGAGAGCCACCCATGACCCAGGAAGCCCGCTTCAGCCGCATGCTGCCCGAACTGCGCAAGGCCA
Organism: Pseudomonas sp. NPDC089422; assembly: GCF_044749405.1. Classification (NCBI taxonomy): domain Bacteria; kingdom Pseudomonadati; phylum Pseudomonadota; class Gammaproteobacteria; order Pseudomonadales; family Pseudomonadaceae; genus Pseudomonas; species Pseudomonas sp. NPDC089422. Next base: position 121,051 of record NZ_JBIVHW010000015.1, read on the forward strand.
ATCTGGTCGAGGCCACCCTGGCCTGCCTGAAGCGCCATGGCTTCCAGGGCGCATCGATCCGCAAGATTTCCGCCGAAGCCGGCGTCTCGGTGGGCCTGATCAGCCACCACTATTCGGGCAAGGACGAACTGGTCGCCGAAGCCTACATGGCCGTCACCGGCCGGGTCATGCAACTGCTGCGCGAGGCCATGGCCCAGGTCGCACCCAATGCCCGCGAACGGCTGTCGGCGTTCTTCCGTGGCTCGTTCAGCGCCGAGCTGCTCGACCCGCAACTGCTCGATGCCTGGCTGGCGTTCTGGGGCGCGGTGAAGACCGCCGAGGCGATCAACCAGGTGCACGACCACTCCTATGGCGAGTACCGCCGCGAACTGCGCACGCTGCTGGCCGAGCTGGCGCGGGAGGAGGGCTGGGAACACTTCGATGCCGACCTCGCCGCCATCAGCCTCAGCGCCTTGCTCGACGGCCTGTGGCTGGAGTCCGGGCTGAACCCGGGCACCTTCACCCCGGCCCAGGGCGTGCAGATCTGCGAGGCCTGGGTCGATGGCCTGCAGGCCGGCGGTCGGCAACGCTTCACCGCGGCCACCGAGGGCTGTTGATCGACCGTTCAGCAATCGCTAGTCTTGGCCCACTCTAATAAAAAAATCGCCTTCGGGCGCTTCAGGACTACCCGCAATGACCTCTCAGGTACTGATCGTCGATGACGATCCGCTGATTCGTGACTTGCTCCAGGCCTACCTGTCCCAGGAAGGCTATACCGTCCACTGCGCCGCCACCGCGGAGCAGGCCGAAACGCTACTGAGCGAGCAGCCGGTGGAACTGGTGATGCTCGACATCCGCCTGCCCGGCAAGGACGGCCTGACCCTGACCCGCGAGCTGCGGGTGCGCTCGGAGGTGGGGATCATCCTGATCACCGGGCGCAACGACGAGATCGACCGCATCGTCGGTTTGGAATGCGGCGCCGACGATTATGTCAGCAAACCGCTCAACCCCCGCGAACTGGTGTCCCGCGCGAAGAACCTGATCCGTCGCGTGCGCCACGCCCAGGGCGCCCGGCCGGCCTGCGTGGCCACTGTCACCCTCAAGCAGTTCGGTGACTGGTCGCTGGACTGCGACCGCCGCCGCCTGATCGATGCGCAAGGCGGCGAAACCCTGTTGACCCACGGTGAGTTCCAGCTGCTCAGCGTGTTCCTGCGCAACAGCGGCCATACCTTGAGCCGCGACCAGCTGATGGACCAGATCCGCAACCGTGAGTGGGTGCCCAACGACCGTTCCATCGACGTGCTGGTCGGCCGCCTGCGGCGCAAGCTGCACGATGACCCCGCCGAGCCCGAACTGATCATCACCATCCACGGCGCCGGCTACCTGTTCACTGCCAGCGTGGCCGCGTGAGCCAGTACCTGTTCGGCCTGCTGATGTTGCTGGCCAGCGGTGCGCTGCAGGCCGCCGAGACCGTGCGTTACTGCGACTACCCGGTATACCCACCGGTGTCCTGGAGCGATGGCAAGCAGCCGCGCGGGCTGGCGCCGACGGTGGTGCGCGAGCTGTTCGGGCGGCTGGGTTACCAGGTCGAGATGGTCGTGCTCGGCAACTGGCAACGCTGCCTGCTCGACGCTGCCGAAGGGCGGGTGGATGTGGTGTTGGCCTACACCTCGGAGCAGCGTGCCAAATCCATGCGCTTCTCGCAGGTACCGGTGCTGCGTGAGGAGGTGGCGGTGTTCGCCAACCGTCAGCACCCGCTGCAGTTCGACAAGCTCGAAGACCTGGCCAGGTATCGGGGCGGGCTGTTGTTCGGTGAAAGCTACGGTCCGGCATTCGACCGCTTCGTGGCGCAGCACCAGAATATCGAGTGGGTGTCGGACAGCGGGCAGAACTTCGGCAAGCTGATTCGCGGGCGTATCGACTTCGTGGTCCAGGAGCGGCGCACCGGCCAGCTGTTCGTCGAGCACCTGCCCGGCGCCCAGGACATCGTCGCGCTGCCCCCGGCCCTGAGTGTCGACTACCTGCGCGTGGCGGTGTCGCGCCACTCGCCGTTGAGCAAGCGCATGGCCGACATCGACGCGCAACTGCAGCAGATGACCGACGCCGGCGAGCTGGAGCGCTGGCTGCATGAAAGCGAGGTCACCTACCGCGACATGGTCAGCCAGCCATGAGCCGCCTGCAACCGGGTGGCCTGTTGCGCCGGCTGCTGCTGTTCATCCTGCTGTTCAGCCTGTGCTTCACGGTGCTGGCCAGCAGCGTGCAGCTGTATTTCGAGTACCGCCGCGAGATGCGCGAGATCGATGCGCGCATGGCGCTGATCCGCGCCGGCTACCTGGCCAGCCTGGAGCGCAGCCTGTGGGACCTGAACCAGGAGCAGCTGAACGTGCAGTTGCGCGGGCTGGTGGACTTTTCCGATGTGGCGCGGGTGCGCCTGAGCAGCGTCGACTTCAGCTTGCAGCAAGGTGACCCGAACCCTCAAGGGCCGCTGCGGGTCGAGCGTTTTCCCCTGGACTACCAGCCACCTTCCGGGCCGGTGCGGCACCTGGGCGAGCTGGAAGTGAGTACTGACCTGGGCGCGGTACACCGGCGGCTGTTCGCCACCGGCCTGACCAGCCTGTTGTGGATGAGCGTGTTCCTCTGTGGCCTGGCGCTGGCGCTGTCGGGGCTGTTCTATCGCCTGGTGACCCGTCACCTGCAGGTCATGGCCGACTTCGCCCGGCGCATCGGTGCCGGGCAATGGCACGAGCCTCTGCGCCTGAACAAGCGCCGCTCGCCCCATACCGACGAGATCGACAGCGTGGCGCTGGCACTGGACGACATGCGCCGGGCGATCCTCAGTGACAGCGAACGCCGCGAAACCGACCGCCTGGCCTTGCAGGACAAGCGCGACGAACTGCAGAAGCAGGTCGAGCGGCGCACGGCAAGCCTGATGCGCGCCAAGGACGATGCCGAGGCAGCCAACCTGGCCAAGTCGCGCTTCCTCGCCACCATGAGCCATGAGCTGCGCACGCCGCTCAACGGCATCCTCGGCATGGCCGAACTGCTGCGTGGCGCCGGGCTCGCGGCGCCGGACCGCCAGCGCCTGGAGGCGTTGTACAAGGCCGGCGAGGGTTTGCTGAGCATCCTCAACGAGGTGCTGTATTTTGCCCGCCTCGAAGAGGGCGAAAGCCGCCCCGAGGCCGTGGCGTTCTCCCTGCGCCAGTTGTGCGCCGAGGTGGTGACCCTGCTCGAACCCCGCGCGCTGGTCAACGACAGCCTGGTGCTGTGCCGCATCGACCCGCAGCTGGCCGCGTACCAGCAAGGCGCCGAGCAGTACCTGCGCCAGGTGCTGAGCAACCTGCTGGCCAACGCCATCAAGTTCACCGAAGGCGGCGAAATTCTGGTCGAAGTACAGGTGTTGCAGGAGCAACCCGGGCGGCAGCGCCTGCGCCTGAGCGTCACCGACGACGGCATTGGCATCTGCGAGGCAATGCAGCCGAAGATCTTCGACCGTTTCGTCCAGGCCAGCGAGGCGGTCGCGCGGCGCTATGGCGGCACCGGCCTGGGGCTGGCGATCAGCAAGCACCTGGTCGAGCAGATGGCCGGGCAGATTGGCGTGCGCAGCCGCGAGGGGGAGGGCAGCTGCTTCTGGCTGGAGCTGGAGCTGCAGACGGCACAGGCGCCGCAGGCCATGGCGCAGGCTGAGCGTGCCGCGACGCCGCTGCAGATTCTGGTGGTGGAAGACGTGGCCCTGAACCGTGAGGTGGTGCGCGGGCTGCTGGAGCGTGACGGGCATGAAGTCTGGCTGGCCGAAGATGCCGAGCAGGGTTTGCAGCTGTGTGCGCGGCAACGCTTCGACCTGCTCCTGCTGGATGTGCACTTGCCAGGCATCAGTGGCGTGGAACTGTGCCGACAGCTGCGTGGCGGCGCCACGCCCAACCGCGATACGCGCATCCTGGCGCTGACTGCCAGCGTTCAGCCGGGGCTGGTGCGTGCCTATCTGGATGCCGGCATGCAGGGGGTGCTGGGCAAGCCGCTGAAGCTTGCCAATCTGCGCCAGGCGTTGGCGGGGCAGTGTCAGGAGGAAACGCCGGCCACGTCCGCCTGGCTTGACCACGAACTGTTGGCCACGCACCGCACGCTGCTTGGCGAACAGAAACTGCAAGGCCTGCTGGCTGGCTTGCAAGACGGCCTGGCGCAACAGCGCCAGCCGTTGCTCGAAGCGGTCGACGCGGGGGACTGCACCGAGGTGACCCACCTGGCCCACCGGCTGGCCGGCAGCAGCGATTCCATGGGATTGTGCGGCCTGGCGGCGACCTTGCGCCGGCTGGAAGAGCAGGCCCAGGCCCGTGACAAGGCGGGTGTGCGGGCCATGGGCCCGTTGCTGGCCGAGCAGTTGCAGCGTGCCGAACACACCCTCACCGAACTGCTGCTCGCCTGAGCGACAAAATCCTTACGACTTTTTACATCTTTGATCTTTACGATCAACCGGGCCTTACATCGCTTTCCAATAATCGGCCTTAACCGCTGCACACGCGGTCTTCGACGCTTATTGGAGATAATAATAATGAAAGGCCGTAAAGCTGAAGGTATCCACCTCACGCGGGCATTGAAGAGCCGGCACATCTTCATGCTCTCGCTCGGTGGCGTGATCGGCACCGGGCTGTTCATGGGCTCGGGGGTGACCATCAACCAGGGCGGGCCGATGGGCGCGATCCTGGCCTACCTGGTCGCCGGTTTCCTGATGTACCTGGTGATGGTCTGCCTGGGTGAACTGTCGGTACAGATGCCGGTGTCCGGTTCGTTCCAGGCCCATGCGACGAAATTCATCGGCCCGGCCACCGGCTTCATGATCGGCTGGGTGTACTGGATGAGCTGGGCCACCACCGTGGGCCTTGAGTTCACCGCCGCCGGCATGCTGATGACGCGCTGGTTCCCGGAGGTGCCGATCTGGTACTGGTCGGCGTTGTTCGTGGCGGTGCTGTTTGGCATCAACGCCATGGCCACCCGCGCCTTCGGTGAGGCGGAATACTGGTTCTCCGGGATCAAGGTGGCGGCGATTCTCGGCTTCATCATCGTCGGTGTGCTGGTGATCTTCGGCGGCATTTCGCTGAACAGCGGGGCGCCGGCGCCGATGATGAGCAACCTGATCGGCGATTCGCTGTTCCCCAATGGCCTGTCGGCAGTGTTCGCGGTGATGATGACCGTGGTCTATGCCTTCCAGGGCTGCGAGATCATGGGCGTGGCGGCCGGCGAGACCGATCAGCCGGAAAAGAGCATCCCGCGGGCCGTGCGCAACGTGGTGTTCCGCGTGCTGATCTTCTACGTGCTGGCGATCGTGGTGCTGTCGGCGATCGTGCCGTGGCAGCAGGCCGGGCTGATGGAAAGCCCGTTCGTGCAGGTGTTCGACATGGTCGGCATTCCCTACGCCGCCGACCTGATGAACTTCGTGATCCTCACCGCCATTCTCTCGGTGGGCAACTCCGGCCTGTATGCCTCCACCCGCATCCTCTGGGCGATGTCCAAGACCGGCATGGCACCGCGCAGCCTGTCGCCGCTGAGCAGCCGTGGCGTGCCACTGCGCGCCCTGTTCGTCACCCTGTGCTTCGCGCTGGTGTCGCTGCTGACCAGCTTTGTCGCCGCCGATACCCTGTTCATGGTGCTGATGGCGGTGAGCGGCATGGCCGGCACGGTGACCTGGATCGTCATCGCCCTGGCGCAGTACCGCTTCCGCCAGCAGTTCCTGCGTGACGGCGGCCAGCTGAGCGATCTCAAGTACCGCGCGCCGCTGTACCCGCTGGTGCCGTTGCTGTGCATTACCCTGTGCAGTTCGCTGTTTGTGTTCCTGGCAATGGATGAGACGCAGCGGCCTTCGCTGTACTGGGGCTTTGGCTTCATTGCGCTGTGCTATGCGGCGTACTTCCTGGTGCAGCGCAAGCGTCAGGGGGTAGCGCTGGAAATGCCGGCGGCTTGAGGGCCAGCAAGTGTTCGTCGGTGTTTTTGCAGCGCCTGTGAGATCGAGCGCCGCCCGCGCGGCGCATCGCAGGCAAGCCTGCTCCTACATTTGTTTCGAGCCAGTCATGGCTGAACCATTGGCGCGCGCCCCTTGTTTTTACGACACGATATCGAGCCATGCGCCAAGGGGTACGCGCGCCTCTGCCACAGGACTCACTGGCCCGAAACAAATGTAGGAGCAGGCTTGCCTGCGATGCGCCGCGCGGGCGGCGCTCGATCTCACAGGCGCTGCAACCCTGTCGCCATGCACCTTGTGGCCCAAACGCGATCTGCTTCCCCCCCGATTACGCACCACTTGTTCGAAGTTGTAACACCGCCTCAACCCCAATTGCCTCCTTGTTGAACACTCGTTTAGCATGAGCCTCACCTCTCACAGCAATCACAATAATCCGAGGCCCGTCATGACCGTTCCGTCGTCCCTACTCACCCAGGTTGAAGCCGGCGTCGCTTGGATCACCCTGAACCGCCCCGAGCAGCGCAACGCGCTGGACATCCCCACCCTGAAGCAGCTCCACGCCACCCTTGAGGCGTACAACCTCGACCCGGCCGTGCGCGTGGTGGTGCTGACCGGCACCGGCCGCAGCTTCTGCGCCGGCGCCGACCTCGCCGAATGGGCCGAAGCCGAAGCCCGCGGCGCACTGGAAACCTACGGCTGGACCGAAACCGCCCACGCCCTGATGCACTGCCTGCACACCCTCGACAAGCCCACCGTCGCCGCCATCAACGGCACCGCCGTCGGCGCCGGCATGGACCTGTCGCTGTGCTGTGACCTGCGCCTGGCGGCCCAGTCGGCCCGCTTCAAAGCCGGCTACACCAGCATGGCCTACTCGCCGGATGCTGGCGCCAGCTGGCACCTGCCTCGGCTGATCGGCAGCGAACAGGCCAAGCGCCTGCTGTTCCTCGACGAGCTGTGGGGCGCCGAACGCGCCCTGGCGGCCGGGCTGGTCGGTGAAGTGGTCGCCGACGACCAGCTGCCAACCGCCACTGCCGAACTGGCGGCGCGCCTGGCCCAGGGCCCGACCTTCGCCTACGCCCAGACCAAGCGCCTGATGCGCGACGGTGCCTCGCGCAGCCTGGCCGAGCAGCTCACTGCCGAACTGGCCGCCGGCCTGCTCTGCGGGCGCAGCGAGGACGGCGCCGAGGCCTTGCGCGCAGCCACGGAAAAACGCGCGCCACGCTTCAGCGGCAAATAAGCACTCACTCTTTCCCCGGTTACCCAGGAACAGGCCATGAATTTCCAACTGACCCAAGAACAAGAAATGTTGGTGGATGCCGTACGCAGCTTCGTCGCCAAGGAGCTGTTGCCCCATGAAGAAGCCGTGGACCGTGCCGACGAAGTATCCCCGGAGCTCGCCGCGCAGATCCGTGGCAAGGCCATTGCCGCCGGCTTCTACGCCTTCAACATGCCCGAGGAAGTCGGTGGCGGCGGCCTCGACTACCTGTCCCAGGCCCTGATCGAGCGCGAGTTGTCGAAGGTTTCCTGGGCGCTGCACGTATTCGTCGCCCGGCCGTCGAAGATCCTCATGGCCTGCACCGGCCAGCAGGTCGAAGACTACCTGCTGCCGTGCATCCGTGGCGAGAAGACTGATTGCTTCGCCCTGACCGAACCGGGCGCCGGCTCCGACGCCAACTCGATCAAGACCCGCGCCGTGCGTGAAGGCGACGACTTCGTGATCAATGGCAGCAAGCACTTCATCAGCCATGCCGGGCACGCCGACTTCGCCATCGTCTTTGCCGTCACCGACACCTACGAGCACAACGGCCGCAAGCGCAACGCCGTCACCGCCTTCCTGGTCGACCGCGGCACCCCGGGCATGACCATCCGCCGTGGCCCGAAATGCGTGAGCAACCGTGGCTACCACACCTACGAGCTGTTCTTCGACGACTGCAAGGTGCCGGCCGCCAAGGTGCTCGGTGAAGTCGGCAAGGGCTGGGACGTGGCCAACGCCTGGCTGACCGCAGGCCGGGTCATGGTCGCCGCCAACTGCGTCGGCCAGGCCCAGCGCGCGCTGGACGTGTCGCTGCAATGGGCCGCCGACCGCAAGCAGTTCGGCCAGCCGATCGGCACCTACCAGGGCGTGTCGTTCAAGCTCGCCGACATGGCCACGCAGATCCGCGCCGCCGAACTGCTGACCCTGCACACCGCCTGGAAGATGGACCAGGGCAGCATGACCGACGGCGAGGCGGGCATGGCCAAGCTGTTCGCCAGCGAAGTGCTCGGCAAGGTCGCCGACGAGGCGGTGCAGATCTACGGCGGCATGGGCCTGATGGACGAGGGGCCGGTCGAGCGCATCTGGCGCAACGCGCGCATCGAGCGGATCTGGGAAGGCACCTCGGAGATCCAGCGGCACATCATCTCGCGCGAACTGCTGCGTCCACTGCTGCGCTGACCGGAGCCTCCCCATGTCGCAAGCCATTCGTGACAACCTCAAACGCCTGCTGGCACCCCGGCACCTGGCTTTCGTCGGCGGGCGCAGCATGGCCCGTGCGCTCAAGCGCTGCGCCGACGGCGGCTACCCGGGCCAGATGTGGCTGGTCAACCCGCAGCAGGACAGCATCGACGGCGTGCCCTGCGTGCGCAGCGTGGCCGAGCTGCCCTGCGCGCCGGACGCGGTGTTCATCGCCACCAACCGCGAACTGACCCTGACCTGTGTCGCCGAGCTTGCCGCCAAAGGCGCGGGCGGGGCGATCTGCTACGCCTCTGGCTTCGCCGAAAGCGGCGCCGAGGGCCAGGCGCTGCAACGGCAACTGCTCGAAGCCGCCGGCGACATGGCCCTGCTCGGGCCCAACTGCTACGGCCTGCTCGACTACCTGCACAGTGCCGCGCTGTGGCCCGTGGCCCACGGTGGCAAGGCGGTAGAGAAGGGCGTGGCGGTGCTGACCCAGAGCGGCAACTTCGCCTACAACCTGTCGATGAGCGACCGCTCGCTGCCGGTGGCTTACATGGCCTCGGTCGGCAACCAGGCGCAACTGGGCATCGCCGAACTGATGGACGTGCTGCTCGATGAACCCCGGGTCACCGCCATCGGCCTGCACCTGGAAGGCCTGAAGAACGTGCCGGGCTTCGCCCGTGCCGCGCACAAGGCGCTGGAGAAGGGCATCCCGATCGTTGCGCTGAAGACCGGCGTGTCGCAGATTGGCGCCGAGCTGGCGCTGAGCCACACCAGCTCGCTGTCCGGCTCCGATGCCCTGTACGACAGCCTGTTCGAGCGCCTGGGGGTGATTCGCGTCAGCGGCCCGGTAAGTTTCGTCGAAACCCTCAAGGCCGCCGCCTGCGGCAACCTGCCCAAGGGCCCCAGCCTGATCGCACTGGCCTGCTCGGGCGGCGATGCCGGGCTGATCGCCGACTACAGCGAAAGCAACCAGCTGAGCCTGCCAGCCCTGGACGCCAGCCAAGTCGAAGAACTGGCGCAAGTGCTGCCGACCTACGCCAACCTGGTCAACCCGCTGGACTTCACCACGGCGATCTGGGGCGACGGCCCGGCCAAGGCGCGCATGCTCGACAGCGCCCTGCGCAGCGACGCCGACGCGGCGATGCTGGTGCTCGATTACCCCGCCGAGTTCACCGGCGAGCGCAAGGAATGCGACCTGCTGCTGGAGCTGTACTGCGCGGCGCTCAAGCGCCATGGCAAGACCGGTTTCGTCACCTCGGCCTTCCCCGAACTGCTGCCAGCCAGCGCCCGTGAGCGCCTGCACGCGGCCGGGGTGCCGGCGCTGCAAGGCGTGGAGGATGGCCTGGCGGCCTGGGGCCGGGTTGCCCGTTACGCGCAGCAGCGCCCAGCCTTGCTGGCGCTGGGCGAGTCGGCGCTGGTGCCGCTGTGCCCGCAGCCGCTGGCTGGCGACAGCCGCCTGCTCAACGAGTGGGATTCCAAGCAGGCCCTGCGCGGCTTCGGCCTGCCCATTCCGAATGGCGTGCTGAGCAGCCCGCAGCACGCACTGGCCGATGCCGGCCAGGTGGGCTTCCCGCTGGTGCTCAAGGCCGTCAGCGCGCAGTTGCCGCACAAGACCGAGGCCGGTGCGGTGGCGCTGAACCTGGCCGACGAGGCAGCCCTCAGCCGTGCCCTTGAACAGATGCGCACGCGCATTGCCGCTTACGCGCCGGGCGTCGCCTTCGACCAGGTACTACTCGAACCGATGGCCGGCGCGCCGCTGGCCGAGCTGATCGTCGGCATCAAGCGCGAGGCGGATTTCGGCCTGGCGCTGGTGATCGGTGTCGGCGGCATCCTCGTCGAACTGCTTAAGGACAGCAACAGCCTGCTGCTGCCGACCACCGACGGTGCCATTCGCAAGGCTGTGCTCGGCCTGCGCAGCGCGGCCTTGCTGCAGGGCTTTCGCGGCAAGCCGGCGGCTGACCTGGAGGCACTGGTCACCGCCATCCGCGCGGTGGCCGACTACGCCTGCGAAAACGCCAGCCAGCTGCTGGAGCTGGATGTGAACCCATTGATGGTCGGTGCCAATGGCACCACGGCGGTCGATGCCTTGATCCGCCTCGGCCAAGTGTAAGGACATGAACATGACCCACCCCACACTCACGGGCGGCCAGGCGCTGGTGCGCCTGCTGGCCAACTACGGCGTCGATACCGTCTTCGGCATCCCCGGCGTGCACACCCTGGAGCTGTACCGCGGCCTGCCCGGCAGCGGCATTCGCCACGTGCTCACCCGGCACGAGCAGGGCGCCGGCTTCATGGCCGACGGCTATGCCCGGGTCAGCGGCAAGCCGGGCGTGTGCTTTGTCATCACCGGCCCCGGCGTGACCAACGCGGCCACCGCCATCGGCCAGGCCTACGCCGACTCGATTCCGCTGCTGGTGATTTCCAGCGTCAACCACACCGCCAGCCTGGGCAAAGGCTGGGGCTGCCTGCACGAGACCCAGGACCAGCGCGCCATGACCGCGCCGATCACCGCCTTCTCGGCCGTGGCGCTGAAGGCCGAGGACCTGCCGGAGCTGATCGCCCGTGCTTATGCCGTGTTCGACAGCGAACGCCCGCGCCCGGTGCATATCTCGGTGCCGCTGGATGTGCTGGCTGCGCCGGTGGCGCGAGACTGGAGCAATGAAGTGGTGCGCCGCCCCGGGCGTGGCCCGGCCAGCCTCGACAGCTTGCAACAGGCGGCCGCCAGGCTGGCGGCGGCAAAGCGCCCGATGATCATCGCCGGCGGTGGCGCCCTGCAGGCGGGGGCCGAGCTGCAGCAGCTGAGCACACGCCTGGCGGCGCCACTGTTCACCAGCGTCGCCGGCAAGGGCCTGGCACCGCTGGACTCGCCGCTCAACGCCGGCTCCACCCTGTGCGTGGAACCGGGCTGGGCGCTGATCGCCGAGGCCGACGTGGTGCTGGCGGTCGGCACCGAAATGGCCGACACCGACTTCTGGCGCGAGCGCCTGCCCGTGGCCGGCGAGCTGCTACGGGTGGATATCGACCCGCGCAAGTTCAATGACTTCTACCCCTGCGCGCTGGCGTTGCACGGTGATGCCCGGCAGACCCTGGCGGGGCTGCTCGAACAGTTGCCGGACGGCGTGCGTGATGCAACCTGGGCAAGCGCGGCAGTGGCCCGCCTGCGTGACGCCGTGCAGGCCAGCCATGGCCCGTTGCAGGCGATCCACCAAGCGATCCTGCAGCGGGTTGCGGCCGAGCTGCCGGACAACGCCTTCATCAGCACCGACATGACCCAGCTGGCCTACACCGGTAACTATGTGTTCAACAGCCGGGCGCCGCGCAGCTGGCTGCACCCGACCGGCTACGGCACCCTCGGCTACGGCCTGCCGGCCGGTATCGGCGGGATGTTCGCCACGGCCGACCGCCCGGGCCTGGTGCTGGTGGGCGACGGTGGTTTCCTCTACACCGCGCAGGAGCTGGCGACCGCGGTCGAGGAACTGGACCGCCCGCTGGTGGTGCTGCTGTGGAACAACGATGCGCTGGGGCAGATCCGCGACGACATGCTCGACCTGAACATCGAGCCCATCGGCGTACTGCCGCGCAACCCGGACTTTGCCGGCCTGGCCCGCGCCTTCGGTTGCACGGTCGCGCAGCCGCAAAGCCTCGACGAATTGCAACGCGACCTGCGCGGCGGCTTTGCCCGCAACGGCGTGACCCTGATCGAGCTCAAGCACGCCTGCGCGCGCTGAGCCCACCCCGCCCAACAGGACGACCAGCCATGCGATTTTCCTCTTTGACCCAACGGATCGCCGGTGACGGCGCTGCCGCCTGGGAGATCCACTACCGCGCCCTGGCCATGCTCGAACAGGGCCGCGATGTGCTGCTGCTGTCGGTCGGCGACCCGGACTTCGACACCCCGGCGCCGATCGTCCAGGCGGCCGTGGCCAGCCTCGAAGCCGGCAACACCCATTACGCCGATGTGCGCGGCAAGCGCAGCCTGCGCGAGGCCATCGCCCGTCGCCACCAGCAACGCAGTGGTCAGGCGGTCACCGCCGACCAGGTGACGGTGCTGGCGGGCGCGCAGTGCGCGCTGTTCTGCGTCGCACAATGCGTGCTGGAGCCGGGCGATGAAGTGATCGTCGCCGAGCCGATGTATGTCACCTACGAGGCGGTGTTCGGTGCCTGTGGCGCCAAGGTGATGCCGGTGCCGGTGCGCCCGGAGCATGGCTTTCGCGTGCAACCCGAGGACGTCGCCGCACGGATCACCCCGCGCACCCGTGCCCTGGCGCTGAACAGCCCGCACAACCCCTCCGGCGCCAGCCTGCCGCGCAGCACGTGGGAGGCCCTGGCCGAACTGTGCATCGCCCATGACCTGTGGCTGATCAGCGACGAGGTCTACAGCGAGCTGCTGTTCGAGGGCGAGCACGTCAGCCCGGCCAGCCTGCCAGGCATGGCCGAGCGCACGGCGACGCTGAACAGCCTGTCCAAGTCCCATGCCATGACCGGTTGGCGGGTCGGCTGGGTGGTCGGCTCGCCGGCGCTGTCCGGGCACCTGGAAAACCTGGCGCTGTGCATGCTCTATGGCTCGCCGGACTTCATTCAGGATGCCGCGGTGGCCGCGCTGGAGCAGCCATTGCCGGAACTGGACGGCATGCGCGAAGCCTACCGCCTGCGCCGTGACCTGGTGTGCGAGCGCCTGGCCCACTGCCCGGGCTTGCGGGCACTCAAGCCCGATGGCGGGATGTTCGTGATGGTCGATATCCGCGAGACCGGGCTCAGCGCACAAGCCTTCGCCGACCGCCTGCTCGACCAGCATGGTGTGTCGGTGCTGGCCGGTGAAGCGTTCGGCCCGAGTGCGGCCGGGCATATCCGCCTGGGCCTGGTGCTCGGCGCCGAGCCGCTGGGTGAAGCCTGCCGCCGCATTGCCCTGTGCGCCAGCGAACTGATGGAGGCGCAACGCAATGCGTGAATACCGCCGTCTGTTCATCGATGGCCGCTGGCAGCAACCAGTGGGGCAGGGCATGGCCGAGGTGATCGACCCGGCCAGCGAGGCGGTGGCCGGCAAGGTGCCGCTGGGTAATGAAGAAGATGTGCAACGCGCCGTCAACGCGGCGCGCAGGGCCTTCGCCGGCTGGTCACGCACGCCGTCCAGCGTACGCGCCGGGTTCATTCGCGCCCTGGCCGAACAGCTCAAGGCGCGGGCCGACGAGATGGCCGCAGTGATCACCACCGAGCTGGGCATGCCGGTGCAGTGGTGCCGGCCGGTGCAGGTCGATGGGCCCATCGACGGTCTGGAGCAGTACATCGAGCTGGCCGGCAGGATGGACGAGGTGCGCGAAATCGGCAACTCGCGGGTGTACCGCGAGGCCGTAGGCGTGTGTGCGTTCATCAACCCCTGGAACTACCCGCTGCATCAACTGATCGGCAAGCTGGCGCCGGCCTTGGCGGCGGGCTGCACGGTGGTGGTCAAGCCGAGCCAAGAGACCCCGCTGCATGCCTTCCTGCTGGCGGAAATGATCGAGGCCATCGGGTTGCCGGCCGGGGTGTTCAACCTGGTCAGCGGGCCGGGGGCCAAGGTCGGTGAGGCGCTGGCGCGGCACCCGCTGGTGGACATGGTCTCGTTCACCGGGTCCACCGGGGCGGGTGTGCGGGTTGCCCAGGCGGCAGCGCCGTCGGTGAAGCGGGTGTGCCTGGAGCTGGGTGGCAAGTCGCCGTTCCTGATCACCGCCGACGCCCCGCTCGAAGCAGCGGTGCGCCATGGCGTGCAGGACGTGATGATCAACTCGGGGCAGACCTGTACGGCGCTGACGCGCATGCTGTTGCCGGCCTCGCGCTATGCCGAAGCCGTGGAGATCGCCGTGGACGAGGCCCGTAGCATGGTCATGGGCGATCCGCAGGACCCGCGCAGTTTCCTCGGGCCGATGTGTTCGGCCGGGCAGCGGCGCACGGTGCAGGAATACATCCGGGCGGGGCAGGTAGAGGGCGCACGGATGGTCTGTGGCGGGGAGACGGCAGTGGGCTTCGAGCGTGGGTTCTATGTACCGCCAACGATTTTCGCCGACGTCGACAACCGCATGCGCATTGCCCAGGAGGAAATCTTCGGGCCGGTGCTGTGCCTGATTCCCTACGCCGACGAGGCCGAAGGCATTGCCCTGGCCAACGACTCGCCGTTCGGGCTGTCCAGCGCGGTGTGGGCGGGTAGCCGTGACCAGGCGCTGCAACTGGGCCGCCAGCTGCGTGCGGGGCAGTGCTTTATCAATGGCGGGGCGTTCAACTACCAGGCACCGTTCGGCGGCTACAAGCAGTCGGGCAATGGCCGCGAGTGGGGGGAGGAGGGCCTGCACGAGTTCGTCGAGGTGAAGGCCATCCAGCTCTGAATGGCTGACGCGGCCCCCTGTAGGAGCGGCCTTGTGTCGCGAAAGGGCTGTGAAGCAGCCCCAGGGTTTCAGCTTCGCCGCAGAAACTGCTGGGGCCGCTTTGCGGCCCTTTCGCGACACAAGGCCGCTCCTACCGGGACCGTGTTCAGGCCGTATGTTCCTTGGGCGTATCAAACGCCACGAACAACTGGTCCGCGGTGATCGCCCCCAGGTCCAGGCGCATGTTCTGCTCCAGCATCGCGAACAGCCGGGTGAACACTTCGTACACCTTGCAGTGGTCTTCGAGCCCGGCAAACGGGTTGTCGATCTTCTCGGCGATCAGCGAGCTTTCCTGCACCGCGTCATACACCTCGCGCAAGGTGATCTCTTGCGGTGCGCGGGCCAGGGTCACGCCGCCCTGGGCGCCGCGATAGGAGGTCAGGATATTGGCCTTGACCATCTGCGACACCATCGAGCGCACGCGGGTCGGGTGCACCTTGACCCATTTGGCGATGGTCTCGGTGCGCAACTTCTGCGGGGCATTGGCCGCCACGAACGAAAGGATGTACGAGGCGGTGATGAGTCGAGTCGACTGGCTCATGGGGCAAAGGCTCCCTGCGAAAACGTCAATGTTACACCACTGAAAAAGCCCGGTATCGGGCGCTGGAAATCAGCTTGTCCTGCCGCTAATGTATTTGTTACGGTAACAATTACAAATTGTAAACAGCTTCTACGCAATCCGCTTTGACCGAACAACAATTTCTTGCGGTTCAACAGGGGCAAATGCCATGAGCGATAACAACAAGAACAATCCTCACGCCATCCTCGACGGCAGCCTGCCGCGCCGGGATTTCCTCAAGTACAGCGCGGCCGCCGCAGCCATCGCCGGGGCATTTTCCCTCGGCCTGCCGCTGCGTGGCCATGCCGACGAGGCCACGCCAAAGCCGGGCGGCACCTTGCGCCTGGGCCTGGCCGGGGGCAGCACCACCGACTCCAGGGACCCCGGCTCGTGGGTCGACACCTTCACCTTCATCGGCTTCTCGGCGGTGTACAACACCCTCACCGAAATTTCCGTGGAAGGCACTGCCATCCCTGAGCTGGCCGAACGCTGGGAGTCGAGCCCCGACGCCAAGGTCTGGACCTTCACCCTGCGCCAGGGCGTGACCTTCCACAACGGCAAGACCCTGAACGCCGACGACGTGGTGGCCTCGATCCAGCACCACCTGGGCGACAAGTCCACCTCCGCCGCCAAGACCGTACTGGGCGATGTCGCCAAGGTGAGCGCCAGCGCCCCCGACACCGTGGTGTTCGAGCTGCACTCGGGCAACGCCGACTTTGCCTACGTGGTCGCCGACTACCACCTGGTGATCATGCCCGCCAAGGATGGCCTGGCCGACTGGCAGGCCGGCGTCGGCACCGGCGGCTACCGCATCAAGGGCTTCGAGCCGGGCGTGCGCATGGACCTGGAGCGCAGCCCGGACTACTGGAAGCCGGGCAGGGCGCACTTCGCCAGCGCCGAGCTGATCGCCATCGCCGACGGCGCCGCGCGGGTAAACGCCCTGGTCACCGGCAAGGTCGATGTGATCAACAAGGTCGACCTCAAGACCGTGGCCTTGCTCAAGCGCAACCCGAAGCTGGTGATCGAGGAAACCAAGGGCGCCCAGCACTACACCTTCCCGATGCTCACCGACAGCGAGCAGTTCCGCGACAACAACGTGCGCCTGGCCCTCAAGCACGCGATCAACCGCGAGACCCTGCTGGCCTCGGTGCTCTACGGCTACGGCCAGGTCGGCAACGACCACCCGCTGCAGCCGGCCAACCGCTTCATCAACCCGGCGCTGGAGCAGCGCGTCTACGACCCGGACAAGGCCCGCTTCTACCTGCGCCAGGCCGGCATGGACAGCCTCAAGGTGCGCCTGCAGGCCTCCGACGCCGCCTACAGCGGCGCGGTGGATGCCTCGGTGCTGTTCAAGGAGCAGGCGCGTCAGGCCGGCATCGACATCGACGTGGTGCGCGAACCTGCCGACGGGTTCTTCACCAATGTCTGGATGAAACAGCCGTTCACCACCTCGTTCTGGTACTCCAGCCTCACCGCCGACCGCATGTTCAGCATCGGTTACGCCAAGGGCGCGGCGTGGAACGAGACCCACTGGGACAACCCGCGCTTCAACCAGCTGCTCAACGCCGCCCGCGGCGAGATGAACGAGCCGCTGCGCCGCGAGATGTACAACGAGATGCAGGCGCTGTGCCGCGATGAAGGCGGGGCGATCGTGCCGCTGTTCGCCAGCTCCGTCGCCGCCCGTTCCAGCCGCGTGGCCCATGGCCCGCTCACCGCGCCCTATGGCGAGCTGGACGGCCTGCGGGTGATCGAGCGCTGGTGGCAGGCTTGAGCCGCTGACGTTTCGCAAGCATCCAGACGAGGAATGGTACGGTGAACAATCTTGGCAAACTGCTTGTGCAGCGGCTGGCCCTGGGCCTGTTGTCGCTGTTTGCGGTCTCGGTGGTGATCTTCCTGGCAGTCAGCCTGCTGCCAGGCGACATCGCCCAGGCCATGCTCGGCCAGTCGGCCACCCCGGAAACCGTGGCGGCCCTGCGCGCCCAGCTGGGGCTGGACCTGTCGCCCGTGCAGCGTTTCGTGCAGTGGGCGTGGCGCCTGCTGCACGGTGATTTGGGGGTTTCGCTGGCCAACCAGCGGCCGATCATCGAACTGGTCGGCGCACGGCTGGGCAACACCTTCAGCCTGGCCTTGCTGGCGGCGCTGTTCTCGGTGCCGACGGCCTTGCTGCTGGGCATGCTCGCGGCGCTGTACCGCAACAGCTGGTTCGACCGCCTGCTCAATACCGGCGCCTTGAGCGCCGTGTCGTTCCCCGAGTTCTTCGTCGCCTACCTGTTGATCCTGGTGTTCGCGGTGAAGCTCGAATGGCTGCCAGGTATCTCCAGCCTGCCTGCGGATGCCTCGCTGGGCGAGGTGCTGGAAGTCTCGGTGCTGCCGGTGGCGACCCTGAGCCTGGTGGTGATCGCGCAGATGATGCGCATGACCCGTGCGTCGCTGATCAACCTGTTGGCCAGCCCCTATATCGAGATGGCCCGGCTCAAGGGCGTGTCGCCGGCGCGGGTGATCTTCAGGCATGCCTTGCCCAATGCCCTGGCGCCGATCGTCAACGTGGTGGCGCTGAACCTGGCGTACCTGGTGGTGGGCGTGGTGGTGGTGGAAGTGGTGTTCGTCTACCCGGGGCTCGGCCAGTTGCTGGTGGACTCGGTGGCCAAGCGCGATATCCCGGTGGTGCAGGCCTGCAGCCTGATCTTCGCCGGCACCTACATCCTGCTCAATACCGGCGCCGACGTGCTGTCGATCGCCAGCAACCCACGCCTGATGCATCCGAAGGGGTAGACCATGAGCCTGATCACACCTGTGCTGCGCGCGCCCCTGAGCGCCAAGTTCGGCCTGCTGGTGATTGTTGCCTACACCGTGGTGGCGCTGTTCGCGCCGCTGCTGGCGCCTTACGGCGAAACCCAGGTGGTCGGCGAGGGCTTTGCGCCGTGGAGCCCGCAGTTCCTGCTGGGCACCGACAACCTTGGCCGCGACACCTTCAGCCGCCTGCTGTTCGGCGCCCGCAACACCCTGGGCATCGCCTTCCTGACCACCAGCCTGGCGTTCCTGCTGGGCGGTCTGTGCGGGCTGGTCGCGGCCATCAAGGGCGGCTGGATCGACCAGGGCCTGTCGCGCCTGGTGGACATCCTGATGGCCATCCCGCAGCTGATCTTCGCCTTGCTGATCCTCAGCGTGGTCGGCACCACGGCCACCTCGCTGGTGCTGGTGATCGCCCTGCTCGACGCCACGCGGGTGTTCCGCCTGTCGCGGGCGGTGGCCATGAATGTGGTGGTGCAGGACTTCGTCGAGGCCGCACGGCTACGTGGCGAAGGGCTGTGGTGGCTGGTCAGCCGTGAAGTGCTGCCCAATGCCGCCGCGCCGCTGATTGCCGAATTCGGTCTGCGCTTCTGCTTCGTCTTCCTGTTCATCAGCGCCTTGTCGTTCCTCGGCCTCGGCATTCAGCCGCCGACTGCCGACTGGGGCAGCATGGTGCGCGACAACGCGGTGCTGATCACCTTCGGTGACATCAGCCCGTTGCTGCCGGCGCTGGCGGTGGCGTTGATCACGGTGAGCGTGAACTTTGTCGTCGACTGGGTGCTGCACCTGTCCAGCGGCCTGAAGGAGTGCTGAGCATGAACCCTGATACCTTGCTGGAAATCCGTGGCCTGCGCATCGAAGGCCAGCATGACGACGCCTGGCACCCGCTGATCAAGGGCATCGACCTGACCCTCAAGCGCGGCGAGGTGCTGGGCCTGATCGGTGAGTCCGGTGCCGGCAAGTCCACCCTGGGCCTGGCCGCGATGGGCTACGTGCGCGATGGCTGCCGGATCACCGGCGGCAGCGTGTGCTTCGACGGCATCCCGTTGCTCGAGTGCAGCGCCGATACCCTGCGCAAGCTGCGCGGCCTGCGCATCGCCTATGTGGCGCAGAGCGCTGCCGCCTCGTTCAACCCGGCGCACCGGCTGATCGACCAGCATGTGGAAACGGCCGTGACCAATGGCGGCATCGACCGCGCCAAGGCCGAGGCCGAGGCGGTGGAGCTGTACCGTATCCTGCGCCTGCCCGACCCCGAGCACATCGGCCAGCGTTACCCGCACCAGCTGTCCGGCGGCCAGCTGCAGCGGGTGATGACTGCCATGGCGATGGCCTGCCACCCGGACCTGATCATCTTCGACGAACCGACCACGGCGCTGGACGTCACCACCCAGATCGAAGTGCTGGCGGCAATCCGCGATGCGGTGAAAACCTTCGGCAGCGCCGCGCTGTACATCAGCCATGACCTGGCGGTGGTGGCGCAGATGGCCGACCGCATCATGGTGCTGCGCCACGGCAGCCTGGTGGAAGAGGCGCAGACCCGCCACATGCTCAGTGCCCCGCAGCAGGAATACACCCAGTCGCTGTGGGCGGTGCGCAACTTCCACACCGCGGCCAAGGCCTGCCCGGGAAATGAAAAACCCTTGCTGGAAGTGCGCAATGCCGATGCCCGCTATGGCCAGCAGCCGGTGCTGCACGATGTGTCGCTGAAGCTTTATCGCGGCCAGACCCTGGCGGTGATCGGCGAGTCGGGCAGCGGCAAGAGTACCACCGCGCGCCTGATCAGCGGCCTGCTGCCGCCAACCGCGGGCCAGGTGCTGTATGACGGCGAAGCCCTGCCGGCCGACTACCGCCAGCGCAGCAAGGAGCAGCTGCGGCGCATCCAGATGATCTACCAGATCCCCGACACCGCGCTCAACCCACGCCAGCGCATCGTCGACATCATCGGCCGGCCGCTGAGCTTCTACCTGGGGCTCAAGGGCAAGGCGCTGCGTGAGCGGGTCGCCGACCTGCTGCGGATGATCGACCTGGAGCCGGCCAAGTACATGGACCGCCTGCCACGCGAGCTGTCGGGCGGGCAGAAGCAGCGCATCTGCATCGCCCGTGCCCTGGCCGCCGAACCCCAGCTGATCATCTGCGACGAAGTGACCTCGGCCCTTGACCAGTTGGTGGCCGAGGGCGTGCTGAAACTGCTCGACCGGATCCAGCGCGAGCTGGGCGTGGCCTACCTGTTCATCACCCACGACGTGGCCACCGTGCGCGCCATCGCCGACGAGGTGCTGGTGATGCAGCGCGGGCGGGTGGTCGACCAGGGCAGCCGCGAAGCGATCTTCCAGCCGCCGCACCGCGATTACACCGGGCTGCTGTTCGCCTGCGAGCCCGAGATGGACCCCGACTGGCTCGACCGCCTGCTGGCGGCGCGCAACTCCACTTCCCCTTTGGCAACTGTTTGAGGATTGCCCATGAAAGTCCTGATCGTTCACGCTCATCCCGAGCCTCAATCCTTCACCGCCGCGCTGCGCGACCAGGCGGCACAGACCTTCCGTGCCCAGGGCCATGAGGTGCAGGTCAGCGACCTGTACGCCATGGGCTGGAACCCGGTGGCCAGCGCCGACGACTTCAGCCACCGGGAAAACCCGGAATACCTGGTGTATGCCCTGGAGCAGCGTCTGGGCGTGAAGAGCGGTTCCATCGCCCCGGACATCCAGCAGGAGCTGGACAAGCTGCTGTGGGCCGACCTGCTGGTGCTGAACTTCCCGATCTTCTGGTTCTCGGCGCCGGCGATGCTCAAGGGCTGGATCGACCGGGTGCTGGTGTCCGGGGTGTGCTACGGCGGCAAGCGCTTCTACGACCAGGGCGGCCTGGCCGGCAAGCGTGCACTGGTGACCGTGACCCTGGGCGGGCGTGAGCACATGTTCGGCGAGGGGGCGATCCACGGGCCGCTGGAAGACATGCTGCGGCCGATCCTGCGCGGCACCCTGGCCTATGTCGGCTTCGAGGTGTTGGAACCGTTCGTGGCCTGGCATGTGCCGTACATCAACGACGAGGCGCGCCAGGCGTTCCTGCGCAGTTACGAGCAGCGCCTGCAGCACCTGTCGGATGACCTGCCGCTGAATTTCCCACGGCTGGACCAGTTCGATGAGGCGTTGTATCCGCTGCCGCGCTGAAGCAAGCATGGCGCGATCTGTAGGAGCGGCCTTGTGTCGCGAAAGGGCCGCGAAGCGGCCCCAGGTTTTCAGCTTTGCCGCTGATATTGCCGGGGCCGCTCTGCGGCCCTATCGCGACACAAGGCCGCTCCTACAAAGGTCAGGCAGACGCCGGGTTCACCCCTTGTCCGCCTTGCCGGCGGCGGCGGCGAACCTGGCCAACTGAACATCCAGCCGGCGAGGGCGCCGGCCAAGGTCCTCGGCATGCTCCTTTCGGCGGATGGCATTGCGTACCATCAATGAGCCCAGGTAACGGATAGGTTCCGGCGGGAAATGCCCGAGCGGGCCGTCGAGCAAGGGCGAACGTGTCCACGGGTTGTCCAGCCCCAGCACCAGCGATGACAAAATCTGACCACCCATGTGGCAGGGGCCCACGCCACTTCCGGAATAACCGAAGCCATAGAAGATATTGCCCCTGGCGCCCATGCGGCCGAAGAACGGCAAGCCGGTGACCGAGCGATCCGAAGGGCCGTTCCAGGTCGCCGCGATATCGACGCCAGCGAAGGCCGGGAAGAACTTTTCCAACGCCCCGCGCAACAGGTCCGCATAGGGTGATGGCTGGTCGAACACCGGCAGCATGCGCCCGCCGAAGGCAAAGGTATTGCCCCCTTTGCCCAGCATGATTCGCCCGTCGGGGGTGTTGTGGTAGTAGTGAACGAAGATGCGTGAGTCGAGCACGGTCACGCCGCTGGTCAGACCTATGCGCTGCAGCAGGTCGGGCCGAGGTTCGGTAATGATCATGTCGCTCGAGACAATGGCCACCGAACGCGAAAATTGTGGAAAGGCCCGGGCCATCCAGGCATTGATCGCCAGCACCACGTTGGCGCAAGTGACCTTGCCATGGGGGGTGATGACCGAGGTGGACTGCCCTTCGTCCAGGCCGACCATGGGCGTGCCTTCATGGATACGCACGCCCAGCCCCAGTGCGACGCGGCGCAGGCCACGCACCAGCTTGGCCGGTTGCACGCTGGCCGCGGCGGGCGAGTACCAGCCTTCAAGGTGTTGGGCCGAGCCCGCCATGCGTTGCACATCGGCGAGCGCGCGCTTGGTGAAGGTGTTGATGCCATGGCGTTCCAGCGCCGCGACCACCGCGTCCGTGGAGCCGACCTGAGCCTGGCTGGTCGAGGTATACAGCGTGCCGTCCAGACGGTAGTCGGCATCCACGCCGTACTTTCTGCAGAAGTCGCCGATCGCATAGATGCTTTGCTCCGATGCCTTCACCAGGCGTATGGCCTCTTCAAGCCCGAACAAACGCTCCAGGGTAAAGAACTTCGCCGACCAGGACAGCGCACAACCGCCATTGCGCCCACTGGCCCCCGCGCCGCAGATGTCCGCTTCAACGATGACCACATCGAGTTCGGGGTTCTGTTCCTTGAGCATGATTGCGGTCCACAGGCCGGTGTAGCCGCCACCGATGATGCAGACATCGGCGCGGGTGTCCTGGCGCAGGGGCGGGCAGGGTTCGTCGGGCTGGTTTTTCAGGGCTTGTTCAAGCCAGAACGGTCGCATCGTGTGTCTCCGGAAAGGGGCCAGGCGGAGCGCGGGTGAAAGCGCACCTTGGGCCAGGCATCCTTGCAGTACGGAGTGCATAAATAAAATCGATTAAACGCATGCATTCATAAGCTGAGCCTATGCATGGTTTAACTGTCTGATTCAACGAGGACGCGGGACACACCCATTCGGGGTATGGTCCCCACCCGCCAATCCCTCGATAGTGGTTCCATCCTGACCACGCGATGGAGTTGCTATGCGCAAGGCATTGAAGGTGATTTCCAGTCTGTTGCTGTGCTGTACCGCCACGGCCGCCCTGGCCACCGAGGCAGACACCAGCAACACGCTCAGGTTGTACAACTGGACCGACTACATCGGCGAAAACACCCTCGCCGATTTCGAGAAGCAGACCGGCATCAAGGTGATCTACGACACCTTCGACGGCTACGAGACGGTCCAGACCAAACTGCTCACCGGCCGCTCCGGCTACGACCTGGTGATGCTCAACGGCTCGCTGGTGCCACCGCTGATCAAGGCCGGGGTGTTCCAGCCGCTGGATAAATCCAAGCTGCCCAGCTGGGCCAACCTCGACCCGCAAGTGGTGCAGAGCCTGCAGGCCTTCGACCCCGGCATGCGCTACTCGGCGCCCTACACCTGGGGCAGCTCGGGCATCACCTACAACGTCGACAAGATCAGGCAGCGCATGCCCGACGCGCCGATCGGCTCGCTGGCCATGCTGTTCGACCCGAAGATCGTCTCGCGCTTCGCCGACTGCGGCGTGACCGTGATGGACGCGCCCAGTGAAGTCATCCCGCTGGCCCTCAAGTACCTCGGCAAGGACCCACAGAGCGCCAAGCCGGCAGATCTCAAGGCCGCCCAGGACGTGCTCATGGGCATCCGCCCCTACATCAAGAAGTTCGACTCGGTGAACTACCTCACCAGCCTGCCCAACGGTGACGTGTGCATGGCCCTGACCTGGTCCGGCGACTACGCCACCGCCCAGGCTCGCGCGGTGGAAGCGAAGAAAGACATCAACCTGGCGTTCTTCATTCCCAAGGAAGGCTCGCTGATCTGGTTCGACAGCCTCTACCTGCCCAACGACGCCCCCCACGTGGCCAATGCCCACCGCTTCATCGAATACCTGCTGCAACCCAAGACCATGGCCGAGGTGACCAACTACATCCACTACGCCAACAGCAACGCCGCCGCCACGCCGCTGGTGCAGGCCGATATCCGCAACGACCCGGCCATCTACCCCGACGAGCCGACCCGCGAGCGGCTGTTCACCCAGAAGTCCCAGGACCCCCAGGCCATGCGCGCCATCACCCGGGTCTGGAGCACGGTCAAGACCGGCATCTGACACCTTTCACCGTACCGATCCGACAAGGAATTGCTTATGGCTACCCCGACTCGCCCATTGGCCGCCACCTCGCACAACGACCAGCTGGTGAAAGCCGACAAAGCCCACTACATGCACGGTTACCACATGTTTGACGAGCACGCCGAGCAGGGCGCGCTGAACATCCAGGCCGGCGACGGCGCCTACATCCATGACACCCAGGGCAACCGCTTCCTCGACGCTGTTGGCGGCATGTGGTGCACCAACATCGGCCTGGGCCGCGAGGAAATGGCCCTGGCCATTGCCGACCAGGTGCGCCAGCTGGCCTATTCCAACCCATTCTCGGACATGGCCAACCCGAAAGCCATCGAGCTGTGCCAGAAGCTCGCGAGCCTTGCGCCCGGCGACCTCGACCACGTGTTCCTCACCACCGGTGGCTCCACCGCCGTGGACACCGCCTACCGGCTGATCCAGTACTACCAGAACTGCCGCGGCAAACCGCACAAAAAGCATGTGATCGCCCGCTACAATGCCTACCACGGCTCGACCTGCCTGACCATGTCGATCGGCAACAAGGCCGCCGACCGGGTACCGGAGTTCGACTACGCCCACGAGCTGATCCACCACGTCTCCAACCCCAACTTCTACCGGGCCGGCGACGACATGGACGAGGCCGAGTTCCTCGACTTCCTGGTGGCCGAGTTCGAGGACAAGATCCTCTCCCTGGGCGCGGACAACGTCGCCGCCTTCTTCGCCGAGCCGATCATGGGTTCGGGCGGGGTGATCATCCCGCCCAAGGGCTACTTCCAGCGCATGTGGCAGGTGTGCCAGACCTACGACATCCTCTTCGTCGCCGACGAAGTGGTCACCTCGTTCGGCCGCCTGGGCACGTTCTTCGCCTCCGAAGCGCTGTTCGGCGTCACCCCGGACATCATCACCACCGCCAAGGGCCTGACCTCGGCCTACCTGCCCCTGGGCGCGTGCATCTTCTCTGCGCGCATCTGGAAGGTGATCGCCGAACCGGGCCAGGGCCGCTGCTTCACCCACGGCTTCACCTACAGCGGGCACCCGGTGTGCTGCGTGGCGGCGCTGAAGAACATCGAGATCATCGAGCGGGAGAACCTGCTGGCCCACGTCAACGATGTCGGCAGCTACCTGGAGCAGCGCCTGCAGACCTTGGCCGAGCTGCCGCTGGTCGGCCAGGTGCGCTGCATGAAGCTGATGGCCTGTGTCGAGTTCGTCGCCAACAAGCAGACCAAGGCGCTGTTCCCGGACGCGGTGAACATCGGCGAGCGCATCCATGTGCGGGCCCAGGCCAAGGGGTTGCTGGTGCGCCCGATCATGCACCTGAACGTGATGTCGCCGCCGCTGATCGTCACCCACGCCCAGGTGGACGAGATCGTCGAGACCCTGCGCAGCTGCATTCTCGAGGCGGCGCAGGAGCTGACCGAGCAGGGCCTGTATCACGGCCAATGACCGACCTGCAGCCAAAGATGCGCGCGCGTGCCCCGGCCGGTAGACTGCGGGGCATGAGCCGAGCACACGAAAACACCACAATAAACCTGCCGTTTCATGCCCTGCAGCAATGGCACAGCGCCCTGCAACAGGCCTTCGCCCACAGCGAGGGCCCGGACGCGCTGGCCTGGCTGGCGGCGGCCATCAGCCAGCTGGTGAACGCCGAGTCGATGCTGATCAGCCTCGAACGCAAGGGCCAGCCGCCGCAGCTGCTGTACCAGCAGGGCATCCCCGACCGTTATCACGAGGCGGTGCTGGAGCGCTATTTCGCCGCTGGCTACCTGCTCGACCCGTTCTGCCTGGCGGTGCAGAAGGGCCTGGCGCAGGGCTTCTACCACCTGGAAGAGATCGCCCCGGACAACTTCTTTGACAGCGACTACTACAAGACCTATTACCTGGGCACCGGCTGCAGCGAGGACAGCTACTTCATCGTCGACCTGGGCAACGACAGCAAGATCTCCCTGAGCCTGTTCCAGGGCTGCAGCGGTGCGCGGCTGGGTGTGGCGCAACTGCACCTGTTGCAGGCCGTTGAGCCGATGGTTCGCGAGCTGCTGATGCGCTTTGCCCGGCACGGCCTGGAGCCGCAGCCGGAAGCCAATGAAAGCGTGCAGGCCGCGTTCGACAGTTTCGGGTGTGGGGTGCTGACCGAGCGCGAGCGGCAAGTGGCGCAGATGGTGTTGCAGGGGCACTCGGTGAAATCCACCGCCCATGAGCTGGGCATCTCGCCAGAGACGGTGCGCATGCACCGCAAGAACCTGTACCTGAAGCTGGACATCAACTCGCAATCGGAGCTGTTCGCCCAGTTCATCGGCTGGCTGCGGCGGATCTGAGCGGGCTCACCAGCGCAGCAGGCGCGGGCCCAGCCAGGCGCCGAGCGCGGTCGGCAGCAGCATGCCGAGCACGTACCACAGGCCCCAGAACGGTACGCCCATCTCCGGGCAGTGCAGGCAGTAGGCCAGGGTGGCCGTCGACCCGGCCAGCAGGCCACCAGCGGCACCGGCCTGGCGCAAACGGGTCGGTGCCAGGCCGCGCAGCGCCCAGAACACGCTGACCAGCCCCGGCAGCGAGAGCAAGGTGATATTCAGCGCGCAGGTGCGCCAGGTGCGGCCGAACAGCAGGTCGGCACGCGCATCGAGCGGGGCGCCGGCCAGGCTCAGCGCCGCGCCCAGCCACAGCAGCAGCAGGGGCAGGCCGAGCAGCCCCCGGGCCAGGCCACCGCGCACGCCCGGCCTGGCCAGCCGGCTGGTCAGCCACAGCGCGAGCAACGCCAGGCTGCCGGGCAAGGCCACCTTGGCCCAGAACAGCGGCGTGCGCGCCACCTCGGCCAGGTCGCTGCGCACGCCGTAGAGGGCTGCAGTCATCAGCACTGCGGCCAGGCCGCCAAGCAACACGGCCAACGCCAGGCGCCGAATCGTAGCGTTGTGCTGTACCGGGCCTTCGCCTGCGGCCAGCAGGCTGATCAGGTCATCGGTCTTCATCGTCGCTCCTACCTCCAATCAACCTGGCCAGGGCCTTCAGGCCGCGGTGTATGCCCACCTTGACCGCTGAGCTGGAAAGCCCGGTCAGTTGCGCAGTTTCCTCCACCGACAGCCCCTGCAACTTGACGTGGACGATCGGCAGCCGCTGGCGCTCGGGCAGCTGTTGCAGCAGCCTGGCCAGGTCGCGGCTGGCTTCGGCCGGTTCCGCATCGCTGCTGGCGAACAGCTCGGCGTCGTCATCCAGTGGCGCGCTGTGGGCATCCAGGCGGGCCCGGCTGCGCAGGTAGTCGACCAGCTTGTAGCGGGCGATCGCCTGCACCCAGGCGGTCAACGGTTGCTGCGCCTGATAAGTATGCCGCGCGTTGTGCACCGCCAGTAGCACCTCCTGCAGCAGGTCTTCGATCTCGGCCGGACGGCTGGCCAGGCGCCGCCGCAGAAACGCCCGGATATGCAGCGCCAGGGCCGCGAGGAAGGCCCGGTAGGCCTGCGCATCGCCTGCCAGCCCGGCCAGCAGCAAGGCTTGCAGCTGGGCTTCGCGCGCATCGAGCACTGCCTGTGAGTTAGTTCGCTGCATGGGTCGCCTGGGTTACACCGTGGGTGCATTTTGGTGAGCCAGCCGTTGGCGACCCCCTGGATTGAACCTTAGGCGCTGTACGAAAAATATCTACAAACCATTTTCAGCGCCTATGAGATCGAGCGCCGCCCGCGCGGCGCATCGCAGGCAAGCCTGCTCCTACATTTGTTTCGGGCCAATTATTCCTGAGGCATTGGCGCGCGCCCCCTTGTTTTTACGACGCGATTTCGAGCCATGCACCAAGGGTACGCGCGCCAATGGCACAGGCATGACTGGCCCGAAACAAATGTAGGAGCAGGCTTGCCTGCGATGCGCCGCGCGGGCGGCGCTCGATCTCATAGGCGCTACACCTCTCAGATCAGGCTCAGCACCAGCCGGTTGAGCGAAAATTTTTTCCGAGGTCTGTAACCCGATCCGCCCACGCCACGAACTACTCCATGAGCCGCCGGTAAACCTGCCACGGCCACCCACTCTGGAGACTTCAGCATGAAAACCTTAGCCCTCGCCACCGCTGCCATGGCCCTCGCTTCGCTGGCAAGCGCCGCCCTGGCGGCCACCCCCACCCAACCGGCCGGCAGCGGCGCCACCATGGAAAAATGCTACGGCGTCGCCATGGCCGGCAAGAACGACTGCAAGGCTGGCGCCGGCACCACTTGCGCAGGCTCTGCGAAAAAGGACTACGACGGCATGCACTGGAAGAACGTCCCGGCCGGCACCTGCACCTCGATCAAGACCCCGAACGGCATGGGTTCGTTGACCCCGATCCAGTCCTGAGCAGGGGAGGCCGACCATGAACGGCAAGGCAGCACTGGGCGCCGGGATCGGGCTCAAGGCCGAGCACTATGACGCGGCGCTGGCGTGCAGCGCCGAAGGGCTCTGGTTCGAGGTTCACCCGGAGAACTACATGGTCGGCGGCCCGCGCCTTGCCTGGCTGCTGCGCATCGCCGAGCGCCACCCGCTGTCGCTGCACGGCGTGGCGCTGTCGCTGGCGGCCGATGCCGAGCCGGACCCGCAGCACCTGCAACGCTTGCGCACGCTGATCGACCAGGTGCGGCCGGTGCTGGTGTCCGAGCACCTGGCCTGGTCGACCTGGCGCGGCGCCTATCACCCCGACCTGCTGCCGTTCCCGCGCAGCAACGAAGCGCTGGCCCGCATCAGCAGCAACATCCAGCGCAGCCAGGAAGCGCTGGGGCGGCGGATCTCGATCGAGAACCCCAGCCATTACCTGCAGCTGGACGGGCATGAATGGGACGAGATCGATTTCCTGGCGGAACTGGCCCGGCGTACGGGTTGCGGCTTGCTGCTGGACGTCAACAACGTCTATGTCAGCGCGCATAACCTGGGCTTCAGTGCTGCCGATTATCTGGACCGCTTTCCGGCACAGGCGATCAGCGAAATCCACCTGGCCGGTTACAGCCACGACGCACAAGGCAGCTTGCTGATCGACTCGCACGATGCGCGAGTCGCCGAGCCGGTCTGGGCCCTTTACCGGCGCCTGATCGCCCGGATTGGCTCGCGCCCGACGCTGGTCGAGCGGGATGGCAATGTCCCGTCGTTCAATGAACTGCTGGGCGAACGGGCCATGGCCCAGGCGACCCTTGATAGCCCAGGAGAGCGGCCATGAACCTCACCTTGAGCCAGTTTCAGGACGCGTTCGTCGCCGCCCTGCAGGGGCACCCGGCGCCAGGGCTGGCGGCGCTCACCGGGCAGCCGGCGTTCGCGGTGTACCGCAATACGGTCATGGCCGGCTGCGTAGAGGCGTTGTGTGACAACTTTCCCAGCGTGCTGACCCTGGTCGGGCGCGAATGGATGGAAGCGGCCGCAGCGGCCTACGCACGGCAAGCGCCACCCGACGACCCACGGTTGATCCATTACGGCGCAGCCTTCGCCGATTTTATCGAGCAGGCGCAGGCACAACATGGTGTGCCGTACCTGGCCGAGGTTGCACGGCTGGATGCCTGCTGGAACGAGGCCTTCAGCGCGCTCGATGCGCCTTGCCTCGACCTGGCGGAGCTGGCGGGCATGACGGCCGGCGACCTGGCGCGCAGCGTCCTGTACCCCCGTGGCAATGCCCGCTGGCACTGGTGCGCGGTGCACCCGGCTTATCGCCTCTGGCGCTGCGGCCGCGAGCAGCTGGCCTGGGCAGACGATCAGCCCTGGGTCGGTGAAGGCGCGCTGTTTGTCGGTGGCCCCGAGGGCGTCAGTCACCAGCCGCTGGAGCAGGGCGGCTGCGCGTTCCTGCAGGCCTGCGCAGCCGGGCAGTCGCTTGAACAGGCCTCACAGTTTGCCCAACACACCCAACCGGACCTGGACTTCGGCGACCTGCTCGGCCGCCTGGTCGGTGCACAGGTCTTCCGCCCGCTCAGCTTTGCTTGAGGACACCGCCATGGACCACGTCCACTCCACACCCTCGGCCGGCAACCTGCGCCACGCCTGGAACCGGCTTGCCGACGCCCTGCAACAGCACCTGGGCGACAGCATTTTGTGCCTGGTTGCGCGCTTCGGCATTGCCTCGGTGTTCTTCCTGTCCGGGCGAACCAAGGTCGAAGGCTTTCTCACCATCACGCCGAGTACCTACGAGCTGTTTCGCACCGAGTACGCCTTGCCGTTGCTTTCCCCCTGGCTGGCGGCGCACCTGGCGACTTACGCCGAGCACCTGTTTTCGCTGCTGCTGGTGCTGGGCCTGATGACCCGACTGTCAGCCCTGGCGTTGCTGGGCATGACCACGGTGATCGAAGTGTTCGTCTACCCGGATGCCTGGCCCACCCACCTGACCTGGGCGGGCTTGCTCCTGCTGCTGATCGCGCGTGGGGCGGGCAAGGTGTCCCTGGATCACCTGCTGAAGGTGCGCTGATCGCTGACACCGGCCTGCACATGCAGGGACGTGCGCAGCAACAGCAGCACCGCCCCAAGTACCGGCAGGCTCACCAGCAACAGCGCGTAGCGCAGCGATTGCACGCCGAACAGCGGTTGCAGCAGGTCGCTGAGCAGGCCCGTCAGCAGTGGCCCGGCCCCCACACCCAGCAAGGTGCTGACGATGGTCTGCAGGGCCATGGCCGTGCCGCGCTGCTGCGCCGCCACCAGCTGCGTGACCAGGTTGTAGGACGGCGCCACCCACCACACGGCAAAGAAGCTGTACAGCGCGCACCACAGCATCGCCACCGGCACCGGCAGGGCGCCCAGGTACATCAGCCGCTCGCTGGGCCACAGCAGGTAGCTGGCCAGTGCCGACAGCGCTGCCAAATGGCCCAGCACTGGCAGTGACAGCTGCCAGTGCGCGCCCCGGCGGGCCAGGCGGTCGCTCAGCCAGCCGCTAAACAGCCCGCCCATGCCGGCAGCGCTGCCGCAGACCACACCCGCAAGCATGCCGGCCTCGCGCAGCGACAAGCCATGGGAGCGCACCAGGAAGCTGGTGTTCCACATGGCCACGGCATAGGAACCCAGCGTGGTCAGCCCGCCTGCGAGGATCAGCCAGCGGTAGGGCGCCAGCGCCCACAGTGCGCGGGCTTCGGCACCAAGGCCGAGGCGCGGCGCCGGTGCAGGGTGGCTATTCAGGTCCCAGCGGCCACGTGCCGGCTCGCGCACCAGCAGCCCAAGGATGACGGCAAAGGCCAGGGCCGGCAGCCCCAGGGCGATGAACGCCGTGCGCCAGCCATACTGCTCGACTACCCAGGCCCCGATGCTCAGGCCGATGATCGACGAGAAGGTCGGTGCAGCGGTGAAGCAACTGATGGCGAACGAGCGCCGCTGCGGCGGGTACAGGTCGGCGATCAGCGACAGCGACGCCGAGGTGGTCGGCGCCTCGCTCACCGCCACCAGCATGCGCGCCAGGGCCAGCACCACGAAACTGCCCGCCAGCCCGCAACTCATGGTCGCCAGCGCCCACAGCAGGCAGGCCAGCGCCAGCAGGCGCAGGCGTGGCAGGCGGTCGACCAGGCGCCCGGCCGGCAAGCCGAGCAGGGCATACACCGCGGCGAAAGCCAGCCCCGAGATCAGGCCCAGGGCGCTGTCACCGACCTGAAACTCAGCCTTGATCGGCTCGAACATCACCGCCAGGATCTGCCGGCCGACGAAGTTGTCGGCGAACACGGCCGCCAGCAACAGCAGCAGGCCGTGGCTGCGCCAGCCGACCGTGGTCGACGGCAGGGTAGGCGTGGCGCTGCTCATCGCGGTGCCCACAGGTCCGGCAGGCCGGGGTCGCTGACCACGATCAGGCGCTTGAGCAACACCTTCAGCGCCTGGGCATCGGCCTCACCGAGCTTGCCGATGAGATCTTCCTCGACCACCTTGGCCAGCGCCACCTGCTGCAACGACAGCTCGCGGCCATTGGCGGTCAGCACGAAGCGCAATGGCGCGTCATCCCCTTCGATGGCCACCAGCCCCTGGCGTTCGAGGAAGCGCATGCCGGCCAGGGTCACCACATGGCCGGTGTAGCTGACGAAGGTATTGAGCTCGTCCAGGGTCAGGTTGTCGCGGATCGACAGCACCGCCAGCACGAAGAACGCCTGTTCATCCAGTTGCTGGTTGCTGAGCAGCTGGCGCAACCGGTTGAGCACCTGGTAGTGGCCGCGGCCCAGCAGGTAGCCCAGCAGGTCTTCGGTGTAGCTGCATTCCGGTGGCGGCGGCGTGGTGGCCAGGCGCAGCTCACTGCGCGGCTTGCGCGTGGCCAGGGCGTACTGGCCGCTCTGGAAGGCCAGCGGCGCGCGGTCGCTGTGGTCGAACGCCAGCACCTCGCCGACGAAGATCACATGGTCGCCGCCTTCGTACTGGAAGGCGGTGCGACACTGGAAACGCGCGGTGCAATCCTGCAGCAGCGGGGCATCGCTGATACCGTTGTCGAGCTCGATTTCGGCGAACTTGTCCTCGCCCTGGGTGGCGAAGCGGCCGGACAGCTTCTCTTGCCCGATCGACAGCACGTGCACGTTCCAGTGCTTGCCGTTGCTGAACACCGGCAGGCTGCGCGCCTGCTTGGACAGGCTCCACAGCACCAGCGGCGGGTTAAGCGACACCGAGTTGAAGCTGTTGGCGGTAATGCCCACTGGCGCGCCGTCTTCGCCCTGGGAGGTGATGATGGTGACACCAGTGGTGAAGGTGCCAAGTGCGGCACGGAAGGCCTGGGGGTCGAAACCGATCTGTTGGGTTGCCATGGCTGGCCTCATGCGGGTGGCTTTTGTGCCGCCAGTATTGGCCTGCAGGCCTTGCCGGGCATCGTCTCAACGGACTAACGCAGTGGCTCGATTCTGGTCCGATCGGACGAGGCGCAGCCGCCGCGCCATGGCTAGTGTGGCGCCATGCGCATCGGGCGCAGTCAACAGCCAGAGGAGACACCCATGCCACCCGTTCCGTCATCGGTCCAGGCGCTCAGCGGCCTGTTAGCGCGCCAGCAAAGCGCCTTCGTCGGCGAGGGCGCCGTCACGGCCGAGCGCCGTCGCCAGCGCCTGCAGCAGGTGATCGATCTGCTGGTGCGCCACCACGAGAGCCTGACCCAGGCCATCGACGAGGATTTCGGCGGTCGGCCCGCCGGCTTCACCCTGATGAACGATGTGCTCGGTGCCCTGGCCAGCCTCAAGCACGCCAGGGACCACCTGCAGCAGTGGATGGCCGATGAGCCCAGGGCGCCCTTCGCGCCCTACGACCAGCTCGGCGCCAAGGCCTGGGTGCGTTACCAGCCCAAGGGCACGGTGGGCATCATCGGCACCTGGAATGCCCCGTTGTACACCCTGTTCAGCCCGCTGGCGTCGGCCCTGGCCGCCGGCAACCGGGCCATCCTCAAACCGTCCGAGGTGCTGCCGCGCACGGCGGCGCTGGTCGCCGAACTGTGCGCCGCGCACCTCGACCCGCTGGAGGTGGCGGTAGTGACCGGTGGCCCGGAGCTGGCCGATGCCTTCACCGCCCAGCCGTTCGACCACCTGGTGTTCACCGGCAGCACGGCGGTGGGGCGCAAGGTGATGGCCAATGCTGCGCAGAATCTGGTGCCGGTGACTTTGGAACTGGGCGGCAAGTCGCCAGTGATCGTGTCGGCCAGCGCCGACCTGGCCAAGGCCGCGCACAGTATTGCGGTGGCCAAGGCCACCAATGCCGGGCAGATCTGCATCAACCCGGACCTGGTCTACGTGCCCCGGGCGCGGCTTGAGTGCTTCCTCGCCGAGCTGCGCGCCGCGTACAGTGCGCTGAACCCGACAGTGGCCGGCAACCCGGACGTGGTGGCCGTGGTCAATGCCCGGCACTTGGCGCGGGTCGAAGCGTTGGTGCAGGATGCGCAGCAGCTTGGCGTGCGCGTCGAGACGATGCCCGAGGTGGTCCCAGGCACTGCGGCTGAACGCCGTCGGCCCTTGAGCGTGGTGGTCAACCCGCCCGGGCAGGCGCAGATCATGCACGAAGAAATCTTCGGCCCGGCGCTGGTGGTGCTGGCCTATGACACGCTGGACCAGGTCATTGCCCAGATCAACAGCCGGCCACGGCCGCTGGCGCTGTACTACTTCGGCGAGGACCCGCAGGAGCAACAGCGGGTGCTCGACCACACGCTGTCTGGCGGGGTGACGCTCAACGACGTGATGATGCATGCCGCCCTGCACGATGCGCCGTTTGGCGGTGTCGGCGCCTCGGGCATGGGGCATTATCACGGCCGCGAGGGGTTCCTGGAGTTCAGCCACCTGCGCACCGTGTTCCAGGCCCCGGCACACGACCCGCGCCGCGAGTGGGGGCTGTTGCCACCGTATGGCGAGCATTACCTCGCCGCCATGCTGGCCCAGGTCACTGCCGACTGATGCGTACTTACAACAATGAAGAACAGGACGCCATGAGTAACCAGACCCAAGATCCGCATTCCACTGCTATCTCCAGCTGGTCACGCCGCGGCGTGCTCAAGGCCGGGGCTGTCGGCCTCGGCGTTGGCCTGCTGGGGCGTTTTGCCGACGCCGCAACCATGGGCCTGTCAGCCGCCGACTACCAAGTCCTGGACGCCTGGGCCATGGCCGAGGCGGTACGCGCCGGCAGCCTCAGCGGCGAAGAGCTGCTGGCCGCCGCGCTGGCCCGGCATGCCGCCGTCAACCCCAGGGTCGGCGCCGTGAACATGCTGCACGAGGCCTACGCACGGGCTCTGCTGGCCCGTCGCCGCGCTGCCGGTGACAGTGCCAAGGGCGCGCTGGCCGGGGTGCCGCTGCTGCTCAAGGACCTCAACACCTACCTGCAAGGCACGCCGACCACCCATGGCTGCCGGCTGTTCCGCGATGCGCCGCCGGCCAGCGTCACCAGCACCCTGATCGCCCGCTACGAGCAGGCCGGTGCGGTGCCGTTCGGCAAGACCACCTGCCCGGAGTTCGGCCTGACCACCACCACCGAATCGCTGCTCTGGGGCCAGACCCACAACCCGTGGAACCTGGCCATGAGCGCCGGTGGCTCATCCGGTGGCGCCGCCGCGGCGGTGGCAGCCGGCATCGTCCCGGTGGCCCATGCCACCGACGGCGGCGGCTCGATCCGCATCCCGGCGTCGTACTGCGGCCTGGTCGGGCTCAAGCCCAGCCGGTATCGCACGCCCAGTGGCCCGCTGCACTTCGAGGGCTGGTTCGGTGCCAGCGTTGGCCATGTGGTGTCGCGCACGCTGCGTGACACTGCGCTGTTCCTCGATGCCGGGCAGGGCCACGAAGCCGGCAGCGCCTACTGGAGCGCACCGCTGGAGCGCCCGTACGTGGAGGAGTTGAAGCGTTCTCCAGGCAAGCTGCGTGTGGCCGTGGTGCGCCAGTCGCTGACCGGCGCACCGTTGGACCCTGCAGTGGCCACCACCCTGGAGCAGACCATCAAGCAGTTGCAGGGCCTCGGCCATGAACTCGAAGAATTACATCTCTCCGTGGACCCGCGCGAGCTGTTCGGCGCCCATGGGACGGTGATCGGCACCGCGCTGTCGAACCTGGTGCACGAGCGCGAGCAGGCGCTGGGCCGCGCGGCAGGGCCGGGCGACCTGGAGCAGATCACCCAGGTGGTGCTAAAGCGAGCCAGCGCCACCAACGGCGAGGCGATGTACCGCGCACGGCAGAGCTTCGAGCGCATTGGCGCGGCGATGGAGCAGCCGTTCACCCGCTTCGATGTGATCCTCTCGCCGGTCACCGCCAACCTCACCCCGGCCCTGGGCCAGCTCAGCCTCGACCAGCCCTGGGACAGCTACGCGCAACGGGCGATGGGCAGCGCCGGCTTCACCGTGCTGGCCAACGTCAGCGGCCAACCGTCGATCTCCCTGCCGCTGGGGCAGAGCGACGGCGGCTTGCCGGTGGGCATGCTGTTCACCGCCCGGCTCGGTGGCGAAGATGTGCTGCTGCGCCTGGCCAGCCAGCTGGAGCAGGACCGCCCGTGGGCCGGGCGCCGGGCGCAGCTGTAAGGCTTGAAAAGGGCCGGCAATTTGGTGAGGTATTTCAGAAGTATCACTGAGAATGACTTGCCCAGCGCTCGTGCTGCACGAGTGTCTGCGGCAAGCATGACATTGGCTTTGTAGTGCTACCCAGAACGCTTCAAATTTCAGTTACAGCTTTTCAGGCCGTACTCATAACACGTTTCAAATTCCTCATGAGTAAAGCGGAAATTCTGAAATACCATGTTAGTGGACCTGATATTTATGCCAGTTTCGTCGCATTTTGACTGCCTCCATACTCGTGCGCGTGACACCTCAGCAGGCGGTGGCCGTTTCTAAATCAGGAGCAATCAAAATGGCTAGGACTACACCAATCGATCACTTCCGTAACATCGGTATCTATGCCCACATTGACGCGGGCAAAACCACCACTACCGAGAGGATCCTGTTCTACACAGGTGTGAGCCACAAGATAGGTGAGGTGCACGACGTCGCCGCGACCACCGACGGGATGGTGCAGGAGATGGAGCGCGGTATCCCCATTACCCCCGCTGCCGTTACCACCTTCTGGAAAGGTTCGGTTGGTCAGTATGACAATTACCGTGTAAACGTCATCGATACCCCCGGCCACGTTGACTTCACCATTGAAGTAGAACGTTCGCTGCGCATACTCGACGGCGCGGTCGTTGTGTTCTGCGGAACTTCCGGCGTTGAGCCGCAGTTCGAAACCGTGTGGCGTCAGGCCAACAAGTACGGCGTTCCACGTGTTGTCTACGTGAACAAGATGGACCGTGCCGGTGCAAACTTCCTGCGCGTCGTAGGTCAGATCAAGAACCGTCTGGGTCACACCCCGGTCCCGGTTCAGCTGGCCATCGGTGCGGAAGATAACTTCCAGGGTCAGGTCGACCTGATCAAGATGAAAGCTATCTACTGGAACGAAGACGACAAAGGCACCACCTACCGCGAGGAAGAAATTCCTGCGGACATGCTCAATCTGGCCGAAGAATGGCGCGCGAACATGGTCGAGGCTGCTGCCGAGGCCAACGAAGAGCTGATGAACAAGTACCTTGAAGAAGGTGACCTGTCCGTCGAAGACATCAAGGCTGGTCTGCGCGCCCGTACCCTGGCGAGCGAGATCGTTCCTGCTGTCTGCGGTTCCTCGTTCAAGAACAAGGGCGTTCCCCTGGTTCTCGACGCCGTCATTGACTTCCTGCCTGCGCCAACCGAGATCCCTGCGATCAAGGGTATCCACCCTGATCTGATCGACGTGCCGAAGGAAGAAGTCACCGAAGAGCAGTACGACGAGCGTCCTGCTGACGACAACGAGCCGTTCTCGGCCCTGGCGTTCAAGATTGCCACCGACCCGTTCGTTGGTACTCTGACCT
>NZ_JBIVHW010000016.1:0-144984 GCF_044749405.1 Pseudomonas sp. NPDC089422
TCCACCAGGCGGCGGTCGTCAGCCTGGTCGCCAACGTTGAGCGGCAAGGCGCCGAACACGCTGCCAGCGGATACCCGCTGCAGGCCGTTGACGCGGATGTCGGCGATCCTGAACGACGCGGCCTGGGCCATGGAGGCATTGAGCAGCAGGATGGAGAACAACAGTCGCGGGTAGTTCATCGAGGGTTCCAGGCGGGCGTAGAAGAGCAGCACGGGGCTGCCGGGAAGCGGGCGATGAGCATACGGGCGGGCTGTGTTCGGCGCGGTTAACCGAGGGTAAAGATGTGTAAAGTTCGCCCACGGCCCGCTACGACGGGGCGATCATGCGGCTTTTGCAGAACCTGGCACCTGACCCATCATGATCCCCGTACTGCTGGTCGACGACGACCGCGAACTGACTGAAATGCTCGCCCTGTACCTGGCCCGCGAGGGCTTCCAGGCCACCGCCGTGGCCACCGGCGAGGAGGGCGAGGCCCGTGCCTTGAGCGGGCTTTACCGCCTGGTGGTCCTGGACGTGATGCTGCCGGGCATCTCGGGCATCGAAGTGCTGCGGCGCATTCGTGCGCGCAGCCAGGTGCCGGTGCTGCTGCTGACCGCACGGGGTGACAACATCGACCGCATCGCGGGCCTGGAACTGGGCGCCGACGACTATGTGCCCAAGCCCAGCTCACCGGGTGAACTGGTGGCACGCCTGCGGGCGATCCTGCGCCGGGTGCAGCCACAGATGCTGGCCGAAAGCCAGGGTGCCGAGTCCATCGGCCGAGGCGCGCTGACCCTGTGGCCCGGGCGGCGCAAGGCGCAATGGGGGCCGATACCGCTGGACCTGACCGGTACCGAGTTCAGCCTGCTCGAAGCCCTGGTCCGTCAGGCCGGCCAGTTGGTGAGCAAGCAGGACCTGTCGCTGAACGCCCTGGGCCGGCCACTGACCCGTTACGACCGGCGCATCGACGTGCACATCAGCAGCATTCGCCAGAAGCTCGGCCCGCGTGACGATGGCAGCAGCTGGATCCAGAGCGTGCGGGGCATGGGTTACATGCTGATCGTCGAATGATGCGCCGGCGCCTGTTCTGGAAGCTGTTCCTGGCCTTCTGGCTGGCCAACAGCCTGACCTTCCTGGTCGGTGCCGGGGCCTTCATGCTCGATGACCTGCGCGGTGACACCCCCGGGCTGCGCTCGATGCTGGCCACTGAACTGAACCTGTTGCACCGTTATGGCGAACAGGCCGGCCGCCAGTACCTGCAGGTGTCGCCGCAGCCGCCGGAGGTGCAGGTGGGCCTGTATGACGGCACCGGCCACCTGTTGGCCGGCCGCGCCGTGGCCGAGCCGCGCTTTGAACGGGCACTGCTCGACGAAGGCGGCCAGGCCCTGGTGCTGCGGGCGTCGGTGGCCACCCGCCTGGACGAAGCGCCACGGCCGCGGGGCATGGGCCCGTTGCTGACCGGGACGCTGATGAGTGCGGTGTTCGCCTTGCTCTGCAGCCTCTACCTGACCCGGCCGTTGACCTGGCTGCGCGAGGCCATGGGCCAGGTGGCCCAGGGTCGTTTCGACGTGCGCGTGCGCCCGCGCCTGGGGCGGCGGCGCGACGAAATCGTCGAACTGGCTGAAGACTGCGACCGCATGGCCGGGCAGCTCAAGGCGCTGGTCGAAGCGCAGCAGCAACTGCTGCACGATATCTCTCACGAACTGCGCTCGCCGCTGACCCGCCTGCATGTCGCCATCGGGCTGCTGCGCCAGCAGCCCGAGCGTGAGGAAATGCTTGGGCGCATCGAACGCGAATCGCGGCGCATGGATGACCTGATCGAGCAGCTGTTGACTCTGGCGCGGGTTCAGTCGCAACACGGCCAAAGCGAGCATGGCGAGCTGGATGCCGTCGAGGTGCTGGCGCAGATTGTCGAGGACGCCCGTTTCGAGGCGGGGATGAAGCAGGCGCAGGTCAGCTTGCTGGGCGCCGGCACTTTCGTCACCCGTGGCCATGAGGAGTTGCTGTACCGCGCCTTCGAGAACGTGATTCGCAACGCCGTGCGCTATACCGCGCCGGGCAGCGAAGTGCGCGTCGAGGCGAGGCTGGTGGGCGGTGGGGAGCAGTTGCAGGTGCATATCGTCGACCAGGGCCCTGGGGTCGAGCCGGCTCGCCTGCAGAGCATCTTCGAGCCGTTCGACCGGGGCGGGCACAGCGGCGCCGATGGCTTCGGCCTGGGCCTGGCCATCGCCCGCCGCGCCATCGGGCTGCACCAGGGCAGTATCAGCGCGAAGTCGGGCGGGGCGGGTGGCTTGAGCGTGGCCATCCTGTTGCCGCGCCTGGGGTGAGGGGGCTGGGACGTGTTCGCCACAACAGCTTTGCCACCCGTGAGATGGAGCGCCGCCCGCGCGGCGCATCGCAGGCAAGCCTGCTCCTACATCTGTTTCGGGCCAGTATCTCCTGCATCCATTGGCGCGCGGTCCCTTGTTTGTACGACACGATATCGAGCCATACGCCAAGGGGTACGCGCGCCTGTGCCACAGGACTCACTGGCCCGAAACAGATGTAGGAGCAGGCTTGCCTGCGATGCGCCGCGCGGGCGGCGCTCGATCTCACAGGCGCCGAATGTGCTTCGGTGGACACCTTGCAGCCCTCAAACACTTCAAGCCGGGTCCAGCGTGAACCCGTCGATCCCACGCTCAAGCTTCAACGCCTGATCATGCAGTACCCGCATCAGGTGCAGCGCCGACTGCGAGAGTGGCTCGAAGCGCGAATAGACGAAGCTGATATCGAAATGGATCTCGTCGACCAGGGGCACCACCCGCAGGCCGCTGTCCTGCGCGACGAACTCGTCGATCACAGTGATGCCCATGCCCTGCTTGACCAGGGCCACGGCTTCGTTGGCATTGGTAAACGACAGCAGTGAATCCAGCTGCAGGCCGCGCCGCTGGATATGTTCGGCCAACAGCTGGCCGAACGGCATGTCCGGGCGGAACAGCAACAGCGCATGGCCCTGCAGCTGTTTCAGCGTCAATGACGAGGCTTGCGCCAGGGCATGGTCGGCCGGCATCACCACCACCATCCGCCCGCGCATGAAGGCCTGGGAGTGCAGGTGGTCGTGGATCACCGGCAACGCGGCGATCGACAGGTCGACGGTTTTCGACAGGATCTGGTAGGGCATGGCATGCATGAGCGAGGTCTGCCACTCGATCTGCAGTGACGGCGATTCGCGCTTGAGCTGGGCCAGCGCCGTGGGGATGACCACTGTCGACAGCGAGGCGCTGCAGGAAATTCGCAGCTTGCGCTGGCCGCCCGAGGCCAGGGACAGCGCGCACTCGTTGACCTGCAGCGCCGCCTGGTACACCCGTTCGACCTCGCGATAAAGGACCTGCGCTTCGGCCGTGGGCACCAGGCGGTTGTTGATGCGCTCGAACAATCGGTAGCTCAGGCGCCCTTCGATGTAGCCGATCAGCTTGCTCACTGCCGGCTGCGAGACATACAGCAGCTTCGCGGCGGCACTGATCGAGCCGGTCAGCATCACCGCCCGGAACACCTCCATGTGCCGCAGCTTGAACACCATGGCACTGCCGTCTGTACGTTCCTGGCCAGCGAGCATGGGTATTACCTCCGGTTATGGTCTTCGCCATCTGTGTATGAGCGCTCTGCAACCGCCCGCAGTATCGTGAGCCCAGGCAAATCGCCCTGGCGGCGAACAATAACAAGATCTGCAGGCAAGCGCAGCGGCGCTTGAAGGAACCGAGCTTGAACATCTACGACGAACCCAAGATCGACTGCCATAACCATTTGTTTGACCCCGCACATTTCGCTTACCACCCCAATGCGCCTTACGCGCCCTCCGGCCAGGAGGTCGCTACCCTGGCCCAGTTCAGCCAGGTGATGGACGCCTATGGCGTGCGCCATGCCTTGCTGGTGCAACCGAACAGCGGCTACCACACCGACAATGGCCTGCTGCTCCACGCCCTGGCGGCTGGCCACGGGCGCTTCAAGGGGGTTGCGGTGGTCGAGTGGCAGATCGGCCTGGACGCCCTGGCGGCGTTGCGCGAACAGGGCGTGGTCGGTGTCGCCTTCAACCCGGCACTGTACGGCGTGGCGAGCATGCGTGATGCCGAGCCGCTGTTCGGCAAGCTGGCCGAACTGGGCATGTTCGCCCAGGTTCAGGTCTGCGAAGACCAGTTGCTGGACCTGCAATGGCTGGTCGAGGGTACCTCGGCGCGCCTGTTGATCGACCATTGTGGCCGCCCGGATGCCGCCGCCGGCCTGCGCCAAGCCGGCTTCCAGGCCCTGCTGCGGCTGGCCCGCAGCGGGCGGGCCAGCGTCAAGCTGTCAGGCATGCAGAAGTTTGCCGATGCCGATGGCCTGTATGAGCAAAGCCACGCCTACGTGCGGGTGCTGCTCGATGCGTTCGGCCCGGATGCCTGCGTGTGGGGCTCGGACTGGCCGTTCATCCGCCAGCAGGCGCGGGTCGACTATGGCCCGCTGCTGAAACTGGCCGAACGCCTGATGCCGGACGCCCGTCTGCGCCGCAAGGTCATGTGGGACACCCCGCGGCGCCTG
Source organism: Pseudomonas sp. NPDC089422 (assembly GCF_044749405.1). Classification (NCBI taxonomy): domain Bacteria; kingdom Pseudomonadati; phylum Pseudomonadota; class Gammaproteobacteria; order Pseudomonadales; family Pseudomonadaceae; genus Pseudomonas; species Pseudomonas sp. NPDC089422. The sequence continues at coordinate 4,534 of NZ_JBIVHW010000016.1, forward strand.
TTCGGTTTTGCCTGATTCGCAGCACTTGCCATTCCAATAACAAGAGAGCAATCGCCATGAGCACTGAGCAGCCAATCGGCGTCGGGGTGTTCGACACCCCGGCGCGCGCGCAACAACGCACCCGGACCCGTTTCATGATCCTGGCGCTGATTTCCGGTGGCACCATGATCAACTACCTGGATCGCAGCGTGATGGGCATCGCCGCCCCGAGCATCAGCTCCGACCTGGGCCTGAACGCGGCGATGATGGGGGTGATCTTCTCGGCGTTTTCCTGGACCTACGCCGCTGCGCAAATCCCCGGCGGCATCCTTATCGACCGCCTCGGTACCAAGTTCACCTACTGGCTGGCGCTGACCCTGTGGTCGCTGTTCACCGGCCTGCAGGGCCTGGCCCAGGGCTTTCTGTCGCTGCTGGGCATGCGATTTCTGGTCGGCGTGACCGAGGCGCCGTGCTTCCCCACCAACAGCCGCGTGGTGGCGACCTGGTTCCCGCAGCGCGAGCGGGCCCGGGCAACCGGCATCTACACCTTTGCCGAGTACACGGGGCTTGCGTTCCTGACGCCGTTGCTGTTCTGGGTGCTGCATGCCTATGGCTGGCGCTTCCTGCTGATGGCAGTGGGGCTGCTGGGCATCCTCTATGGCCTGGTGTGGTGGCGCAAGTACCACGAGCCGCACCAGTCGACTTCGGCCAACCAGGCAGAGCTCGACTACATCGCCGCCGGCGGCGGGGTGGTCGATGGTGGGCAGAAAGCCACGCAGTTCCACTGGTCGCAGATCCCGGCGCTGCTCAAGCACCGCAACATGCTCGGCATCTGCCTGGGGCAGTTCGCCTGCAACTCGACCAATGTGTTCTTCCTGACCTGGTTCCCCACTTACCTGGTCACCGAGCGCCACATGCCCTGGCTCAAGGTGGGTTGGGTGGCGGTGCTGCCGTTCATTGCCGCGTCGCTGGGCACGCTGGTCGGCGGCTGGATTTCCGATGCGTTGCTGCGCCGGGGCTACTCGCTGAACCTCGCGCGCAAGCTGCCGGTGATTGCCGGGTTGCTGACCGCATCGATCATCGTGCTGGCCAACTATGTCGAGTCGGATGTGCTGGTGATCGGCATTCTCTGTGTCGCGTACTTCGCCCAAGGCATGTCGGCCCTGGCCTGGATGATCGTGTCCGACATTGCGCCCAAAGGGCTGCTGGGCCTGAGCGGCGGCTTGTTCAACCTGTTCGCCAACGCGGCCGGCATCGTCACCCCGCTGACCATCGGCCTGATCGTCAGCGCCACCGGCTCGTTCGTCTGGGCGCTGGCCTTCGTCTCGACGATCACCGCGCTGGGTGCGCTGTGCTACCTGTTCATGGTGCGCGACCTGCGTCGCCTGCCGGATATCCCTTCTGTTGAAAATGGAGCAAGACAATGAGCCAACCCCTGCACGGGCAAACTGCAATCGTCACCGGCGGCATGCGCGGCATCGGCCTGGCCATCGCCCAGCGCCTGCACCGGGCCGGCGCCCAGGTGGTGATCTGGGACCTCGCGGTCGATGGCTGGAACACTGCTGAAAACGGCTTCGAGCCGGTGCTGCGCCAGGCCGTGGATGTATCCTCGCTGGCTTCGGTGGAGGCTGCTTTCGGCCAAGCGCTGGCCCATGTCGGCCAGGTCGAGATCCTGGTCAACAACGCCGGTATCAACGGCCCGGTGGTCGCCTCCTGGGAGTACCCGCCAGAAGCCTGGGACAAGGTTATCGCCATCGACCTCAACGGTGTCTTCTACTGCTGCCGCACCGCCATCCCGCACATGCGTGAGCGCGGCTATGGGCGCATCGTCAACGTCGCTTCGATGGCCGGCAAGGACGGCGTGCAGTACATCTCGGCGTACTCGGCGGCCAAGGCCGGTGTCATCGCCTTTACCAAGGCGGCGGCCAAGGAGCTGGCCCAGGACGGCGTGCTGCTCAACTGTATTGCCCCGGCCATGGTCGAGACCCCGCTGATGGCGGAAATGACCCCGGAACACATCGCCGCCAGCAAGGCCAAGATCCCCATGGGGCGCTTCCTCAAGGTGGATGAGATCGCCAACATGGTGACCTGGATCGCCGGGCCGGAATGCAGCTTCACCACCGGGTTCGTGTTCGACCTCAGTGGCGGGAGGGCAACCTATTGAGGCCGCTGGGGGTTGCCCACCTGACGGCGCTGGACCTGGCGCCGGCGGTGTTGGTGCGAGAGGCGGCGCGAGCCGGGTTCAGTAGCGTGGGGCTGCGCCTGCATCCGGTAATGCCGGGCGCGCTGGCCTACCCGCAACCAGTCGGTAGCCCCGCTGCCCGTGAACTGCAGCGGGTGCTGGCGGGCGAGGGCATGCGGGTGAGCGATATCGAGTTCGTGTCGCTCACTGCGCAATTGCAGGTCGCCGAATGCGAGGCATTGCTGGCGGCGGGGGCTGAGCTGGGGGCCGTCAGCCTTACCGTATCAGGGGATGACGACGACCCGGTGCGGCTTACCCACACTTTTGCGGCGCTCTGTGAGTTGGCCAGTGGCTACGACCTGCGCGTGGACCTCGAGTTCATGCGCTGGCGGGCGGTGGCGAACGTGCAGCAAGCGGTGGCCGTGGTGGCCGGGGCCGGGCAGGGGAATGGTGGGGTGCTGGTGGATGCGCTGCACCTGTATCGCTCGGGTGGGGATGAGCAAGCGCTAGCCCAGATTGACCCGCGTTACCTGCGGGCGGTGCAGTTGTGCGATGCGCCGCTGCAGGCGCCGGTCGAGGCGTTGATCATTCAGGAGGCACGGGAAGGGCGGTTGTTGCCGGGGGACGGGCAATTGCCGTTGATCGCACTGCTGAATGCATTGCCAGCCGATGTGCAGGTCAGTGTGGAGACACCTTCGGCGCTGTTTACGCCTGAGATGGGACTTGAAGCGGCCTATGAAGCTACCCGATCCTGGTTTAGCCGCAACTGAGGCATTGAGGCAAACATCAGCAAAGCGCGCTTCACTGATAGATGACACCCCACTGAGCGCACCCCATGAACAACGAACAGGCAGCACCCGACACCCGAGGCGTGACGGTGGAGTTACTGGCAACGGTCGATCTGGGGCCGGAAATCGAAGGCATGGCGGGCCGGCAGTTGCGCATGCGCAAGGTGACCATCGCCCCGGGCGGCGTGTTCGGGCCGGTCCATGATCACAAGGACCGGCCCGGCACGGTGTTCATCCTGCAAGGCACCATCACCGACCACCGCAATGGCCAAGCCACCGACTACGGCCCTGGTGTCGGCTGGCCCGAAGACCACAACACCACGCACTGGCTGGAAAATCGCGGCACAGTGACGGCGGTGGAGATCTCGGTCGACATCGTCAAGGGTTGACCTGGTAACCACGCCCCTGCAGGCACCCGCTGTAGGCGCTGGCATGCGCCGAACTTTGCGCCTGGCCCTGGTTGCGCCGGTCTTCGCGGCGTTCCTGGCGTTGCCGCGAGGCGCCTACCGCAGCACCGGCGGCGGCCCCTTGGCCGGCACGGTTCTGCCGGTATTCCTGCTTGGCATCGTCACTGACCCGGTCATACACCTCGTCATGCTGATTGCCGCGCACCTGGGCGCCAACCGCACCGGCTGCGGCACCGGCCGCCGCGCCCTTGACCCTGCCGCCGACATGGCTGCCAGAAGAACCGCTGCTGGCGCTGTTCGCGGCGTTGGTCGCCACGCTGTTGCAGTCGTTGATGTCCAGCTGCATCTGCTGGCTGCTCTGGCCCTTGAGCGGCACCACCGACTGGGCCTGGGCTGCTGAAGCAGCACACAGCATTATCAGTACGTAACTCCACGTGAACGCACGCATTGCACACCTCCACCGGATAGGAATCGCATCTCACAGCATAGCTGGGTGCTGTGCTCAATGGGTTGTACGCAGCGGTACCTCGCGCAGCAGCCAGGACAAGGCAAAGGCCACACAGGTAATCACCGCCGCCACCAGGAACACCCCATGCATGGCCCCGGAGAACGCCTCCAGATACGCCTGCTGCAGTGACGCCGCCAAGGCATGCACCGCCGTCGGCGACAGGCTCGCGGCACCGCCACTGCCTGCCGCGAAATCGCTCGGCAGGCCATCGAGCAGGGCATGGGAAAACAACGCGCCGAACACCGAAACCCCCACCGAACCGCCAATCGAACGGAACAGCGTGGCCCCGGAGGTCGCCACGCCCATGTGGCGCCGTTCGACGCTGTTCTGCACCGCCAGGATCAGCACCTGCATCACCATGCCCAGGCCCGCGCCCAGCAGCCCCATGTACAGGTTCATCCGCCACATCGGTGTGTCCAGCTCCAGGCGGCTGAGCAGGCCCAGGGCGACCACCTGCAGCAGCGTGCCAACGATCGGGAACACCCGGTAGCGCCCCCAGCGACTGATCAGCCGCCCGGTAATCGCCGACACCACCAGCAACCCCCCCATCAACGGCAGCATCTGCAGGCCGGCGCTGGTGGGCGAGGCGTCCTTGACCACCTGCATGTACAGCGGCAGGAAGGTCACCGAACCGAACAGCGACACGCCGACAATCAGCCCGATCAACCCGGCCAGCACGAAGGTCCGGTGGCGGAACAGGTGCAGCGGCATGATCGGCTCGGCCGCACGGCGTTGTTCAAACACGAAACCGACCAGGCCGATGACGGCGAACAGCGCCAGGCACAGCACATCCAGCGAGGCCCAGGGCAGCAAGCCGCCGCCCAGGCTGGTAATCAGCACCAGCGCGCCCAGGGTGACGGTGAGGAAAAATGCACCGATGTAGTCGACCACATGCTTGACCGGGGCCACGTGCGGGCGGAACACGCTGCCGATCACCACCACGGCCAGCAGGCCCAGCGGCAGGTTGATGAAGAAGATCCAGTGCCATGACAGGTGTTCGACCAGAAACCCGCCAATCAACGGGCCAACCACGGTGGCCAGGCCGAACACGCCACCGAACAGGCCTTGGTAGCGGCCCCGTTCGGCGGGCGGAATGACGTCGCCGATGGCCGCCATGGCCACCACCATCAGGCCGCCGCCGCCCAGGCCTTGCAACGTGCGGAACAGGACCAGCTGGGTCATGTCCTGGGCCAGCCCGCACAGCACCGAGCCGAGCAGGAACAAGGCAATGGCGATCTGCAGGACGCGCTTGCGCCCGTAGAGGTCGCCGAACTTGCCGTAAAGCGGCACCACCACGGTGGACGCCAGCAAATAGGCCGTGACCACCCAGGACAGCCAGCGCAACCCGCCGAGGTCGCTGACGATGGTCGGCAGCGCGGTGGAGACGATGGTCTGGTCCAGTGCGGCGAGGAACATCACCAGCATCAGGGCGCCGAGCAGCAGCGGGATGGAGGCCTGGGTGCCTGGTTCGGCCTTGACGGAGGAGGGCGCGTCAGCGGGTGTCGGTTGCATGCCGTTGCCTTGAGCCTGGGGGTGCGATTGAGCGTCCATGTGCGGTCAGCAGCCTTTGCCCTGGGCGTGCTGGCGGCCGGCTTCCTGCAGGCCGGCCAGGGCGAAGCTGAACAGCTGGGCAGACACGTCTTCGGCCGGCATGCCGAGGATTTCGTGGAGGGTCCCGGTGGACCCACGCGGGCCGATCAGCAGCATCGCCCAGGGTGCGGTAACACACAGGATGCAGCGGGTCAGTGCCGGGTCGCTCTGGGGGATGGCGGTGATTTCGCTGAACAGGCCCTTGAGCAGCGACAGCTTCAACGGTGCCTCGGCTTGCATGTGGGCCTGGCCGTGTGGGCTGGGTGCGAGGATTTCCGCCGCCAGCACGCGCAGGTGCCAGTTGTCGCGACGCTGCGTGGCCTTGCGCACGACCAGTTCGACCAGTGCCCGCAGTTTGTCCGCCGCTGGTTGCTCGCCGAGGGTGATCCGCTGCAGGTCGCTGATGTCCAGGAAGCGCCGCCGTGCTTCGTCGAGCACTGCCAGGTACAGGCCGCTGCGGCTGCCGAAGTGGTAGTTGATCGAGGCCAGGTCGACCTCGGCCTTGGCGGCGACGGCCTTGTTGCTGGCTTCGGCATAACCTACGGCGGCGAACAGTTCGCCAGCGGCCTGGAGGATGCGTGTGCGGGTGGCTTCGCCATCCTTGCGCGGTTCGCGTGGTGTGGTGGCCATGATGCGCTGCTCTCGAGTCGGTGCAATGACAAGCAGCGTGATCGCGTTTTAAATTAAATTCAATTTAAATTTAATGATCGCCACGAGCCAGCGACAGACGGTGTCGCTGCGTTGCACCCGGATGGCGCACGCCGCTAGGGGAGAGGCCCTAATTGTGGTATACAGCAGGGTAATCGACACCACCTTCGCCGGCACCCGGATGCGCCGCGGCTGACTGGTGATTTCCTTGCACCTGCTCCTTTTACTGTGAAACGGAGATTCGAAGATGACCGCCACCGACCGTCTGAGCCTGCTGCAGTACGAGCACCTGGGCCTGGACGATGTTGCCGCTGCCGAGTTCAAGGTAGCGCTGGAGGAACTGCGCAAACTGGCGCTGGAAGACCGCTACGAACACCCTGCAGCGCTGCACCTGGGTGATATCGCCGACAGCGAGAACCGCCAGGAGCTGGCTGCAACCAAAGGCTGGGGTATCGGCTTCCTGCAGGGCCTGACCTGTGCCAAGGTGCTGTCGCCCGAACAGCTGGAGGCCATGCGCAAGGTGTTCCAGGCGGCTGCAGTGCGCGCCGTGAAGCGCATGTGCAGGTGATCCAGGGTAATCCGATCAGCAGGCTCGCCTGATCCAGAAGGCCGGGGACCGATGCAACGCATCGTTTTCCGGCCTTTCTTCTATTAGCGCCATTGGAGCCGCGGTGCGTTCCCAGGCTCCGTGACGCAACATTCCCGTCTACGCTTGCTCATGTCGACGCTCGGCCCTGCGTCAATCAACGGTTGACTGCACGCCTGCAGACTTGCACCCGGGAACCGCGCATGAGCCAGACCGAGCCCCTGATCATCTGCGAATATTGCGATGCCGTGTATCGGCGCGCACCCCTGCAGCGCCACCAACGTGCCCTCTGCCCGCGCTGTGCGGGTGTCCTGTACCGGCATGGCGGCCTGACCATCCAGCAACGCCTGGCCCTGAGCATCACGGGTGGTGTCTTGCTGCTGTTCGCCAACCTCTATCCGGTCATGACCATCGGCATGCAAGGGTTGAGCAACTCCGCCACCCTGTGGGATTCGGTGCTGATCCTCAGCAGTGGCAGCATCACCTTCATCGCCCTGGTCATGGCGCTGGCGATCATCTTTGCGCCGGTGTTGCAAATCGCCTTGCTGTGCTGGTTGCTGAGCTTTGCCCTGGCCGGGCGCAGGGCGCCAGGGTTTGCACTGAGCATGCGCTGCCTGGAAGGCTTGCGCCCCTGGAGCATGCTGGAAGTCTGCCTGCTCGGCGCGCTGGTGGCCGTCATCAAGCTGGCCGGCCTGCTCGATGTCATTCCAGGTATTGGCTTGATCGCGCTGGCCGCCCTGAGCATGCTGATCATCTATATTGCCGGTCGCGATGTTCGCGACCTGTGGGAGCAGGTATGAACACGCCCGTATTGGCCGATGATCTCGGGCTGTGCCTGTGCCACGGCTGCGGGCTGGCGTGCGAACTGGGCAAGGCCCACACATGCCCGCGCTGCGGTGCGCCCTTGCACCGGCGCAAGGCCAACGCCATCAGCCGTGGCTGGGCCTTCCTGCTGGCCGCTCTGGTGTTCTACGTACCCGCCAACCTGCTGCCGGTGATGCACACCGAAATGCTCGGCAACGGCAGCGAAAGCACCATCGTTGGCGGCGTGCTGGAATTCTGGGAGGCAGGCGCCTGGGACATCGCCCTGATCATCTTCATTGCCAGTATCGGTGTGCCGGCGATCAAGTTCTTTTCCCTTGGCCTGCTGTTGTTCACCGCCCAGCGTCGCTCCAGCTGGGCACAACGGCAGCGCTCGCAACTGTACCGTGGCGTGGAACTGATCGGTTACTGGTCGATGCTCGATGTCATCGTGGTCGCACTGGTGGCGGCGCTGGTGCAGCTGCGGGGCCTGGGCACCATCGAACCGCGCCCGGGCATCCTGTTTTTCGGCATGGTCGTGGTGCTGACCATGTTTTCGGCAATGAGCTTCGACCCACGCTTGATCTGGGATTACCCTGGCAACGATGGAGGCCGCACTGATGGCGCAAGCGAGTGATGCGCGAAATGGGGCAGGGCAGGCAGAGGTACGCACCCGACGCTGGAATATTTCCCTGGTGTGGATCGTGCCGATCCTGGCGATCCTGGTCGGGGCTTCGCTGGTGGTACGCAACTGGATGCAGCAGGGGCCGGTGATTTCGATTTCCTTTCGCTCCGGTGAAGGGCTGGTGGCGCACAAGACGCAGGTCAAGTACCGCAGCGTGGTGATCGGCGAAGTGACCACCGTGGACCTTGCCGCGGACCACAACAGCGTCATCGTCAAGGTGCAGCTGGCCAATGATGCACGCTCGTTCGCCACCGAGGGGGCGCGCTTCTGGGTGGTACGCCCACGGATCGGCGCGGGCGGGGTGTCCGGCGTCGATACCTTGCTCTCCGGCAGCTTCATTGGCGCCGATGCCGGTGAGTCAAAAGCCTCGGAAAAGAACTTCACTGGCCTGGAGCTTCCGCCAGCGATCACCTATGGCGAAAAGGGCAAGCGTTTTGTCCTGAGCGCCAGCGACCTGGGCTCGCTGGATATCGGTGCGTCCATCTACTACCGCAAGATCCCGGTGGGCGAAGTGGTGTCCTATGCCCTGCAGGATGATGGCAAGGGCGTGGACATCGGCATATTCGTGCAGTCGCCCTACGACGCCTTCGTCACCCGCGATACCCGGTTCTGGAACGCCAGTGGTGTCGACATGCAGATCGGCGCCAATGGCCTGACGGTCAATACCGAGTCACTGTCGTCCATTCTGGTCGGTGGACTGGCGTTCGGTTCCCCTGACTTTGCCCCGGACGCTCAGGCTGCCGATGACCAGGCGCTCTTCCAGCTGTTTGCCGATCGTGAAGCGGCACTGGCACCGCCTCACGGCAAGGGGCAGTACCTGCAGTTGCGCTTCGACCAGTCCATGCGCGGGCTGTCGGTAGGCGCGCCGGTAGAGTTCAAGGGCGTGGAGTTTGGCCGTGTCACTTCGATCAACCTGGATTACGACCCGGTCAAACAGATATTCCCGGTGGTGGTAGATGCAGTGATCTACCCGCAACGTCTCGGCCCGGTGCATCAGAAGATGTTGGCGGTGTTCAAGCACACCGAGGGTGACCTCAATGGCGCCCGGCACCTGATCGGCACCTTCGTCGAGCATGGCCTGCGGGCGCAGGCGCGCAGCGGCAACCTGATCACCGGGCAGATGTTCATATCCCTGGACTTCTACCCGGACGCCCCCAAGGTCACGTTCGACATGGCGGCCGAGCCGATCACGATTCCGACCTTGCCTGGCAACCTGGAGATGCTGCAGGAGCAACTGCAGCATTTCGTCGAGCGCATCGGCAAGTTGCCACTGGAAAGCATTGCCAGCAACCTCGATGGCACCCTGCGTGACCTGCGTGCCAACCTCAAGACATTCAACGGCCAGACTCTGCCTGGGGTAAAAGCTACCCTCGACGACCTGCAAAAGACCTTGAAGACGGCCAACGCGACCATTGCCGACAATTCGCCGGAGCGTGAACGGCTGGGTGAAACACTGGACGAGCTGGAACGTATGTCGCGTTCGCTGCGCGACCTGACCGACTACCTGGGGCGCCACCCCGAATCGCTGATTCAAGGCCGGCCGAAGGCGGCTGGGGCGCAAGACTTGAGACCGTGAACGTGAAAGGCCAAAGGAGTGTCAGCTGATGCATCGAGTGCGCAACCTGTGTGGGGCCAGCCTGCTGATCTGGCTGAGCGGCTGCAGCAGTACCCCGAACAACTACCACACCCTGGTCCCGGCCCAGCCGGTGCCAGGTGCAAGCCAGCACGTGCAGGTGAGCCGGGTCAGCCTGCCGCCACAAGTGGACCGCCCGCAACTGGTGGTGCGCCAGGGCAGCAGCGGCCTGGCCATTCTGGAAACGGAGTGGTGGGGCGCCAACTTGGTGGATGAGTTCCGCAGTGCCCTGCAGGACATGCTGCGCGGCCCGGTGTCTGGCGCCAGCAGTGTGTTGAGGGTCGACGTGCAGCGCTTCGACAGCGTGCCCGGCCAATACGCCTCGCTCGATACACAATGGCGCCTGAAACGGCCAGGCGAGCCCGAAATCACCTGCCGGACGTCGGTCCAGACCGCCACCGACAACAGCATCAACAACCTGGTCAACGCCCATCAGGCCAACCTGCGCAAGCTGGCCGAGGCCGTGCGGGCAACGGCAGCGCCAGGCAGGTCCTGCCCAACCTCATGATGCGGGTGAACAAGGGTATGGGGAGCCCGCATGAAGTTACGCACAAGATTGCTCTGGCTGTTCGTACCGCCGCTGCTGCTGGTGTTGATGCTCGTTTATTTCGCGGCCCAGGGCATGCTGCTGGCGCGGCTGGACAAGCAGGACGAGCGGCTACTGGTGGCCGAGGCCGAGCGCCTGCGCGCGTTGCTGGGCAACAGCTTCGAGCGTGACGCCAATCGCCTGCGACAATGGGCGCAGGCGATTCCGGGGGCGGTGCCGTCGGCGTTTCCGCTCGATGCCGCCACGCTGGGCCGCAGTGGCTTCGATTTCATCCTTTACTTCGCCAATGGTGAGCAGCGGGTGAGCTGGCGGCCACTGGACCTGGCGGCGCTGGAGCGCCCGGCCGGTGCACCACCGCTGAACCTGAAGGCGCTGCATGACGGCGTCGCCCAGCAGTTGGCGCGCCTGCTGCAGCCTCAGGATGTGGCGCCGCCTGCGCAGTTGCTGGCCGTACTCAGGGTGCCGCTGATTCTGGTTGCCGTGGATACTGCGCGCAGCGGCGACAGGGCCAGCGGTGTACTGCTGGCGGGAACGTTCCTGGATAGCAAGCGCATCGCCATGCTGCAACAACAATTGGGTGGTGAGCTCACCTGGCTGCCGTCGGCCACCGATCAGCAACGGCCGGTGCTGCAGGCCGAACTCATGAGCATCGGCAATCGCGAGGTGGTCGATGCCCGCCATCAGAGCATCGACCTGCTGTTCCAGGACAGTCTTGGCGAGCCGCAGCTGCGCCTGCAACTGACCCGCGAGCGTCATCTGTACCTGGAGGGCGAGCAGCAACTCAATGTGTTCCTCGGCGTGACGGGAGGGCTCATTGGCCTGGCCTGGTTGCTGATCTACCTCGCGCTGGACGTCACCCTGCTGCGCCGCATTGCCCGCTTGCATCAGGAGCTTCTGGCCATTGGCCCGGCTGCGGCAGGGCGGCGCCTGACCGACGACGGGCGCGATGAGCTGGGCAAGCTGGCGCGTGAAGCGAACCGAGCGCTGGACCGCCTGGAGCAAAGCGAAGCGCGCGATCGGGCGATTCTCGACGCCATGGAAGACGGCTATTTCGAACTCGACGAGCTGGCCCGGATCGAGTCGGTCAACCCGGCGTTCTGCAGGCTGCTCGGTTACCCGGCGGCTCAGGTGATCGGCCGAACCGTCGCTTCGCTGCAGGAAGACCATGAGGCCAGCGCGGCAACGGAGCCGGCAATCGCCGAAACCGAACCCGGGGCCCCGCTCTCGGCTCGACTGCGGCGCGCCGACGGCAGCATCGGCCACTTTGAAACGCAGATATCCAGGCGGCACAACGCAGGGGGGCGTCTGATCGGCTATCGCGGCATCCTGCACGACGTCAGCGAGCATGTGCTGCATCAACAGCAACTGTTCGACCTGGCCTATCGGGATGCCTTGACCGGGCTGGGCAATCGCAAGGCGTTCCATGAGGACCTTGCCCGGCACCTGCAGGGCGGTGGCCTGCCGCTGGCATTGATCTTTCTCGATCTCGACCACTTCAAGCAGGTCAATGACCGCTTTGGCCACGATATCGGCGATGCCTTGCTGGTGTGCATGGCCGAGCGCCTGGGCAATGCGCTGCGACAGCCGGGCAAGGCCTATCGGCTGGGGGGCGACGAGTTCACGGTGATCGTCCCGAAGACCGAGTTCCAGGCAGCCAATGCGCTGGCCCAGCGCTTGCTCATGGTGCTGGGCGCGCCGGTCAGTGTCAGGGGGCTGAGCATCGACTTCGTCACCCCAAGCATCGGCCTTGCCCTCGCGCCTGCCCATGCCAGCGAATTGGATGCACTGGTCAAGGCCGCCGATCAGGCGATGTACCAAGCCAAGCGCCAGCGCGGGCGGGTCTGCGTGTTTCAACCCGGCGGCTAAGTGCCGCCTGGCGCGCACGAGGGGGTATAGATGATCGAACGCTGTCGTTGCCAGTCTTTGCTGCTGTCGCTTTTCATGTTCCTGCTGCCCGAACTGGCGCTGGCAGAGGCGTTGTGCGGCCAGCTCACCGCTACCGGCAACCCGGAGTACCCCCCGTATCTCTGGCGTGACCCGAATAACCCTGAGCAGCTGATCGGGGCCAATGCCGACCTGCTCGATGAAGTGGGCAAGGCGCTTGGGCTGGAAGTGAAGGTGGTGTACGGCGGGCCCTGGTCAAGGGCACAGGAGGAAGTACGCAGCGGGCGTATCGACCTGATGGCAGGGTACTTCCTGACCCGCGAGCGTCAGCAGCAGATGGACTTCGTCAGCCCGGCGTTCCTGCATGTGCGCAGCGTGGTCTGGGTTCGCCAGGATGGCGGATTTCCCTACCGCGACTGGCCGGACCTCAAGGGCCACAACGGCGGGACGCTGGTCAGCAACAGCCATGGCCAGCAGTTCGACGACTACGCCAGGGCCAACCTCCGGCTCGAAGCGGTGCCCAGCGCCAGGCAGGCGTTCGAGAAACTGCTGCTCAAGCGCAATGACTACCTGATCTACGAGCAGTATCCCGGCATGGCGCTTGTGCGTACACAGGGGTGGGAGGGGCAATTGAAGGTGCTCGACCCTCCGGTGGCCAGCGAAGGGTTGTACCTGGCGCTGTCGCATAAATCGAAGTGCAACCGACCCGAGCTGCGCGAGCGGCTGGCGCAAAAAATGAAAGAGCTGGTTGCTGGGCCGGTGCCCGAGCAGCTGGTCGAGAAGAATCTGGAGTTGTGGCGGCAGCAGCAGGCGGGAGGGCAGCCTTGAGCGGTGCAGCGCCAGCCTACCCCTCAACCTCCAGCGCCCGCTTGGCCTCGCTGACCTTGACTGCACCGGGCAAGGCGACGCCGTTCTTGGTCGCCAGGATCTCGGCCATGACGCTGACGGCAATCTCCGCCGGGGTCTTGCTGCCGATAAAGATGCCAATCGGCCCGTGCAGGCGCTGCAACGAGGTCTCGCTTTCGCCGAAATGCTCGATCAGGCGTTCCCGGCGCGACTGGTTATTGCGCCGCGAACCGATCACGCCAATGTAGAACGCCGGGCTGTGCAAGGCTTCGAGCAGGGCCAGGTCGTCCAGCTTGGGGTCGTGGCTGAGGCCGACAATACAGCTGCGCAGGTCCGGGGCGAACGCGCGCACCACGTCATCCGGCATGCCGACGATTTTCTCTACGCCAGCCACGTTCCAGCCATCCATGTATTCCGGGCGCGGGTCGCAGACCGCCACCTTGAAACCATTGAACAAGGCCATGGTCGCCAGGTACTCGGCCAGCACCCCGGCACCGATCAGCAACATACGATAACCGGGCCCCAGGGTATTGAGCATGCGCCGGCCATCGAAACCGAACTGCTCCGGAGCGCCGGTGGTGGTCAGTTGAACCAGGCCGGACTGCAGGTCCAGCTCACGGCGCACCAGGTTGCCGCTGTCCAGCAGTGGCAGCAGTCGCTCCAGGCTTGCCAGCGCCGGGTCGAATTCGAGGATCAGCTCAAGGGTGCCGCCGCAGGGCAGGCCGAAGCGCTGCGCTTCATCGGCGCTGACGCCGTAGCGCACCACCTGCGGCAGGCCCGTTGGCATGCCGTCGCCCTGGTAGGCCGTGGTGTAGCGGTGGATGAGATCGTCCTCGATGCAGCCGCCCGAGACGCTGCCGACCACCCGGCCATCGCCGCGCAGGGCCATCATCGAACCCACGGGCCGTGGCGACGAGCCCCAGGTACGGGCGACGGTGGCCAGCAGCACGCGCTCGCCGGCCTGTATCCAGTCACGGGCAGTGCGCAAGACCAACAGGTCGATGCTTTCCATGGGCCGTGCCTCCTCAGCGCATGTGCAAGATGATCGGGCTGCTGCTGGCCGGGTCGGTGTGCCCACGCAGCTTGCCCACCGCCTGCGCATCCACTGCGCCGCCGGCGTTGCCCCAGCTGCTGCGCACGAAGCTCAACACAGCGGCGATCTCCTGGTCCGACAGCTGCTCGCGGAACGCCGGCATGCGGTAGGCATCCGGCACGCCAGCGGCGACGATGCGTTGCGAGCCATTGAGGGTGATGTTGATTGCCGAGGCGTTTTCCCTGGCCAATGCCGAGGTGGCACCGGCCAGCGGTGGCATCCACTCGGCCTGGCCCTTGCCGTCCAGGCCGTGGCAGCTGGCGCAGCGGGTGACATAGGTGTGGGCGCCAGGGTTGTCCAGGTGCGTGGCCGCGGAAACTGCCTGGTACTGCCAGGGCGTACCGTCACGCTGTGGGTCACCGGGCAGCGACTTGAGGTAGTGGGCGATGGCGCCCAGGTCGTCATCGCTCATGAACTGCGTGGAGTTGTTGAACGCCTCGGTCATCGACCCATACACCACGGCATGCGGGTTGCGCCCGGTCTTGAGGAACTGGACGATCTCGGCCTCGCTCCAGCGGCCGAGCCCGGTGTTGTGGTCGCTGCGCAGGCTGGGCGCGTACCAGCCATCGAGCAGGGCGCCGGCGAGGAACGGTGTACCGGCCTCATCCAGGGCCTTCTCGTTGAAGGCCAGGCCCCGTGGCGTGTGGCAGCTGCCGCAGTGGCCAGGCCCCTGGACGATATAGGCGCCGCGGTTCCACTGCGCGTCCTGCCCGGGCTTGGCCGCATAAGGCGTGTCGGCGGCAAACACGCCGTTCCACAAAGCGATGGGCCAGCGCAGGTTCAACGGCCAGGGGATATCGCTGGGAATGTTCGCTTGTTGTGCCGGCTGAATACCTTTCATGAAGAAGGCATACAACGCCTTCACATCGTCGTCGCTGAGCTTGGCGTACGAAGGGTAGGGCATGGCCGGATACAACCGCCGGCCACCCGGCGCGACGCCATGGCGCACGGCGCGGTCGAAGTCGGCCAGGCTGTAGTGGCCGATACCGGTTTCGCGGTCGGGGGTGACGTTGGTGGCGTGGATCGTGCCCAGCGGCGTGGCCATTGCCAGGCCCCCGGCAAACGGCTTGCCGTCGGGCAGGCTGTGGCAGGCCACGCAGTCGCTGAGCCGGGCGACATACTCGCCACGGCTGACCTGTGCGGGGTCGAAGCTTTCGGTTGCGGCGGCAACGAATGGCGAGGCGGGCTCGCGGGTCACGTACCAGGCCAGCAGGCCGGCCGCGACCAGGCACGGCACGGCCAGCCAGCCCGCGGTTCGGGCGAAACGGCTGTGGGTCATGGGGCAGTCCTTGTCCGGTCAGCTGAAGGTGTGGCGGCTCAGCGGCAGGCTACGCACCCGCTGGCCAGTGAGCTGCGCCACCGCGTTGGCCACGGCAGGCGCCACCGCCGGCAACGGCGGCTCGCCGATACCGCCCATCTTTGCCCCGCTCTCGACAATACGCACATGCACCCGGGCCATGCGCGAGGGTGGCAGGATCGGGTACAGGTCGTAATTGCGTGCACGCGGCTTGCCGTCGATGAACACGGCTTCCTCCACCAGCGTCTGCGACAGGCCCAGGGCCACCGCGCCGTTGACCTGGTGCTCGATGATCGCCGGGTTGACGATGCTGCCGGGGTCGATCGCCTGCCAGATGTCATGTACCTTGACCTGGCCGTTTTCGATCGACACCTCGGCGATCGCCGCGGCCTCGGAGCCGAATGGCGAGGCCATGGCAATGCCTCGGGCGCGCTTGCTGCCGTCTTCTGCGGTGAACGGCCCGCGCTTCCAGCCGCCAGACAGCTCGGCCACCGCGTGCAGCAAGTTGGTCAGGCGCTGATTGTCACGCAGCAGGTGCAGGCGCAGTTCGTAAGGGTCCTTGCCGCCCTTGTCGGCCAGTTCGTCAAGGAACGATTCATAGAAGAAGTCGTTCAGCGAATTGCCCACCGAGCGCCAGTAGCCAAGCATGGCCGGGCCCTTGACGTAGATCTGGGCGATGCGTTTGTTGGCAATGGCGTAGGACTTGCCCGACAGCCCTTCGAGGGCCGTGGGGTCGATCTTGTCGCCTTGCTTGCCGGCGAGGGCTTCGGTCGGGCCTTCGGTGGCGCTCACGGCTTCGATGGCCACCGGCAGGCCGTCGGCATCCAGCCCGGCGCGGAACTTGACCACGGCGACCGGGCGCAACACGTCGCGCAGGAACTCTTCCTCGCGGCTCCAGATCAGCTTGATCGGGCGGCCGACAGCCTTGGCCAGGGCGATGGCCTGTGGGTACGGGTTGGCCGAGTCGTACAGGAAGTGGCGGCCGAAAAAGCCGCCGAGCAGCGGCGAGTGCAAGGTGATCTGGGCCGCATCCAGGCCGGTGCGTTTAGCGATGTCGTCGCGGAACATGTCCGGCGCCTGGTTGGGTAGCCAGACATCCAGGGTGCCGTCCGGGTTGAAGCGGGCGAGGGCAGACGGCGGCTCCAGCTGGGCATGGTTGAGGTACTGGTTGTGGTAGCTGGCCTCGACCTTGGTCTTGGCATTGGCCAGGGCGCCAGCGATGTCACCTTCGTTTTCCTCGTCGCGGGCCGGCCCTTCAACGGTGGCCAGGTGCTCGCGCCAGCCGTCGCTGGAAAAGTCTGCCGGCATCGGCCGCACCTTGCTGTCGGCACCTGGCTCTTTCCAGTCCACCTGGATGGCCTCCACTGCGCGCTTGGCGTGCCACCAGCGTTCGGCGACCACGGCCACTGCGCCTGGCAACTGATGCACCGAGTGCACGCCTTTCATGGCCTTGACCTGTTCCTCGTTGCGCAGGCTGCCCACGGTCATGCCCAGGCGGGGCGCGTGCTGCACGGCGGCGTGGAGCATGCCGTCAACCTTGATGTCGATGCAGTACTGGGCCTTGCCGGTGGATTTGTCGTAGGCATCCAGGCGCCGCACCGGCTTGCCGATCCAGCGGAACTGGCTGGGGTCGCGCAGCTTGATGCTGGCCGGGTCCGGCACCGGCAGGTCCATGGCCCGGCTGGCCAGTTCGCCATAGGCCAGCGAGCGGCCAGAAGCAGCATGAACGACCTTGCCAGGCTCGGTGGACAGCTCGCCGACCGGTACGCCCCATTGCTCGGCCGCTGCCTGCAGCAGCATGGCCCTGGCCAGGCCGCCGAGGCGACGCATGGTCGGGTAGCTCATGCGCACCGACATGCTGCCACCGGTGATGCGCAGGCCGTTTTCCATGACCACGTAAGTTTCCCCGGGCGGTGCGCTTTCGACCAGGAAGTTGGCCGGGTCGACGTCGAGTTCTTCACCCACGATCTGGGCCATGGCCGTGAAGGGGCCTTGGCCACCCTCCATGAACGGGCTGAGCAGGCGCACCTTGCCGTCCGGGCGGATTTCCAGGAACGCCGGCACCTGGGTGCCGCGTTCCGGGGTGGCTGCCGCCGCTGCCTGCACGCGGCTCGCGCCCATCGGCAGGCCGAAACCCAGCACCAGGGCACCGACCGCGGTGCCGGCCAGGAAGCGTCGACGCGACAGGTTGACGGTTTCGCCCAGTTGTAACCTGAGCAGTGCTGCGGGGGTATCGACGGGCGTGTTCATCAGGCCTGCTCCCCTTGGGCGAGTGCATGCACGGCGGCATGGATGGCGTTGTAGGTGCCGCAGCGGCAGAGGTTGACCATCGCCGCGCCGATCTGCTCATCGCTGGGCTTGGGGGTGTGCTTGAGCAGCGCGGTAGCCGCCATTACCTGGCCGGACTGGCAGTAGCCGCACTGTGCGACCTGATGCTCGACCCAGGCCGCCACCACGCGCTTGCCCACCGGGTCGGCCTCGACCGCTTCGATGGTGGTCACCTCGCGCCCGACCACGCCGGCCACGGGGGTGACACAGGCACGCACGACGTTGCCATCCACCAGCACCGAGCAGGCGCCGCACTGGGCCAGGCCGCAGCCATACTTGGTGCCAGTCATGCCCAGGTCGTCACGCAGCACCCACAGCAGCGGCGTGTCGGCATCGGCGTCGACCTGGTAGGTCTTCTGGTTGATACGAAGTTCCATGGCTCACCTGCTGATCATCGGTTGATGGCGTTTACGGTCTGCTGGGGAATACGTTGTTCCCCAATCCAGAAACGCTAGCACAGTGGTACGACCACTGGTCTGGTGGTGGGCGCAGGTCCGGAGGATCAGGCAAGCAATTCGGTGGAATGCACAATACCTCACGCCGGCGCCGACTACGCGGAGAGGACTTCCGGGCCGAAAACCCGGATAATGCCGGCCAATTTCGTTTTGCACGCTTAAATCACGGTAATCCCCGCATGGAAATCAAGGTCAATTTTCTCGACAACCTTCGTCTTGAAGCCAAGTTCGACGACTTCACGGTGATCGCCGACCAGCCGATCCGCTACAAGGGCGATGGTTCGGCCCCAGGCCCGTTCGACTATTTCCTGGCCTCGTCGGCCCTGTGCGCGGCGTACTTCGTCAAGCTGTACTGCCAGACCCGTGATATTCCCACCGAGAATATCCGCCTGTCGCAGAACAACATCGTCGACCCGGAGAACCGCTACAACCAGATCTTCAAGATCCAGGTCGAGCTGCCCGAGGACATTTCCGAGAAGGACCGCCAGGGCATCCTGCGCTCCATCGACCGCTGCACCGTGAAGAAAGTGGTACAGACCGGCCCCGAGTTCATCATCGAAGAAGTCGACAACCTCGACGCCGATGCCCAGGGTCTGCTGATGCCGGTGGCCGACACCACCACCTACATCCCCGGCAAGGACCTGCCGCTGGAGCAGACCATCGCCAACATGTCCGGCATCCTCGCCGGCCTTGGCATGAAGATCGAGATCGCCTCGTGGCGCAACATCGTGCCCAACGTCTGGTCGCTGCACGTGCGCGATGCGCAGTCGCCGATGTGCTTCACCAACGGCAAGGGTTCGACCAAGGAGGCCGCGCTGGCCTCGGCGCTGGGCGAGTTCATCGAGCGACTGAACTGCAACTTCTTCTACAACGACCAGTTCTGGGGTGAGGACATCGCCAACGCGCCGTTCGTGCACTACCCGAACGAGCAGTGGTTCAAACCAGGCCCGCAAGACGCGCTGCCGGCAGAAATCCTCGACGAACACTGCCTGGAAATCTACAACGCCGACGGTGAGCTGCGCGGTTCGCACCTGTACGACACCAACTCGGGCAACACCGAACGCGGCATCTGCTCGCTGCCGTTCGTGCGCCAGTCCGATGAGCAGGTGGTGTACTTCCCGTCCAACCTGATCGAGAACCTGTTCCTCAGCAACGGCATGAGCGCCGGCAACACCCTGGCCGAAGCCCAGGTGCAGTGCCTGTCGGAAATCTTCGAACGCGCGGTCAAGCGCGAAATCCTCGAGGGCGAGCTGGCCCTGCCGGATGTTCCCCAGGACGTGCTGGCCAAGTACCCGGGCATCCTTGCTGGCATCCAGGGCCTGGAAGAGCAGGGCTTCCCGGTGCTGGTCAAGGATGCCTCGCTGGGCGGTGAGTTCCCGGTGATGTGCGTGACCTTGATGAACCCGCGCACCGGCGGCGTGTTCGCCTCTTTCGGCGCCCACCCGAGCTTTGAAGTGGCACTGGAGCGCAGCCTCACCGAACTGCTGCAGGGCCGCAGCTTCGAAGGCCTCAACGACCTGCCGCAACCGACCTTCGAAAGCCATGCGCTGACCGAGCCGAACAACTTCGTCGAGCACTTCATCGATTCCAGCGGCGTGGTGTCGTGGCGCTTCTTCAGTGCCAAGGCCGATTTCGAATTCGTCGAGTGGGACTTCTCCGGCCATGGCGAGGACTCCAACATCCAGGAGGCCGCGACCCTGTTCGGCATTCTCGAAGACCTCGGCAAAGAGGTGTACATGGCGGTTTACGACAACCTCGGCGCCACTGCCTGCCGCATCCTGGTACCGGGTTATTCCGAGATCTACCCGGTCGAGGACCTGATCTGGGACAACACCAACCGCGCCCTGGGCTTCCGTGCCGACATCCTCAACCTGCACAGCCTCGACGACCGCGCCCTGCGCGCGCTGCGCCGGCGCCTGGACAAGTGCGAGGTGGATGACTACACCACCATCACCACGTTGATCGGCGTCGAGTTCGACGAGAACACGGTGTGGGGCCAGTTGACCATTCTTGAACTGAAGCTGCTGATCTGCCTGGCGCTCAAGCGCTTTGAGGATGCCAAGGAACTGGTCGAGGCGTTCCTGCAGTTCAACGACAACACGGTCGAGCGCGGCCTGTTCTACCAGGCGCTGAACGTGGTGCTGGAAGTGCAGCTGGATGAAGAGCTGGAAATGGCCGACTACGAGGCCAACTTCCGCCGCATGTTCGGCAACCCGCGGATGGACGCCGTGCTGGGCTCGGTCGACGGCAGCGTGCGCTTCCATGGGCTGACCCCGACCAGCATGAAGCTCGAAGGGCTGGACCGCCACCTGCGCCTGATCGAGAGCTACAAGAAGCTGCATGCTGCGCGGGCCAGGTTTGCCTGATCCATTTTGGGGGCGCAAAGCGCCCCCAAATAGCCAAAAGTTCATGCATCAATCGCTAATCCGTATTACATCGCCCTTGCCGCATCATCCCATCAGCGCTTAGCTGAATTCCGCTCAAACCTATTCCATTCCATGGCGCGTAGACCGCCAGAAGGACCTCGGCCGCGCACAACCAGAAGGCGCAGACCATGAGCACTCCTCTGGATACCAATGCACTGAAGGCCCGCCAGCAAGCGGCATGGGCCAGCGGCGACTACGCGGTGATCGGCACTACCCTGCAACTGGTCGGTGAACGCCTGGCCGAAGCCTGCGATTTGCGCTGGGACGAGCAGGTGCTGGATGTCGCGGCCGGCAATGGCAACGCCACCCTGGCCGCCGCCCGGCGCGGCTGCCGGGTCACGTCCACCGACTACGTGGCCGAACTGCTCAAGCGCGGTGAAGAGCGTGCCCGTGCGGAGCACTTCAAGGTCGATTTCGAAGTCGCCGATGCGGAGGCGCTGCCCTACAAGGACGGTATCTTCGATGTGGTGCTGTCGACCTTTGGCGTGATGTTCGCCCCTGACCAGCCGCAGGCTGCGCGGGAGATGGCCCGCGTCTGCCGTCCGGGTGGGCGTATCGGCCTGGCCAACTGGACGCCACAGGGTTTCGTCGGGCAGATGTTCAAGACCCTCGGCCGGCATGTGCCACCGCCTCCCGGCGCCCTGCCGCCATCGCGCTGGGGCGATGAGGCGGCTTTGCGGGCCCTGTTCGAAGGGGCGGTCGGGATGCTTGACGTCAACCCGCAGTACTTTAACTTTCGCTATCGCTCGGCTGCGCATTTCATCGAAGTGTTCCGTACCTGGTATGGACCGGTGCACAAGGCGTTCGCCTCGCTCGACCCGGAAGCGGCCAGCGCGCTGGAGCGAGAACTCACACAGTTGCTGGATGAGAGCAACATCGGCGGTGGGGACTCACTGGTTGTACCCAGCGAGTACCTGGAGGTGGTCATCACCCGTCGCTGAACGACGCTGCGGCTAGTTCTTGCACTTGGCCAGCACCACCTGGCAGGTGTCTGGCGTGCCGCCTGAGCGGCCGGCATAGCGGATGCAGTTGTTCAGCGACTTCTGCTTGGCAATGCCCAGTGTGTTGCCCCAGGCCAGGCCGCCTTCGCCGGTGCTCGGCAGCGCCTTGGCGAAACAGTTGGAGCTCGGGGCGGCGGCGTAGTAGCGGGCCTTGCCGTTTTTGCTCGAACAGCCGGCATTGAGTGCCAGGCTGATGGCCAGCAAGGCATGCGCAGTCCAGTACGCGTAAGGTCGTGTTCTGCAAATGCTCATGTTATCCCTCGTTCTGACGTGCAGAGTCTTTCAGGATATTTCTATCAAGCCAAGCGGTGAACTATCCGAACGTCAAGGTGACCCCTTCTTGAGCGCAACGGCCATTGCCACTGACCTGAGGATCCCGCGCCAGAGCCAGGTGCTGCCCAATGGCGCAGAGTGGCGGGCAATGACTATGCTTGTTTGCGCGTAAACATTTCACGCACAAACCCGGTCTCGAACACATGGAAGCAGGCCTATGAAACCTATTTGCACGCTCGCTCGCGCTGTTGCCCTCGCCACGCTGATGTCCGCTGCCACCTTCACGGTGCAGGCTGCCGAGATTCCGATTGGCAGCCAGGCGTTGGAAAGCCACGTCAAAACCCAGGTTACTGCCATCGACCTGGCCAACCGCCAAGTCACGGTCAAAGGGCCGAACGACAAGGATGTCACCCTGCAACTGACAGAAAAGGCCAAGGCGCTGCCCAACCTGAAGGTCGGTGACAACGTTGACATCTATGTCACCCGGGCAATCGCCTACGTGCTCAACAGCAATGTGGGCGGCGCACCCAAAGCGAGCGAGGAATCCGGCACCATTCGTGCCACCAAGGACAATCCCAACCCGGGCGGCGAAGCGTTTCGCCAGGTTCGAGTAACCTCGCAGATCAAGAAGATCGACCTGAAGACACATGAAGTGACCCTGTTGCCGCCGGAAGGCAAGCTGCAGGTGGTCAAGGTCGAGAACCCGGACCTGCAGAAACGCATGAAGAACCTCAAGGTCGGCCAGACCGTCGATGCAATCTACACCGAAGTGCTGCGGGTCGATACCTGGCGCTGAGGTCGGGCGGCGGGCAGGCTTCGGCAGGCCCGCATCTGGCTGTATGCGTGTGACGAATACAGCACGTGCACCTTTTCGATTTCCATAAGCATCGCCGATTTATCGATCATGGTCTCATCCTGACTTCAGATGAGAACCATCATGTCCTACAAGACCCTGCTGCTTGCATTCCTTCCAGTGATGATGGCCCTGCTTGCAGGCTTTGTGCTGCCTTATCAGGCTGCCAGCAACGCTGCCGTCGGCCGTGCCCTGGGGCACTGGTTGTGGGGCGCCTTCACCTCGTTGACGATCAGTTCGGTGGTGATAATCACGGCGTTGCTGATCTTGCGGGTGCCCATGCCTGACCTGAGCAAAGCGTTGCAAGGCCCGTGGTGGCTATGGATCGGTGGCGTGCTGGGTGCCCTCTACGTGGCTGGCGCTGCCGCATTGACACCCAAGCTGGGCACGGCGGGTTTCCTGGTGCTGGTGGTGGCAGGGCAGATCCTGACCTCGGTGATCGTCGATCACTTGGGGCTGATGGGCGTTGCCAGCAAGCCGGTGAACCTGGCCAGGGTTGCCGGCGTACTGCTGATCCTCGGTGGTGTGTTGCTGGTGCAGGGCGGCTGGACCTCGACCCCGTCGTCCGGCCAGGCCGTGATCGAACGCTGATCAATGCCCGGACTGGCTGCACGCCCAGACCGCTTCACGCAGCCAGCGATGGCCGGGGTCGCTGTCCTTTCGCCCATGCCAGGCTTGTTGATAGGCGAGGGCAGGGATCGGCAGTGGCGGCGTGAACTGGCGCAGTGACGGGTGCTGGCGCATCGGGCCTACCGCTCTGCGGGCCACTGTGAGGATCAGGTCGGTGCCCGTGAGCAGTTCGACCGCTGCGCTCCAATGGGGTAGCGCCAGCGCGATGTGCCGGCGCAGACCTTGTTCAGCCAAGGCCCGCTCGATCTCATCGTGCGCATCCGGGTGCATGGCCATGAGCACATGCGGGCGCGCCAGCCAATCATCCAGGGCAAGCCCGCCCTTGGCTGGCAGGACCTGGCGATCGGCGACGCTGATGAAGCGGTCTTCGAACAAGGTCTGGGCGGTGATGTCGGCCGGCAGTTCCGGGAAGATACCCAGGGCCAGGTCGAGTTCGCCATCGAGCAACTGCGCGAGCATGGTTTCGCGGCTGGCCTGGCTGATCGCCAGATCGACGCCAGGGGCGACCTGGCGCAGGTGGCGAACCAGCGGCGGCAAGATGATGCGCGAGGAATAGTCGGACAACGACAGCCTGAAGCGGCGTCGGGCACGGGCGGGGTCGAACTGTGGCGTCGCCAGCAGGCCGTTGAGGCTGCCGAGGGCATCCTGCAGCGGTTTGGCCAGGGACTGTGCGCGGGCGGTCAGGGCCATCTGGCCGTGCTGACGGATCAGCAACGGGTCGTCGAAGTGTGCACGTAGCTGCGCCAGGGCATGACTGACGGCGGGTTGGCTGCGGTGCAGGCGCAGGGCGGCGCGGGTCACGTGCTTTTCGCTGAGCAGGGCATGCAGGGTGAGCAGCAGGTTGAGGTCGATCTTGCGCAGTTCATCCATGGGGCGAATGCTTCTGGTGGCTTTGACAGGTGATTATCAGCCTAACAGATGAACCGACCCCTTCGCGGGTAAGCCCGCGAAGGGGCCGGTACAGGTCACACAAAGCACCTGACGGGGTTATACTCGCCCCCCGTTTCACTGTAATCCGAGTATTTCAATGGGTCTTTCCGCAACCGCCACACCCGAACCGCGCCGCCTCGGTGCGCCCTTGATCGCCTTGGCCCTGCTGCTGGTTGGCGCCTGGTTCCTCAACCTCAATGCCGGCTTCAAGCAGATGCTGCTGCTGATGGTCGGCGCTGCCTTGGGTCTGACCCTCTATCACGCCGCTTTCGGCTTTACCTCGGCCTGGCGCGTGTTCATCAACGAACGCCGCGGCGCCGGTCTGCGCGCGCAGATGGTCATGCTGACCCTGGCCGTGCTGCTGTTCTTCCCGGCGCTGTCGGCCGGCAGCCTGTTCGGCACCCCGGTCACCGGCCTGGTCGCGCCGGCTGGCGTGTCGGTGGTGTTCGGTGCGTTCATCTTCGGCATCGGCATGCAACTGGGTGGCGGCTGTGCCTCGGGCACACTGTTCACGGTCGGCGGCGGCAATGCGCGGATGCTGGTGACCCTGCTGTTCTTCATCATCGGCTCGGTAAGCGCCACCCACCATGCCGACTGGTGGTTCGCGCTGCCGTCGTTCCCGGCCACTTCGATTGTCCAGGCCTGGGGCGTGGCGCCAGCACTGCTGGTCAGCGTTGCCGTGTTTGCGTTGATCGCCTGGGCCACGGTGGTGCTGGAAAAGCGTCGCCATGGTGCCCTGGAAGCGCCGCTGAGCAGCGAGCATCACGGCCTGCGCCGCTTCCTGCGCGGCCCTTGGCCGCTGCTGTGGGGCGCGATTGTCCTGGCCTTGCTCAACTACGCCACCCTGGCCCTGGCTGGGCGCCCGTGGGGTATCACTTCGGCCTTCGCCCTGTGGGGCGCCAAGACCCTTTCCAGCTTCGGCGTGGACGTCGGCAGCTGGGTGTTCTGGCAGGCGCCGGCCAACGCCAAGGCGCTGGCTGCACCGCTGTGGCAGGACATCACCACGGTGATGGACATCGGCATCGTACTCGGTGCGCTGATGGCGGCAGGCCTGGCAGGTCGCTTCGCGCCCAGCCTGAAGATCCCGCTGCCCTCGCTGATCGCCGCAGTGATCGGCGGTCTCCTGCTGGGCTATGGTTCGCGCCTGGCCTATGGCTGTAACATCGGCGCCTACTTCAGCGGTATCGCGTCGGGCAGCGTGCACGGCTGGTTGTGGCTGATCGCGGCTTACGCCGGCAACCTGATCGGCGTGCGCCTGCGCCCGATGTTCTTTGCCGGCGAACGCCGCCCGGTGGCGCTCAGCGGCTGCTGAAATCAATTGTCCGATGCCTCGGCCGTGGACCCGGAAGAGGCCTTCATCGCCGCGCTGTCCAGCTGCCACATGCTGTGGTTCCTGTCGCTGGCGGCCAAGCAGCGCTTTTGCGTCGAGCACTATGCCGACGACGCCGAAGGGGTGATGGCGCGCAATGAGGCCGGGCGCATGGCAATGACCGTGGTCACCTTGCGGCCGCGGGTCGAGTTTTCCGGGGAGCGCCAGCCGACGGCTGAGCAGCTCGATCAACTGCATCATCTGGCCCACGACGCCTGCTTCATCGCCAACTCGGTGAAGACAGAAGTGCGCTGCGAGCCGGTTTATCCCTGCTAAGCATTGCTTCACCAAGTGCAGCAATCATCTGCACCTGGCCCGATTGTTCGAATTTCGCCTGCCAATTAGCCTGATCCGGTCTTTCACTCCCGCAAGGAACCGAACATGGCTAGCCGAATTGCCCTGAGCGCCACTGGCGCTGCCGACGTCATGCACCTGGAACATATGCAGCCCCTGCAGCCTGGCCCCGGGCAGGTATGGCTGGAGCAGACTGCAATGGGCGTGAACCCTCTCGATGTGCTGCAGCGCAAAGGCGGCGCAGCGCTGGCACTGCCTTCAGGGTTGGGGCTGGAGGGGGCCGGGCGAGTGACCGCGGTGGGTGCCGGGGTGAGCAATGTCCTGGTCGGTGATCGCGTTGCCTATGCCACCGGCCCCGTGGGCGCCTATGCCAGCGGCCGGCTGTATCCGGCGGAGCGCCTGGTGAAGCTGCCGCCGAGCGTGGACGATGAAGCGGCCGCTGCCGTGCTGTTCAAGGGCATCACTGCGCAGTACCTGCTCAAGGCCACCTACCCGGTGGGGCCTGGCACGCAGATCCTGCTGTATGGCGCCGCCGGCGCCCTTGGCCAGCTCATGGCGCCCTGGGCGCGCCACCTGGGGGCTCGGGTGATTGGTGTGGTGTCGAAGCCACAGAGCGTCGCGCGGGCGCAAGCTGCGGGTTGTGACGCTGTACTGGTATTCGATGCGGCGAGCCTGGCCAGCCAGGTGCGTGCGCTGACCGAGGGGCAGGGCGTCGACGTGGTGTATGACAGCGTGGGCAAACTGTCGCTGCAGGCATCGCTGGACAGCTTGCGCCCCCGCGGCCT
Source organism: Pseudomonas sp. NPDC089422 (assembly GCF_044749405.1). Classification (NCBI taxonomy): domain Bacteria; kingdom Pseudomonadati; phylum Pseudomonadota; class Gammaproteobacteria; order Pseudomonadales; family Pseudomonadaceae; genus Pseudomonas; species Pseudomonas sp. NPDC089422. Next base: position 31,352 of record NZ_JBIVHW010000016.1, read on the forward strand.
GCTGGTGTCGTGCGGGGCGATCTCCGGGGTACCGGCCCCCATCGAAGTGGCCACACTGAATGCCAAGGGGTCGCTGTACCTGACCCGACCGTCCCTGGCCGCCCACACCGCCACGGCCGAGGAGTATCAGCAGCGCGCAGCCGATGTGCTGGCAGCGATCGGCGCAGGTATCATTCAGCCACGCGTGTGGCGCCGCTACCCGCTGGCCGATGTGGCCAGGGCCCATGGGGACCTGGAGCAAGGGCTGTCGGAAGGGGCGCTGATTCTCACCGCCTGATACCGATTTCACCACCGAGCCTTGCCATGGATGCCTTTGACAGCCGCCGCGCTGATGAACTCGCCACCTTGCTGGCCTTGCACGACCAACGTTCGTTTGCCGCTGCCGGCCGCCAGCTGGAGCGCCATCCCACGGTGCTGTCGAAGCGCCTGAACGCCCTGGAACAGCGCCTGGGCATACGCCTGGTGGAGCGCACCACACGGCAGCTGCGCTTCACCGACGAAGGTGAGCGGCTGGTCGCCCGCGTGCGCGAGGCCAGCCGCCTGATTGCCGAGGCCGAGCAGGAGGCCGCCGAGGGCGCCGCAGCGGTGCGTGGCCGCCTGCGCCTGGCCTTGCCTGCCGCCATGGGCCGCCGCTGGCTGAGCGGCCTGCTGGCGGATTTTGTGCTGGCTTACCCGCAGGTGACCATCGAAGCCGAGTATGCCGACCGTTTCGTTGACCTGGTCGGTGAGGGTTTCGATGCAGCCATCCGCGTTGGCGAGCTGGCAGACAATCGCCTGGTGGCGCGCAAGCTGGGTGATCACCTGCGCATTCTGTGCGCTTCACCGGCCTACCTTGCACGCCAGGGTGAGCCGCTCGATCCTCAGCAACTTACTGAGCATAACTGCTTAGGTTTCAGTGGCTTACGTTCATTTCCTGAATGGCGGCTTAACAGTGGAAAGCAGCAAGTGAGTGTCCGGGTCAGCGGCTCGTTACGCGGCAACGACAATGAGGCCCTGCTTGAGGCCGCGCGGCGGGGCGTGGGCATTCTGGCCGGTGGCGACTGGCTGATGGGCGAGGACCTCGCCGCCGGGCGCCTCGTGCGAGTGCTGCCGCAATGGCAGTTGGACGTGGCAGCGGGGATCTACCTGGTGCGCCCCTCAGCGCGGCTGAACAGCGCGGCCATGGGGGCGTTCAAGGCATGGATCGAGGAGCGTTTCAAGGATGGCCCGCCCTGGCGAACCCAGGCTGACCGACTCTCGAAAACACATTATTAAAATATTTCAACTATATGAAATATATAGATTTATCGTTTAGCAACTGCGTGCTGGACGCACTGCTCGTAATACGTCTGCTTGATCGCTGACGGCTGCAGCTTCGAACGACTGTTGTAGGTCTGTTCGGTGATGCCGAAGGCGGTCATGCGCATCCAAGGCTTGTCGAACCGGCGCACCTGCAGCTTCTTGCGCGTGGCATACAGGGTGACCCCGGAGAGCTTGGCTTGCTGGGCCTCGGCGGCGATCTGCGAACCCCAGCCACAGACGTTGCGATCGTTCTGGCTCAGCGCCTTGGCCTGGGCGCCGAAGCCGACAGTGGCCAGCAGGCAGCCGGCCATCGTTGCTAGAATTGTTCGCATGTTGCTGTCCTAAGCATATGAAGATGAACGGAGTTTGCCTTCGCTAGCAACGCCTGGGGGCCAGCATTTTCCTATCAGGTAGTGGCGATGCGAAAGCGATTTGCCAGTGCGGGGCGCAGGCTGCTCAACGCCAAGCCGGCGATCCACATGACCGACACGCCGTAGTTCAGGCGTTGGTACTGGACGGCTCGGCTGGCGCACAGCCCTGGTCGCAGGGAAACAGGCCGCGAACAAGGCGAAGAGCACGGCGAGGGTGAAGTTGTTGAGCAGCGGCGACCAGCGTTAGGTCGGTGCACCTGTGGCGCCGAGCTGGCTCATGGCGTGTTGCAGGTGGTCATCGCCGGGGTAGGCCTGGGCGGGAAAGGGATCAGCAGACCACGGGCGAGCAAGGCACGGTCGAGCGGTTTCATGCGCGGCTTTCCTTCCATGGAAAAGGCTCACTGTACCTGAATTCACGGCGGCCGAAGCCGGCAAGAAATACCGTGTCGGGTGTATGTGATCGTACAACTGCTTGCGTTATGATGACGGCTGTCTTTCAAGGTGAAATACAGGGCATGACAGAGCAGCAGGTACAGGCAAGGACCCGGCGCAAGCCGCGCAGTCTGGCCCAGGAACTGGTCACGGTGCTGACCGAGCGCATTCGCAGCGGCCAGCTCAAGCGCGGCGACAAGCTGCCGACCGAATCGCAGATTATGGCCGAAGAGGGCGTCAGCCGTACCGTGGTGCGTGAGGCGATCTCCCGGCTGCAGGCGGCCGGGCAGGTCGAGACGCGCCATGGCATCGGCACCTTCGTGCTGGATGCGCCGGCAACCGGGGGCTTCCGTATCGACCCGGCGACCGTGGTGACCTTGCGCGAGGTGCTGGCGGTGCTGGAGCTGCGCATCGCCCTGGAAATCGAATCGGCGGGCCTGGCGGCGCAACGGCGCAGCGATGAAGAGCTGGCCGGCATGCGTGCGGCGCTCGACGAGCTGAACGAGGGGGCGGCGCATGCCACCGACGCGGTATCGGCGGACTTCCAGTTCCACCTGCGTATCGCCCAGGCCAGCGGCAACCACTATTTCGCCGATATCATCAACCACCTGGGTACCAGCATCATTCCACGTACCCGGTTGAATTCGGCGCGCTTGGCCCATGATGACCAGGCGCATTACATGAGCCGGCTGATGCATGAGCATGAAGCGATCTATGAAGCCATTGCCCGGCGCGACAGCGAAGGCGCGAAGATGGCCATGCGCATGCACCTGAGCAACAGCCGTGAGCGCTTGCGCCAGGCCCATGAAGAAGCCGAAGCGCAGGGGGCCTGAGCCCGCGAAGAGGCCGGCACAGGAAAAAGAAAAGCCCCGCATGTGCGGGGCTTTCTTGTTACAAAGGCACTCAGAGCGCGCCGTCGCTCCACTGCCCGTTGACCAGGCGACGCAGCCCCAGCGGGTTGCCGTCACGCAGTGCTTCCGGCAGCAGCGCCTGCGGGTAGTTCTGGTAGCACACCGGGCGCAGGAAGCGGTCGATGGCCAAGGTGCCGACCGAGGTGCCGCGGGCATCGGAGGTGGCCGGATACGGGCCGCCGTGGACCATCGCGTCACACACTTCCACACCGGTCGGGTAGCCATTGACCAGAATGCGGCCGACTTTTTCTTCCAGCAGCGGCACCAACCAGGCAAAGGCCTCGAAGTCCTCCGGCTCGCCGATCAGCGTCGCGGTCAGCTGGCCGCGCAGGCCGAGCAGGGCGTCACGCAGTTGCGCATTGTCCTTGACCTCGACCGCCACGGTGGTCGGCCCGAACACTTCTTCCTGCAGCAGCGGGTCGGCCTCCACCAGCAGGCGGGCATCGGCCTTGAACAGCTGGGCGCGGGCCTGGCTGCCTTCCTGAGCCTGGCCGGCCAGGTGCTCGATACCGGCGTGGGCGTGCAGGTGCTCCAGGCCACCGACATAGCTGCGCAGGCCGCCGGCGTTGAGCATGGTCTGCCCGGCTTGCTGGTCCAGGTGCTGGCCGAGGTCGGCGAGCAGCTGGCTGTACTGCGGCGACTGCAGGCCGATCACCAGGCCCGGGTTGGTGCAAAACTGCCCGGCGCCCATGCATACGGAGCCGGCCAGCTCACGGGCGATGGCCTCGCCACGCTTGGCCAGGGCGCCCGGCAGGATGATCACCGGGTTGATGCTGGACATCTCGGCGAACACCGGAATCGGCTGCGGGCGCTCGGCGGCCATGCGGCACAGGGCGTCGCCGCCCTTGAGCGAACCGGTGAAGCCGACGGCCTGGATGGCCGGGTGCTTGACCAGCGGTTCGCCGACGCCAGCGCCGAACACCATGTTGAACACACCTTTGGGCATGCCGGTGCGCTCGGCGGCGCGCTGGATGGCGCAACCGACCAGGTCGGCGGTGGCCATGTGGCCGCTGTGTGCCTTGAACACCACCGGGCAGCCGGCGGCCAGGGCTGCGGCGGTGTCACCACCGGCAGTCGAGAAGGCCAGCGGGAAGTTGCTGGCACCGAACACGGCGACCGGGCCGACGCCGATGCGCATCTGGCGCAGGTCTACCCGTGGCAGCGGATGGCGCTCAGGCAGGGCCAGGTCGATGCGCGCACCGAGGAAATCGCCACGGCGCAGCACTTGGGCGAACAGGCGCATCTGCCCGCTGGTGCGGCCGCGCTCGCCCTGGATGCGGGCGGCAGGCAGGGCTGTTTCACGGCAGACGATGGCGACGAAGGCGTCATCAAGCTCGTCCAGTTCGGCAGCGATCGCGTCGAGGAATTCGGCGCGGCGGGCCGGTTTCAGGTTGCGGAATTCTACAAAGGCGGCGGCGGCGGCTTTGGCTGCCTGGTCCACTTCGGCTTCGGTGGCCTGGACGAAGCTGTACGGCAGGGCCTCGCCGGTGGTGGCGTCCAGGCTCTGCAGGCGTTGCGCGCCAGCGGCACTGCGCTGGCCGGCGATGAAGTTGTGGCCGAGGATCTCTGGCATGTGGGGCTCCTAGGGTTGAATGTTCAGGTAATCGGTGCCGGGTTGAACAAGGTGATGTCGTTGTGCAGGCGGTGCTGTTCGGCCCAGGTCTGCTTGCGACCACTGGCCACGTCCAGGTAGTAGTGGAACAGCTCCCAGCCCAGTTCTTCGATGGTCGAGCGGCCACTGGCGATGCGCCCGGCGTCGATGTCGATCAGGTCCGGCCAGCGCTGGGCCAGCTCGGTACGGGTGCAGACCTTGACCACGGGGGCCATGGCCAGGCCGTACGGCGTGCCGCGGCCGGTAGTGAACACGTGCAGGTTCATGCCGGCAGCCAGTTGCAGGGTGCCGCAGACGAAGTCGCTGGCCGGGGTGGCGCAGAAGATCAGGCCCTTGCGGTTGACCCGCTCGCCCGGGCCGAGCACGCCCTGGATGGCGCCGCTGCCGGACTTGACGATCGAACCGAGGGATTTCTCGACGATGTTCGATAGGCCGCCTTTCTTGTTGCCCGGTGTGGTATTGGCGCTGCGGTCCGCCGCGCCTTGCTGCAGGTAGCGGTCGTACCAGTCCATCTCGCGCACCAGGGCATCGGCGACTGCCTGGTTTTCGGCGCGCGAGGTGAGCATGTAGATGGCATCGCGCACTTCGGTCACTTCCGAGAACAGCACGGTGGCGCCGGCGCGCACCAGCAGGTCGGCGGCAAAGCCGAGTGCCGGGTTGGCGGTGATGCCGGAGAAGGCGTCACTGCCGCCGCACTGCATGCCGAGGATCAGCTCGCTGGCCGGCACGGTCTCACGGCGGCGCCGGTCGAGCTTCTTCAGGCGGGTTTCGGCCAGGCCCATGATCTGCTCGATCATCTCGGCAAAGCCCAGGCTGGCGTCCTGCAGGCGATACAGCCAGGGTTCGCTGAGGTCCACCGATGGGTCGTTGTCGTGCATCACCTGGCCGGCCTGGAGCTTTTCGCAACCCAGGCTGATCACCAGTGCTTCGCCACCGAGGTTGGGGTTGCGTGCCAGGTTGCGCACTGTGCGGATCGGGATATAGGCGTCGCGGGCGTTGATCGCCACGCCGCAGCCATAGCTGTGGGTGAGGGCGACGACGTCATCGACGTTGGGGTATTTGGGCAGCAATTCGGCGCGGATGCGCTTGACCGCGTGTTCCAGTACGCCGGTCACGCACTGCACGGTGGTGGTGATGCCGAGGATATTGCGGGTGCCGACGGTGCCGTCGGCGTTGCGGTAGCCTTCGAAGGTGAAGCCGTCCAGTGGTGGCAGGGCGTCCGGTACCGCGTCGCAGCGCGGCAGGCTGTCCAGCTCGGGGGCGGCCGGCATGGCCAACTGGCTTTCCTGCACCCAGCTGCCCTGGCGCAGGTCTTCCAGCGCATACCCGATGATCTGCCCGTAGCGGCGCACCGGTTCGCCCTTGGCGATCAGCACGGTGGCAACCTTGTGGCTCTGTGGCACGCCTTCGACCAGGGTCAGGCCATCGGCGAAGCGGGCGCCTTCGCCCAGGCCGCCGTCGTTGACCACCACCACGACGTTGTCGTCATCGTGCAGGCGGACGTAGCGGGGCGAGTCGGAATGTTCGATCAACTGCATGTTTGGGCCCTACTTGTCAGGTTCTCAGGCTTTTTGTACATCCGCCCGCGCGGGCATCGGCCGGCGCGGGCGTGTTCACTCAGTGCCGCGAGCTGGCCAGTTCGCCGTTGGCGGCCGGCTCAGGCTGTGGCTTTGGGGCTTCGTCGCGCAACTCGATGCGCTTGATCGGGCCGACGATCACCAAGTAGCTGAACACCGCCACCAGGGCGTTGGCCCCTACGTACACCAAGGCCCACTTGAACGAGCCGGTGGCGCTGATGATGTAGCCGATGACGATCGGCGTGGTGATCGAGGCGATGTTGCCGAAGGTGTTGAACAGGCCACCGGATAGCCCGGCGATCTGCTTGGGCGAGGTGTCTGCCACCACGGCCCAGCCCAGCGCGCCGATGCCTTTGCCGAAGAAGGCCAGGGTCATGAAACCGACCACCATCCACTCGGCATCGACGTAGTTGCAGAAGACCATGGTGGTCGACAGCAACAGGCCGCAGACGATCGGCAGCTTGCGCGAGAAGGTCAGCGAGTTGCCGCGGCGCAGCAGCCAGTCGGAGATCACGCCACCGAGTACACCACCGATGAAGCCGCACACCGCCGGTAGCGAGGCGATGAAGCCGGCCTTGAGGATGGTCATGCCACGTTCCTGCACCAGGTACACCGGGAACCAGGTGAGGAAGAAGTAGGTGATGGCGTTGATGCAGTACTGGCCCAGGTACACACCGAGGAGCATGCGGCTGGTCAGCAGTTGCTTGATGTAGCCCCATTTCGGGCCGTCGTTGCCACGCTTCTGGTCCATGTCGACCAGGCCGCCGTTCTGCTCGATGTGCTCAAGCTCGCTCTGGCTGATGCGTGGGTGCTGGCGCGGGTTGTAGATGGTCTTGAGCCACACCATGGAGAACACGATGCCCAGTGCGCCCATGACCACGAACACGTGCTCCCAGCCGAAGCTGAATACGATCCAGCCCATGATCGGGGCGAACAGTGCGGTGGCGAAGTACTGCGCCGAGTTGAAGATGGCCGAAGCGGTACCGCGTTCCTGGGTCGGGAACCAAGCCGCGACGACACGGGCGTTACCCGGGAACGACGGTGCTTCGGCGAAACCGACGAGGAAGCGCAGGGTGAACAGGGTCACCACCGCCCAGGCCACCGGCAGGCCGCCGACAAAGCCCTGCATCAGGGTGAACAGCGACCAGGTGAAAATGCTGAAGGCATAGACATTTTTCGAACCGAAGCGGTCCAGCAGCCAGCCACCGGGGATCTGCCCGGCCACGTAAGCCCATCCGAAGGCGGAGAAAATATAACCAAGGGTGACGGCGTCGATGCCGAGGTCTTTCTGCAGGCTGGAGCCTGCGATGGCGATGGTGGCTCGGTCTGCGTAGTTGATCGTGGTCACCAGAAACAGCATGAACAGGATCAGGTAGCGCACATGCGTCTTTTTAGTCGCTTGCATGCTGGTAATACTCCCACTAGTTATTTTTGTGCGGGCTCACGAGTTGTAGCCGGAGTGGGGCGGGCCCACTCCGGTTGCGGCAATGGCAGGCCGCAGGGTGCGCTTATTGCGGACCCATCTTGTCCATCAGCGCTGCGAGCATTTCGTACTCTTCGGCGGTCAGGTCGGTCAGTGGGGTGCGCACCGGACCGGCGTCGTAACCGGCGATCTTGGCGCCGGCCTTGACGATGCTCACGGCGTAGCCGGCCTTGCGGTTACGGATGTCCAGGTACGGCAGGAAGAAATCGTCGATCAGCTTGGCCACGGTGGCGTGATCGTCGCGGGCGATGGCGTGGTAGAAGTCCATCGCGGTCTTCGGAATGAAGTTGAACACTGCCGACGAGTACACCGGCACACCCAGTGCCTTGTAGGCCGCAGCATACACCTCGGCGGTCGGCAGGCCACCCAGGTAGCTGAAACGATCACCCATGCGGCGACGGATCGACACCATCAGTTCGATGTCGCCCAGGCCGTCCTTGTAGCCGATCAGGTTCGGGCAACGCTCGGCCAGTTGTTCCAGCAGGTTGGCATTCAGGCGGCAGACGTTGCGGTTGTACACCACTACGCCGATGTTGACCGATTTGCACACGGCTTCGACATGGGCGGCGACACCGTCCTGGCTGGCTTCGGTGAGGTAGTGCGGCAGCAGCAGCAGGCCCTTGGCGCCCAGGCGCTCGGCTTCTTGCGCGTATTCGATGGCCTGGCGGGTGGAGCCACCGACGCCGGCGAGAATCGGCACCGACTTGGCGCAGGTGTCGACCGCGGTCTTGATCACCTGGCTGTATTCGCTGGCGGCCAGGGAGAAGAACTCACCGGTGCCACCGGCGGCGAACAGGGCGCTGGCGCCGTAAGGGGCGAGCCATTCCAGGCGCTTGATGTAGCCAGCCTGGTTGAAGTCGCCCTGGGCATTGAAGTCTGTGACCGGGAAAGACAGCAGGCCGTGGGAGAGGATGGATTTCAGTTCTTGTGGAGTCATTGTTGTAGGCATCCTGTGGCGCTTGGGGTGAAGGGTGTTGTTCTGCGTTGGAGGTAAGTTATCGTACAACATGTGTGATGACTAGTCCCCTTTGCAGAATTTTTTTGTGTGGGCCTCTGGGGATCAGTTCGGGATTTGCAGTGGGGCTGATATCGAGCGCCGCCTGCGCGGCGCATCGCAGGCAAGCCTGCTCCTACATCTGTTTCGGGCCAGTCACGTCTGTGCCATTGGTGCTTGGCTCGATATCGCGACGCCCAAACAAGGGGCCGCGCGCCAATCCCTCAGAAATAATTGGCCCGAAACAGATGTAGGAGCAGGCTTGCCTGCGATGCGCCGCGCGGGCGGCGCTCGATCTCACAGGCGCAAAAGATCCTACGACAACCACCTGAAGGTCATCGTATCTCTTAAAAGGGAAAAGGAAAAAAACGATCGCGGAGACAGGCACAAGCCCGCCGCCCGCTTCCACGGGAAGTGTTCTGGGACCAGCAGAGGGTGATCGAGGAAGCGGGGGCGACCTTGCGCCGCCCCGCGATCAAAGCTAACGAAGCTGAAACCGGGTGTCAGGCGGCCTGTTGGCGCTTGATCTGGCTTTTGCGCACCTGGGCGCGGCAGGCATCGCCGAAGGCCTGGAAGATCTTGATCGAATCAGGGTTCTTCGCCGCTTGCCACTCCGGGTGCCACTGCACGGCAAACAGGAACGGCGAGATGCTCGGGGCATGGATCGCTTCGACCAGGCCGTCTTCGGCGTGGGCGATCGGCTCGATGCCGGCACCCAGGTTGCGCAGGCCCTGGCCGTGCAGCGAGTTCACGCGGATTTCGTCGGTGCCCAGGGTTTCACGCAGCCAGCTGCCCGGCTTGATCTTCACACCATGCACCTGGGCGTATTGCACATCGACCGGATCTTCCGGGTTCTCCCGGTGGTCGTTGAAGCCTGGCTCGGCGTAGACCTTCTGGTAGATGTCGCCGCCCAGGGCAACGTTGATTTCCTGCATGCCACGGCAGATGCCGAAGATGGGCAGGCCGCGCTTGAGCGCTGCCTTGACCAGCGGGATGTCGAACAGGTCGCGGTTCTTGTCCTGGCCCTTGCCGGGGGTTTCGTTCTCCTGGCCGTACAGGGTCGGGTCGATGTTGCTGCCGGCACCGGTCAGGTACACGCCGTCGGCCATGTCCAGATAGGTCTCGAGGTCTTCGATGCCACAGCAGGTGGGCACCAGGACCGGGACGCAATCGGCGAAGTCGACCAGCGGGGTGATGTATTTGTGGGTCATGACCTGATAGTCATGGCCTTTGCGCTCTTGGCTGCCCATGGTCATCAGGACGACGGGTTTGCGCAGGGAGGGTTGCTTGTTGCCAATGTTGCTGTTGGACATATGTCACCTTATGACAGGGCTCTGCCTGTCGTTGTTGTGCAGGTGCACGGCCCGTGGCCTCGATGTGCTACCTGAAGTCCCGAGCACTGCCGGCTCGTCACTGGACGATTCCGGTCGGGGCTTGTAGATAGCTTGCCAGAGCCGTTCGATATGTCAAACGAGCAAAAAGCCGTTAAGGCGCCGAAATACGGGGGCTGAACCCTTGCGAGCCTGAGCCGGCAAGGGTTTGGCAGGGGGTAAGGTCAATTATATTTAACGACGCAGTTGGATCATTGCAGCGCTGCAATGATCAACGGCTCAGTGCAGTATCTGCGCCAGGAACGCCTTGGCCCGCGCCGTGCGCGGCTGGCTGAAGAACACCTGGGGCGGGCTGTCCTCGATGATCTGCCCGCCTTCGAGGAACAGCACCCGCTCCGCCACCTGCCGGGCAAAGCCCATTTCATGGGTGACGCACAGCATGGTCATGCCAGTGCCGGCCAGCTGCACCAGCACATCCAGCACCTCGGCGACCATTTCCGGGTCGAGCGCCGAGGTCGGCTCGTCGAACAGCATGATCCGTGGCTTCATGCACAGCGCCCGGGCGATGGCCACGCGCTGCTGCTGGCCGCCGGACAACTGGCTGGGGTACTTGTGCGCCTGGCTCTCGATACCCACCTTGCTCAGGTACATGCGCGCCCGCTCCTCGGCGTCCTTGCGCGACAGGCCGCGCACGCTGGTGGGGGCGAGCAGGCAGTTGTCGAGCACGCTCATGTGCGGGAACAGGTTGAAGTGCTGGAACACCATGCCGATCTCGCTGCGCACCTGAGCCGCCTGGCGCGTATTGGCGGCCAGGTCGGTGCCGGCAACCTGGATGCTGCCCTGCTGGGCGATTTCCAGGCGATTGATGCAGCGGATCAGCGTCGATTTGCCCGAGCCGGACGGGCCACACAGGACAATGCGCTCGCCTTCGCGCACCTGCAGGTCGATGTCGCGCAGCACATGGAAGGCGCCATAGTGCTTGTTCAGGCCCTCGATGCGGATCAGCTCCGGGCGTGGGTCAGGTTCGGGGGCAAGGCTGGCAACGCTCATGGGGGCGGTCATGTTGTTGTTCTCCCGCTGGGTGTCAGTCGAAACGTGCCGCGCTGTAGGGCGCAGGGTCGGTGAAAGGGCGCTCGCCGGTGAGCAGTTCGGCCACCAGGCGGCCGCTGACCGGGCCGAGGGTGAGGCCGTGGTGGGCGTGGCCGAAGTTGAACCACAGGCCTTTGTGCCGGGGCGCCGGGCCGATCACCGGGCGCATGTCGGGCAGGCAGGGCCGACGGCCGAGCCAGGGTTTGTCATCGAGGCGCTCGCCCAGGGCCGGGAACAGCTTGCGGGCCAGGGCTTCGCAGCGCTTGAGCTGGATTTCGTTGCCCGGCGCGTCACTGGCGGCGAACTCGATGCCGGTGGTCAGGCGCACGCCGCGGGCCATGGGGGCCAGCACATAGCCGCCCTGGGTGTCGCAGATCGAATGCTGCAGCTGCGCGCCTTCACGGGTGCCGTAGTGCATGTGGTAGCCACGCTTGATACCCAGCGGAATGCGGTAGCCCAGGCGCTCGAACAGGTCACCCGACTGCGGGCCCAGGCAGGCCACCACCTCGTCGGCGGTAATCGGGCCCCGTTGGCTGTCGACCTGCCATTGACCATCGACCTGGCGCAGGCTGCGTGCATCGCCATGCAGGAACTGCCCGCCACGCTGCACGAACAGCGCCGCGTAACCACGGGTGAGGGCGCCGGGGTTGCTGACGGTCTTCGGGTCGAGCCAGTGGATGCCACCGACCACCGTGCTGTCGAGCTGCTGTTCGCGCGCCTGCAGCTGGCTGCGTTCGAGGATTTCGTACTGCAGGCCGTAACGGGCCAGGCCCTTGAGCTCGGCCTTGGCCTGCTCGAACAGCGCCGGTTGGCGATAGACCTCGATCCAGCCTTTGGCCTGGACCAGCCCCTCGAGGCCGGCGGCGTGGATCAACGCATCGTGTTCATCGACGCTGCGCTGCACCAGCGGCAGCATGTCGGCCGCCGCCCCGGCCAGGCGACCGGGCGCCGACTGCTGCCAGTAGCGCAACAGCCAGGGCGCCGCCTTGGGCAGGTGCAGCAGGCTGTAGCGCACATCGGGCTGACGGTTCAGGCCATAGCGCAGCAAGGCGCCAAACTGCCGCGGGAAGGCATAGGGGATCACGCTGGAGCGCTCGATCAGCCCGGCATTGCCATGGCTGGTGCCGCTGCCGGGGTCATCGCGGTCGATCAGGATCACCTGGCGCCCGCGGGCCTGCAGGTGCAGTGCGGTACTGACGCCGACGATGCCGGCGCCGAGAACAAGGGTCTGGCAATGCATGGATGTATCCTTCGGTCAGTTCAGGTGGCGGCCCAGGCGGGCTTCCAGGTGTTTGAGCAAGCGCCGGACCAGTTCGACGATCACCAGGTAGAGCACCGCGGCCCACAGGTAGATCTGGAAGTCGAAGCTGCGTGAGAACGCCAGTTTGGTCACGCCCATCAGGTCGTAGATGGTCACCAGCGAGGCGATGGCGCTGGCCTTGATCATCAGGATCAGCTCGTTGCCCAGGGGGCCGATGGCCACCAGCAACGATTGCGGCAGGATCACCTTGAAGAAGGTGGTCGAGCGTTTCAGGTTCAGCGCCCGTGCCGCTTCGTACTGGCCGGGCGCCACGGCCATCAGGCTGCCGCGGAAGATCTCGGCCTGGTAGGCGGCGGTGTTCAGGGTGAACGCCAGCAAGGTGCAGAACCAGGCTTCACGGAAGAACCACCAGAGGCCGACGTCCTGCCAGAAGCCTTTGAGCGAGCCCAGGCCGTAATACAGCAGGAACAGCTGTGCCAGCAGCGGCGAGCCGCGGAAGAAGTAGATGTAGCCAGCCGCGATGCGCTGCAGCAGCCGGTGACGCGACATGCGCGCCAGGGCCAGCAGCAAGCCGAGCACGGCGCCCAGACTGAAGGAAATCGCCACCAGCTTGGCGGTCACCAGCAGGCCATCGACGAAGCGCGGGCCGTAGCGTTCCAGCAGCTCGGGGTCCAGCACCAGGCCCAGCAGTTGTTCGGCACTCATGCGCGTGTTCCTTGCAGGTGGCGGTTGCTGCGGCGTTCTATATAGGCGAACACCCGTCCCGAGGCGGCCGAGAACAGCAGGTAGCCCAGGCAGGCGACGCCATAGAAGAACATCGGCTCCTTGGTCACGCTGACCGCCAGGTTGGTCTGGCGCATCAGGTCGACCAGCGAGATGGTCGACACCAGCGAGGTGTCCTTGAGCAGCGACAGCCAGTTGTTCGACAGGCCTGGCAGGGCGATGCGGGTCAGTTGCGGCAGCACTACCTTGAAGAACCCGGTGCGCTTGCTCAGGCCCAGCGCCGAGCAGGCTTCCAGTTGCCCTTTGGGCAGGGTCTTGAACGCCGCCAGCCAGATTTCGCTGGAGAACGCGGCGAATACCAGGCTGAAGGCGATCATCGCGGCCAGGAAGGTGTTGATCAGGAATTCACCTTCATAACCCATCGCCGCCAGCAGCTTTTGCGCGGCGATCTGGCAGCCGTAATAGATGATCAGCAAGGTCAGCAGCTCGGGCAGGCCGCGGAACACCGTGGAAAAGGTAGTGGCCCAGGCCCGTGGCAGGCGCTTGCGCGAACGCGCCGCCAGGGCAACGGCCAGGCCCAGCGGCAGGCCGACGGGCAGACAGGCGAGGGCCAGGGAAACGGTGACCAGGGCGCCGGCCAGCAGCGCCTGGCCCCAGCCACCACTGGCGAAGGACAGCAAGGACAATTGATCGAGCATGACGAACACCTTGTGTTGACCTCACCGGCCTCATCGCTGGCAAGCCAGCTCCCACAGGTACCCCACTGTATTCAAGGCCAGTGAGCTACCTGTGGGAGCCGGCTTGCCGGCGATGAGGCCCGATCAGGCAAAGCTGGCTTGGAGATCAGTTGTAGATATCGAAGGCAAAGTACTTGCTGGCGATCTTCTGGTAGGTGCCGTTGGCGACGATCTCGGCCAGTGCGGTGTTCAGCCGCTGGCGCAGGGCGTCGTCGTCCTTGCGCACGGCAATGGCGGCGTTGGCCTTGGTGTCGGCAACGTCGCCGAGGATCTTGCAGCAGTCGCTGCCGTTCTTGTTCATCCACTCGTGCAGCGGGAACTTGTCGGCAATCACCCCGTCCAGGCGGCCGGCGGCGAGGTCGGCGTTGGCCTCGTCCATGGTCGGGTACAGCTTCACGTCGGCGCCGGCCTTGGCGTACACGTCTTCGGCATAGATGGCCTGGGTCGAGGACGACTGGGCGCCGACCGTGTAGCCGTCGAATTTGCTCTGGGCGTCGCTGATCTTGCTGTCCTTGGCCACGGCCACGGTCAGCGGGGTGCGGTAATAGTGGTCGGTGAAGGCGATTTTCTTGCGCCGTTCTTCGGTATCGATCATCGACGCCACCACGGCATCGTACTTGCGCGCCATCAAGGCCGGAATGATGCCTTCCCAGTCCTGGGCGACCAGGGTGCATTCGACCTTCATCTGTTCGCACAGGGCGTGGGTAATGTCGATATCGAAGCCGTGCAGCTGGTTATCGGCATCGACATAGTTGAAGGGCGGGTAGGCACCTTCGGTGGCGAAGCGCAGGGTCTCGGCGCTGGCGTTACCCGCCAGCAGCAGGGCACACGCACCCAGCAAAGCCATGGTCTTGTTCATCTCGCACCTCTTGCACTCTTGCTATTGTTGTTTGCCCGCGGGCCACGAGGTGTAGCCGACGAACTCGTTATGTAGAGCGGCAGTCGCTTCCAAGCGTTTTTCAACATCAGGCCCGAGCTTCTTGCAGACCTCGTTGACCATCAGGTGCACCCACGACAGCATGGTCGCGGTGGACTCCCAGAACAGGTTGAATTCGGTGGGGATGCGGAACACTTCGTCGGCATGGGCATCGGCCCATTCGCAGAAGGTGTCGGTCACCAGGGTGACCGGGATGCCGGCGGCGCGCGCCTTCTGGCACAGCTGCAGGGCATGGCGTGAATAGCGACGGGCCTCGAACACCACCAGTGCGGTGTCCTCGCTGCGGCCGAGCAGCACGTCGCCGAAGTGCCCGGCGCTGCCATCGACCAGTTGCACGCCGTCGCGCAGGTATTGCAGCAGGTGGCTCATGCACATGGCGATGCCGCGCTCGGTCTGGAAACCGGCGATGCACACCCGTGGCTTTACCGCCAGGCGCTGCGCCACGGCGTGCCAGGCATCGCTCTGGCGGTATTCGTGCACGCGCACCAAGGCCGCGATTTCCCGCTCCAGGCTGCCGGCGTTGTCGCTGATATCCTGGTTCTGGCGATATTCTTGCAAGCGATCACCCATCAGCCATGGCCCGTCGCCGAGGTCGCTCTGCAGGTCTTGCTTGAGCGCCTTGAGATGGGCATAACCGAGGGAGCGGCAGAAACGGCCAACGCTGGACTCGCTGACACCTAGCTTGTCGGCAATGCTGGCTGAGGTTTGGAACGGCAGTTCGTGCAGGTTGGCGAGCATGTAGCTGGCGATCTTGCGGCCCGAGGCTGCGGCCCCTTGCAGGCTGTTTTCCAGGCGTTGCTTGATCGGTTGGCTCATGCTGCTGCTCCAGTGAGGCGTGGAATAGAAAATGGCTGTTTTCTGTCATGCCGTCAACATTTGACAGATAGCTGTCACTTATCGGAAAGTTTTTGTCGTCGCATACGCTGTTGCCATTCCAATTCCAATAAAGGAGCTACAGATGTCCGCACCTTCCACCAGCCCGCTCGTGCGCGTGCCCTTCAGCGAACTGCAGGGGTTGTTGCAAGCGATTTTTCAGCGCCACGGCTGCAGCGAAACGGTCGCCACCGTGCTGGCCCACAACTGCACCAGTGCCCAGCGCGATGGCGCTCACAGCCATGGTGTGTTTCGTATTCCCGGTTACGTTTCGACCCTGGCCAGTGGCTGGGTCGATGGGCGTGCGACACCGCAGGTGACCGATGTGGCGTCGGCCTACGTGCGCGTGGATGCCGCCGGTGGCTTCGCCCAGCCCGCCCTGGCAGCGGCCCGTGGGTTGCTGGTGGAAAAGGCCCGCAGCGCCGGCATCGCGGTGCTGGCGATCCATAACTCGCACCATTTCGCCGCGCTGTGGCCTGATGTCGAACCCTTTGCCGATGAGGGCCTGGTGGCACTGAGCGTGGTCAACAGCATGACCTGCGTGGTGCCGCACGGTGCGCGCAAACCGCTGTTCGGCACCAACCCGATTGCCTTCGCCGCGCCGTGTGCGGGGCATGACCCGATCGTCTTCGACATGGCCACCAGCGCCATGGCCCATGGCGACGTGCAGATCGCCGCGCGGGCCGGCCAGGCATTGCCTGAGGGCATGGGCGTGGATGCCCAGGGCCAGCCGACCACCGACCCCAAGGCCATTCTCGAAGGTGGCGCGCTGTTGCCGTTTGGCGGGCACAAGGGCTCGGCGCTGTCGATGATGGTCGAGTTGCTGGCGGCGGCGCTGACCGGCGGGCATTTCTCCTGGGAGTTCGACTGGTCGGGGCATCCGGGGGCGAAGACGCCGTGGACCGGGCAACTGATCATCGTCATCGACCCGAGCAAGGCCGAGGGTAGCCGGTTTGCCCAGCGCAGCCGCGAACTGGTCGAGCACATGCACGCCGCAGGGTTGTCGCGCATGCCTGGCGAACGCCGCTACCGCGAGCGGGAACTGGCCGAGCGGGAAGGGGTGGCACTGACCGAACAGGAACTGCAGGGCCTTAAGGCGCTGCTGGATTGAGCCGTTGTGCAAAGTTGCATAGACAACCTTGCACTTATGTGATGTTCCTTGGGCCCGAGTCCGGGTATCCTCAGGGCAGTCTTTCCGAACTGTCCTGATCCAAGGAGCTGCACGCTGTGTTCAAACATGTCGATGCCTATGCCGGCGACCCGATCCTCTCGTTGATGGAAACCTTCAAGGCCGACCCGCGCGCCGACAAGGTCAACCTGAGCATCGGCCTGTATTACGATGAGGCCGGTGTGGTGCCGCAGCTGGCAGCGGTGGATGCGGTGGAAAAACGCATTGCCGGCCAGGCCCATGAAGCCTCGCTGTACCTGCCGATGGAAGGCCTGGCCAGCTACCGCCAGGCGATCCAGGCGCTGCTGTTCGGTGCCGATCACCCGGCGGTGACCGGCAAGCGCGTGGCCACCGTGCAGACCGTTGGCGGCTCCGGCGCGCTGAAAGTCGGTGCCGACTTCCTCAAGCGCTACTTCCCGCAGTCGGAAGTCTGGGTCAGCAACCCGACCTGGGACAACCACCGCGCCATCTTCGAAGGTGCCGGGTTCAAGGTGCATACCTACCCGTACTTCGACCAGGCCAGCCGTGGCGTCGACTTCGACGGCATGCTGCAAGCCCTGCAGGGCCTGCCGGCCAACAGTATCGTGCTGCTGCACCCGTGCTGCCACAACCCGACCGGTGCCGACCTGGAGCCTGCGCAGTGGCAACAGGTGGTGGAAGTGGTCAAGGCGCGTCAGCTGATCCCGTTCCTCGACATCGCCTACCAGGGCTTCGGCGAAGGCCTGGTGGAAGACGCCTACGCCATCCGCGAAATGGCCCGTGCCGGCGTGCCGTGCCTGGTCAGCAACTCGTTCTCCAAGATCTTCTCGCTGTACGGCGAGCGGGTAGGGGGCCTGTCGGTGGTCTGCGACGACGAAGCCACCACCCAGAGCGTGCTCGGCCAGCTCAAAGCCACCGTGCGCCGCAACTATTCCAGCCCGCCCAACTTCGGTGCCCAGCTGGTGGCTGGCGTGCTCGGCGATGCCGCACTCAACGCCCAGTGGGCCGCAGAAGTGGAAGTGATGCGCAAGCGTATCCTCGACATGCGCCAGGCGCTGGTCGATGCCCTGGCGGTGCTGCTGCCAGGCCAGGACTTCCAGTTCTTCCTGCGCCAGCGCGGCATGTTCAGCTACACCGGCTTCAGCGTCGAGCAGGTGCGTCGCCTGCGTGACGAGTTCGGCGTGTACCTGATCGACAGCGGCCGGGTGTGCATGTCCGGCCTGCGCCCGGCCAACCTGCAACGGGTTGCCGAGGCCTTCGCCGCGGTACAGAAGTAAAACTGCACGGGGCCGCTTTGCGGCCCCGGGCACAACCCGCTTGTAAAGACAAGTGCAACCGCTCCTCGGAAAGGGGCTTCGCAAGTGCAACCTTTCCGTGCACAATCGCGCCCCTCTTCCCCGGTTGAGTTGGGCGAATCGTCTAGTTCGCCATTCTCAGCCTGTTGCAGTCTTGCGAGTGGAGCTTCACCCGGAATGAATGAGCAGGCCCCAAGCGTTGAACAACGCTTTGTAGAATCGACCCCCGCCACCCTCGGCGCCTGGTCGCGTAACGACACTACCTGGATGCTGGGCCTGTTCGGCACAGCCATCGGCGCGGGGACCTTGTTCCTGCCGATCAACGCCGGCCTCGGCGGCTTCTGGCCGCTGCTGATCCTGGCCGCACTGGCTTTCCCGATGACCTATTTCTCCCACCGTGGCCTGACCCGCTTCGTGCTGTCCGGGCGTAACGGGGGCGACATCACCGAAGTGGTCGAAGAGCATTTCGGCATCAAGGCCGGTGCGTTGATCACCGTGCTGTACTTCTTCGCGATCTTCCCGATCCTGCTCATTTATAGCGTGGCGCTGACCAACACCGTCAGCAGCTTCATGGAGCACCAGCTGCACATGGCGCCGCCACCACGGGTCATCCTGTCGTTCGTGCTGATCCTCGGCCTGCTGGCTATCGTGCGCTGCGGCGAACAGGCCACGGTCAAGGTCATGAGCCTGCTGGTGTACCCGTTCATCGTGGCCCTGGGGCTGCTCGGCCTGTACCTGGTCCCGCACTGGACCGGTGGCATCCTCGACAGCGCTGCCCAGGTGCCGTCGGGCTCGGCCTTCCTGCATACGCTGTGGCTGGCCATTCCGGTGATGGTGTTCTCGTTCAACCATTCGCCGATCATCTCGGCCTTTGCCGTCGACCAGAAGCGCAGCTACGGCGAGCACGCCGACGAGCGCAGCGGCCAGATCCTGCGCCGTGCCCACCTGCTGATGGTGGTGATGGTGCTGTTCTTCGTGTTCAGCTGCGTGCTCACCCTGAGCAGCGCCCAGCTGGCCGAAGCCAAGGCACAGAACCTGTCGATCCTGTCGTACCTGGCCAACCACTTCAGCAACCCGACCATTGCCTTTGCCGCGCCGCTGATCGCCTTCGTCGCGATTGCCAAGTCGTTCCTGGGCCACTACATCGGTGCCAGTGAAGGCCTCAAGGGCATCATCGCCAAGACCGGCGCGCGCCCGGGCGCCAAGACCCTGGACCGCGTGGTCGCCGCGCTGATGCTGGTGGTCTGCTGGATCGTCGCCACCCTCAACCCGAGCATCCTCGGCATGATCGAATCGCTGGGCGGCCCGATCCTCGCCGTGCTGCTGTTCCTGATGCCGATGTACGCCATCCGTCGCGTGCCGTCGATGCGCAAGTACAGCGGTGCGCTGTCGAACGTGTTCGTTGTGGTGATCGGTGTGGTTGCGCTGACCTCGGTGGTGTACGGCCTGATCGGCTGATTCGCTGCCTGAAACAGAAAAGGCCCGGAGCGTTTGTCGCCATCCGGGCCTTTTTTTGTCCACAGAAATTGTCTGGCAATAGAACAATTTAAATGTGCCCATAGGCACCCGGCCGCCTTCATGATTAACTCAGTGTCCTTTTCAAACCCCGCATAAGGATTTCGTCATGGCTCAAGTGACCCTCAAAGGCAACCCGGTTCAGGTCAACGGCAACCTGCCACAGGCCGGCGCCCAGGCTCCAGCTTTCTCCCTGGTCGGTGAAGGCCTGGCTGACAAGTCGCTGAAGGACTACGCCGGCAAGCGCAAGGTGCTGAACATCTTCCCGAGCGTCGACACCCCGACCTGCGCCACTTCCGTGCGCAAGTTCAACGCCCAGGCCAACGACGTGGCCAACACCGTGGTGCTGTGCATCTCGGCCGACCTGCCGTTCGCCCAGGCGCGTTTCTGCGGTGCCGAAGGCCTGGAGAACGTGAAGAACCTGTCGACCCTGCGCGGTGCCGAGTTCCTGCAGAACTACGGCGTTGCCATCGCCGACGGCCCGCTGGCCGGCCTGGCTGCCCGTGCCGTGGTGGTACTGGACGAGAACGACAAGGTGCTGCACAGCGAGCTGGTTGGCGAAATCGCTGACGAGCCGAACTACGAAGCAGCCCTGGCTGTACTGAAGTAAGAATTGCCTGGGGGAGGGTCAAGGAACTCTTCTGTCTGGCCCCTCTCCAAGCAACACCCTGTAACGGCCCGGAACGCTTTCCGGGCCGTTTTCGTTTAAAGTTCAACCTTTTGGCAACGTCAGGCAAAGGTAAACCTCTGGTAAAGAGCCTTTGCTAGAACGATGCCAGTGCTTATCGTTCAATCTCCCAAGTCGCCATTTCCGAACAAGGTTCGTTCAACCCATGCAAGTGTCCAATTCCCGATCCCCTCGTCGCTGGCTCGTCGGCCTGCTGATCCTGCTGCTGGTGGCCTTGCTGGCCTGGTGGCTGTGGCCTGCGGCAACGCCTGCCCACAAAGCGGCCGGAGGCGGGCGCGGCGGCAAAGGCATGGGGATGGGCATGGGCCGGCCGGGCTTCGGCGGCTCCACCGACCCGGTGCCGGTGCGCGTCGAACCGGTGCGGGTGGGCGACTTCCCGCTCTACTACAAGGCCTTGGGCACGGTCACCGCGACCAACACGGTGAATGTGCGCAGCCGTGTGGCCGGCGAACTGGTCAAGATCCTCTTCAAGGAGGGCCAGCAGGTCAAGGCCGGCGACCTGCTCGCTGAAATCGACCCGCGCCCCTACCGCATCGCCCTGCAGCAGGCCGAAGGCACCCTGGCACAGAACCAGGCGCAACTGAAAAACGCCCAGGTCGACCTGGCCCGTTACAAGGGCCTGTACGCCCAGGACAGCATCGCCAAGCAGACCCTCGACACCGCCGAAGCCCAGGTCGCGCAGTTCCTGGGGCTGGTCAAGACCAACCAGGCCCAGGTCAATGATGCCCGCCTGAACCTCGATTTCACCCAGATTCGCGCGCCAATCAATGGCCGCGTGGGCCTGCGCCAGATCGACCTGGGCAACCTGGTGGCGGCCAACGACACCACCGCCCTGGTGGTGATCACCCAGACCGAGCCGATCAGTGTTGCCTTCACCCTGCCCGAAACCGAGCTGAGCACCGTGCTCGACCGTTACCGCAGCGGCGCCAGCCTGCCGGTCGAAGCCTGGGACCGCAGCGACAGCAAACTGCAGTCGACCGGTGTGCTGGGCAGCATCGACAACCAGATCGACACCACCACCGGTACCTTGAAGTTCAAGGGCCGCTTCGAGAACAAGGACCTGGCCCTGTTCCCCAACCAGTTCGTCAACGTGCGCCTGCTGGCCGACACCCTCAAGCAGGTGGTGATGGCGCCGGCAGCGGCCGTGCAGTTCGGCAACGACGGCACCTTCGCCTATGTGGTCAATGACCAGAGCACGGTCAATATCCGCAAGCTCAAGGTGGGTGCCAGCGATGGCCAGAACAGTGTCATCCTCGACGGCCTCAAGGCCGGTGAGCGCCTGGTGCTGGAAGGCACCGACCGCCTGCGTGAAGGCACCAAGGTCGAAGTGGTCGAAGACAGCTCGCAAGTGCCGACCACCCCCGGCCAGCACCTGCAGGGCCAGGACGCCAAGGGTTCGGCGCAGACCGATGAAGCACCTTCCGGCAAAGCGGCAGGCAAGGCGGGCGCATGAACCTGTCACGCCTCTTCATCCTCCGCCCGGTCGCCACCACGCTGACCATGCTGGCCATCGTCCTGGCCGGCCTGATCGCCTACAAGCTGCTGCCGGTGTCGGCCTTGCCCCAGGTCGACTACCCGACCATCCGGGTCATGACCCTTTACCCGGGCGCCAGCCCGCAGGTCATGACCAGTGCGGTCACCGCCCCGCTGGAGCGCCAGTTCGGCCAGATGCCGGGCCTCGAGCAGATGGCATCGACCAGTTCCGGTGGTGCCTCGGTGCTGACCCTGCGCTTCAGCCTGGACATGAACATGGATGTTGCCGAGCAACAGGTGCAGGCCGCGATCAACGCCGCCAGCAACCTGCTGCCCAGCGACCTGCCGGCGCCGCCGGTGTACAACAAGGTCAACCCGGCCGACACCCCGGTGCTCACCCTGGCCATCACCAGCAAGACCATGCCGCTGCCCAAGCTCAACGACCTGGTCGACACCCGCGTGGCGCAGAAGCTCGCGCAGATCAGTGGCGTGGGCATGGTCAGCATCGCCGGCGGCCAGCGCCAGGCCGTGCGGATCAAGGTCAACGTCGATGCGCTGGCGGCCAACGGCCTCAACCTCGACGACGTGCGCACCCTGATTGGCGCGTCCAACGTCAACCAGCCCAAGGGCAACTTTGATGGCCCGACCCGGGTATCGATGCTCGACGCCAACGACCAGCTGCGCTCGCCCGAGGAATACGCCAACCTCATCCTCGCCTACAACAATGGCGCGCCGCTGCGCCTGAAGGATGTTGCCGAGATCGTCGACGGCGCCGAGAACGAACGTTTGGCCGCCTGGGCCAACCAGAACCAGGCCGTGCTGCTGAACATCCAGCGTCAGCCGGGTGCCAACGTCATCGAGGTGGTCGACCGCATCAAGGAACTGCTGCCCTCGATCACCGACAACCTGCCGGCCGGCCTCGATGTCTCGGTGCTCACCGACCGCACCCAGACCATCCGCGCGGCGGTCAAGGACGTGCAGCATGAGCTGCTGATAGCGATCGTGCTGGTGGTCATGGTCACCTTCGTGTTCCTGCGCCGCTTCAGCGCCACGATCATTCCCTCGATCGCGGTACCGCTGTCACTGGTCGGCACCTTCGGCGTGATGTACCTGGCCGGCTTCTCGGTCAACAACCTGACGCTGATGGCCCTGACCATCGCCACCGGCTTCGTGGTCGACGACGCCATCGTCATGCTCGAGAACATCTCGCGCCACATCGAAGAAGGCGAAACGCCGCTGCAGGCAGCGCTGAAGGGCGCCAGGCAGATCGGCTTTACCCTGATCTCGCTGACCTTCTCGCTGATCGCCGTACTGATTCCGCTGCTGTTCATGGCCGACGTGGTCGGCCGCTTGTTCCGCGAATTCGCCATCACCCTGGCGGTGGCCATCCTGATTTCCCTGGTGGTGTCGCTGACCCTGACCCCGATGATGTGCGCGCGCCTGCTCAAGCGCGAGCCCAAGGAGGAAGAGCAGGGCCGTTTCTACCGCGCCAGCGGTGCCTGGATCGACTGGATGATCGAACACTACGGCCGCGGCCTGCAGTGGGTGCTCAAGCACCAGCCGCTGACCCTGCTGGTGGCCGTGGCCACCCTGGCGTTGACCGTGCTGCTGTACATGGTGGTGCCCAAGGGTTTCTTCCCTCAGCAGGACACGGGGGTGATCCAGGGTATTTCCGAAGCGCCGCAGTCGACTTCGTTCGCCGCCATGAGCGAGCGCCAGCAGGCCCTGAGCAAGGTCATCCTGCAGGACCCGGCAGTGCAGAGCCTGTCGTCCTACATCGGTGTCGACGGCGACAATGCCACGCTCAACAGCGGTCGCCTGCTGATCAACCTCAAGCCCCACGGCGAGCGTGACGTCACCGCCAGTGAAGTCATCAACCGCCTGCAACCGCAGCTCGACAAGCTGGTCGGTATCCGCCTGTTCATGCAGCCGGTGCAAGACTTGAGCATCGAGGACCGGGTCAGCCGCACCCAGTACCAGTTCAGCCTGTCGTCGCCCGATGCCGACCTGCTGGCGCAGTGGAGCGGCAAGCTGGTGCAGGCCCTGCAGGAACGCCCGGAACTGCAGGACGTGGCCAGTGACCTGCAGGACAAGGGCCTGCAGGTGTACCTGGTGATCGACCGTGACATGGCCAGCCGCCTGGGCATCACCGTGTCGCAGATCACCAACGCCCTGTACGACGCCTTCGGCCAACGGCAGATTTCCACCATCTACACCCAGGCCAGCCAGTACCGCGTGGTGCTGCAGGCGCAGGACGCGGCGGTCATCGGCCCGCAGGCGCTGGAGTCGATCCACGTCAAGGCCACCGATGGCGGCCAGGTGCGGCTATCGGCGCTGGCACGTATCGAGCAGCGCCAGGCGCAGCTGGCCATTTCGCACATCGGCCAGTTCCCGGCGGTGACCCTGTCGTTCAACCTGGCCCATGGTGCGTCGCTGGGCGAGGCGGTCAAGGCGATCGAACAGGTGCAGCAGGACATCGGCATGCCCCTCGGCGTGCAGACCCGCTTCCAGGGCGCCGCCGAAGCCTTCCAGGCCTCGCTGTCGAGCACCTTGCTGCTGATCCTGGCGGCCGTGGTGACCATGTACATCGTGCTGGGCGTGCTCTATGAGAGCTACATCCACCCGGTGACCATCCTCTCGACCTTGCCGTCGGCGGCGGTTGGTGCCTTGCTGGCGTTGATCCTCAGCGGCAACGACCTGGGCATGATCGCCATCATCGGCATCATCCTGCTGATCGGCATCGTCAAGAAGAACGCGATCATGATGATCGACTTCGCCCTCGAAGCCGAGCGCCACCAGGGCATGAGCCCGCGCGATGCGATCTACCAGGCGGCGCTGCTGCGCTTCCGGCCGATCCTGATGACCACCCTGGCCGCGCTGTTCGGCGCCGTGCCGCTGATGCTGGCCACCGGTTCCGGTGCCGAGCTGCGCCAGCCGCTGGGCCTGGTGATGGTCGGCGGCCTGCTGGTCAGCCAGGTGCTGACGCTGTTCACCACGCCGGTCATCTACCTGTACTTCGACCGATTGGCCCGCCGCTGGCGCCCGGCCGCTGACGCGCAGCAGGCCGAGGCATGAACCTGTCCGGACCCTTCATCCGCCGGCCAGTGGCGACCATGCTGCTGAGCCTGGCGATCATGCTGCTCGGCGGTGTCAGTTTCGGCCTGCTGCCGGTGTCGCCGTTGCCGCAGATGGACTTCCCGGTGATCGTGGTGCAAGCCAACCTGTCCGGGGCCAGCCCCGAGGTCATGGCCGCCACCGTGGCCACGCCGCTGGAGCGCAAGCTCGGCAGCATTGCTGGCGTCACCACCCTGACCAGCAGTTCCAACCAGGGCTCGACCCGGGTGATCATCGGCTTCGAGATGGGCCGTGACATCGACGGTGCTGCCCGTGAGGTGCAGGCGGCGATCAACGCCACGCGCAACCTGCTGCCCAGCGGCATGCGCAGCATGCCCACCTACAAGAAGATCAACCCGTCGCAGGCGCCGATCATGGTGCTCTCGCTGACCTCCAGCGTGTTGCAGAAGGGCCAGTTGTACGACCTGGCCGACACCATCCTGTCGCAGAGCCTGGCCCAGGTCAGCGGGGTAGGGGAAGTGCAGATCGGCGGCAGCTCGCTGCCAGCGGTACGCATTGCCGTGGAACCGCAGCTGCTCAACCAGTACAGCCTGTCGCTGGACGAAGTGCGCACGGCCGTGTCCAACGCCAACCAGCGCCGGCCCATGGGCTTTGTCGAGGATGCCGAGCGCAACTGGCAGGTGCGCGCCAACGACCAACTGGAAACGGCCAAGGACTACGAACCGATCGTGATCCGCCAGTCGAACGGCACCATCCTGCGCCTGTCTGACGTGGCCACCGTCACCGATGGCGTGGAGAACCGCTACAACAGTGGCTTCTTCAACGACCAGGCCGCGGTGCTGCTGGTGGTCAACCGCCAGACCGGCGCCAACATCATCGAGACCGTCGACCAGATCAAGGCACAGCTGCCGGCGTTGCAGTCGTTGCTGCCGGCCAACGTGCAACTGAACGTGGCCATGGACCGTTCGCCAGTGATCAAGGCCACCCTCAAGGAGGCCGAGCACACCCTGCTGATCGCCGTGGTGCTGGTGATCCTGGTGGTCTACCTGTTCCTTGGCAGCCTGCGCGCGTCGCTGATCCCCAGCCTGGCGGTGCCAGTGTCGCTGGTGGGCACTTTCGCGGTGATGTACCTGTGTGGTTTTTCGCTGAACAACCTGTCGCTGATGGCGCTGATCCTGGCTACCGGCCTGGTGGTGGACGATGCCATCGTGGTGCTGGAGAACATTTCCCGGCACATCGAGGACGGCCAGCCGCCCATGCGTGCGGCATTCCTCGGCGCCAGGGAAGTCGGCTTCACCTTGCTGTCGATGAACGTCTCGCTGGTGGCGGTTTTCGTCTCGATCCTGTTCATGGGCGGCATCGTGCGTAACCTGTTCCAGGAGTTCTCGATCACCCTGGCGGCGGCGATCATCGTCTCGCTGGTGGTGTCGCTGACCCTCACGCCAATGCTCTGTGCCCGTTGGCTCAAGCCCCACCGCGCCGAACCGACACGCCTGCAACGCTGGAGCGACACGGCTCACCAGCGCATGGTCGATGTCTACGACCGCAGCCTTGGCTGGGCCCTGCGCCACAAGCGCCTGACCCTGATCAGCCTGCTGGCGACCATCGGCCTGAACATCGCCCTGTACGTGGTGGTGCCCAAGACCCTGATGCCGCAACAGGACACTGGCCAGCTGATGGGCTTCATCCGCGGCGACGACGGCCTGTCGTTCAGCGTGATGCAGCCGAAGATGGAGATCTACCGCCGAGCCTTGCTCGCCGACCCGGCGGTGGAAAGCGTGGCCGGCTTCATCGGTGGCAACAGCGGCACCAACAACGCCATGGTGCTGGTGCGGCTGAAGCCGATCAACGAGCGCAAGCTCGATGCGCAGAAGGTGATCGAGCGCCTGCGCAAGGAAATGCCCAAGGTACCGGGTGGGCGGCTGTTCCTGATGGCCGACCAGGACCTGCAGCTGGGCGGCGGTGGCCGCGACCAGACCTCCTCGCAGTACCTGTATACCTTGCAGAGCGGCGACCTGGCAGCCCTGCGCCAGTGGTTCCCCAAGGTGGTCGCGGCCCTGCGCGCGTTGCCCGAACTGACCGCCATCGATGCCCGTGACGGCTCCGGTACCCAGCAGGTGACCCTGGTGGTCGACCGTGACCAGGCCAAGCGCCTGGGCATCGACATGGACATGGTCACCGCGGTGCTGAACAACGCCTACAGCCAGCGGCAGATCTCGACCATCTACGACAGCCTCAACCAGTATCAGGTGGTACTGGAAATCAACCCGAAATACGCGTGGGACCCGACCACCCTGGAGCAGGTACAGGTGATCACCAGTGACGGTGCGCGGGTACCGCTGTCGACCATTGCCCACTACGAGAACAGCCTGGCCAATGATCGGGTCAGCCATGAAGGCCAGTTCGCCTCCGAAGACATCGCCTTCGACGTTGCCGAAGGCTACAGCCCCGACCAGGCCATGGCCGCGGTGGAGCGGGAAGTGGCCAAGCTGGGCTTGCCCGAGGAATTGATCGCCAAGCTCGGCGGTACGGCCAGTGCCTTCGCCAAGACCCAGGAAGGGCAGCCGTTCATGATCCTGGGCGCCCTGGTGCTGGTGTACCTGGTGCTGGGCATCCTCTATGAAAGCTACATCCACCCGCTGACCATCCTCTCGACCTTGCCCTCGGCCGGCGTCGGTGCCTTGCTCGCGCTGTACGCCACGGGCGGCGAGTTCAGCCTGATCTCGTTGCTGGGCCTGTTCCTGCTGATCGGTGTGGTGAAGAAGAACGCCATCCTGATGATCGACCTGGCGCTGCAGCTAGAGCGCCACCAGGGCCTGAGCCCGGAAGAGTCGATCCGCCGCGCCTGCCTGCTGCGCCTGCGGCCGATCCTGATGACCACCCTGGCGGCCATCCTTGGTGCCTTGCCGCTGCTGATCAGCCGCGCCGAAGGTGCGGAGATGCGTCAGCCGTTGGGCCTGACCATCATCGGCGGCCTGGTCGTCAGCCAACTGCTGACCCTTTACACGACGCCGGTGGTGTACCTGTACCTGGACCGCCTGCGCCACCGATTCAACCATTGGCGCGGTATCCGCACCGACGCCGCCCTGGACACACCGCTATGAACTTCGCCCAGACCCGACTTCACCGTGCCTTGCAGCTGCTGACCCGTGGGCGGGGCTCACGCCTGGCCGGCGCCGGGTTGTGCGTGGCCATGCTCAGCGCCTGTACCCTGAGCCCGGACTACCACCGCCCGGAACTGAGCACGCCGGCACAGTACAAGCAGGCCGAAGGCTGGACCCAGGCCAACCCGTCCGATGCCATCGCCCGTGGCGCCTGGTGGGAGATCTACGGCGACGCCGGGCTGAATGCGCTGGTCGAGGAACTCAACCGCAGCAACCAGACCGTCGCGCAATCGGAAGCCCAGTACCGCCAGGCCCAGGCCCTGGTCCGCAGCAGCCGGGCGTCGCTGTTCCCCAGCCTGGACCTGAGCGCCAGCAAGAACCGCTCGGCGCAAGGCACCGGCAGCTCCAGTTCGAGCCTGTCCAACAACAGCAGCGGTATCCGCAACACCTACAACGCGCAACTCGGCGTCAGCTGGGAAGTCGACCTGTGGGGCAAGCTGCGCGAGACCCTGAACGCCAACGAGGCCAACGCCGAAGCCAGCTTCGCCGACCTGGCCGCGATCCGCCTCAGTCAGCAGTCCGAGCTGGTACAGAACTACCTGCAGCTACGGGTGATCGACGAGCAGAAGCGCTTGCTGGAGGCGACCGTCGCGACCTATGCGCGTTCGCTGCAGATGAACGAAAACCAGTACCGCGCCGGCGTCGCCGGCCCGGATGCGGTGGCCCAGGCGCGTACCCAGCTGAAGTCCACCCAGGCCGACCTGATCGACCTGATCTGGCAACGTGCGCAGTTCGAGAACGCCATCGCCGTCTTGCTCGGCAAGGCCCCGGCAGAGTTCTCCCTGGCCGATAGCAAGACCATTCCGGCGCTGCCGCAGATCCCGGTGACGCTGCCGTCGCAACTGCTCGAACGCCGCCCCGACATCGCCTCGGCCGAACGCAACGTGATGGCTGCCAATGCCAACATCGGCGTGGCCCGTGCCGCCTACTTCCCGGACTTGAGCCTGAGCATGAGCGGCGGTTATTCCAGCAGCAGCTTCAGCAACTGGATCGAGCTGCCCAACCGTTACTGGTCGGTGGGGCCGCAACTGGCGCTGACCTTGTTCGACGCCGGCAAGCGCAGCGCCGAGGTCGACCGCACCCGGGCGGTGTATGACCAGACTGTGGCGCAGTACCGCCAGACCGTGCTCGACGGCTTCAAGGAGGTGGAGAACTTCCTGGTGCAGTTGAAGGTGTATGCCGACGAAGCCGTGGTGCGGCAGGAAGCGCTGGATGCGGCACGCGAATCGTTGCGCCTGACCGAGAACCAGTACCGGGCTGGCCTGATCGGTTACCTCGATGTGGTCAACGTGCAGACCACCGCGCTGAGTAACGAACGCAGTGCACTGACCCTGCTGGAAGGGCGGCTGGTAGCCAGCGTGCAGCTGATTGCCGCGCTGGGCGGTGGCTGGGATGCCGAACAGGCGTTTGCCCAACAGGACTAAGGCACGTTCATTGTAGGAGCGGCCTTGTGTCGCGAAAGGGCCGCAAAGCGGCCCCTGGATATCAGCAACGGTGCACAAATTGCTGGGGCCGCCTTGCGGCCCTTTCGCGACACAAGGCCGCTCCTACAAGATGCGGGCCAGCCGACAAATGGCAATGTGCCTTCATTTCGTGATGAAAGCGCTCTAATTCGAGTATTTCGAAATCCCTTGCCATTCGTCGGAGCCATTCCCATTCGCACAAACCCCGTGCGTTTCGCCAAAGCTTGAGTACAATCGTCAGTTTTTTCGGGCCCCCTGTCCCGAGCTGGATTTTCCAATGCTGACCGGTAGTTACTCCTCCGCGCTGGTGCTGATCTCACTCTGCGTAGCCATCCTTGCTTCTTACACCGCCCTTGACCTCACTGGCCGTATCGCCACGGCCAAGGGCCGAGCCGTGCACCTGTGGATGGGAGGGGGCGCGCTGGCCATGGGCATCGGCGTCTGGTCGATGCACTTCATCGGCATGCTCGCCTTCAGCCTGCCCATCGCTCTGGGCTATGACATCGGCCTGACCGCGTTGTCGCTGGTGATCGCCGTACTGTCTTCCGGCTTCGCCCTGTGGCTGGTGAGCCAGCCAAGCCTGCCCCGGACGCAGCTGGCTTTCGGCGCCCTGATCATGGGTTCCGGCATCGCCTGCATGCACTACACCGGCATGGCGGCGCTGCGCATGCTGCCCGGCATCGACTATGACCCGACCTTGTTCGGCGCCTCGCTGGCCATAGCGGTAGGTGCTTCGGCGGCCGCGCTTTGGATTGCCTTCCGCCTGCGCCAGCACACCCCCTACGTGCGCCAGGTCCGCGGCCTGGCGGCCATGGTGATGGGCGTTGCCATCGTTGGCATGCATTACACCGGCATGGCCGCGGCGAATTTCCCCGAGGGCAGCTACTGCGGCGCGCTGATGAGCGGCCTGCAGGGCGATGGCCTGGTCTATCTGGTGTTGATCACCACCTTGGCGGTGCTGGCCGTGGCGTTGCTCACTTCGGTGCTGGATGCGCGCCTTGAAGCGCGCACGGCAGCACTGGCCCACTCGTTGACCCTGGCCAACCAGGAGCTGACCCAGCTGGCGCTGCACGACACCTTGACCGGGCTGCCCAACCGCACACTGCTGTCTGACCGTATCGATCAGGCGATTGGCAAGGTGGCGGAGCAGGGTGGCTGCTTTGCGCTGATGTTCATCGACCTGGATGGTTTCAAACCAGTCAACGACGCCTTTGGCCACCATGTCGGCGACCTGTTGCTCAAGGCCGTGGCGGCCCGCCTGCGTGGCCATCTGCACAGCCAGGACACCTTGGCGCGGATCGGCGGTGACGAGTTCGTGCTGCTGGTGGAGCTGCAGGAACCGGAAGACGCCATGGATGTGGCGGTCAAGCAGGTCAACCTGGTGTCGCGCGCCTTCCGCGTCGCCGAGCACGACCTGCAACTCACAGCCAGCCTGGGCATCGTGCTGTACCCCGGCAACGGCCAGGATCAGCTCGAACTGCTGCGCAACGCCGACGCTGCCATGTACCACGCCAAGAGCGCCGGCAAGAACGGTTACAGCTTCTTCGACGTGTCGATGAACAGCAACGCCCGGCAACAGTTGCAGCTGCTGCAGGACCTGCG
Organism: Pseudomonas sp. NPDC089422; assembly: GCF_044749405.1. Lineage (NCBI taxonomy): Bacteria > Pseudomonadati > Pseudomonadota > Gammaproteobacteria > Pseudomonadales > Pseudomonadaceae > Pseudomonas > Pseudomonas sp. NPDC089422. The sequence goes on from NZ_JBIVHW010000016.1 coordinate 62,386, forward strand.
GGCGGCCCTCGAACAGGGTCAGTTCCGCCTGCACTACCAGCCCAAGTTCGACGCCCAGGCTTGCACGCCGATCGGTGCCGAAGCCTTGCTGCGCTGGGAACACCCACAGCACGGCCTGATGCTCCCGGACCGTTTCATTGGCCTGGCGGAGAAGACCGGCCTGATCATCCCGATCGGTGAATGGGTGCTGGTTGAAGCCTGCCGGCAGATGCGCCAGTGGCTCGAGCAGGGGCATGGCGATTGGCGCATGGCGGTCAACCTGTCGGCCATCCAGTTCTGCCATGTCGGCCTGGTCGACAGTGTCGCCCGCGCCCTGAAGGAAAACGGCCTGCCGGCCAACCGGCTGACCCTGGAAATCACCGAAACCACGGCCATGCACGACGCCGATGCCAGCCTGACCGTGCTGCAGCGGCTGTCCGACATGGGTGTCGACTTGTCGATCGATGACTTCGGCACTGGCTATTCGAGCCTGATGTACCTCAAGCGCCTGCCGGCCAACGAGCTGAAGATCGACCGTGGTTTCGTGCGCGACCTGGAGCAGGACAGCGACGACGCGGCGATTGTCTCGGCAATCGTCGCCCTGGGCCAGGCGCTGGGCCTGCGCATCGTTGCCGAAGGGGTGGAAACCAACCGCCAGCAGGACTTCCTGACCCGTCTGGGCTGTGATTCGCTGCAAGGCTATCTGCTCGGTCAGCCGGTGCCGGCCGAGCAGTTCATGGGCAGATTGCAGGCGTTGCGCGAAGAAAGCGAAGCGGCGGTCTAGCCCGCATCCAGCAGGGTGAAGGGTGCGGCAAAGGCTTCCATCTCGGCCTCCACGGCCTCGATGATGCGTTCGACATCGGCTGCGGCCATGATTGCCGTGCAGGGGATGCCGGCAATGGCCAGCAGGGTCTCGCCCGTGGCCCGGTCGAACAGCCGTGCAACCATGCTGCGCGGTGCATCCATGCTGGCTTCGAAGCCCAGCGGATGGAAATGCCAGCGCATCACCTGGCAGGCGTTGGGGAACGTCATCTTGTTCAAGCCAGCCTCCTTGTCCTTGCCTGGACGCGGTGATCGGCCGCCGCTCGCTCGGCCGTCGGGAACCTAACCATAGCACCTGCCACAGCCCATGTTCGGTCCAGGACAAGACAAATGTATGAATGCATGACAGCGTTCACACCCCTGTCATGCCAGCCGTTTGGCAGCAAATGGCCACGCAAACGTTTTCCCCGCACGATGCCCGCATGGTTGCCGATGTCTTCTGCTACTTTTATCCACATTCGGCGCACAGCGTTTTCGGACGAGCGGTGCGAGCTGGGCAGACAGGGAGACAGTCATGCGTTATTCCACGCTCACCCAACGCATCGCCGGCGAAGCCGTCGCGGCATGGGACATCCACTACCAGGCCCAGGCTTTGCGTCGCGAGGGACGCGAGATCTTCCTGCTATCGGTGGGCGATCCGGACTTCGATACGCCTACACCGGTGGTCGACGCGGCGATCGCCAGCCTGCAGCGCGGCGAAACCCATTACAGCGATGTGCACGGCAGCCTGGCGCTGCGCCAGGCGATTGCCCGGCGCACGGGCGCGCAGGTCTCGGCCGACCAGGTGATGGTCCTCGCCGGTGCCCAGTGCGCGCTGTACGCGGTTTGCCAATGCCTGTTCGAACACGGTGACGAAGTGATCGTCGCCGAACCCATGTATGTCACCTATCAAGGCGTGCTCGCTGCCTGCGGGGCACAGCCCGTGCAGGTAGCGGTCAGCCCGGAACAGGGCTTTCGCCTTGACCCGCTGGCGGTGGCCCGGGCGATCACCCCGCGTACCCGTGGCCTGCTGCTGAACACCCCGCACAATCCCACCGGCGCCGCCATTTCGCCGCAGGACATGGCGCTGCTGGCGCAGCTGTGCCGTGAACATGACCTGTGGCTGGTGTGTGACCAGGTGTACAGCGGCTTGCTGTTCGATGGCGAACCGGCAGACCCGCTCGGCTTGCCGGGCATGGCCGAGCGCTGCGTGCTGATTGACAGCGTGTCCAAGTCCCACGCCATGAGCGGATGGCGGGTGGGCTGGGTGGTGGGCCCGCAACCGTTGATTGCGCACCTCGCCACCCTGGCCATGGCGATGCTGTTCGGCTTGCCGGAGTTTGTCATGGCCGCTGTCTGCGTGGCGCTGGAGCAGGACCTGCCGGCCGTTCACGCGATGCGCGAGGCCTATCGCCAGCGGCGCGACCGGGTCTGTGCAGCCCTGGCGGACTGCCCAGGAGTGCTCGCTCATCGACCGGCAGGCGGTATGTTCGTCATGCTCGATATCCGGGCCACCGGGCTCAGCGCCCAGGCCTTCGCCCAGCGCCTGCTGTTGGAGGAGGGGGTTTCACTTTTACCAGGGGATGCGTTCGGCCCCAGTGCGGCGGGCCATGTACGTATGGGGCTGGTGCTCGATGCCAAGCGCCTGGAATACGCCTGCCAGCGCATTGCCGCCTGCGCCGGGCGCGTACTAGCCGAGCAGGCCTGCCGCAATATTGATGGTGAAACCCAGAATCGCCGTATTGAACACAAAGCCTACCAATGAGTGCGCCAGCACCACCCGGCGCATGCCGCGCCCGCCGACGCCGATATCGGAGGTCTGCACGGCAACGCTGATGGTGAACGAGAAGTAGTGGAAGTCCCAGTAATCCGGGTTGCACTCACCGTCGGGGAAGCGCAGTGCCGGTGCGTTGCGCTCGCCGGTGTAGAACAGGCGGGCGTAGTGCAGGCTGAAGATGCAGCCGATCAGCAGCCAGGATCCGGCCACGGTCAGCCCGGTGTAAAGGTAGTGCAAGGCCAGCGCGCTGCCTTGCAGGCCGCGGCTGGAAACCAGTTGCAGGGTCACGGCGGCCAGGCTGGCGATGGCGGCGATGCACACAGTTAGCAACACCAGGCCGGCATTTTCGTCCTCGACCCGGGCGATCTTGCGCACCTTGTCGGGGCCGGCTCGCCAGGTCAGCCACAGAACCAGCAGCAGATAAAGCCAGACGCCCAGGTTCCAGCCCGCGAGGATGCGCTGCACGGTATCGTCGGCAGGGATCAGCCAGGCGCCAAGGAGGCCGACCAGTGCGGCGATGCTAAGGCGTGGGTGAGTACGGGTCAGGCGATGGAAAACCATAGGGGCTCGCTGCAGTCTGCTTGGTCTGAACTCTAGACCACAGATCGCCCCGACCGCCTTGCGTTCGATCAATCGGCGCGGTTTACGGTACCATTGCGCGCCGTCGCTTCGTTTCGCTTCAGGATTCACGTTTTGTCCGACCTCTCGCAAAATCCACTGCTGCAGTACCTCGCCCGGCTGGCACCCTCCAGCCAGCAGACCATGCGTTACATCCTCCAGGATGCCGCCGACCGGCTCGGCTTCGTCGACTGCAACCTTGTCGATGTGCCGTGGCACCGGCTCGAGCCTGGCCATGTGATTGCGCTGGTGGCAGCATTGCGTGCCGATGGTTATGCGCCGAACAGTTCCTCGCTGTATGTCAACGCGGTCCGCGGGGTGATGAACGAGGCGTGGCGCCAGGGCCTGATCGACCATGAGCAGCTGTTGCGCATCCGCGAGGTGAAGCCAGCGTCCGGCAGCCGCCTGCCGCCCGGGCGCAACCTGCGGCGCAGCCTGATCCGCGAACTGATGGACTTGTGCGAGGCCGATCCGCGGCCACAGGGCGTGCGCGATGCGGCGATCATCGCCTTGCTCTACGGCACCGGCATGCGCAAGTCGGAGTCGGTGGACATCGACCTCAGCCAGGTCGACTTCGAGGCGCGCAGCCTGCAGGTCACGGGCAAGGGCAACCGGCAGTTGATCAAGTATGCCCCGGCCTGGGCGTTCGAGAAGCTGCAGGCCTGGCTGGACCTGCGCCGGGAGGCGTTGCCCGAAGGGGCGTCGGACGACCCGTTCCTGTTCAACCGCATTCGCCGTGGCAACCACATCACCCGTGCACGCATCACCAAGCATGCGATCTATTACATCGCCCGCCAGCGCGGTGCCCAGGTGGGGGTGAAGATCATGCCCCACGACTTTCGCCGGGCGTTCATCACCCGGGTGATCGAAGAGCATGACCTGTCGATCGCGCAGAAGCTCGCACACCATGCCAACATCCAGACCACCGCCAGTTATGACCGGCGCGATGACAACGAACGGCGGCGTGCGGTGGATCGTTTCGACTACTGAGGTCAGTGAATACTCGAAGCCAGGTCGAAGATCGGCATGTACATCAGGATCACGATCACCCCGATCAGCAGCCCGATGAAGGTCATCAGCAGCGGCTCGAACAGTTTCACGAACCATTCCACCCAGCGGCCGATTTCCTGATCATGGAAATCCGCGCAGCGCTCGAGCATTTCCCCCAGGTTTCCCGATTGCTCTCCCGCCCGCAGCAGCCGCAGCGACACAGGCGTGACCAACTGCCCGGCTTCCAGTGCGTCCGACAACGGCAGCCCTTCACCGACGCGCCGGCTGGCCTGTTCAAGGCCTTGCGCCGAAGCGCTGCCGAGCAACCCGTGGGCCATGCCCATGGCGGTGAGAATCGGGATGCCGCCCTGCAGCAGGATACCCAGGGAGCGGTAGAAGCGCGCCAGTTCATACATCACCAGGCGCTGATGCAGGGCCGGCAATCGTCGCAATTGCCGTGATGCACAGCGCCGGACCAGCGGGTTGCGGCGCAGTACCACCAGCGTCCCGATGCCGCCCGCAACGGCCAGTGCCAGCGGCAGTTGCTGGGCATGCAGGAACAGGCCGATGTCCATCAGCACCCGGGACATCCAGGGCAGTTCGCTGCCCATGCCCTCGAACACCAGGCTGAAACGCGGCACCACATAGCCGAGCAGGAACAGCACCACGCCGCCGCCAACCAGCAACAGCAGCAACGGGTAGACCGAAGCGCCCACCAGTTTCTGCCGGACCAGGTCCAGGCGCTGGCGATAGCCGATGTAGCGGGCCAGGGCATCGCCCAGCGCGCCGGTGCGCTCGCTGGACTGCACCAGCGCCACGTACAGCGGCGGGAATACCCGCGGCTGCTGCGCCAACGACTGGGACAGCGAGTGGCCTTCATAGAGCTGGCGCACCAGTTCGGTCAAGACTTTGCGCGAGGCGCCGACGGGGGACTTTTCCGCCAGGCTTTCCAGCGCATCGATCAGCGGCAGGCCGGCGTGCAGCAGGGTGGTCAGTTCCTGGCTGAACAGCACCAGGTCGAAGGTCGCCGCGCGACGCCAGGCCAGGCCGCCCAGGGCTTTGCCCTGGCCGCGCACGCTGACCACTCGCAGCCCCTGGTTCTCGGCCTGGCGACGCGCGTGTTCGGCATCCTCGGCGTCGATCTGCAACTGCACGATGCCCTGTCTGCCGAGGGCCTTGAGGCTATAGCGCATGTTCGTTCTCCTCATTGCCAACTGGTGATTTCAGCGTTCTCGCCATCGCCGCCGGGCTGGCCGTCCTTGCCCATCGACAGCAGATCGTACTCACCCCCGTTTTCGCCAGGCTGACGGTAGATGTAAGCGCGGCCCCATGGGTCTTGCGGCACGGCCTTCTGCAGGTAGGGCCCCGACCAGTGCGACTCGCCACTGGGGGCGCTGACCAGCGCCTGTAGGCCCTGTTCGCTGGTGGGGTAATGGCCCACCTCCAGGCGGTACAGGTCCAGGGCCTTGCCCAGGCCTTCGATCTGCGCCTTCGCCACCTTGGCTTCCGAGCGACCGAGCTGGCTGAAGTACTTGGGCGCGACGATACCGGCCAACAAACCGAGCACCACCAGGACCACCAGGAGTTCAAGCAGGGTGAAGCCACGTTGGGGATTGGATCTGCGCTGCATGGTGAAGCCCTCCGCTGCATGGGGACACGCGTTTTCAAGCCACATGCAACAGACGTGCACGTCTGCCTCGGGGCCTTGCGCCATGCGCCATGGCAAGCGGCACGGTGCTTGCGTCGAAGCAGAAAAACCCGGGTTTTCCGGGGCATTTCCCCCATATCGGGGGGGCACGGCGGGGAGGCGACCGACATGCGTGTGGTGATCCTGGTAGTGACCTGGCTGGTGGCGGCAAGCGCCCAGGCCGACATGTACATTTCCATCGATGCCAAGGGTGGCTATGTACTGAGCAACGTCCACCGGCCAGGACGCCATTACGAACGGGTGATCAGCGAACCGCTTGCCCAGGCTGGCCCGGCCGATGCCCAGTTGATCACCGGGCGGCCCTATGCCGAACTGGTGGCGGCGGCGGCCCGCGATTACGATGTGCCGCTGGCGCTGCTGCATGCGCTGATCAAGGCCGAATCAGGCTACAACCCGAAGGCCCGCTCGGCGGCCGGGGCAGTGGGGCTGATGCAGCTGATGCCGGACACGGCCAAGGAGATGGGTGTGGAAAACATCCTTGACCCCGAAGACAACGTGCAGGGCGGGGCGCGCTACCTCAAACGCATGCTGACCCTGTTCGACAATGACATCACCCTGGCCGTGGCGGCCTACAACGCAGGCCCCGATGCCGTGCGGCGGCGCGGTGCGGTACCGCCGTTCGCCGAGACCCGCCGCTATGTGCCAAACGTGTTGCGTGAATACCGCAAGCTGCAGGGGCTGGCCGATGACTCACCCCTCTGAGCGGGCCTTGCGTCGCGAAAGTGGTGCAACTCGTCCCCAATCAATGCCATGGTTACCCAACTCTGGGCTATAACCTTTCAAAAGGTGCCCAGCAGTGGAGTCCGTCATGGACGTCGCCCCCCGTTCCGATGTACTTGAGGCGCCTACGGGCACCGACGCCGCCCCGCGCAGGCCGTTCAACCTGCTGCGCTGGTACGCCTGGGTGAGCCTGGCGATCATCCTCTCGGTGGCTGCGGGCCTGGGGCTGATTTCCAGCCGCTTCATCATCGATGAGAGCATCGAGCGTGACGCCTTGCTCACCGCGCAGTTCATCACCTCGATTGCCGACGCCGAAGTGCGCCATGTGTCGATTCCCAATGTGCGCACCATGGGCGAACTGCTCGACCCACGCACCGATCTTACCGCCATGCCCGATGTCGACCCGGAAGCGCGGCGCAAGGCCCGCGGTGAATTCCTCGACCATGTCGCCCACCTGCCGGACATGCTGCTGGCCAACATCTATGCCCCGGACCGTACGGTGATCTGGTCGAGCAACCCGGCGCTGGTGGGCAAGCTGATCGAAGGCGATGACGACCTGGACCGCGCCTTCGAATACAAGATGCGCGTCTCGGCCAGCTATCACAATTTCGAGCAGGCACGCACTGAACAGAAGTTCGTGACCCCGCCGGAACAGCTGTTCATCGAAAACTACATCCCCTTGTTCGATGCCGATGGCGATAGCGTCACGGCAATGGTGGAAATCTACAAGGAGCCCCACGACCTGATCGTGCGCATCGAACATGGGCTGATCCTGATCTGGCTGGCCATCACCGTCGGTGCTGCGCTGGTCTATATCGGCCTGTACGGCATCATGCGCCGCGCCGCGCGGGTGATGGCGGTGCAGCAGAAACGGCTGATCAACAGCGAGACCTACGTGGCCCTTGGCGAGGTGTCCTCGGCGGTGGCCCACAGCCTGCGCAACCCGTTGGCCAGCATCCGCTCCAGCGCCGAACTGGCCCAGGCTTTCGATGAAGGCCCGGCGCAGCGCAACATCAATGACATCATTAGCCAGGTCGACCGCATGTCGCAGTGGATTCGCCAGCTGCTGCAGTCGTTGAGGCCGCTGAATGACGAAGCGGTGCCGGTCGACTTGCCCCAGGCCCTGCAGGAAAGCCTGCAGAGTTTCGCCGTGCCGCTGGCCCGCAGTGGGGTAACCCTGGACCTGCGACCGTTACCGCCGGTGCAGGTACTCGGCCACCCGGCGCTGCTCGGGCAGATTTTCAACAGCCTGATCGCCAATGCCCTGGAGGCGATGGAGCAGGGCGGGCGCTTGCGTATCGAGGTCGTCAAGCGCGACCGGCGCAGCCTCACCTTGCGCATTGCCGATACCGGCAAGGGCATGAACGAAAAGCAGCAGCGCCTGGCCTTCAGGCCATTTTTCAGTACCAAGCAAGGCGGGTTGGGTGTGGGGCTGGTGCTGGTCAAGCGCATCATGGAGCGCTTTGGCGGTTCAGTCCGGTTGAGCAGCAGCGTGGGCCATGGCACGCGGGTCTCGCTCACCTTTCGGTTGGTGCGTTCGTAATAAGAAACATCATTATTACGATGTAAGGTAATGATTTATATAGATTTGGTCTTTTTTGGGTAAACAGTACCCAACTATGGGGAATCATCCCCGGGCAGACGCCATGAATAACCTGTAACTGATTGATTCATATTGATATGACGATTGGTTGATAGGCATGGCGGAGTTCTTGCAGGTATTCGCAGCAGGTAACGCGCGACAAAGGCGGCGGCAGCTGCCCGGGTGGGGTGGTATCAATTTGCTACTATCGGTAGCAATGCGGTGACCACCTTCTGAACGGACTCCCTGTACGGGAACGACGCGATGCAGATGCTGGATGAAGATGTTCCCGTGAAGCCCGCCGCGCTGCCCAGCAGCGGCCTGGCCGTGCCGCTTCGGGAGTTCAACCTGCTGCGCTGGTTCTCGGTGATCAGCCTGCTGATCATCACCGCGGTGGCCGGTGGCCTGGGCTACGTGTCGACCCGCTTCGTGGTCCGTGACAGCGTCCAGCGTGATGCCATGCTTACCGCCCAGTTCATCCAGTCGCTGGCCCTGGCCGAAGTGCGTCATTCGCAGCTGCCACCCGGCACCACCATGGGCGAACTGCTCAACCCGCGCCTGGATCAACAGCACCTGCAGGTCAGCCCGGCCCTGGCCGAGTCGACCCGGGCCGAGTTTCTCGACCACGTCGAGCACTTGCCTGATACCTTGCTGGCCATTGTCTATGCCCGTGACCGCACCATCGTCTGGTCCACCAACCCTGAACTGACTGGCGAGCGCATTGAAAACGACGGTGGCCTGAACCGCGCCTTCAGCTCGCGCAAGGCGGTGTCGGCCAGCTACCACAGGGTTGTAAAAGGCCATGAAGAGCAGAAATTCCTACGCGAGCCGAAATACCTGTTCATCGAAAACTACATCCCCCTGTTCGACAGTCAGGGCGAACAGGTCATGGCCATGGTCGAGATCTACAAGGAGCCGCAGGACCTGGTGCGGCGTATCCAGCGTGGTTACGTGCTGATCTGGGCCTCGACCCTGGTGGGCGGCGCGCTGATCTACTTCGGCCTGTTCTGGATCGTGCGCCGCGCAGCGTACATGCTGCAGCAGCAACAGGACCGGCTGGTGGCCAGCGAAACCTATGTGGCACTGGGCGAGATGTCTTCCGCCGTGGCCCATAGCTTGCGCAACCCGTTGGCCAATATCCGCTCCAGCGCCGAGCTGGCCGAGGAAATCGCCAGCCCGCTGGCGCAGAAGAACATCAATGACATCATCAGCCAGGTCGACCGCATGTCGCGCTGGGTGCGTGAGCTGCTGGTATCGCTGCGACCGGCCAGCGATACCGCCGAGGCGGTGGACCTGGTGGCGGCCATAGAAGATACCCACCAGGCCTTTGCCCAGCAGATCGAGCGCAACGGCGTGCGTTTCAGCTTCGAAGGGCCGCAGGTGCAGTGGGTGGCCAGCCAGCCCCTGCAATTGACGCAGATTCTCAACAGCCTGTTTTCCAATGCCGTGGAAGCCATGCCCAAGGGCGGCGTCCTGCATGCGCAGGTCAGCGTGCTGGATGGCCAGCGCGCGCAGCTGCTGCTCAGCGACACCGGCAAGGGCATGAGCCAACAGCAGGAAAGAATGGTGTTCAAGCCATTCTTCACCACCAAGCAGGGCGGCCTCGGCGTGGGCCTGGCCCTGGTCAAGCGGATCATGGAACGGTTTGGCGGCTCGGTCAGCCTGAGCAGCCGTGAAGAGGAAGGAACCCGCGTCAGCCTCACTTTCAATATCGCAGCGGGAGGGGACCATGGAGCACAGCATCCTGGTAGTTGAGGATGACGAAATCCTCGGCGACAACATTCGCACCTACCTGAGCCTCAAGGGCTTCGAGGTGACGCTCTGCCACAGTGCGGAGCTGGCGCTGGAACAGATCAAGCGGGCCCAGCCCGATGCGGTACTGACCGACAACTCGCTGCCGGGCATGAGCGGGCATGACCTGCTGCGTACCCTGGTGTCGCAGGCACCGGACCTCAAGGTGATCATGATGACCGGTTACGGCAATGTCGAAGACGCCGTGCAGGCCATGAAGGAGGGTGCGTTCCATTACCTGACCAAGCCGGTGGTGCTGGCCGAACTCAAGCTGACCCTGGAAAAGGCCCTGGCTGCCGAGCGCATGGAGCGCACCTTGTCGTTCTACCAGGAGCGCGAGGCGCAGAAGTCCGGGTTGCAGGCGCTGATCGGCGAATCGCCGGCGATGCTCACCCTCAAGCACACCTTGCATCAGGTGCTCGACGCCGAGCGGCGCATGGCCATGGACGACCTGCCGCCGGTATTGGTCGAGGGCGAGACCGGTACCGGCAAGGAACTGGTTGCCCGCGCACTGCATTTCGACGGCTCGCGCAGCAAGGGGCCGTTCATCGAGTTCAACTGTGCCTCGATCCCGGCCAATCTGCTGGAGGCCGAGCTGTTCGGTCATGAGAAGGGGGCGTTCACCGACGCCAAGGAACGCCGCGTGGGCCTGGTGGAAGCGGCCGATGGCGGCACGCTGTTCCTCGACGAGATTGGCGAGATGGACCTGGTGTTGCAGGCCAAACTGCTCAAGTTGCTGGAAGACCGCAGCATCCGCCGCATCGGTGCGGTCAAGGAACGCAAGGTCGACCTGCGGGTAATCAGCGCCACCAACTGCAACCTCGAGCAGATGGTGCAGCAGGGCAAGTTCCGCCGTGACCTGTTCTTCCGCCTGCGCATCATCGCCCTGAAAGTGCCGCGGCTGTATGCTCGGGGCCAGGATGTGCTGTTGCTGGCCCGGCATTTCCTGGCGCACCACGGGCGCCGCTACGGCAAGCCGAACCTGCGTTTCAGCGCCGAGGCCGAAGCCTTGATGTTGAGTTACAGCTGGCCGGGCAATGTTCGCGAACTGCGTAACATGCTGGAGCAGACCGTCCTGTTGGCGCCCAATGAGGTGGTGCAGGCACATCAGCTGAACCTGTGCATGACCTTGATCGACGAACCGCTGGTGCCTCAGCCCACGGCGACCGTGTACGAACTGCCGCGGCATGAGCCGGAGCCGGGTACCAGCCTGCCAGACATGGAGCGCGACTTGGTGTGCAAGACCCTGGACCGTACCGACTGGAATGTCACCAAGTCGGCGCGGATGCTGGGCCTGTCCCGGGACATGCTGCGTTACCGTATCGAGAAGCTAGGGCTGACCCGGCCCGACAAGCGCCAGTGGTAGACCCCAAGGCCGCTTGAACAGCTGAACGAACATCCTGGGGGAGCGGGTAGGTCTCAGTTGTCGTTCAGCTTGGCTGGTGGGCTTTGCGGGGGGTAGGGCTCTTACCTGTGTTGGGCCCTACCCGTGATGCTCAGGTGCCATCACCCCGATCAGCGGTCATACCACCGTCGAAAGCGCCATGATGAAGATGATGCCGACGATCGACAGGATCGTCTCCATCATGCTCCAGGTCTTGAAGGTTTCAGCCACGGTCATGTTGAAGTACTGCTTCACCAGCCAGAAGCCGGCGTCATTGACGTGGGAGAGGATCAGCGAGCCGGCGCCGGTGGCCAGCACCAGCAGTTCGCGGTTGACCCCAGGCACCAGGTCGATCACCGGGGCGACGATACCGGCGCCAGTAATGGTCGCCACGGTCGCCGAACCGGTGGCGATGCGGATCACCGCCGCCACCAGCCAGGCCAGCATGATCGGTGAAATTTCCGCCTGCACGGCCATCTGCCCGATCACGTTGCCTACGCCGGTATCCACCAGCATCTGCTTGAAGCCGCCACCGGCTCCGACGATCAGCACGATGGCCGCTGTCGGCGCCAGGCTCTGGTCGAGCATCTTCATGATCTGCTGGCGGCTGAAGCCGCGGGCCGAACCGAAGGTGTAGAAGGCCAGCAGCAGGGCGGCGAGCAAGGCGGTGATCGGGTGGCCGATCAGGTCCATCCACTGGCGGATGATGTGCTCGGCCGGCAGTACCACGTCGGCGAACGTCTTTAGCAGCATCAGCGCCACGGGCAGCAGCACGGTGACCAGGGTGATGGTGAAGCTTGGCAGGTTGCTCTGGTCCGATTCCTTGGCGATCTGGTCCATCAGTTCCTGTGACGGGTTGCCGGGGATGTAGCGGGAAATGAAGTTACCGAACAGCGGGCCGGCGATGATCGCCGTGGGCAGCGCCACCAGCAGGCCATAGAAGATGGTCTTGCCGATGTCGGCGTGGAAGATGCCGATCGCCAGCAGCGGGCCCGGGTGGGGCGGGACCAGGCCATGCACCACCGAAAGGCCGGCCAGCAGCGGGATGCCGATCTTGACCAACGACACACCCGAGCGCCGGGCGACGATGAACACCAGCGGAATCAGCAGCACGAAGCCGATCTCGAAGAACAGCGGAATGCCGACCAGGAAGGCGGCGAACATCATCGCCCAATGCACGTTCTTCTTGCCGAAGGCGCGGATCAGGGTTTGCGCGATCTGGTCGGCGCCGCCGGAGTCGGCCATCAGCTTGCCGAGCATAGTGCCCAGGGCGAGGACGATGCCGACGAAGCCGAGCACGCCACCGAAACCGTCCTGGAACGATTTCATCACCTTGGCCACCGGCATGCCGGAGGTCAGGCCGAGGAAACCGGCGGCCAGGGTCAGGGCGACGAAGGGGTGGACCTTGAAATGGGTGATCAGCAGGATCAGCCCGACGATGGTGACCAGCGCGTCGAGCAGCAGGTAGGTATCTGTAGCCAGTCCGAACATGGTTTTGATGCCTCGGTCTTATCGTTGTTTTGGGCGTAGCATTTATTGAACTTTCGCCGCCATCAGGCGTCGAGACAGCGCTATCTTTGGTGAGCCGGAAAAGCCGCCGGTTCAGGCAGTCCGCGCCAGGTTCCGCTCACCGCAGGGCTTTAGCCAGGTGTCGACCGTTTCGGCGAGCACCGCAATCGGCAGGGTGGCGTCCAGCGGCAGGGTCAGGGGTTCGCCCCTGGGTGACTCGAGGGCAGCGAACTGGCTGTCGATCAGGCTGGCCGGCATGAAATGGCCGGGGCGGGCGAGCACGCGCTTTTCCGCTTCTGCGGGGGTGAGTTCGAGGAACACGAACACCAGCTCTGGCATCGCTGCGCGCAGGGTGTCGCGGTAGCGGCGCTTGAGCGCGGAGCAGGTGAGGATCGGCCGTTCGCCGGCCTTCACCGTCGCTTGCAGCTCCTGGCCCAGGCGCACCAGCCAACCGGCGCGGTCATCGTCGTCCAGCGGGATGCCGGCACTCATCTTGCGAATGTTTTCGGCAGGGTGGAATGCGTCGCCTTCGATCAGGCGACCGCCGCTTCGCTTGGCAATGGCATCACCGACGCAGCTTTTGCCGCAGCCGGCCACGCCCATCACCACGATGGCGGACAGGGGAGAATTCATCAGTACCTCCTGCGGGGTGAGATAGCGCTGTCTCGTCGCGGACGAAACGCCACCTCCCCGGTGTTATTGATCTTGTCCTTACGCAGTATGGACGCTTGGCAGCGTGCTGCAGTGGCCACTACCAAAGATTACATTGCCTGCGTCCTGAGACAGCGCTACCTTAGTGGCCGTTCCCCATTCCTGCAAGTAGTAAAATTACAACATCCATGTCCCGCACAGGCTCTCGTACCACAGGTCGTCCCACGCTGGCTGAAGTTGCCAGGCTTTCCGGGGTCTCCCCGATTACCGCTTCGCGCGCATTGCGCGGGGTCAGCACGGTTGCCCCGGAACTGGTGGAAAAGGTCATGGCCGCTGCTGCGTCCCTGGGCTACGTCGCCAACCCTGCGGCCCGGGCGCTGGCGTCGGCGCGCAGCCAGTCGGTGGTGGTGCTGATTCCGTCGCTGTCCAACCAGCTGTTCATCGACACCCTGGAGGCCATCCACGAGGTGATGCGCCCGCGTGGGCTGGAAGTGCTGATTGGCAACTATCACTACGACCTCGACGAAGAAGAGAACCTGATCCGCAATTACCTGGCCTACCAGCCTTGCGGCATGCTGCTCACCGGCTTCGATCGCAGCGACGCGGCGCGGCAGATGCTGGTCGCCAGCGGCGTGCCTTGCGTACACATGATGGAGCTGGGTGGTGAGGCCGGCGCGTTGTCGGTGGGCTTTTCCCAGCAGCAGGCCGGGCGTGCCGCGGCAACGCACCTGATCGAGCGTGGCCGGCGGCGCCTGGCGTTCATTGCCGCGCAACTCGACCCCCGGGTGATGCAGCGCGCCGAAGGCTTCCGCCAGGCCCTGGCCGAGGCCGGCATGCAGGCCACCGAGCTGGAGATTCTGGCGCCGCAACCGTCGTCCATCGCACTGGGCAGTGAACTGTTCAGCCAGCTGCTGGCGCAGGCTCCCGATGTGGATGGCATCTTCTTCTGTAACGACGACCTTGCCCAGGGCGCGGTGTTGCAGGCGTTGCGTCAAGGCATCGAGGTGCCGCGCCAGGTGGCCATGGTCGGCTTCAACGACTTGCCTGCTTCGGCGCACATGGTGCCGCGCCTGACCTCCATTCGCACCCCACGGGCGGCCGTTGGTCGGGGAGCCGCCCAGGCACTGCTGGCGCTGCTCGATGGCAAGCGGGTAGCGACCGAGCAGCAGGACCTGGGCTTTGAACTGATGGTGCGCGAGAGTTCATGAGGTTTTTCAGAAAGCGTCGCTAACTGGTTAATCACAAAGTGATATCAAGTTGCTTGCACGGTAACAAAGCCGATCTATGCTCAGAAAACCCTGGGCATGAAGGATCCTGGCGCCATGTTCGATTTCCACCGCAAGTCTGATTTGATAGAGATTCAGCGCACCCGCAAGGCCCTGGTCGAGACCCAGGCCAAGCTTGCCGCGATCAGCCGCTGTATGGCCATGATCGAGTTCGCCCCCGACGGTACCATTCTCGACGCCAATGCCCAGTTCTGCCAGGCCATGGGCTACGACGTCGACGAACTGCGCGGCAAGCACCACCGCCTGTTCTGCGAACCAGGCTACGCCAAGAGCGCAGAGTACCAGCAACTGTGGCATGAACTGGGGCAGGGCAAGGCCATCAGCGGCACCTTCGAGCGCGTCGACAAGGCAGGCCGCGAGGTCTGGCTGGAAGCCAGCTACATGCCGGTGATCGACGATCAACAGCAGGTCACCAGCGTGATCAAGGTGGCGGCCGATATCAGCCAGCGGGTGAAGGACGAACACGAGAGCGAAAGCCTGCTCAAGGCCATTGGTCGGTCCATGGCCGTGGTCGAGTTCACGCCGCAGGGGCGGGTGATCAAGGCCAACCAGAACTTCCTCGCGACCATGGGTTATCGCCTGGAAGAAGTGGTGGGGCGTCACCATGGGCTGTTCTGCCTGCCCCATGAACGCGAATCCGGCGCTTACCGCGAGTTCTGGGCTTCACTCAATCGCGGCGAATACCACTCGCACCGCTTCGAGCGGATCAACAAGCAGGGCCAGACGATTTACCTGGAGGCCTCGTACAACCCGATCTTCGACAGCAAAGGGCGCTTGTACAAGGTGGTCAAGTTCGCCAGCGACATCACCGCGCAGGTCAGCACCCAACAGAGCGCCGCCGATGCGGCCCATGCCAGTTCGGTGCAGACCGATGCCTGCGCGCGCAAGGGTACCGAAGTGGTGCAGCAGACTGTGGAGGTCATCGAGCAGATTTCCCAGGAGCTCAATGACGCCGCGCGCAGTATCGATGCGGTGAGCAAACAGTCGGATGTCATCGGGCAGATCGTGCTGACCATCCGCGGCATTGCCGACCAGACCAACCTGCTGGCCTTGAACGCAGCCATCGAGGCGGCCCGGGCCGGCGAGCATGGCCGCGGCTTTGCCGTGGTGGCCGATGAAGTGCGCAGCCTGGCAGCGCGCACCAGCAAGGCGACGCTGGAAATCGTCGATGTGGTGCGCCAGAACCACGACCTGTCGCTGACCGCCGTGGCCAGCATGCAGTCGAGCCTGTCACGCACCGGGCGTGGCGTGGCCCTGGCCAACGAGGCGGGAACGGTGATCATGGAAATCCAGCAGGGTTCCCGTCACGTGGTCGACGCCATCAGCCAGATCAACTCGACGCTGCAATTGCACTGAGGGTGTCGCCCAGTTCCCGCAGCAAGGCCTGCAGGCTCGCTTCCAGCTGCAGGTGCAGCGAGTCTGTCGGTAGTCCCTGGTCATGGGCCTGTTCAATGGCTTCGCAATCCTTGACCACCCCGCGTACCCGCAGCATCTTCGCCCCCCCTTTGATCCGATGGGCGAGTGCGCGCAGCGCCTCGCGATCGCTGGCGGCATCCAGGGCTTGCAGAGCGGCCAGGTCTTCGCGGGCACTTTGCGTCAGTTGTTCGAGCAGGCGCCGGGTCAGCTGCTGGTCATTCTGGGTCAGGTGGTGCAGCTCGTTCAGGCAGAAACCACTGGCGCTTGGTGCGGCTGCATCGGCGATGGCACGCGCATGAGGCAGGTGCGCCTTCAGTGTCTGCAGCCCGATGGGCTTGAACAGGCAGTCGTCCATGCCGCTCTGCAGGCAGCGTTGGCGCTCTTCGGCCTGGGCATTGGCGGTCACGCCCAGAATATTGCAGGCGGGCAGCCCGCGTTCTTGCTCGCGTTGCCGAATCCTGCGGGCCAACTCGTGGCCGTCCATCACCGGCATGCTGCAGTCAGTGATGACCAGGTCAAAGGCCTGGGTTTGCCACAAGGCCAGCGCCGCTTCACCATTCTCGGCCAGCGTCACCTGGTGACCGAGGCTGTGCAGCTGCTTTTCCAGCAGCAGCAGGTTGGCAGGGTAGTCATCGACCACCAGCACCTTCAGTGGCCCGCTTTCGGCTTGGTCGGTGACTGCATTGTGTTCTGCGGGCGCGGGTGGCGCGCTCAGTGGCAGCGGCAACTGGACGAGCACACGGGTGCCGATGCCTTCCACGCTTTGCAGGTCCAGCCTGCCCCCCATGAGTTCGGTCAGGGTCCGGCTGATGACCAGGCCAAGGCCCGCGCCTTGGCTCGCCCGTGGGCCTGACGCCTGGGTAAAGGTGTTGAACAGCCGGGCCTGATCCTGGACGGCAATGCCGATACCCGTGTCGGTCACGCCCAGCTCGACCAACGCGGTGCCGCCTGCTGTCGAGGGTTTGAGCGCAAGGCTGACCTGTACGTCGCCACGATCGGTGAACTTGATGGCATTGCTCAACAGGTTGGAAAGGATCTGCTTGATCCGTAACGGGTCAGCCAGGACCCAGAGCGGCCCCGCTGGCAGCTCGTCTTGCAGGTGCAAGCCCTTTATCCGCGCGTTACCTTCGAACACGCGCAGGGTGCTGCGCAGCAGTTCGACCAGGTCGGTGGCCACCGGTTGCAGGGTCATGTGCCCGGATTCGATGCGGGAGATATCAAGGATGTCGCCGATCAGCCCGAGCAGGCCGATGGCGGAATCGTGGGCGGTCTGCAGGGTCTGGGTGTCGCACTGGCCAGAGCGGTTGTCTTCCAGTGCCAGCTCCAGCAGGCCTATCACAGCGTTCATGGGGGTGCGGATCTCGTGGCTCATGGTTGCCAGGAACGCGCTCTTGGTCTTGCTGGCCTGTTCTGCTTCATCCTTGGCCTGGCGCAGTTGCTCCAGCAGCCCGCGGCTGAAGGCCAGTTGGGCCTGTAGCGCGCGCTGAGCTTCGGTGCGCTGGTGGATCAGCTTGCGCAAGTAGCTGTTCCAGAACACCACGCCCGCCAGCAGCAGGGCTGATAGCACCAGCACTTGCAGGGCCAGCGTGCGGTAGTTGCGCCAGGGGCTGTCGCTGACCAAGGTGCTGGTGCGCCTGCGGTTTATCAACTGTTCCAGCTCTTCGGGAGGAATGCTCATCAGCGCCTTGTCGAGGATGGCCTGCAACTGCGGCAGGTCAGGGGCGACGGCAAAGGCGGCGACGGCCAGCTCGTCCCCCAGGACATCGGCGATACGCAGGCGCCCCTTGAACACCTGGTTGATGTAGTACGAGGCATTGATAAAACTGCTGTAGGCGGCGTCGGCGTCACCGTTCGCCACCGCTTCCATCAGGCCAAGGGGGTTGTTCACCTTGACCAGTTTCGCCTGCGGGAAGCGCTGAAGCACTTCGGCGCGAAGGTGGGAGCCTTGCAGCAGGGCAATACGTTGCCCGTTCAGGTTTCTGGCGTGCAGTGGCGAGGGCGCCTGGTCGCGCGTCACCAGCACCCTGGGGCTGACCAGGTAGGGGCGGGTATAGCGCAGCTGTGCTGCGCGCTCCGTGCCATAGCCCAGTGCCCCGATCATCTGTGCCTCGCCCCGTGCGACCTTTTCGACCATCTGCTGCACGTTGCCTTGCTCGATGAACCTGAACTGCAAGCCGGTACGCAGGGTGATCTGCTTGAGCAGGTCGACGGTGATTCCACTGACATGCTGCTCGGCGTCGTTGAACGTCAGCGGGGCCAGGGCCGTGTCGACCAGCACGCTGACCGTCGGATGTCGGGCTATCCAGTGCTTTTCTTCCTCCGTCAGCACGGACAAGTGACGTTCCAGCAGCAGGCTGGTATTGCCACTGCTCCAGCGGCGCAGGATGTTCAGGCGCTCGCTTTCGGTGATCCTGGCCATGGCGCTATCGACCAGGCGGCGCAGCCGCGGGTTGTCATTGGCGTAAGCGAAGGCAAAGTAGCCGGGCGCCACCTGGCAGAAATGATCGATCTTCACCCTGCCCTGGTAACTCTTGCCTATCTGGAAATCGGTACTGATGGCATCGCCCAGATAAGCGTCGGCCTTGCCCATTTCGACCGCCGCAAGGCCCTCCAGGGTCGAGCGGTAGAGGATCAGTTGTGACTTGGGGTAGAGGGCCCGGACAGTCTCGCTCGGCAAGTAGTGGTCGACCATCGCCAGGCGCAAGCCGGCCAGTTCTTTGCCCTGTTTCAGGGCGGCGTCCTCGCGCGTCACGATCACCGGCAGGTCGTCGGCATAGGGCAGGCTGAGGCTGAGCTGGGCATCGGCAGCTTCGAATCCATTTGAGCTGCCCAGCAGGTCGATGGTGCCAGCACGCAACGCGGCGATCGCTTCATGACGGCTGGCGAACCGCCTGACTTCGATCTGTACGCCCAGCTGCTCGGCGATCAGCCCGGCATAATCGGCGCTCAGGCCTTCGTAATCAGCCAGGCTGACGTTGATCTCGAAGGGTGGGTAATCCGGCCGTGAACTCCCCAGCAGCAACACGCCGCGCCGCTGCAACCACTGGCGGTCGGCGTCATCCAGTTGCAGCGGTTGCGCGGCGCTGGTGGCGCGTGCCAGCAAATGCCTTGGTTCACCCTCGGCAAGCGCCAAGAACGGGTAGCAGAGCAGGGCGATGAACAGGGTCAGGCCGGCCAGGACAGGTTTCATGCTACCCGCACGCTCAGTTGACTTGGTTGCGTTTGGCCAGATCAACCATTTCCACCAGTGATTCGGTCTTGAGCTTTTCCATGATGCGGCCACGGTAGGTGCTGATGGTCTTGGCACTGAGGTTCATGCAGGCGCCGATGTTCTTGTTGTTTTCACCCCGGCTCAGGCGCCGCAGCACTTCCATTTCGCGGTTGGACAGGCTGCCGAGGCGCTCTGGCTCGCTCTCCAGGGTATTGCTGTTCACTGACATCTGGGGGAAGGTGGAGTAGCCCTTGATCAGGGCCTTGAGGGCGAACACCACGGCTTCCAGGTCTTCGCCTTTGGTGACGAATGCACCGATGCCGGCATCCAGGCAGCGGCGCACGTAAAGGTCGGTGGCCTGCCCGGTCAGCACCATGATCTTGGGGGCCGGCTCCTGTTGTTGCAGGCGCTTGATGACTTCCATGCCATCGAGGCCGGGGAGCCCTATGTCCAGCAGCACCACATCCGGGCGCAATTCGCGCACCTTCTGCGCCACTTCGCTGCCATTGTCGACCTCGCCGACGATGCGAAAGCGCTCACGCTCGAGCAGTATGCGCAAGGAAAAACGAACGATGGCATGATCATCAACGATCAGCACGGTTGTCATGTCACTAACTCCTGTCGGAATGTGGTCGGTTTCCTGAAGCAATCAGGTATACGTCTGCAAGCTTTTTCTGCTGTGCGGCACGATACGACCATTCCGGACCCATGGTAATGGCGAGTATAGATGTGTTGAACAAGCGAGCCGGTATTGTGGAAATTTCCTACACGGCCGCCGTTACAGACACCGTCAGAAGTGGCGGTGCCTGTGTTAGCGGAGGGTCAGGCGCAGGTCGGGTGAGGCTTCAGGACCCGCTGGGTCGAGGCGGGGTTGTTGCTCAAGGCCTGGCCAACCCGCGTCGGGCGGGCCAGCAACTGGCCGCCGCAATTCGGGCAACGTCCCTGCAAGCGGTGGTCTGCGCAGTTGCGGCAGAAGGTGCATTCGAACGAGCAGATCAGGGCGTCAGGGCTATCGCCCGGCAGATCGGCATCGCAGCATTCACAATTGGGGCGCAGTTCCAGCATGGGTATCCCTCCGGTCTGGTGGAATGCGCAGTCTGCTCCGCCCCTCGTCAGCTTGGCAATGCTAGTCGCCGGGGCGGTACAGGTGGGCGTGGCCGGCGCGGTACAGCGCCGACTCGGTGAACGGCGCATCGCCTAGCACATGGCCGACGAGGATCAGAGCGGTGCGCCGGAAACCCTTGCTGGCAACCTGTTCGACGATATCGGCCAGGGTGCCGCGCACCCAGTCCTGGTCCGGCCAGGTGGCACGGTGAACCACTGCGATCGGGCAGTCAGTGCCGTAGTGGGGCAACAGTTCTTCGACAATGCGTGGCAGGTGCCTGACCCCGAGGTGAATGGCCAGGGTGCTGCCATGCCGCGCCAGCTCACCGAGCTGTTCGCCTGCGGGCATGGGTGAGCTGTCGCCGTAGCGGGTGAGGATGACCGTCTGCGCCACTTGCGGCAGGGTCAGTTCGCAGCCGAGCAGCGCCGCGCTGGCGGCAGTGGCGGTGACGCCGGGAATGATCTGGTAGTCGATGCCCAGTTCGCGCAGGTGGCGGATCTGTTCGCCGATGGCGCCATACAGGCTGGGGTCGCCACTGTGCACCCGGGCCACGTCCTGACCGTTGGCATGTGCGGCGCGGATGGCGTCGATGATTTGCTCGAGGTGCAGTTCGGCACTGTTGATGACCGTCTCGGCCTGATGCCCTTCGAGCACCGCCGCGGGTACCAGCGAGCCGGCATAGATGATGACCGGGCACTGACGGATCAGGCGTTGTCCCTTGACCGTGATCAGTTCCGGGTCGCCGGGGCCGGCGCCGATGAAGTAGACCGTCATGGCAGATCCTTGAATTGATGAAAGAAGCGATTATCCGGCGCAGGCCAGTGCCAGGGTAGCGGGGCCACGCACCTGGCGGGGCACCCTGAGTGTGGCGCTGGCATGGCTGAGGCTGGCCAGGGCCAGTGCCGTGCTCTCGGCGACGCCCCAGCAGCCGCTGTGGGCGTAGGCGACTGCCGAGTGGTGGCTGAGCTGTGGCTCGTACACCTGCAACTGCTCGGCAGCGAAAACCACCAACGGCAGGGCGTGACGTGCGGCGAGCTGTTGCAAGCCTGGCTCGTCGGCCTTGCCGGCAATGCTGGCAAAGCCGCGAAGTGCGATGGCATTCAGGCCGTGCTGCTGCAGCACTTCATGCAGCAAGGCGTCGAGAACCTCCACCGGGCAACCCCGGCGGCAGCCGAAGCCGGCATACAGTGCCGGCAATGGCTGGTCGATGGCCATCAGGCGTGGCTGGAGCGGCGATACAGCCAGGCGCTGAGCAGGCCCAGGGCCACCCAGAAGGCCGCGTTGGTCAGCCAAGAGGCGATCTTGAACTGAGCCTCCAGGGCTTGCGGGGCCAGGCTTTCGTGAACTTCCGGTTGCGGAGCACCGATCACGTGCGGCACCACCAGCAAGACCGCGCCCAGTGCCTTGAGCAAGCCATGGCGCGCGAACACCAGCAGGGCCAGGCCCACTGCGGTCGCGGCTGCGGTGCCGATCCACCAGCTCTGGCGCTGACCGAGGTCGGCGGCGGCAGTGCCTGGCAGTTCCGGCGGCAAGCCCAAGGTCGGCGCCAGGCAGAACACGGCAAAACCGGCCAGCCCCCACAGTGCGCCCGTGCTGGTGCGGCCCGGCTCACGCAGGCTGTACAGGGCGGCAAGGATCAGGGCGAAGCCGACGGCGACCACCAGATTGCCGCCGGTGGTCGACAGGATGCGCTGCCAGCCATCTTCTGGCGACCAGGCTTCCTCGCTGTGGGTGTGGCCTGCGCTGGCCTCTTCGCCGTGGCTGTGGTGCTCGGCTGCGGGAGCGGCCGATTCATAGGTTTCCGCCTCGAGGATCAGCGGTGCGACCCAGAAGCTTTGCAGCAGGGTCAGCAACAGCGCGGCGAGCAGGCCGCTGAACCCGGCAGTGCGGGCGATACGCATGATCATGGCAGCCTCAGTGGCAAGGGAAGGCGGCGCTGTGGCGGGTGTCGTGCGCGGCGTTGTGCACGGCTTCGATGTGCGAGAACCCGGCAAAGTAGACCAGGCACAGGCCGAGCAGGCTGGCACCGACGGCGATGACCACGCGCTGGCTGAGGGTAACGGGGGTGGTGATGCTGTGTTTGGCGCTGGTGACGGGCATGACGCGATCCTCTGCTTTTTTAGTAGGCAATGGGACAAGCGCGGCAGCCCCGGGCACGGGGCGCCCGAGGGAATGCGACAGCGCCCGCCCACCGCGGGGTGTTCATGAACGCCAGGCCGGTCTCCGGGCTTGCGAGGAGGAGCAGGGCTCCTTGAAAAGCATCACCTTCCCATGCCGGACTGCGTGGCACAGTGGTCTGGACGCTTCGCTCGCTTACCGTTGCGGGGGCAGCACCGGATTTGCCCGGCCCTGGTGAGGGCCTGCGACGCACCGATTTCCCGTTTCACCCCCGATGGGGGCACCTGACGCAAGGCGTAAGGAGAGCACGCGGCGAAGGTGGCGTCAAATGCTATGGCGTTGTGCCGAGGGGCAGGGGGCTTCATGAAACAGGATCAGTGGTTGGCGCCCGGCCCGAACCTCCCTGTTTTGCACAGTCCAACGTAAGCAAGGCCTCGCTTCGCCTGGCCGGAGGTACGCACATGAAACGCAAGACTGCATGGGTTGTCGTGTTGTCAGGGTTGTTGTTGCTCAGTGGCTGCTGGCCTTACTGGCACGACGGTGATCATCACCACCGGCATTACTACGATGGAGATCGTGGTGGTCACCAGGACTATCGTCGTTACTGATGCAAGGCAGCATTGGCTTCATCCCTTCCGCTTGCGGCCAGGCCTGTGCCACGCAACTGTAAAGAAATGGAAAAGCTCGCCCAGGCCGGCCGGTCTGGAAATTACACTTGCAGCGCTGTCCGTTTTGCCTTTTGGAGCGTTGTAATGAAGTTGAAGCATGTATTGCGTGCCGCCGTCGTGGCTGCACTGGTATCCACGCTGGCAGGTTGCTGGATGTTCATGCCGCCAGGTGGCGGTGGTGGGCATGGTGGAGGGCATGGCGGCCCGGGCATGATGGGCGGTGGACACGGAGGCGGGCCACGCTGACAGCAGTGAAACAGGCGGCTGTTCGCTCAGCTGCCTTCATGATTCATCGAGCATCCGTCCAGGATTGAAGAAGAACGATGCAATCATCACGGCGCTGATCACTCCCGACGCGTCCGCGACCAGCAACAGGAATTCGTTGCCCACCCCCAGCAGCGCCTGCTGGCTGATGGCGAAGCTTGCCCCGTGGGGAAAGGCGGCGATGCCCAGCAAGGCCACCGCCAACGCAGTCGACAGCAGCTTGCTGTACGTCCTCCTGAACGCCAGCGTGCAGGCCCAGAACAAAAAGATGCTGAACACGGCGAGGCCGGTGGAAATCACGAACTGGGTGAGTACTTCCAGCCACCACACCATGGGTCTCTCCTGAACGCTGCGCCTGGTCTATACGCATGAGAAACATGGCTGATTGAAATCGTTCCGCTCGGCTAAAGAAATAACGCGAAAGACGGAAAGTTGCCCGTGATGGGCCATTGTCCATATAGCAAATAAGCCTATAGGGCTGTGTGCGTTGCGCAGTACCATAGGTTCACGAAAACCAAAAAAGGGCGTTCAGTTTGGCCACTCTTTTCTAAGTTCTCGATGGGGCAGCTGGAGCGTGTCGCGTGAAGAGATCAAGATCGGTCGCAGGCGCAATGCTGTTAACCACTTTCGCCACGCTGTTGATGGCCGGGTGCGCACAGAATCGGGATGTGCGGGATGGCCATGATTATACGTCCGGTACTACCGATAGAAGCACGCCTGCTTATCTGGGGTGTGTCAAAGGCGAACTTCAAGGTAACGTGAAAACCTACGAAGTCGATGGCGACAACTCGGTGAAACTGTACGTCGAAAGTACCGACCCCACCCAGGCCGATGGTCTGGTAGAACTGCATGGCACAGGCGCCCAGCGTCAGTTTACGGCCTACCAGCGCGACGCCTGGTACGACCATGGCAGACTGCTCGATGCTGCATTGATGTGTAAAAAAGCCTGAACCGTTGATCTGCAAGTGCAAAAAGCCCGCACATGAGAGCGGGCTTTTTGCGATGGGTGCTGATCCATCAGCCTGGTGCATTCTAGGGGATGGAGCCGTCTTGCCCATTCGACGGAAGTCTTGCGCGGTCGCAATCAAGCCTGTGCACGACCTTGGTGGATTACTCCTGCGGCTCGATCCCGGCTAGAATGGCCCACGTTCCTGTCAGGTTAATCGCAAATGCCAACCGTTCGTATCCTATGTTGCGCCGCACTCGCTGCGAGTCTTGTTGCGTGCGCCAACCCAGGCAAGCCCACTGCCAGCAAGCTCACTGCAAAATCCCCGGATGTGTACGCCGCCTGCGTACTGCCAAAGTGGCAGGCACTCTCCCCCCAGACCACGCAAAAGTCCATCAGCCATGGTTATCGGTTGACCGCACCGAGCGCTGTGACTTCGGATGAGGTGCTCGAAGTTGTCGAGTATCACGATGGCAGCCGGGCAACCTTCTATAAAGGCAGCTTCCTGTCGAGCGACAAGCTGCGCCTGGCCGCCAGAGAGTGCCTCGAGTGACCGGCTGCCGGTTGGGTCAATAGCCTGAGCCTCCCATTCCGCCCATGCTGGGCAATGCCTGCCGGGACTTCTGCTGGGCATTGCTCCATTCGGCGCAGGTCATGAAGCTGGTCTTGTCGACCTTCCCGGCCTGATCGAAGCTGACCATGTAAGGCTGTTGCTTCTGCCCCGGCTTGGTCAGCATGTAGTCGAAGCACGTTCCAGGCACTACCGTGCGGTCGGACTGGGCACCCGGTTTGCCGCCTATCTGCAGCACTTGTTCTTTGCTCATGCCGTTATTGACCTTGGCTACCAACGGCTGGTCATGGTAGATGGACGAGTTACTCGAACAGCCAGCGAGCGCTGACAACATCAGTATCAGCGCACCAGTTGATTTGTTCATGGCAGTGCTCCCGTCAGAGAACGCCGTTACGGAACAGCATCAATCGCCTTACGATGCACTTGGCGGTTGATATCGGTATTCAACCGCCATTGCCACTTGTGTTCAGTCGCCGACATTGAACCTCGGCATCCGTCCTGCTCGGGTAACTGGGCTTGAGCCGCTCCTTTTCCTGATTGTCATAGATGTCGAAACCGCCGCATACGGTCGCCGCGTAATAACGCGCGCCGATGCGGAAGGACTGCTTTTCGATGGGCACAGCCGGGACGATAACGAATCTAGGTCGCATGTTTCGTGCCTCCCCAGGCAGAGACTTAAGTATTAGTCGGGCCTTTGTTAACCATCAAGGCGGCTCATGAAGAAAAGATTGCAGCCGCAGGGCCGGCGTCTGTCATCAAATGAACAC
Organism: Pseudomonas sp. NPDC089422; assembly: GCF_044749405.1. Lineage (NCBI taxonomy): Bacteria > Pseudomonadati > Pseudomonadota > Gammaproteobacteria > Pseudomonadales > Pseudomonadaceae > Pseudomonas > Pseudomonas sp. NPDC089422. The sequence continues at coordinate 88,248 of NZ_JBIVHW010000016.1, forward strand.
CCGCTGTCGCCCGATGCGAAGCATCCCGCACCCCAAGCGCTTACAGTCCAATGACCCAGAACTGACGCCCTGCGTCGAGATCGATGATTGGAGTGACGCTGCCCAAAGGCATTGGCGTAGAAGCCTCCGGCGTGGTGGAGGCGGTAGGTGAGGGCGTGAGCTCACCGGTGGCGTCGGCGTCAACGTGGTGTTCGACAGCGTTGGCAAGAACATCTTCATGGGCTCGCTCGATTCGCTCAAGCAACGTGGCCTGATGGTCTGCGTCGGTACCGCTTCCGGCGCCATCCCGCCGTTCGACCCACAGTTGCTGGCAACCAAGGGTTCGTTGCAGCTCACTCGTCCGGCACTGGCCGACTTCATTGCCGACCCTGCGGAAAAGTCCGACCTGGCCGGCGAGCAGGTGCTGTTCGTCAACGCCTTCACTACCCACTTGCTGAGCGCCAGCGTCAAGGCGGGTAGCCAAAGCCTGTACCTGCTTGCTGCCGAGCTGCTGTGAAGGATGCCGTGATGGCCGTCATCCCCATGCTGATCCGGCTGTCGCTGCTGGCGGAATAACCCGCGCAAGAAAGCGGGTGCGGCGGGGGGCGAGCGACGTTAAAGTGCGCTGAAACTGGTTTGCCGTAGGGAACTCAGATGTCCAGCGCCTTTACTTTGATGTCGTCTCCGGTCGGCACCCTGACCCTGGTGGCACGCGGCGAGCGACTCGCCGCCGTGCTGTGGGAGGAGGAGCGCGAAAACCGTGTGCGGCTTGGCGAGTTGCACCGCGATGACCACCATCCGACGCTGCGCGAAACGGCCCGACAGCTGGGCGAGTACTTTGCCGGTACGCGGCAGCGCTTCGAACTGGCACTGGACTTTGCCGGTACCGAGTTCCAGCGCCAGGTGTGGGCGGCCTTGCTGACCATTCCCTTTGGCGAGACCCGCAGCTACAGCGACATCGCCCGGCAGATCGGCAATCCTAGTGCCGTGCGGGCGGTGGGTGCAGCCAACGGGCGCAACCCGATCTCGATCATTGCCCCGTGTCACCGGGTGATCGGCGCTTCCGGGAGCCTGACCGGGTTTGCCGGGGGCTTGCCAGCCAAACAGTTTCTGCTGGCATTGGAAGGGCGGCAGAGCCTGGCCCTGGACCTGTAAACCATCTGTGCCAGATGACCGTCACGCAGACAGCGGTACGCCGAGCGCGAGGTTGCTGGTGGTATCCAGCAGCACCAGGCCTTCAGCCTTGTCATCCAGCGCTGCCAGCAGATTGCCCTGGCTGTCCCAGGCGGCGGAGCCGCCGGCGCCGATGAAGTTGTCGGCCGGCCCCACGCAGTTGGCCAGCAACACCGGAATGCCCAGGGTGCGTGCCACCTCCGGGTAATGCTCGTTGCCTTCGCGTATACCTTTGGCGGTCTTGGCCACGCTGACCAGATACAGCTCGGCACCCAGCCCGTGGGCCTGCGCGGCATGTTCGATGAACATCGATTCATAGCAGATGGCCGGGGCGATCTGCAGCGCCCCCGATTCGAACACCAGTGGTTGATCTCCACGCGTGAAGAACGGCAGTTCATCGTCATGCAGGCGCTGCTTGGCGTACGTCAGGGGCGGCAGGCCTGGGCGCAGAATCGGCATGCCGATGCGAATGCCTTCTGCGGTCGGCAGTGGCAGCCCCACGGCCACGCTGATTGCCAGCTGGTCACAAAGCGCCTGCAAGGGCACGAGGCGGGCAGAGGTCACCGGCAGGGCCACCTGGCGCGCCAAGGTCGGTTCGTAACCGGTCAACGACAGTTCCGGGAACACCACCAGCTCGGCGCCCAGTGCCGCGGCTTGCTCGATGCAGCGCAGGTGGCGGGCGAGGTTGCCCGCCAGGTCGCCTTTGCGCGAGGCCAGTTGTACGGCACAGAGTTTCATGGTGCGTCCCTTCCCTGGTACAGGTCGAAAGGCCGAGCATACCCCCGACACCCTTGCCTGTACCAGCCAAGGGTCGCGTCAGGACGTCGAATGCGGCCCGAACCGTTGGCGGAACCAGTCATCGAGCATGGCCTTTTCCGCGTACAGACGGTCACTGCTGTGGGAAGCCCGGCCCGGGCGGCTCAGGTACATTTTGTCGCTGACCCGCTCCTGGGCCAGCTGGTCGGGCTTGCCGGGCTGGTGCAGGGTGTAGCTCAAGTCGATGGTCGGCCAGGTGATGTCGCGCATGAAGCGCACATCGTAGGCCTGGCTGTGCCACGGCTCGTAACGGCCGGCCAGGTCGATGTCGCGAATGTCGATGACCAGCTGCTGGTCGGGCTTCAGGTAGCGTTGGCCGAGTTTCTGCAGGTACTCGGTCAGGGTCTTCATCACATAGGGGTCGGCGCCGCGTTCATAGCCTGGGCCATCGAGGCTGGCGTCGCGAAACTTTTCCGGGTGGTCGAATCGCACCTCGACCTGCGCAGGCGGGGTCCCTTGTGCCATGCTGTTGAATGACAGCGCCATGAGCACGGCACACACAAGAGCGTTACGCATGATGCACCTCCGGGGCGGGCTGCGTGTTGCTCCATTTTACGCCGCCCGTAGCGCGCCATCAGAGGAACATTGTAATGAGCCGGTTTCGGCGGGTAGCCGCCAACAGCAAGGGACGCGACCTGGCCGTGGGCGATATCCACGGGCATTTTCGGCGGCTTGAGCAGTGCCTGGACGCAGTAGGTTTCGACCCCGCGGTGGACCGGCTGTTCAGCGTCGGCGACCTGGTCGACCGCGGGCCGCACAGTGAAGCATGCCTATGGTGGCTGGAGCAGCCCTGGTTCCATGCCGTGCAGGGCAATCACGAATCGCTGGCGATCACCTGCCTGCAAGGCGGGCGCCTGGACCTGGAGATGTACCGTGCAGCGGGTGGTGGCTGGTTCATCGACATGCCCAGGGACAGGCAGGCGGTTTTTGTCGAACGGTTCCTGCAACTGCCGATTGCCCTGGAAGTGCAGACCGATGCCGGCCTGATCGGCCTGTTGCATGCCGACAGCCCTTTCAACGACTGGAATGCATTGCGCGATAGCCTGCTGTTCGATGACGACGCGGGCGTTCGCGAGGTTTGCCAGTGGTCGCGTCAACGCCTGAAGGACGGCAACACCGAGGGTGTAGCAGGGCTGCACGCCTTGCTGGTAGGGCATACACCAGTGTTGCGGGCCAAGCCGCTGGGCAACGTCTGGCACCTGGATACCGGCGGCTGGGCCAGTGGCCATTTCAGCCTGATGGACCTCGCCAGCCTGCGGCTGGTCAGCCCGGTAGCAGATGAATGAGCAGCGCCACGGCCAGCACCATCAGCATGACCCCGGATGCCCGTTCCAGCCACGGCAGGGCACGGGCGAAACGCCGCAGCAGGCGTTGATTGCCGATGGCTGCGGCCACCAGCAGGTCCCACAGCAGCACGATGCTGAACATCCAGGCGCTGTACAGCCACTTCCAGCCTGCGCTGCTGCTGGCCACCATGCCGGCGAGGCTGGCGTAGAACAGCGCGTTCTTCGGGTTCAGTGCCCCAGACACAAAGCCCATGCCCAGGCCGCGCCACCAACCCTTGATCGGGCCTTGCCCGGCAACGGCTGTCAGCTCGTGCTTACCGGCATGACGCAGGAACAGCAGGCCGATGTACAGCAGGTAGCCGGCACCGGCCAGTTGCAGGGTGATGAACAGTGCACTGCCTTCGCGCAGGATGGCCAGGCCGGCGAAGGCCATGGCAATGAACAGGCCATTGGCCAGGGCGATGCCCAGGCAGACGCCACTGGCAACGCGCCAACCTGCTGCTACCGAAGTGCGGGCCACCAGGAAAAAGTCCGGGCCGGGAGACAGCAGGGCGAGGAAGTGGGCGAGGGCGACGATCAGGAACTGCTCCATGGTGGGCTGTCTCGGGAGGAAAGCCGCAGTCTGAAGGCTGCCCTGGCGCCGGTATTGAAGATTATTGCGCGTGCCGGTACTGCCCCGGTGTGACCCCGACATGGGCCTTGAACACCCGCTGGAAGTGGCTTTGGTCGGCAAACCCCAGCTGGTAGGCAACCTCGGCCAACGCCAGCCCGTCACGCAGCAGCAGCCGGCCACGGTTGACCCGCGCGTTGACCAGATAGGCATGGGGAGTCAGCCCGGTAGCGGCGCGAAACGCCCGGATCAGCTGATAGCGGCCCAGGCCCGCTTGCCCGGCCAGGCGTTCGAGGCTCAGCTGCGCCAGGTCTTGTGCTTCGATGTGTTCGATCAGCCCACGCAAGGTCGGCATCCCCAGCACCGGTGCGGGGGCCGCCAGCGCTGCCGGTTGTGCCGAAAAGTCGTGATCGCCGAGGAATGCCACCAGCGCCGCTTCCTTCTCACTGAGGGGGGCTGCCGAGAAGAGCAGCTCGTTCAACGCGCAGAATTCTCGGTACAGCGCCGGGTCCCGGCTGATCCGCGCAGGGGCACCGGGCCTGGCCGCTTCAAGCCCTGACTCCAGGCGTAATTGCGCCACCCAGTTGGCATCCACATGCAGCATCTGGTAGCTCCAGGCTTGGCCTGGCTCGGGGTTGCAGGCATGTACCCGCTGCGCCGGCACCAATACCAGGGTGCCCGGCGTCAGGCGCTCCTGCCCGTCGCCAGCCCCGCTGAAGCAGCTGCTGCCGGCATCCACTGCGCCGATGGAGAAGGTCGGGTGACTGTGCGCCTTGTAGCAGGCGCGGCTATGGCAGGCGCGGCGGCTTTCCACCCAGGGCAGGGCCGGGTCGCGCCAGAGCTGGGAGCGGGCAGTGGGCATGACAGGGTCCTCGATCAGCTGGGCAGCTTAGCAGCGCCGGGCGAGCGACCGTACAGTTTTTGCCGTTGGCTGTACCTTGACCCGGCCCCTGCCCGGCATCGACAGTAGCGACTGATTGCCTGGAGAACAAAATGGACCTGTCGAGCCTGTTGCTATTCATCCCCGCCTGCTTCGCATTGAACATGGCACCGGGGCCGAACAACCTGTTGTCGCTGCACAACGCCAGCCGCTACGGCCTGCGCACCGCCTGCGTGGCCGGTGGCGGGCGGATTCTCGCCTTCAGCGGCATGATCGCCCTGGCCGCCATGGGCCTGGCGGTGGTGTTGCACACCAGCGAATACCTGTTCCTGGCAATCAAGGTGGTGGGTGCGGCTTACCTGTTCTACATCGCCTGGCAGCTGTGGCGCGCCCCGGTCGGCGAGGCCGTAGTGGCCAGCGATCACCCGCGTGGCACGTGGCGCCTGGCGCGCCAGGAATTCTGGGTGGCGGCGGGCAATCCGAAAGCCATCCTGATCTTCACCGCCTTCCTGCCGCAGTTCGTCTCGGTCGGCAGCGCCACGCCGGTGAGCGAGCAGTTCCTCTGGCTGGGCGTGCTGTTCCTGCTGTTGGAGTGGGCGGCGATCGCCATCTACTCGGGCCTGGGTGCCTACCTGCAGCGCTGGTTCAGCCAGCCCGGGCCGCGCCGGCTGTTCAACCGGGTCAGCGCCTCGCTGCTCGGTTGCGCCGGCCTCGGCCTGCTGGCGGCGCGGCGCTAGAACTGCCAGCGCACACCCAGGTTCACCCCGCTGGCCTCCTGCTGGCGGCTGTCGAGGTTGCTTGAGTACTGCACGCCGCCGTGCAGGCTCAGCGCCTCGCTGACTTGGGCGACCAGGCCGGTCTCGAGCTGCAGCGAGGTGTAGCGGTAGTCGGTCTTGATCTTGTCCACACCATCGAATGTCAAGGTGTCGCGACCTCCGTCGCCGTGCCACAGATTGAGCTGCGCATAGGGTTGCAGCAGGCGCCCGCCGATGCCGCCATAGGCGCCTTCCAGGCGCACCCCGAGCCGCCCGGTCAGCTCGACCTGGGCATCATGGCTGACGTGCGAGATGCTGTCGTTGGCACTGTCGAGTGAGACTTTCTGGGCAATCAGCTGGGCTTGCGGCTCCAGGGTCCAGCGTTCGGACAGGCTGATCGGGTAGCCGATCTCCAGCGATGCGGTCCAGGCGTGGCCGTCGATGTTCAGCTTGTCGCCCCGGTCGGAGCGGGCGCGGCCGTCGAGCCAGGTGTATTGCAGCACGCTGTCGAGGTACCCGCCTTGCGGGCCGACCAGTGTCCAGTAGCCGCCGACACTATCGCCATCGAGCTTCAGGTCACCGACGCTACGGTCTTCCATGGCCAACGCGAAGCCTTTGACGTCGGCGTCCAACCGGCTGTGGCTGACGTACAGGCCCAGATGCTGGCGATAGCCGTCATCGCTGACCTTGGCGTACAGGTCCTGACCCACCTTGAAACCATACAGGTCGCCGTCCAGGCTTGGGCTGACGGTGCCGCTCCATTGCTGGCGCAGCGCGCCGCCATAGGCTTGGCCCCAGCTGGCAGGCAAGGCGCCTTTGCCCTGCAGCAACTGCTGGTCACCTTGACGCTGATGGAAGGTGCCCAGTGCCTGGCGGGCAATAATGGCGGCGCCCCTCGGTGCTGCGGCATAGACCGGTACTTCCGGGCGATACAGCGGCAGGCTTTCGCCTGGCAGTGGCGCTGGTAGGTCAAGCTGGCCGGGCGCCGGCGCAGCGACTGGCGGGGTAGCGGCCGGGGCGATCACGGGCGGCTCGCCTGGCTGAGTTGGCTGTGACGGGTTTTCCGGTTGTGTTGCGGGGGTCGGAGTGGGCAGCGCGACCAGTGTCGAGCGCAGGTACCAGCTGTTTTCGCTGCCAGCGGTCACACCGCCTTTGAACAGTCGGTAGTCATAAGCGCCGACCGACAGCGTCTGAGTCTGAACAAAGGCCGTGGCGGTGCTGGTGGCGCCATTGCGGGCTTCAACGACCTGGATGCCGTTCTGGTTCGTGGCGGCTCCTGCGCCGCCCAGATTGTTCACCTCCAGGCGCGTGCTGCCGCTGATGCTGCCCTGGCTGACCACCAGCCGGTCGGATGCCGCATCGTCGCCCGCGAGCACGCTGTTCACGCGCAGCAGGCCATTTTCACCCTGGTAGTTGCCGCTGATGGTCAGGCGGCCCTGGGCATCATTGCCCGTGCTCAGATCGATCGTGCCAGCATTGCGCACATGGGCAAGTTGCCCCGTGGTGAAGGGCGCAATGGTTCCCTGGCGAGAAGCCAGCGTGCTGCTGGTATCAATGGCCAGGGTGCCGCTGCCGGTATCTGCATCGCCAAGCGCAAGCGTATCGTTCAGCGTCAGGCGGCTGTTCTGGTTCAGTTCGACAGCCTCGAAGCTCAGGTAGCGGGCACCGCCATCAATCGCGCTGTTGAAAAATTGCAGGCGGTCGTTGCCGGCGCCGCCATCGATGGTGATGCTCAGGTTTTGCGGGTTGAGGTTGCTGATGACGACCTGATCGTCGCCAACGCCCATATCGACCCGTCCACCGATGGTCCCCCCCGACCAGTTCAGGACATCATTGCCCGCGCTGGCCAGCACGTTGCCTTTCAAGGTGCCGCCGCTGATGGTGATGCTGTCTTCGCCACCGCTGGTGCTGATGTTGCCGCCAATGGTACCGCCGCGAAGGATGATGATGTCGTTGCCGAAGCCGCTGACCAGGTTGCCATCGATCAAGGTATCGACACCCAGGTCCTGGGACATCTCGAAATAGTTGTCGGCCAGCTTGAGGTCTACCCGGCCAATACGCCCGCCAGCGAAGATCGCCCGGTCGCCATCCTCGAAGGCGCCGACGATCCGCCCGGCCGACATGTAGAACGTGTCGTAGCCTTGCCCTTGATTGAGCGATTGCACGGTCCCACCGGTCATCCTGAAGTCGTCGATGGCCAGCGTCTGCACCACGGCGCCCAGGTTGTCGCCAGGCGAAACGACCAAGGCTTGCGCATGTACGATCAGCGGCAGAATGAGAAGAGGGAATGCAGCAGGCAGCAGCAGGCGAGGGCAACGCATAGGCAGGTCTCCGTGTCCATTAGAGGGACCACTACCTGAAGCGGCATCTTAAGCGTCGCTTCGGCCCTGCCTGAGTTGTATGTAATGCGTGAACACGGGACAACTGGCAAAAATGCCAGGTGGCCCGTGGCCATCAATCGCGATAGAAGGTCTGCACCAGGTGGTAGCCGAACTTGCTTTTGATCGGCCCGTGAACCACCCGCAGGGGCTTCTTGAAGATCACCTGGTCGATTGCGCCCACCAGCTGGCCTGGGCGCACTTCGCCCAGGTCACCACCGCGCTTGCCCGACGGGCAGGTGGAGAACTTCTTCGCCAGCACGTCGAAGGCCTCGCCGTTGGCGATGCGCTGCTTGAGCTTTTCGGCTTCGTCAGCGGTCTTGACCAGGATGTGGCGGGCTTGAGCTTTCATGGGTACACCTGTGCTTCGGGGCAAAAAGGGCGCCATTATGCCTGATCACGCAGCTCCGTGCGGTCACGAAACTGCTCCAGCGCCTGCGGGTTGGCCAGGGCATCGGTATTTTTCACCGGCAGCCCGTGCACCACGTTACGGATGGCCAGTTCCACCAGCTTGCCGCTGATGGTGCGCGGGATGTCGCTGACCTGGGCGATCACCGCCGGCACATGGCGCGGCGTGGTGTACTGGCGGATCACCTGGCGAATGCGCTGACGCAAGGCGTCGTCCAGTTGCAGGCCATCGCGCAGGCGCACGAACAGTACCACCCGCACATCGCCGTGCCAGTCCTGGCCGATGGCGACGCTTTCCAGCACGTCTTCGACCTTTTCCACCTGGCGGTAGATCTCTGCCGTGCCGATGCGCACGCCGCCGGGGTTGAGCACCGCGTCGGAGCGGCCATGGATCAGCAGGCCGCCGCTGCTGCGCTGCTCGGCGTAGTCGCCTTGCGCCCAGACACCGGGGAACTGGCTGAAATAGGCATCATGGTAACGGCTGCCGTCGTTGTCGTTCCAGAATCCCAGGGGCATCGACGGGAAGTTGCGGGTGCAGACCAGCTCGCCTTTTTCATCAACCACCGGCTGACCCTGTTCGTTCCACACCTCCACGGCCATGCCCAGGCCCTTGCAGGCCATCTCGCCACGGCGCACTGGCAGGGTCGGGTTGCCGAGCACGAAGCACGAGACGATATCGGTGCCGCCGGACATCGACGCCAGGCACAGGTCGGCCTTGATCTTGCCGTACACGTAGTCGTAGCTGTGTGGCGACAAGGGCGAACCGGTGGACAGGATCAGCCGCAGGCTGTCCAGCCGATGACTGCGAGCAGGCTCCAGGCCTTGCTGCTCCAGCGCGGCCAGGTACTTGGCACTGGTGCCGAAGGCCTGGATGCGTTCGGCATCGATCAGGTCGAGCAGGCGCTCGGGGCCGGGGTGGAACGGTGAGCCGTCGTACAGCACCAGGGTGGCGCCGACGGCCAGGCCGCTGGCCAGCCAGTTCCACATCATCCAGCCGCAGGTGGTGTAGTAGAACAGCACGTCGTCGGCCTTCAGGTCGTTGTGCAGGCCGTGTTCCTTGAGGTGTTGCAGCAGCAGGCCACCCGCGCGATGGACGATGCACTTGGGTACACCCGTGGTGCCGCTGGAATAAAGGATGTACAGCGGGTGGTCGAACGGCAGTGAGGCAAACACGGGTTCGCCGCCTGGCTGGTAGAAGTCATCCCACAGGCTGACCTTGGCGGCGGTGAATTCACACGCCTGGGTGTGCGGACGGGTATAAGGCACCACAATCAACTGCTGCAGCCCCGGCAACTGGGCGCAGACCTGGTTGATCTTCTCGACCTGATCGATCGATTTGCCGGCGTACTGATAACCGGCACAGACCAGCAGCAGTTTCGGTTCGATCTGGCCAAACCGGTCGATGATGCCGTGCAGGCCGAACTCTGGCGAAGACGTCGACCAGACCCCGCCCAGGCTGGTGCAGGCGAGCATGGCCACCAGGGTTTGCCAGGTATTGGGCATGACCGCCGCGATACGGTCACCGGGCTCGATGCCGGCTGCCTTGAACGCTTTCTGCAGGCCTGCGACTTCGGCGGCCAGTTGGGCATGGGTGAAGACCGTGCGCTGGCCATCTTCGCGCACGGAAACCACCGCAGGCCGGTCGTCACGACGGCGCAACAGGTGTTCGGCGAAATTCAGGGTGGCCCCGCTGAACCAGCGGGCGTCAGGCATCAGGGCGCCTTCGCTGAGGACCTGATTGGCAGGGGTATGCCAGGCCACATGAAAATAGTCGGAAAGGGTTTGCCAGAAGGCCGGGCGGTGCTCGATGCTCCAGCGGTGCAGGGCCGCGTAGTCATTGAGCTGCAAGTTGTAGCGCAGGTTCACCCGGCGGCGGAAGGCATCCATCCGGCTGGCGTCGATCTGCGCCGTGGAGGGGCGCCAGAGCACATCGTTCATGCCGAACCTCCAGAGACTGCTTGGGGTTGAGGGCCCGTGAAGGGCCCTCGGGGTGACTTATTCCACTTTAGCCGTTTGCACGTCGGCCGATGCCGACCACACGCGATAACGCACTTCGACACCCTTGGGCACGTACACCACGACAGGCAGCTTGCTGTTGTAGCGCAGCATGAAGCCTTCACCGACCACCGGCACGAAGGCCTGGGTCTTCTTGCCATCCGGGCAGGCCATCAGGGTGCTGGCTGGGCCACCGACCTGGTCCAGGCGGTAGTAGCTGTAACCCCAGCCTTCAAGGGTGTGCTCTTCCAGGCTGCCGGCCAGGCGCTGGCGGTTGCAGTCCACTTCCAGCGTCTTGCCGGCCAGGATTTCCAGCTTGTGCGCCGATTCATCGGGTTGCGCTGGCAGGTGGATGACCTGCCGGGTGAAGCCTTTTTCCGCCTCGGGATAGGGCGCGATGTCCTTGAGGCTGGCCGCCATCGCCGGATCGGCGGCGGCCAGGGTCAGGGCAAAGATCGCGGTCATTGGGGTTGGGCGCATAGGGCCTCCTTGCAGGTAAACGATTGCAAGACCGGTGCCAGGCCCTGGCCGCCCGTCACTGGGCCAACCAGCCACCATCGACGTTCCAGGCGGCACCGCGAACCTGGCTACCGGCCTCGCTGCAGAGGAATAGTACCAGCTCACCGAGGTGTTCGGGGGTGACGAAGGCCAGTGAGGGTTGCTTCTCTGCCAGCAGATCGTGCTGCGCTTGCTGCGGGTCGACGCCATTGGCGGCACGATCGTCGATCTGCTTTTGCACCAGCGGGGTCAGCACCCAACCTGGGCAGATGGCGTTGCAGGTGACGTTGCTGGTGGCGGTTTCCAGCCCCACCACCTTGGTCAACCCGACCACGCCGTGCTTGGCTGCCACATAGGCCGCCTTGCCGGTGGAGCCGACCAGCCCGTGCACCGAAGCGATATTGATGATTCGCCCCCAGTTGCGTGCGCGCATGCCGGGCAGGGCCAGGCGGGTGCCGTGGAACACCGCCGAGAGGTTGAGGGCGATGATCTTGTCCCAGCTTTCCAGCGGGAACTGCTCCACCGGCGCCACGTGCTGGATGCCGGCATTGCTGACCAGGATGTCGACGCCGCCGAACTCGCGCTCGGCCATTGCGAACAGCGCTTCGATCTGCGCTACGTCGGACAGGTCCGCCGGGTGGTGGACCACCTTGACGCCATGGCTGGCGATCTCTGCCACTGCCGGCGACGGGTCGCCAAAACCGTTGAGCACGATGTTCGCGCCAGCACGGGCCAGCACCTGGGCGATGCCCAGGCCGATGCCGCTGGTGGAGCCGGTGACGAGTGCCGTCTTGCCTTTCAAAGTCATGCAGAAACTCCTTAGACGATGCCGGTGGCATAGAAGGTGGCGATGACCACGAATACCGCCAGGGTCTTGATCAGGGTAATACCGAATATGTCCTTGTAGGCTTCGCGGTGGGTCAGCCCGGTCACTGCCAGCAAGGTGATCACCGCGCCATTGTGCGGCAGGGTGTCCATGCCGCCGCTGGCCATCGCGGCCACCCGGTGCAGCACTTCGAGGGGAATGTTGGCGGCATGGGCCGCAGCGATGAAGCTGTCGCTCATGGCCGCCAGGGCGATGCTCATGCCGCCCGAGGCGGAGCCGGTGATGCCGGCCAGCAAGGTCACGGTGATCGCTTCGTTGACCAGTGGGTTGGGAATCCCGCGCAGCGCATCGGCCAGTACCAGAAAGCCCGGCAGTGAGGCGATGACTGCACCAAAGCCGTACTCGGATGCGGTGTTCATGGCCGCCAGCAGGGCGCCGCCGACCGCACTCTTGGTGCCCTCGGCCAGGCGCTCGCGGATGACCCCGAAGGCACACACCAGCACCATCAGGATCCCCACCAGCAGGGCAGCCTGCACTGCCCAGATCGCCGTGAGCTTGGCCACGTCGCTGTTGACCGGTGCGCTCATGCCCGGCAGTTGCAGGGTGTGGCTGGGGCCATACCACTGTGGGATCCAGTGGGTGAACAGCAGATTCATCACCCCCACCAGCACCAGCGGCGACAGTGCCAGCCAGGGGTTGGGCAGGGCCAGGTCGGCGGCGGTTTCAGGTTCGTTGCGCAGGTTGCTGCCGTAGCCTTCACCCGCACGCTGGGCTTTGTTGCGCTGGCGCTGCAGGTAGAGCATGCCGCTGCAGAACACGAACAGCGTGCCGATCAGACCCAGCCACGGCGCGGCCCAGGCGGTGGTGTTGAAGAAGGTGCTGGGGATGATGTTCTGGATCTGCGGGGTGCCGGGCAGGGCATCCATGGTGAACGAGAACGCGCCCAGGGCGATGGTCGCCGGGATCAGGCGCTTGGGGATGTCGCTCTGGCGGAACATCTCGGCGGCGAACGGATACACCGCGAACACCACCACGAACAGCGACACGCCACCGTAGGTGAGCAGGGCACAGACCAGCACGATCACCAGCATCGCCTGGCGGGTGCCAAGCAGGCGGATGGCGGCGGCGACGATCGAGCGCGAGAAGCCGGACAGCTCGATGAGCTTGCCGAACACGGCGCCGAGCAAGAACACCGGGAAGTACAACTTGATGAAGCCGACCATCTTTTCCATGAACACCCCGGTGAACGCAGGGGCCACGGCGGCCGGGTCGGTGAGCAGAACCGCGCCGAGGGCAGCGATGGGGGCGAAGAGGATCACGCTGTAACCGCGGTAGGCGGCCAGCATCAGCAGGGCCAGAGCGGCGAGGGCGATGAGCACGGTCATCGGGATGGATCTCCTGGGTGAGTCTTGTTGTTATGGGTGACCGGGAGATAGCGGGAATCGTGCCAAGTGCGTAACTATATGAAATTAAAGAGTTTTTTGTTTTTGGTTAATGGCTGTGTCTCCATTTTGAGATTGCAGGGGTCGCTGTGCGGCCCATCGCGGATAAATCCGCGCCTACAGGAGACCGCGTCCCCCCTGTAGGAGCGTATTTATCCGCGATCGAGGGCGAAGCCCTCGCGGAAATCCCAAAACAGAAACACAAGTCTCCAATCAGAGACCAAATGCAACCATTTTCTTGTACAAGGTCGATCGCCCCAACCCCAGCGCCTTTGCAGCCTCGGGCACATTCCCCGCATGCTCGGCCAACGCCCCGGCAATCAGCCTGCGCTCGAACTGTTCACACGCCTCACGATAGCTCACCCGCTGTTCCTGACCCGCGATCGGGCTCAATGGCCCCAGCGCCGCCGTCAGGTCGGCGACACCAAGGCGCGGTTGGTCAGCCAGCAACGTCGCCCGCTCCAGCACGTTGCGCAGCTCACGAATATTCCCCGGCCACCCATGCCGCGCCAGCAATGCCTGGGCATCCTGCTCCAGCTCATACTGGCTGCCCAGCTCGGCCAGGATCGCCTCGCACAGCGCCGGCAAGTCCTCGACCCGCTCGCGCAGCGGCGGCACTTCGATCGGCAGCACATTCAGCCGGTAGTACAGGTCGGCACGAAACGCCCCGCGGGCCATGGCCGCCTGCAGGTCGATGGAGGTGGCGGCAATGATGCGCACATCGCTGCGCAGCATCTGGTTGGAGCCGACCGGTTCGTACTCTTTCTCTTGCAGTACGCGCAGCAGCTTGCTCTGTAGCGCCAGCGGCATGTCACCAATTTCGTCGAGGAACAGCGTGCCACCCTCGGCCAGTTGCAGCTTGCCGCTGCGGCCCTTGCGGTCGGCACCGGTAAAGGCGCCGGGCGCGGTGCCGAAGAACTCGGCTTCCAGCAGGGTTTCGGGAATCGCCGCGCTGTTGATGCTGACAAAGGCTTTGTGCGCCCGCGCCGAAGCCGCATGGATGGCATGGGCCAGCAACTCTTTGCCGGTGCCGGTCTCGCCCAGCAACAGCACCGGCGAATCGCTGCCCGCACCGCGACGTGCGCGGCGCTTGGCTTCGAGGCTGGCCGGGCTGCTGCCGACGAACTGGGCGAAGCTGTACTTGGCCTGGCGTGCGCGCAATTGCGAGCGGGTGCTGGCCAGTTCCTGCTGCATGCTCGAGTAGCGCTTGAGCAAGGGCGACAGGCTGCGCAGCTCCTCGAACAGGGCAAAGCCGATGGCGCCGATCAGGGCGCCCTGGGCATCGTGGATCGGCAGGCGCATCACCACCAGCGGTTCGTTCGGGGTATCGAGCATGTCCAGCAGAATCGGCCGGCCATCGTTCACCACCTGGCGCATCAGGCTGCCCGGGATGACCGCTTCGCACGGCTGGCCAATCGCGCTGGCGGCGTCGGCCAGGCCGAAGCGTCGGGCATAGCGTTCGTTCATCCAGGCAATGCGTGCATCACGGTCGACGATCACCGTGCCTTCGCTGGACTGTTCGATGATCTCGAACAGCGAGCGGATCGCCAGTTGCCGCACCTGGGGGTAGTCCTTGAGGCTGTCGCTGTCGTGCATCTTCTTGTACCTGAAAACCTATCCTCTGGGGTCGAACGCCTCACGCAGGGCATCGCCGATGAACACCAGCAGCGACAGGATCACCGCCAGGGCAAAGAACGCGGTAAAGCCCAGCCACGGTGCTTCCAGATGCTGCTTGCCCTGGGTTACCAGTTCACCCAGCGAAGCACTGCCGGCGGGCATGCCGAAACCGAGGAAATCCAGCGCCGTCAGCGTGGTGATTGCCCCGGTGAGCATGAACGGTACATAGGTAAACGTCGCGTTCATCGCATTGGGCAGCACATGGCGCAGCATCACCAGGGTGTCTGACAGCCCAAGGGCACGCGCCGCCTTGACGTATTCGAGGTTGCGCCCACGCAGGAATTCGGCGCGCACCACATCGACCAGGGCCAGCCACGAGAACAGCGCCATGATCCCCAGCAACCACCAGAAATCCGGCTCGACAAAGCCACTGAGGATGATCAGCAGGTACAGCACCGGCAGCCCCGACCACACCTCCAGCAAGCGCTGCCCGAGCAGGTCCACCCAGCCGCCGTAATAGCCTTGCAGCGCGCCGGCGCCGACGCCGATGAGCACGCTGATCACTGTCAGGGCAAAGGCGAACAACAGTGAGGTTCGGGTGCCATACAGCACCCGCGCCAACACGTCGCGACCCTGGTCGTCGGTGCCCAGCCAGTTGCTCGCGCTTGGCGGGCTGGGGGTGGGCACCAGCAGGTCGTAGTTGGGGGTGTCGGCGCTGAACGGGATGGGTGCGAACAGCATCCAGCCGCCCTGGCCCTCGATCAGCTGGCGCACATAGGCACTGCGGTAGTCCGGCTGGAACGGCAGCTGGCCGCCAAACTGCTGCTCGCTGTAGCGCTTGAGCGCCGGCATGTACAAATCGCCCTTGTAACTCAGCAGCAGCGGCTTGTCGTTGGCGACCAGCTCGGCGCACAGGCTCAATACCAGCAGACCGGCGAACAGCCACAGTGACACCCAGCCCAGACGGTTGCGGCGAAAACGCTCAAGGCGACGACGCGAAACCGGCGACAGCATCAGTGCGCCCTCGTGTCGAAGTCGATGCGCGGGTCGAGCACGGTGAAGGCCAGGTCACCGATCAGGCGGAACAGCAGGCCGGCGAGGGTGAAGATGAACAGCGTGCCGAACACCACCGGGTAGTCCCGTGACACGGCCGCTTCGTAGCTCATGCGGCCAAGGCCGTCGAGGGAGAAGATCACCTCGATCAACAACGAGCCGGCGAAGAATACCGTGATCAGCGCCTGGGGCAGGCCGGCCAGCACCAGCAGCATGGCGTTGCGCAACACATGCCCATACAGCACGCGGCGTTCGCTCAGGCCTTTGGCGCGGGCAGTGACCACGTACTGGCGGGAGATTTCATCAAGGAAAGCGTTCTTGGTCAGCAGGGTGAGCGTGGCAAAGCCACCGATTACCAGGGCGCCGACCGGCAGCACCAGGTGCCAGAAATAATCGGCGACCTTGCCCAGCAGGCTGAGCTGGTCGAAGTCATCCGAGACCAGGCCGCGTACCGGGAACCAGTTCAGCGAAGTGCCGCCCGCGAACAGCACGATCAGCAGCAGTGCGAACAGGAACGAGGGCAGGGCATAGCCGACTACGATCAACGCGCTGCTCCAGGCATCGAAGCGGCTGCCATGGCGTACCGCCTTGCGGATACCCAGCGGGATGGAGACCAGGTAGGTGATCAGCGTGGCCCAGAACCCTAGCGACAGGGTCACCGGCAGCTTGTCGAGGATCAGGTCGGTGACCTTGGCGCCGCGGAAGAAGCTCTGGCCGAAGTCCAGCCGGGCGTACTGGCCGAGCATCAGCCACAGGCGTTCCGGGGCGGTCTTGTCGAAACCATACTGGCGCTTGATCTCCTCGATCAGCTTCGGGTCCAGGCCGCGGGTGGCACGAGACTCGCCGTGTACTACCTCGGCCCGCGAGCCGGGCGCACCGCCGCCCAGGCCCTGCAGGCGCGCCACCGCCTGCTCGACCGGGCCGCCGGGCGCGGCCTGGACGATGGCGAAGTTGACCAGCAGGATCGCCAGCAAGGTTGGGATGATCAGCAGCAGGCGCCGCAGGATGTAGCTGGTCATGGCTGGGCCTTCTGCCGTTCGGCCATCTGCGCGTTGGTCAGTGCGGTCGGGCTGATCTCCCACCAGCTGTCCAGGCCTTCGTCATAGGCGGGCTGGGTTTTCGGCAGGCCGAAGCGGTTCCACCACACCGTCGAGCTGCCGGGCGGGTAATAGTTGGGGATCCAGTAGTAGTTCCATTGCAGCACCCGGTCCAGGGCATGGGCGTGGTGCAGCATGTCGGCCTGGGTATCGGCGCGCACCAGGCCATCGATCAGCTCATCGACCACGGGGTCCTTGAGCACCATCAGGTTGTTCGAGCCCGGGTCGTTGGCGGCGGCCGAGCCAAAGTAGTTGTACAGCTCGGCGCCTGGCGACAGGGTGACCGAATAGCCGGTGACGATCATGTCGTAGTCGCGGGCCATCAACCGGTTCACGTACTGCGCCGAGTCGACGTTGCGGATGTTCAGGGTGATGCCGATCTGTGCCAGGTTGCGCTTCCATGGCAGCAGCAGGCGCTCCATGCCGGACTGGCCGTTGAGGAAGGTGAATTCCAGCGGCTCACCCTGGGCGTTGACCAGGCGATCGCCGTCGGGGTGCCAACCGGCCTGCTGCAGCAAGGCCAGCGCTTGCAATTGTTGCGGGCGAATGATCCCCGAGCCATCGGTGACCGGCGCCGTGAACATCTGGTTGAAGACTTCGTCCGGCACCCGGCCGCGCAACGGTTCGAGCAGCTTGAGCTCGCCTGCATCCGGCAGTTCGCGGGCTGCCAGTGGGGTGTTGGAGAACACGCTCTGCTGGCGGATGTACATATTGCGCATCATCTGCCGGTTGCTCCACTCGAAGTCCCAGAGCATGGCCAGTGCCTGGCGTACACGGCGGTCCTTGAAGGTTGGCTTGTCCAGGTTGAACACGAAGCCCTGGGCCGCCTGCGGCTTGGCCGGGCCCAGGTGTGCCCGTTGCAGGCGGCCATCGTCCAGCTGCGCGCCATTGTAGCCCAGGGTATAGGCGGTGGCGGAAAACTCGCGGTTGTAGTCGTAGCCACCGCCCTTGAGCACCTGGCGTGCCACTTCGGTATCGCCGAAGTACTCGATGCGGATGTGCTCGAAATTGTAGCGCCCGCGATTGACCGGCAAGTCCTTGGCCCACCAGTTCGGGTCGCGTTCGAAAGTAATGCTGCGGCCGTTGTCGATGCGCCCGATACGGTACGGGCCGCTGCCGACCGGCTTGTCGAAACCGGCACCGTTGGCGAAGTCGCGGTTGGCCCAGTCGTGCTCGGGCAGTACCGGCAGGCTGGCCAGGTCCAGGGCCAGGGTGCGGCCGTGGGGCTGCTTGAAGTCGAAGCGCACCTGCAGCGGGCCTTCGACCGTGACCCCGGCGACTTCGGCGAACTGGGTGCGGTACTTGAGGCTGCCTTCGGCCATGAGTTTATTGAAGCTGAAGCGCACATCTTCGGCACGCACCGGCTTGCCATCGGCGAAGGTCGCCTTGGGGTCGATCTCGAAGCGCAGCCAGGCGTCGTCCGGGCCACGTTCCATGCGCCGGGCAATCAGGCCGTAAACGGTATAGGGTTCGTCGAACGAGCGTTGCGCCAGGGGCGCATACAGCCAGCCATCGACCTCGCTGACGCCGATGCCTTTGTCGATGTAAGGCAGGATATGGTCGAACTGGCCAATCTCGATGGCCGAGCGGCGCATCAGGCCACCCTTGGGTGCGTCGGGGTTGGCGTAGTCGAAGTGGCGGAAGGTTTCGCTGTAGCGGGGGGCTTCGCCGTAGACGGTCAGAGCGTGGGTGGGCGCGGCTTGGGCCATCCAGCCCATGCACAAAAGCACGACCCCAAGAATGACTTGTGGGAGCGGGCTTGCCCGCGAATAGGTCCGCTCAGGCAACTTCGTTGTCTGTTCTGGCCTCTTCGCGGGCACGCCCGCTCCCACAGGGATAGTCATCGGATTCGATGACTTAGTCCTGGCGGCTGGTCACTTCCAGCAGGTGGTAGCCGAACTGGGTCTTCACTGGGCCCTGTACGGTGTTGACCGGGGCGCTGAACACCACGGTGTCGAATTCCTTGACCATCTGGCCTGGGCCGAACGAGCCCAGGTCACCGCCCTGGCGGCTGGACGGGCAGGTGGAGTTGGCCTTGGCGATTTCAGCGAAGTCGGCACCGGCTTCGATCTGGGCTTTCAGTTCGTTGCACTTGTCTTCAGTGGCGACGAGGATGTGACGTGCGGTGGCGCGTGCCATGGGTACTGCTCCTTGGGGGTGAAAACGGCAAGCCTAGCGCACTTGATCGGGTCATGTCTCGCCAGGCTTGCTGTAGGCACTTCACAGACAGGCTGCGGCCTCGCGCAGCAAGGTTTCGGTCGCGCTCCAGCCCAGGCAGCCATCGGTGATCGACACGCCGTATTTCAGCGTGCCCTTGCCCAGGGCCTGGCAGCCATCGAACAGGTGACCTTCGAGCATCACGCCGACCAGCGAGCGGTCACCGGCCAGGCGCTGGGCCAGCACGTCCTCGAACACGGCGGGCTGGCGGGCTGGGTCCTTGCCGCTGTTGGCATGGCTGCAATCGACCACGATGCGCGCCTGCAAACCGGCCTTGGCCAGCCCTTGGCGGGCCTGGGCGATGCTGGCGGCATCGTAGTTCGGGCCCTTGTGGCCGCCACGCAGGACCAGGTGGGTGTCCGGGTTGCCCAGGGTCTCGATGATCGCCGGGTAGCCCTGTGCATCCATGCCGAAGTGGCGGTGCGGGGCCGCCGCGCTGCGCATGGCGTCACAGGCGATGCCGACGCCGCCGTCGGTGCCGTTCTTGAAACCGACCGGCAGCTCCAGGCCGCTGACCATTTCCCGGTGAATCTGCGATTCGGTGGTGCGGGCGCCAATTGCCGCCCAGCCCAGCAGGTCATCGAAGTAGCCGGCCGCCATCGGTTGCAGCAGCTCGGTGGCGATCGGCAGGCCGCGTTCGATCATGCTCAGCATCAAGCCACGGGACAGGGCGATACCGGCATGCATGTCGTCGCTGCCATCGAGGTGCGGGTCGTAGGCCAGGCCTTTCCAGCCCACCGTGGTGCGGGGCTTTTCCACATAGGCGCGCATCACCAGCAGCAGCTTGTCATCAACTTCGCGGCTGAGGGCGGCCAGGCGGTCGGCGTACTCCAGGGCCGAGCGGGGGTCGTGGATCGAGCACGGGCCGACGATCACCAGCAGGCGCTCATCGCGGCCTTCGAGAATGGCGCGGATAGCCTGGCGGTGGCTGTGGACTTGCTGGGCGAGTTCGGTAGACAGCGGCATCTGCTGCTTGAGCAGGTGCGGGCTGGGCAGGCGCTGGCTGACGGTAGTGTTGGCAGCGTGCGGTTGGGTCAGGGGCAGAGCGAGGTTCGAGGCTTGCATGGCGTATGTTCCCTGGGCGGACGGCGGGTTCTGGCCCGCGCGGTCGGCCCTATCGAGGTGTTCGACTATTCGTTGATTGATTGTCTGCAGCATTGCCACCGGTGATGGACCGATCGGAGGCGGCAGGCTGGCCCGAACGGGATTGGCTAAATCGCCAGGCATAGGTGCTTGCGTAGTAATAAGTGGCGTAATTCATGAATCTGTCCTCAGTTCGAATCGGTAAAAGTGCAATGGCCTGAAAAGCAAAACCCCCGGTCGGGGAGCCGACCGGGGGTTTGAGTATTCTCATGTTCGGCGGCCCCTCGAAGGTGGGCGCCGGGTGGGTATCGGCGCCTAGTGGCTAAACCAATACCCAAAGTAATAGCTGGCAGCAGCCTGGCAGCCGGCAACGGCCAGCACAGGGCGCAGGGTGCGACCGGTGTGGTTGGCGTGGTTGCGGGTGTGTTTCGGCATGTTGCTCTCCAGTGAATGAGCCCGAGCTTACTTCAGGCGCTGTGCACTGTTCAATGGATAAATGCTATCGCGCCGATAATTGCACAAAACGGATAGCACTCTGCACACGATGGATATTGCCGCCCCAGGGCAAACCCTAACCTGACCCGGTCTGAACAATAACAATGGAGACCCTGGCCATGTCCCTGGGATTCGACTACCTCAATGCCATGCTCGAGGACGATCGCGAAACTGGCGTCTATCGCTGCAAACGCGAGATGTTCACCGACCCGCGCCTGTTCGACCTGGAGATGAAGCACATCTTCGAGGGCAACTGGATCTACCTGGCCCATGAAAGCCAGATCCCCGAAAAGAACGACTTCCTCACCCTGACCATGGGGCGTCAGCCGATCTTTATCGCGCGCAACAAGGACGGTGAACTCAATGCCTTCCTCAACGCCTGCAGCCACCGCGGCGCCATGCTGTGCCGGCACAAGCGCGGCAATCGCTCCAGCTACACCTGCCCGTTCCACGGCTGGACCTTCAACAACAGCGGCAAGCTGCTCAAGGTCAAAGACCCGAGCAACGCCGGCTATCCCGACAGCTTCAACTGCGACGGCTCCCATGACCTGACCAAGGTCGCCCGCTTCGAGTCGTACCGTGGTTTCCTGTTCGGCAGCCTGAATGCCGACGTCAAGCCGCTGGTCGAGCACCTCGGCGAGTCCGCCAAGATCATCGACATGATCGTCGACCAGTCCCCGGAAGGCCTGGAAGTGCTGCGCGGTGCCAGCTCGTACATCTACGAAGGCAACTGGAAGCTCACCGCCGAGAACGGCGCCGATGGCTACCACGTCAGCTCCGTGCACTGGAACTACGCCGCTACCCAGAACCAGCGCAAGCAGCGCGAAGCGGGTGACGAGATCAAGACCATGAGTGCCGGCGCCTGGGCCAAGCAGGGCGGTGGTTTCTATTCCTTCGACCACGGCCACCTGCTGCTGTGGACCCGCTGGGCCAACCCCGAAGACCGCCCGGCCTTCGAGCGCCGCGACCAACTGGCCGCCGATTTCGGCCAGGCCCGCGCCGACTGGATGATCGAGAACTCGCGCAACCTGTGCCTGTACCCCAACGTCTATTTGATGGACCAGTTCAGTTCGCAAATCCGTATCGCCCGGCCGATTTCGGTGAACAAGACCGAAATCACCATCTACTGCATCGCGCCGAAGGGCGAGAGCGCCGATGCCCGGGCCAAGCGCATCCGCCAGTACGAAGACTTCTTCAACGTCAGTGGCATGGCCACCCCGGATGACCTGGAAGAGTTCCGCTCCTGCCAGACCGGCTACGGCGGCGGCACTGGCTGGAACGACATGTCCCGTGGTGCGCAGCACTGGGTCGAAGGTGCCGATGACGCAGCGAAGGAAATCGAGCTCAAGCCGCTGCTGTCGGGCGTGCGTACCGAGGACGAAGGCCTGTTCGTGCTGCAGCACAAGTACTGGCAGGACACCATGATCCAAGCGCTGAAACAGGAGCATCAACAGGAAACCCAGCTGATCCCCGTGGAGGCCGTGCAATGAGCCTGCATGACACCGTGCGCGACTTTCTCTACCGCGAAGCGCGCTACCTGGACGATGCCCAGTGGGACCAGTGGCTGGAGCTGTACGCCAGCGACGCGACCTTCTGGATGCCGTCCTGGGACGATGACGACACCCTGACCGAAGACCCCCAGAGCGAGATCTCGCTGATCTGGTACGGCAACCGTGGCGGCCTCGAAGACCGCGTGTTCCGCATCAAGACCGAGCGCTCCAGTGCGACTGTGCCGGACACCCGCACCTCGCACAACATCAGCAACATCGAGATCGTCGAACAGGGCGAAGGCAGCTGCCAGGTGCGCTTCAACTGGCACACCCTGAGCTTCCGCTACAAGACCACCGACAGCTACTTCGGCACCAGTTTCTACACCCTCGACCTGCGCGGCGAGCAGCCGCTGATCAAGGCCAAGAAGGTGGTGCTGAAGAACGACTACGTGCGTCAGGTCATCGACATCTACCACATCTGATCCGAGGTAACGCGAGCCGCTCGGCGTGCCATTTGGCGCGCCGCGGCCAGGCTCGCCCGCGAGGTGCAACATGAGCTTCCAGATCGCGCTTAATTTCGAAGACGGGGTGACCCGCTTCATCGAGGCCAGCGGCCATGAAACCGTAGCCGACGCCGCCTACCGCCAGGGCATCAACATCCCGCTGGACTGCCGCGATGGCGCCTGCGGTACCTGCAAGTGCAAGGCCGAGTCCGGGCGTTACGACCTGGGCGACAACTTCATTGAAGACGCCTTGAGCGAGGACGAAATCGCCGAGGGTTACGTACTGACCTGCCAGATGCGCGCCGAAAGCGATTGCGTGGTGCGCATCCCGGCCTCGTCGCAGTTGTGCAAGACCGAGCAGGCCAGCTTCGAGGCCGCCATCAGCGATGTGCGCCAGCTGTCGGCCAGCACCATCGCCTTGTCGATCAAGGGCGAGGCACTGAACCGCCTGGCGTTCCTGCCGGGGCAGTACGTCAACCTCAAGGTGCCGGGCAGCGACCAGAGCCGCGCCTATTCCTTCAGCTCGCTGCAGAAGGACGGTGAGGTCAGCTTCCTGATCCGCAACGTGCCGGGCGGCCTGATGAGCAGCTTTCTCACCAGCCTGGCCAAGGCTGGCGACAGCATGAGCCTGGCCGGCCCCCTGGGCAGCTTCTACCTGCGGCCGATCCAGCGCCCGCTGTTGCTGCTGGCCGGTGGTACGGGCCTGGCGCCGTTCACGGCAATGCTGGAGAAGATTGCCGAGCAGGGCAGCGAACACCCGCTGCACCTGATCTACGGGGTGACCAACGATTTCGACCTGGTCGAGCTGGACCGCCTGCAGGCGCTGGCCGCCCGCATTCCCAACTTCACCTTCAGTGCCTGCGTGGCCAACCCCGACAGCCAGTACCCGCAGAAGGGCTATGTGACCCAGCACATTGCGCCGCAGCACCTCAATGACGGCGACGTCGATGTGTACCTGTGCGGGCCGCCGCCGATGGTCGAGGCGGTGAGCCAGTATCTGCGCGATCAGGACATCAACCCGGCGAATTTCTACTACGAGAAGTTTGCGGCGGCTGCGGCCTGAGTTTCCTTTGGGGCCGCCGGCATCGTGCGGGTGACGGTGGCCTCCTTTTATTTGACTGCCGGATTGCTGGGGCAGCGCCCTCCCGGCAATTTCGGATTGAAAGGAGATCGACATGAATAACCGATTCCACAACAAAGTCGCGTTGGTCACCGGCGCTGCCCAGGGCATTGGCCGTGGCGTGTGCTGGCGGCTCAAGGCCGAAGGCGCGCAGGTGGTGGCGGTGGACCGTTCCGAGCTGGTCCACGAGCTGGCCGGGGAGGGCATGCTGACCCTCACCGCCGACCTCGAACTGCATGCCGATTGCGCCCGGGTCATGGCCACGGCGGTGGAAACCTACGGCCGCCTCGACATCCTGGTCAACAATGTCGGCGGCACCATCTGGGCCAAGCCCTTCGAGCACTATGAAGTGGACCAGATCGAGGCCGAAGTACGCCGCTCGCTGTTCCCGACCCTGTGGTGCTGCCACGCGGCACTGCCGTACATGCTCGAACGCGCCAGCGGCGCCATCGTCAACGTCTCGTCGGTCGCCACCCGTGGCGTCAACCGCGTGCCCTACGGCGCGGCCAAGGGCGGCGTCAACGCACTCACCGCGTGCCTGGCCTTCGAAACTGCCGGCCGCGGCATCCGCGTCAACGCCACCGCGCCCGGCGGTACCGAAGCGCCCCCGCGCCGGGTGCCGCGCAACAACAGCGAGCAGAGCGAGCAGGACAAGGCCTGGTACCAGCAGATCGTCGACCAGACCCTCGACAGCAGCCTGATGCACCGCTACGGCAGCATCGACGAGCAGGTCGGCGCGATCCTCTTCCTGGCCTCCGACGAGGCTTCCTACATCACCGGCGTGACGCTGCCGGTGGGGGGCGGTGACCTCGGCTGATCCCCCAGGCAAAGCGTTCCTCCAAAACAACAACAAGAGAGACAGATGCCATGCGAACCCTGGATGTACACCCGATCATCGATAACGCTCGCTTCACACCGTTCCACTGGAGGGTCATGGCCCTGTGCGGCCTGCTGCTGATCTTCGACGGCTACGACCTGTTCATCTACGGCGTGGTACTGCCGGCGATCATGAAAGCGTGGGGCCTGACGCCGTTGCAGGCCGGTGCACTGGGCAGCTACGCGCTGTTCGGCATGATGTTCGGCGCCCTGGCGTTCGGCAGCCTGGCCGACCGCATCGGGCGCAAGAAAGGGATCGCCATCTGTTTTGCCTTGTTTTCCGGGGCGACCATCCTCAACGGCTTTGCCAGCAGCCCCAGCGAGTTCGGTATTTACCGCTTCATCGCCGGCCTCGGCTGCGGCGGCCTGATGCCCAATGCCGTGGCGCTGATGAACGAATACGCGCCCAAGCGCGTGCGCAGCACGCTGGTGGCGATCATGTTCAGCGGTTACTCGCTGGGCGGCATGCTCTCGGCAGGTGTCGGCATCTTCATGCTGCCGCGCTTTGGCTGGGAGTCGATGTTCTTTGCCGCTGCAGTGCCGCTGCTGTTGTTGCCGGCGATTCTCTATTACCTGCCGGAATCCATCGGCTTCCTGGTGCGCCAGGGGCGTACCGAAGAAGCGCGCAAGCTGCTCAAGCGCCTGGACCCGGCTTGCGATGTGCAGGCGGATGACGCGCTGCAGGCGAGCGACAGAAAAGCGGGCGGCAGCTCGGTGGTGGAACTGTTCCGCAACGGCCTGGCCATCCGCACCTTGGCCCTGTGGCTGGCGTTCTTCTGCTGCCTGCTGATGGTCTATGCGCTGAGCTCGTGGCTGCCGAAACTGATGGCCAACGCCGGCTACAGCCTGGGGTCGAGCCTGTCGTTCCTGCTGGCCCTGAACTTCGGCGGCATGGCCGGGGCGATTCTCGGCGGCTGGTTGGGCGACCGCTACAACCTGGTCAAGGTCAAGGTGGCCTTCTTCATCGCGGCGGCGCTGTCGATCAGCCTGCTTGGCGTCAACAGCCCGATGCCCGTTCTCTACCTGCTGATCTTCATCGCCGGCGCCACCACCATCGGCACGCAGATCCTGCTGTATGCCGGCGCTGCCCAGCTCTACGGTCTGTCGGTGCGCTCCACGGGCCTTGGCTGGGCGTCGGGCATTGGCCGCAACGGTGCCATCGTCGGCCCGCTGCTGGGCGGTGCGTTGATGGGCATCAACCTGCCGCTGCAACTCAATTTCATCGCCTTCGCCATCCCTGGTGCGATCGCCGCGCTGGCCATGGCCGTGCACCTGGCCAGCGGCCGGCGCCAGGCCCATTTGGCGACGGCCTGATTATTCACTGACTGAACTGGAGCTTTTGCATGACAAGCCCGACCATCGAGCGCATCGACGCGATCATCGTCGACCTGCCGACCATCCGCCCGCACAAGCTGGCGATGCACACCCTGCAGCAGCAGACCCTGGTGGTGCTGCGCCTGCGCTGCAGCGACGGCGTCGAAGGCATCGGCGAGGCCACCACCATTGGCGGCCTGGCCTACGGCTACGAGAGCCCCGAAGGCATCAAGGCCAACATCGACGCACACCTGGCGCCCGCGCTGGTCGGGCTGCCAGCGGACAACATCAACGCCGCCATGCTCAAGCTCGACAAGCTGGCCAAGGGCAACACCTTCGCCAAGTCCGGCCTTGAAAGCGCCTTGCTCGACGCCCAGGGCAAGCGCCTTGGCCTGCCGGTCAGCGAACTGCTCGGCGGGCGCGTGCGCGACAGCCTGGAAGTGGCCTGGACCCTGGCCAGCGGTGACACCGCCCGCGACATCGCCGAGGCCGAGCACATGCTGGAGATCCGCCGGCACCGTGTGTTCAAGCTGAAGATCGGCGCCAACCCGCTGGAGCAGGACTTGAAGCACGTGGTGGCGATCAAGCGCGAGCTGGGCGAGCGCGCCAGCGTGCGGGTCGACGTCAACCAGTACTGGGACGAATCGCAAGCCATCCGCGCCTGCCAAGTGCTCGGCGACAACGGCATCGACCTGATCGAACAACCGATCGCGCGCATCAACCGTGGCGGCCAGGTGCGCCTGAACCAGCGCAGCCCGGCGCCGATCATGGCCGACGAATCCATCGAGAGCGTCGAGGACGCCTTCAGCCTGGCCGCCGACGGCGCGGCCAGCATCTTCGCCCTGAAGATCGCCAAGAACGGCGGCCCGCGCGCCGTGCTGCGCACCGCACAGATCGCCGAAGCGGCCGGCATCGCCCTGTACGGCGGGACCATGCTCGAAGGCTCGATCGGGACGTTGGCCTCGGCCCATGCCTTCCTCACCTTGCGTCAGCTGACCTGGGGTACCGAGTTGTTCGGGCCGCTGCTGCTGACCGAAGAGATCGTCAACGAGCCGCCGCAGTACCACGACTTCCAGCTGCACGTGCCACGCAGCCCGGGCCTGGGCCTGACCCTCGACGAAACCCGCCTGGCGCGCTTTGCCCGCCGCTGACACCTAGGAGAAAACAACATGCTGTTCCACGTGAAGATGACCGTGAGGCTGCCAGTCGACATGGACCCGGCCAAGGCCGCGCAGCTGAAGGCCGACGAGAAGGAACTGGCCCAGCGCCTGCAGCGCCAGGGCACTTGGCGCCACCTGTGGCGCATCGCCGGGCACTACGCCAACTACAGCGTGTTCGACGTGCAAAGCGTCGAGGCGTTGCACGACACGCTGATGCAGCTGCCGCTGTTCCCGTACATGGACATCGAGATCGGCGGCCTGTGCCGCCACCCGTCGTCGATCCACAGCGATGACCGCTGATTCAACCCTTTGCACAAGAACAAGATGAGGTAACCATCATGACCGTGAAGATTTCCCACACTGCCGATATCCAGAAGTTCTTCGATGAAGCCGCCGGCTTTGGCAATGATGAGGGCAGCCCACGCCTGAAGCGCATCATCCAGCGCGTGCTGCAGGACACCGCACGCCTGATCGAAGACCTGGAAATCACCGAGGACGAGTTCTGGCATGCCGTCGACTACCTCAACCGCCTGGGTGGGCGCGGTGAGGCCGGGCTGCTGGTGGCCGGCCTGGGCATCGAGCATTTCCTCGACCTGCTGCAGGACGCCAAGGATGCCGAAGCCGGTTTCACCGGCGGCACCCCGCGCACCATCGAAGGCCCGCTGTACGTGGCCGGCGCACCGCTTGCCCAAGGTGAAGTGCGCATGGACGATGGCAGCGAAGAGGGCGTGGCGACCGTCATGCTGCTCGAGGGCCAGGTGCTCGACCCGCAAGGCCAGCCGCTGGCCGGGGCCATCGTTGACCTGTGGCATGCCAATACCCGTGGCACCTACTCGTTCTTCGACCAGAGCCAGTCGGCGTACAACCTGCGCCGACGCATCGTCACCGATGCCGAAGGCCGTTATCGCGCACGCTCCATCGTGCCTTCGGGCTATGGCTGCGACCCGCAGGGCCCGACCCAGGAATGCCTGGACCTGCTTGGCCGTCACGGCCAGCGTCCGGCGCATGTGCACTTCTTCATTTCGGCACCGGGGCACCGCCACCTGACCACCCAGATCAACCTGGCCGGGGACAAGTACCTGTGGGATGACTTTGCCTACGCCACCCGTGACGGGCTGGTGGGCGAGGTGGTGTTCCATGAAGGGGCAGAGGGTCGCCATGCCGAGTTGAAGTTCGACTTCCAGCTGCAGAAGGCGCACGGGACCGAGGACGAACAGCGCAGCGGGCGGCCGCGAGCGTTGCAGGAGGCCTGATAGACCGCGCTGGCTTCTTCGCGGGCAAGCCCGCGAAGAAGGCAACACATAACAAGAGCCAGCCACCAAGGCCGGCCGAAGCCTTGCGAGACGCCTCATGAAAACCCTGATCAAGGACTGCTCCCTGTCAGCCCTGGTCGCTGGCTGCATCGCGACCCTGATTTCCTACGCCGGCCCACTGGTGATCATCTTCCATGCCGCCGAAGCCGCCGGCCTGTCCCACGGCATGCTGTCGTCCTGGGTCTGGGCCGTGTCCATGGGCAGCGCCGTGCTCGGTGCGGTGCTCAGCCTGCATTACCAGGTGCCGGTGGTGATCGCCTGGTCGATCCCGGGTTCGGCACTGCTGGTCACCGCCTTGCCCCAACTTGGCCTTGAGCAGGCGGTGGGTGCGTACCTGGTCGCCAACCTGGTCCTGTTGCTGATCGGCATCAGCGGGGCCTTCGATCGCATCATTGCGCACCTGCCTGGCTCTATCGCTGCTGGCATGCAGGCCGGCATCCTGTTCAGCTTCGGCACCGAGGTGTTCCGAGCACTGCCGGTGCAACCGCTGCTGGTGCTGGCGATGTTCGCGACCTACGTACTGATGCGCAGGCTGCAACCGCGCTACGCCGTGGCTGCAGTGCTGGGTGTCGGCGCCATGGTGACCGTGGCCAGTGGTGCCTTTCGCAGCGAGGCCCTGGTGCTGGAACTGGCCTCGCCGTACTGGATTACCCCACAGTTCAGCCTGGCGGCAACCTTCAGTCTGGCGTTGCCCTTGGTGCTGGTCGCACTGACCGGACAGTTCATGCCGGGCATGGCGGTGTTGCGCAACGCAGGCTACGCCACGCCGGCCAGCCCGCTGATCAGTGCCAGCGCATTGGCCGGCGCGCTGCTTGCGCCGTTCGGTTGCCATGGCCTGAACCTTGCGGCCGTCACCGCCAGCCTGTGTACCGGGCATGAAGCCCATGAAAACCCGCGCCGGCGTTACATCGCGGCGGTCGCCGGCAGTGCCCTGTACCTGCTGCTGGGGATTGCCGGGGCGACGTTGATGTCGCTGTTCGCCGCGTTTCCCGCCGCCTTGATCGCCGCGCTCGCCGGGCTTGCCCTGTACGGCGCCATCAGCGAGGCCCTGGCGCGCAGCCTGGCCGAACCCGGCGAACGTGATGCCGGGTTGTTCACCTTCCTGGTCACCGCTTCGGGGGTGTCCTTCCTGGGCCTGTCGGCCGCGTTCTGGGGCCTGCTGTTCGGCCTGCTGGCCCATGGGCTGCTGCGCCTGCGCCGCCCGCAACCTCGGGAGGTGCTGCGCCGCACCCTCTGAATTCCCGTGTTCCCCGCGCTTTTTCCATAACAACAAGATCAAGAGAGCTTCGGAATGAACCACACCCCTTGCGTCGCCATCGGGCTGACCTTGCTCAGCCCTTCCTTGCTCGCTGCCGAAGGCGGCTTCTTCGAGGATGCCAAAGCCAGCCTCAGCGCTCGCAACTACTACTTCAGCCGCGATTTCTCCGACATCGTCGGGGCTAACCGGCAGTCCAAGGCCGAGGAGTGGGCCCAGGGTTTCATCCTCGATTTCAAGTCCGGCTACACGCCGGGCCCGGTCGGCTTTGGTGTCGATGCGCTGGGCCTGCTCGGCATCAAGCTCGACAGCAGCCCGGACCGGGTCAACACCGGCCTGTTGCCGGTGCACGGCGATGGCCGCGCGGCCGACGAGTACAGCCGCCTCGGCCCTACCTTCAAGGCCAGGCTGTCGAAGACCGAGTTGCGTGTGGGCGAATTGCAGCCCAACCTGCCGGTGCTGACCTTCAGTGATATCCGCCTGCTGCCGCCGACCTACCAGGGCACCAGCTTCAGCTCGGCGGAAATCGACGGGTTGACCGTGCAGGCCGGGCACCTGACCAGCACGCACCTGCGCAACGAGGGCGGCGATGGCAAGATGAACGCCATGCTCGGCCATGTGCCACAGCGCCAGGCCGAGAGTGATGCCTTCAGCTATGTGGGGGGTGACTATGCGTTCAACGCCAACCAGAGCAGCGTCAGCCTCTGGTACGGGCAGCTTGAAGATATCTACCACCAGGGTTTCCTTGGCCTGAAGCACAGCAAGCCGGTGGGGGACTGGGTGCTGAGTGCCAACCTGGGCTATTTCACCGCCCACGAGGATGGCGATGCGCTCCTGGGCAAGATCGACAACCAGGCGTTTTTCTCGATGTTCACTGCCCGGCATGGCGGCCACAGCTTCGGCGCCGGCTACCAGGGCATCTATGGCGACAGCCCTTTCCCACGGGTGTTTGCCAATATCTCGCCGTTGGGCAACGAAGTGCCAACCTATGAGTTCGCCTATACCGACGAGCGTTCGTACCAGGTGCGTTATGACTACAACTTCGCGGCGATAGGCGTTCCGGGGCTGACGGCGACGGTGCGCTATATCACCGGCAACAATGTCGACACGGGCCAGGGGTATGAAGGCAAGGACCGCGAGCGTGATCTGGATATTGGATATGCCGTACAGAGCGGTGTGCTCAAGGGGCTGGGCATCAGGGTTCGCAATGCCATGGCGCGGTCCAACTACCGCAGTGATATCGACGAGAACCGGCTGACGCTGGTGTACACCTGGCAGTTGTTCTGAGTCTTTGCCGGCCTATTCGTGGGTTTTCCCGCGAATAGGCCGGTGCAGGTTTCAGCGATCTGCTGACACACGCTGTACAGTCCCGACAGCCTTGCGCTTGTATTCGACGGATCCATACCCATTTAAAGCGGTCTACCCGATTCAGGATCTACCCATGGAACCCAACCGCTTCGGCGACATCGCCGCCTTCGTCAGTGCCGTGAAGGCCGGCAGCTTCACCGCAGCGGCAGCCAGCCTTGGCCTGACCCGCTCGGCGGTCGGCAAGAGCATCGCCCGGCTGGAAGCGCGCATGGCGGTGCGCCTGCTCAACCGCACCACGCGCAAGCTGAGCCTGACTGACGAGGGCCAGGTGGCCTTCGAGCGCTGGCGGCAGATTCTCGATGACCTGGACGAGGTCGAGAGCACCATGGCCCTGCGCCGGGGCAAGCCAACTGGCACCCTGCGCCTGACCGCGCCATTATCGTTCGGCCAGCGCCATGTGCTGCCGATCCTGGATGCCTATCTCAAGCAATGGCCGGAGCTGCGCGCCGATATTCGCTTTACCGACCGTTTTGTCGATCTGGTCGAGGAGGGCGTGGACGTCGCCGTGCGCATCGGCGCGCCCAAGGAAGACTCGCAGCTGTTGACCCGCACGGTCGCCTGGCAGCAGTTCGTTACCTGCGCCTCGCCCGATTACCTGCACCAGCACGGCGTACCGCAGGTGCCGGCGGACCTCTACGGGCATGACAAGATCGCCTTCCTCAGTGGCGAGAAGTCGATGCCGTGGCGCTTTCATACCGACGAAGGGCTGCACCTGTGCGAGGAGCCCGGGCGGTTGAACATCGACAGTTCCGAGGCGATGCTCGATGGCGCCCGGGCCGGTTTTGGCCTCATTCACTTGCCGACCTACATCACTGGCGATGACCTGCGTGCTGGTACGCTGGTGGAGGTGCTGCATGACTATCGCCCGCCAGCAGATCCGATCCGTGTGGTTTATCCGAGCAAGCGGCACCTGTCGCCACGGGTACGCGGGTTCATCGACCTGTTGGTAGCGACCTGGGAGCAGGGCGTACCCTGGGAAGACTGATTGGGGACTGCCAGGCCCCTATGTGGGGCCTGAAGCCGGGTTTATCCCTGGCGCCGCAGCGCAGAAACTGGCGTCACTGATAATCCCTCTGGAGACCCCATGACTGCCCTGTCCGTACTGGATCTGGTCATGATCGGCGAAGGCAAGACTTTCGCCGACGCGATCGAAGAATCCCGCCAGCTGGCTCGCCACGTCGAGCAGCATGACTACCGTCGCTACTGGATCGCCGAGCACCACGACATGCCAGGCATCGGTTCGGCTGCCACTTCGCTGGTGATCAACGAAATCGCCAATGCCACGCAGCACATCCGCGTCGGTGCCGGCGGCATCATGCTGCCCAACCATGCGCCGCTGGTGGTCGCCGAGCAGTTCGGCACCCTCGACACGTTGCATCCGGGCCGTATCGACCTGGGCCTTGGGCGTGCGCCCGGCACCTCGGGGCCCACCGTACGCGCCTTGCGCGGTGCTGCGCCGGAGCGCGATTTCAGCCAGGACATCGCCGAACTGCGCGACTACCTGGCCGACAACGGCAAGCGCCAGGTCCGCGGTGTGCCGGGCGCACACGATGTGCCGGTGTGGATCCTCGGTTCCAGCCTGTTCGGTGCCGACCTGGCCGCGAAGCTGGGGCTGCCGTATGCCTTTGCCTCGCATTTCGCACCGCGTTACCTGCTGCAGGCGATCGCCCATTACCGGGCCAACTTCCAGCCCTCCGCGCAATTGGCCAAGCCTTATGTGATGGTGGGCGTGAACCTGTTCGCCGCCGACAGCGATGCCGAAGCCGATTACCAGGCCAGCTCGCACCGCAAGTGGATGCTGGACCTGCATGTCGGGCGCTTCGGGTTGCTGCCCAGGCCGCAGGAAGGCTATGTGCAGAGTTTGCCGGGGCACGAACGTGCGGTACTGGAGCAAGTGATGGCATGCACCATTGCGGGTGGGCCGGAGCGGGTGCGGGAAGGGCTGCGCTCGTTGATCGAGCAGACCGGGGCGGATGAGTTGATGATCGACTGTCGGATCCATGATCCATTGGCCAGGTTGCGCTCGCATGCCTATGCGGCGCGGGCGTTGGCCGAATTGCGTTAAACCTCACTGGCCTCTTCGCAGGCAATAAAAAGGGAGCTTTCGGGCTCCCTTTTCAGCATCAGGCCTGCTTGAGGAACGGATAGTCCGTATACCCCTCAGGCCCATTGGCATAGTCGAACTGCGCCCGGTGTTCGTTCAACGGCGCCTGCAGGCGCAGCCGCTCCACCAGGTCCGGGTTGGCAATGTAGCTGCGGCCGAAGGCCACGGCATCGATCAGGCCACGGCCGATCAAGTCTTCGCCTTTCTCGGCGGTATAGGCCCCCGCAGCGATGATCACACCTGGGTACGCGGCACGGATCTGCTCGCGGAACTCGTCACGCAGCGGTTTGCCGCCGGCCCAGTCTGGCTCGGAGAGGTGCAGGTAGGCGAGGTTGCGCTTGGCCAGTTCCTTGATCAGGTACAGGCCGGCGGCTTCCTGGTCCTCGCCGTTGTCCACGCCATTGAAGCCGCCCAGCGGGAACACGCGGATGCCAATGCGCTCGGCGCTCCAGTTGGCGATCGCCGCGTCCACGGCTTCCAGAACGATACGCGCACGGTTTTCCACGCTACCGCCGTAACGGTCTTCGCGTTGGTTGGCAGTGGGCGTGAGGAACTGGTGCAGCAGGTAGCCGTGGGCGGCGTGCAGCTCGATGAAATCGAAACCGGCGTCACGGGCGTTGACGGCGGCCTGGCCGAAGTCGGCAACAATGGCGGCAATCTCGTCTTCGCTCAGAGCCCGAGGGGTGGAGGTTTCCACCCGCATCAGGTTGCCCTGTTCGTCACGCAGAGTGGTGCGGGCGTTGGCCGGCAGGGCCGATGGTGCGACCGGTGCTTCGCCGTCGGGTTGCAGCGAGGTATGCGAAACGCGGCCGGTGTGCCAGACCTGCACGGCACTGTGACCGCCGTCGGCGTGGATGCCTTCGTTCACGACCTTCCAGGCGGCGATTTGCTCGGCGCTGTGGATGCCTGGCGAACCGGAGTAACCCTTGGCCTGGAAGGAAATCTGCGTGGCTTCGGTGATGATAAGCCCGGCGCTGGCGCGCTGGCGATAATACTCGGCCATCATTGGCGTCGGTACGTCGCCAGGTTCCAGGCTGCGCAGGCGGGTGAGCGGGGCCATGAACACGCGGTTGGGCAAGGTCAGGGGGCCGATCTGCAAGGGTTGCAAGAGTTTCATTGTTGCTCCAGAGGTAGGGAAACCAATGGCGCGCACGATACCGGGATGATTGGGGAAAGGGGGGACCGGGACCCCGGCGTAGAGCTCCCCAATGGATGTAGCCTGTACCGGCCTCTTCGCGGGCTTGCTCGCGAAGAGGCCAGTGCAGGAAAGCACTCAGCGCCGAGCCAACCGCCCGCTGACAAAATGCGCCACATCATTGAACCCCGGCGTCGACGCATGCCCCGGCGTCACCAGCGAATCAATGAATGCCTCGTCTTCTGCCGTGATTTTCACCTCCAGCGCCCCACCATAGGTATCCCATTGCGCTTCGGTGCGCGGCCCGACGATGGCCGAGCTGACCAGCTGGCTGTTGAGCACCCAGGCAATCGCGAACTCGACCAGGCCAACGCCCCTGGCCCGCGCGTAATCCTGCAGCTGCCGGGCAATGGCCAGTGATTCCTGGCGCCATTCCACCTCCATGATGCGCTTGTCCTGACGCGCAGCACGGCTGCCGGCCTCGGGCTCGGCTCCTGGCGCATACTTGCCGCTGAGCACGCCACGGGCCAGCGGGCTGAAAGGCACCACGCCCAGGCCGTGATACGCGGCGGCGGTCATCTGCTCGGGCTCGGCCTGGCGGTTGACGATGTTGTACAGCGGCTGGCTCACCACCGGCTTGGCCACCCCCAGGCGCTCGGCGAGGTTGCAGATCTCGGCGATGCGCCAGCCGCGGTAGTTGGACACTCCCCAATAACGGATCTTGCCCTGCTGCAGCAGGTCGCCGATGGCTCGCACGGTTTCTTCCAGCGGCACTTTGTGGTCTTCGCGGTGCAGGTAGTAGATGTCCAGGTAGTCCAGGTGCATGCGAGTCAGCGTGGCATCGATGCCATTGAAGATGTGCTTGCGCGACAACCCGCTGCGGTTGGGCAGGCCATCGGTGGGCCCCATGCCGACCTTGGAGGCGACGATCCAGTCCTGGCGGTGGCGCGCCACCGCTTCGCCGACGATCTCTTCGGAGCGGCCGGCGTTGTACACGTCAGCGGTGTCGATGAAGTTGATGCCCTGGTCCCAGGCCTTGTCGATGATCCGCAGTGCATCCTCGGTGCCGGTCTGCTCGCCGAACATCATGCTGCCCAGGGTAAGGGCGGAGACTTGCAGGCCGGATTGGCCCAGGGGACGGTAGATCATGCCGAGTATCCTTTGCGGGGAATGATCCGGTTGTTTTACACAGAACCGACGGGGTTTGAAAGGCCGCAGGGGCGATGGAATCAGCCAATCAGTTCGAGGGCTTCGTCCAGGCTCAAGGGCCGCTTCATCCGTTGTGACAGCGTCGCCATGGCGTCCGAATAGCCCTTGGCCACCACCGCTTCGACCTGCTCCCCGACACACTGCAAGGCAATGAAATCACCTTTTTCCGGTTCCCCGACGAACTCGATGCGGTCCCAGTCCCGGGCGTGTCCCAGCACCTCGTAGGTGCGCCCGTGCTGGTAGGTCCAGAAGAACGGCACATCGCTGTAGCGGCGCTGTTCTCCCAGCATGTTGGCCGCTGCAATCACCCCATGCTGCTGGGCCAGTCGCCAGTGCTCGATGCGCACCGGCCGGCCGGCATGAGGGAAGGTGGCGATGTCGCCTGCAGCCCACAGACCAGCGGCGGCATGCAGTTGGGCATCGACCGGCAGCGACTGATCATTTGCCAACGGCACGCCCTGCACGAAGGCAGTAGCGGGCTTGACGCCAGTGCCAAGCAGCACCAGGGCTGTAATCAGCTTTTCGCCATTGGCCAATTGCACAGCTTCGACCTTGTCTTCGCCCAGGAAGCGCTCGACTTCGGTCGGGCCATGGAAGATCACGCCCTTGCGCTCATGCAGTTGGCGAATACAGCGACCGATGCGCTCACCGAGCTGTTTGGCCAACGGGACTTCGTGACGCGTGACCACATGCACCTGCGCGCCATACTTTCGCAGTGCCGAGGCGGCTTCCAGGCCTATGAACCCGTCACCGACGATCACCACCGGCTGCCCAGGTTCGGCGGCATCGAGCAGGCGTGCGGCATCCTCGCGCGAGCGCAAGGTCATGATGCCGGGCAGGTCGACACCTGGCAGTGCCGGGCGCAGCGGTTTGCCGCCTGTGGCCAGCAGGGCGGCGTCGTAGTCGATGTGCTGGCCGTCGGCAAGGGTGATCTGGCGCTTTTTCACGTCCAGTGCCCGTACTTTGCCGAAGCGCCGGTCAAGGTTGCCCTTGCGCAGCTGATCGGGCTCCAGCAAGGCGGACACCTCGTCGGGCGCCATCTCTCCGGCGATGACGAACTTGCTCAAGGCGGTGCGATCGTAAGCGGGCTGCCGTTCCTGGTCGAGCCAGATCAGGTGCCCGCCGAAGCCGTGGTCGAGCAGCGTGGCCACCGCCGCCGAGCCGGCGGCACCGGCACCGATCACCA
Organism: Pseudomonas sp. NPDC089422; assembly: GCF_044749405.1. Lineage (NCBI taxonomy): Bacteria > Pseudomonadati > Pseudomonadota > Gammaproteobacteria > Pseudomonadales > Pseudomonadaceae > Pseudomonas > Pseudomonas sp. NPDC089422. The sequence goes on from NZ_JBIVHW010000016.1 coordinate 124,889, forward strand.
CGAAGGTGCGGGCATCGCTGTGTCGCGGTGGCTCGCTCTGTGGCAAGGGTTGGTCATCGACCCATACCTCGCCATCCTTGACCCATGCCCGGTACCTGCGCAGGCCAGTCAGTGCCGGGGGTTCGCATACCGCACCTTCATCGACGGCAAACGCAGCCTTGTGCCAGGGGCAGACCAGCAGGCCGCCGCAGATCACGCCTTCTTCCAGCGGCGCACCTTCGTGCGGGCAGTTGCCCTGGTAGGCATGGACCTGATCGCCCTGGCGGACGAGGATCATGTCTTCGTTGCCGGCCTGGACGCGCAAGGGGCGCCTGGGCTCGAGCTGTTCGAGGCGGGCCACGGCGTGCTGGGTCATGGGGCTTCTCCAAAGGGGGCCTTTGGAACCATTTGACGCCTGGGGCGGGAAGGGGATGCGTTGATCTGACGATCGGTGGGGTATGGGGTTTTGCCTGTATCTGCCTCTATCGCGGCGGCTCGGTACCCCGAGCCGCCGCGATTGCCTTAATTGGCCCGTGCAGTATTCAGCGCACCCGCCCGGGTAACCCGCAGGGCCACCAGGCTACCCAATACGATCAGCGCGGCCAGCGAGTACAGCGCGGCATCGGTCGAACCGGTCTGGTCCTTGATGAAGCCGACCAGGTACGGGCTGAGGAAGCCAGCCATCTGGCCCACCGAGTTGATGATCGCCAGGCCCGCCACCGCGGCACTGGCGCTGAGCAGCGCGGTCGGCATCGGCCAGAACATCGGCAGGCCGGTGAGGGCGCCCATGGTGGCGATCGACAGGCCGAGGATGGCGATGGTCGGGTTGCCGGCGAAGTTGACCGCGATCAGCAGGCCCACGGCACCCATCAGCATCGGTACTACAAGGTGCCAGCGCCGTTCGTTGCGCAGGTCTGCCGAGCGGCCGCAGAGGATCATGAACACACCGGCCAGCAGGTACGGAATGGCGCTGAGCCAGCCGATCAGCAGCGGGTTGTCGAAGCCCATGTTCTTGATGATCGACGGCAGCCAGAAGTTGATCGCGTACACCCCGCTCTGGATGCAGAAGTAGACGAAGCCGAAGGTCCAGATCAGCGGGTTGGTCAACACGGCCATCACGCTGTCACCGGCGGTATTCGGCTTGCTGGCGGCGTCTGCCTCGAGGTCGGTGGCGATCAGTTGGCGTTCGGCCGGGCTCAGCCAGGCGGCTTTCTGGTAACCATCGCTGAGCAGCTTGATGGCCAGCACACCGAGGGCGACGGTCGGCAGGCCCTGGATCAGGAACATCCACTGCCAGCCGGCCAGGCCATGCTGGCCAGCGGCGAAGTGTTCGAGGATCCAGCCGGAGAACGGTCCGCCGAGCAGGCCCGACACCGGGATCGCCGACATGAACAAGGCCATGATGCGGCCACGGCGGTCAGCCGGGAACCAGCGCGAGAGGTACAGCACCACGCCGGGGAAGAAACCCGCCTCGGCCGCGCCGGTCAGCAGGCGCAGGGTATAGAACTCGCTAGGGGTGGTGACAAACAGCAGGCAGGTCGAAAGGCTGCCCCAGGCGATCATCATTGCCGCAATCCAGCGCCGCGGGCCGAAGCGGTTGAGCGCCAGGTTGCTCGGCAGGCCGCAGAGCACGTAGCCGATGAAGAAGATGCCGGCGCCGAGGCCGTACACGGTTTCGCTGAACTTCAGTGCATCAAGCATCTGCAGCTTGGCGAAGCCGACATTGACGCGGTCCAGGTAGTTGAAGAGGTAGCAGATGAAAATGAACGGGATCAGCCGCAGGGTGATGCGCCGGTACAGCGCGTTGCGGGTGATATCGGTGCCTTGGTCAGGGGCAGGGCTGTGTGCCATGATCGTGGTCTCTGTTGTTATGGTTGTCGCCGCGTCGCCTGTGCCGGCGCTCGCCCTGACGAGTCTCGGGGACAGCGGCGCGCCTGTCTTTGTGCTTTTGCACAGGCTATCGTGCATGGCACTGTGCCGCTGTACAAAAGCTGACACGATTAAGGATCGCTGAATGTTCGAACTGGACCATGACCTGGCGCAGGATATCGTCGATCGTGCGATGGCCATTCTGCCCTGCAACGTCAATGTCATGGACAGCCAGGGGCTGATCCTCGGCAGCGGCGAGCCGGAGCGCATCAACACCCGCCACGAGGGTGCGCAGCTGGTATTGGCCAATGGCCGGGTGGTCGAGCTGGACGTCGACGCGGCCAAATGCCTCAAGGGCGTGCAGCCTGGGGTGAACCTGCCGTTGATGCTCGACGGGCGCCTGATCGGCGTGCTCGGCCTGACTGGCGAACCGCAGCAACTGCGCACCTACGGCGAGCTGGTGCGCATGACTGCCGAAATGCTCCTGGCGCAACGCCATCTGCAGGTCGAGCAGCAGTGGCGGCGCCAGCGTTGCGATGACCTGCTGGCGTTGCTGCTCGGCGGCAGTGGTGATTCACCGCGGCTGCTGGATGAGGCGCAACAGTTGGGCCTGAAGCCGCAGTTGCCACGTATCCCATGCCTGTTCGAGTTGCGCGCTGGGCCACCTGCCGAAACCCTGTCGACCTGGTTGATGAGCCGCTATCCGGAAAGCTGGTGCGTCAGCCCGGCGCGTGAGTCGCTGCTGTGGTGCCGGCCGGCGGGGCTGGTGCTGGATGAAACACGCCTGATCGAACGCCTGCAGCGCCACGGCTGGGAGGTCGAACGCCTGGCACTGGGCAGCGCGGCGCAAAGCCTGGAGCAATTGCGCCGGGGTTACCGGCGGGTGCGTGACTTGTTGGCCTACGGCCGCGAGGTGCTGCCGAAGGAACAGCTGCTGAGCCTAAGCCGCTACCGCTTGCCCGCCTTGCTCTGGCGCCATCGCAATGAAGACGCGCTGGATGAACTGCTCGAGCCGCTGCAACGCATTCGCGCCCGGGATGCCAGCGGCCAGTTACTGACCACACTGCGCGCCTGGTGCGCGCACGATGGCCAGAGCCAGGCCTGTGCCGATGCCCTGGGGATCCACCGCAACAGCCTGCGCTACCGCCTGGAGCGTATCGCCGAACTGGGCGAAGTAGACCCGTTGCGGCTGGAGGGCATGCTCAGCCTGTACCTGGGGCTGCAGCTACTGCCGGCCGATTGAGCGCTGCCAAAGGCATTTGCCCAAACAACGCCGCCGGCCTTTTGTGCATCCGACCGAGGCCACCGCGCCAGACAGCTGTCAGCATGCCCGTCATCAGGACAGGAGAATCCCCATGAAGATCGTCATCGCCCCCGACTCGTTCAAGGACAGCCTCGACGCTGCCGGTGTCGCCCGTGCCATCGCCCGCGGCCTGGGCGAGGCGCTGCCGGCTGCCGAACTGGTCGAATGCCCGATGGCCGATGGTGGCGAAGGCACCATGCAGGCGATCGTTGCTGCCAGCCATGGCGAACTGCGCCGGCTGACCGTGCGCGGGCCGCTGGGGCAGCGCGTGGAAGCCGGTTGGGGCTGGCTGGCAGACAGCCGCACTGCGGTGATCGAGATGGCCCAGGCCAGCGGTATCCAGCTGGTCCCCAGCGGCCAGCGCGATGCCTGCCGCAGCAGTACCTGGGGCACCGGCGAGCTGATCGCCGCCGCCCTGGCGGCGGGGGCGCAACGTATCGTTCTGGCCATTGGCGGCAGTGCCACCAACGATGGCGGCAGCGGCATGCTGCGCGCCCTGGGCCTGCGCCTGCTGGATGCCGATGGAAAAGCACTGGAGGAGGGTGGCCTGGCCCTGGCCCGGCTGGCCCGTATCGACGCCAGCGACCTGGACCCACGGCTGGCCGAGGTGCAGGTCGACGTGGCTGCCGATGTCGACAACCCGCTGTGTGGCGCCAATGGCGCTTCGGCGATCTTCGGCCCACAGAAGGGCGCCAACCCTGAGCAGGTGCAGGCGCTGGACCAGGCCCTTAGCCATTTTGCCGACCACTGTGCGCAGTTGCTGGGTGAGGACGTGCGCGACTTCCCGGGGTGCGGTGCGGCAGGGGGCATGGGCTTTGCCGCCAAGGCCTTCATGGGCGCTTGCTTCCGCCCGGGCGTGGAAGTGGTCGCGGAGCTGGCTGGCCTGGACGCCCTGGTGCAAGGCGCTGACCTGGTGATTACCGGTGAAGGGCGCTTCGACGCGCAGACCCTGCGCGGCAAGACACCCATGGGTGTCGCCCGGGTGGCCAAGCGTCACGGGGTGCCCGTAGTGGTGCTGGCGGGCACGCTGGGCGAAGGCTACCAACAGCTGTATGCCCACGGTATCGACGCAGCCTTTGCCTTGGCCAACGGGCCGATGACCCTGGAGCAGGCGTGCGCGAATGCTGCGCAGCTATTGCAGGACCGTGCCGGTGATATCGCCCGTGTCTGGCAATGCGCCAGGCAGCAGCGCTGATACGTCGCAATCCTCCTGCATCAGCGGGTACTGCAGGGTATCGGCAAAGCGCCGCGGCGCGCCCTGCTCGAGCATGGCAATGAAACTGCCCAGCGCCGGCGAGGCGTTCTCGGTATTCCAGTTCATGTACAAACCCATGCTCGGCGTGGGCTGGCCCTTGATCGGCCGGATCGGGCGAAACTGCACGCGGTCGCGCAGGCTCGAGTATGCGATCGATTCCGGTACCAGGGCGACACCGAAGCCGCAGGCCACCAGCCCGACCTGGGTGTGGATCTGCGCGGCCTCCTGGACGATCCTGGGGTAGAAGCCGGCCGACTCGCACAAGGCGATCAGCTGGCCGTGATAGCCGCTGCCCAGCGCCTGCGGGGTGAAGACGAAATCCTCTTCGGCAAACTTGCGCAAGTCGACCACGGGCTGCCGTGCTTCGGGATGGTGGGCTGGCAAGGCCATGACGATCTGCTCGCTGAGCATCAAGCGTGATTCGAGGGTGTCTGCCGGCAGCGGCAGCTTGCGCATGAAGCCGACGTCCGCTTCCCCGGCCAGCAGTGCCTTGGCCTGGGAGGCCGAGGGCATTTCGCGGATGGTCAACCGCACGTTCGGGTAGGTTTCGCGAAATTGCTTCAGGGTGGTGAGCAGCGACGCGTAGTAGGCGATGGAGATGGCGGTGATGGTCAGTTTGCCGCTGATGCCTTGGGAAACGTTGCGCGCGTACTCGATGCCTTGCTCCAGTTCCTTGAGCGTGCGGTAGGCGGTTTCCAGGAAGGCCACGCCGGCGGCGGTGAGCCTGACCGCCCGCTTGTTGCGCAGGAACAGGCTGAAGCCCAGCTTTTCTTCGAGGCGGCTGATCGCCTGGCTCAGGGGCGGCTGCGCCATGTGCAGGCGCAGGGCGGCCTTGTGAAAGTGCAGCTCCTCGGCGACGGCAATGAACTGCCTGAGCAAGCGTGTTTCGATCATTGCCTGTTCCTTCGACGAGTCGGGGCGGTGGCGGGAAGACGGTGATATCCCAGAGATATCAAAGTTGCATGCTTTTAATATTAAGTCATTGATTTTTTTGTTGTTATCGTAAAAAGGAGAATCGGAAGGGCTCTACAATGCCAATTACAGACCCATTCATGGGCAAAGTCGCCATCGTCACCGGTGCTGCCCAGGGCCTTGGTCTGGACTACGCCATGGCGCTAGCAGCCCGTGGTGCCCGGGTGGTCATCAGTGACCTGGGTACCGATCGGTCAGGTGAGGGGCAGGACCCCACGGCCGTCAGCGCTGCGTTCGAAACCCTGCGCGCCCGAGGCTTCGACGTGGTCGCGCACATCGGCCAGCTGGAACATGAAGACGCCTGCCGGCAACTGGTCGAGCTGGCCATCGAACACTTCGGCGCACTGGACATCCTCATCCACAACGCGGGCTGGGTGGACTACCAGGGCATCGAGACCCAGGAGCAGGCATTTCTCGACCGCGCCCTGGGCATCAGCGTGCACGCGCCGGTGTGGCTGGCCAAGCATGCCTGGAAGCACCTGAAGCGCTCAACGGCACCACGCATCGTGCTGACTACGTCTGACCGCGCGATGTATCAGCGTTACGCCCAGCCGGGGCTGGTCGCCTATGCGGCGGGCAAGATGGCCCAGGTCGGCATCATGAACGCCCTGAGCATGGAAGGGCTGGAGCACGGCATCCTGGTCAATGCGATCTCGCCGGTGGCCAAGACCCGCATGTGGGGCATCAGCCAGGCACCTCAAGAGCTCAAGCCCGAGTGGGTGACCCCGGGTGTGCTGTACCTTGCCAGTGCGCTGTGCCACGACACCGGCTATATCCTGCGGGCCAGCAACGGTCAGTTCACCGCCACGCGGCTGTGCGAGAACAGCGGGGTCAGCTACCCGCAGGACCTGGCGCGGGTGGAGGCTGCCAGCCTGGCCGAAGTCGCCGCGCGCTGGAGCCGCATCAAGGAATGCCACTACCTGCCGGTGAAGGTCGCCAATACCCGTGCCGACCTGGGTGAGAGCCCGGTCTGGGATGCGCAGACGGGGGCGTTGTACTTCGTCGATATCACCGGCGGGCGCATCAACCGGCTGCTGCCCGATGGCGAGGTGGAGCGGCTGTATGAGTCGGCCGCACGCATTGGCGCACTGGCGCTGACCGACCGCGGCAACCTGATCTTCACCGAAGACGCCAGCGCCGCGCTGCTCGACCTGGCCTCCGGCCGTATACGTCAGTACTCGGTCCCCGTGCATCCGCGCTCGACCTATCGCTTCAACGATGGCGCCTGCGACCCGCAGGGGCGCTTCGTCACCGGTCTGATGGACGAGGCCCCGAGCGGCCAGACCGGGGCACTGTTCCGCTTCGATGGCGAACTCCATGACGAGGTGATCCACTGCGGCCTGACATTGCCCAATGGCCTGGCCTGGTCGACCGATGGCCAGACGTTGTTCATCGTCGACTCCGCCGAGCGCAAGATCTACCGCGCCGAGTACCTTGCTCAAGGGCGCCTGGAGCAGGTCAGCCTGTTCGCCGAGACGCCTGCGGAACTGGGCCGGCCGGACGGCATTGCGCTGGACCGGGAAGGCGGGCTGTGGGTCTGTCAGTTCAATGGCAGCTGCCTGCTGCATTATGACCGTCATGGCCACTTGACCGATCAAGTGGTGATGCCGGTACCGCGCCCGACCAGTTGCTGCTTCGGCGGTGAGAACCTGGATGTCCTGTACATCACCACTGCACGGGTCGGCATGGCGCCGGCGCAACTGCGGCATTACCCGGATGCCGGCGACCTTTATGCGATCCGCCCGGAGGTGGGTGGCATCGCACGCTATCCCTTCAAGGAATGAGCGCCTGCACCTGACTGGCCGGTAGCACGGCCAGCTCGCCAAAGCGTTGTGCGGCATCGATATAGCGCAATGCCGACTTCGCATCCTTCCAGCCCACGTAGCTCATCAGGGCCTTCAGTTCCCAGCCATTGGCCGTTGCCCAGGTGGCAAAGCCGCGCCGTAGGGAATGGCCGGTGTACAGGGCGGCGGGTACGCCGGCACGTGCCAGCATGCGCCGCAGCAGGCCGACCAGGCTGTTGCTGTTGAGCGGCGTGTCGCTGAGGTTGCCCCAGCGGTCGAGCTTGCGGAATACCGGGCCGTGGGCGATGCCCGCCACCTCGATCCATTGCAGATAGGCATTGACCGGGCACAGCGTCTTCAGTGCCGGGGTGCGGTGCTGCACGCCCAGTGCTTCGCGGTCGCCCTTGCTGCGCGGCAGGAACAGGGTGATGCCAACGCCGGCTTCGGCCTGGATGTGCTCCACGCGCAGGCGCGCCAGTTCGTCGCCGCGAAAGCCGCGCCAGAAGCCCAGCAACAGCAAGGCGGTGTCACGCCGGGCGCGGCGCAGGGCTGGCAGGTCGTGGCACTCGCGGGCCTGGGTGGCTTCAGCTTCGAAGCGCTCCACGGCTGCCTGCAGGTGTTGCAGCAACAGCGGGGCGGCTTGCCTGGGTGGCGTCGGGTGCAAGGTGCGAATGCCGCGCAGCACCTGGCGGACCAACGGCGCCTTGGTCGGGTCGGGGAAGCCCTGGCTGATGTGCCACTGGCTGAGTGCTGCAAGGCGCTGGCGCAGGGTGCTGACCGCGTGCTGTTCGGCGTGGTCGGCCAGGTAACGGGCGATGCTGTCGGCGGTGGCCGGCAGGAACCCACCCCAATGGGCCTCGAAGTGTTCGATCGCGGCCTGGTAGCTGCGCCGGGTATTGTCGCGGGTGGCGGCGCGGACGTAGCGCTCGATGTCGGTCATGATTGGCAGGTTGATGTGAGACCGTGACACGATAAAGCTTATTGCTCCGCCTGTCCCGGGCGATATCCGCGCCGCCGGAGAAGATGGCCTCCACCACGCTTTCGTAGGAGTCGGCAATCACCAGCTCAACCGGTAGGCCAGCAACAGCGCGGCCAGGGTCTTCACACCACGCATGGTTTGTCCTCGATACCGTTGAAGGGCGGGTACTCATGCAACTGTACCGGCGATAATGGCCGGCTGAAGTGATAGCCCTGGGCGATATCGCAGCCGGCGAGCTTCAGGCACACCACCTGCTCGCGAGTCTCGACGCCTTCGGCCACCACTTCCAGGCCCAGGCGCTTGGCGAGGATGATGGTCGAAGACACGATCGGGCTGTCGTCGTAGCTGTTGGACAGCGGTGCGATCAGCGAGCGGTCGATCTTCAGCTTGCTCAGCGGCAGCGACTGCAGGTGCGCGAAGCCGGCGTAGCCGCGGCCGAAGTCGTCCAGGCTGATGCCCAGGCCGGCTGCACGCAGGCGATGCAGGTGGTCGACGGCGGTGCCTTCCGGGTCGAGGATGGTGGTCTCGGTGATCTCCAGCTCCAGGCGCTGCGGGTTGATGCCATACAGCTGCAGCTTGGCCAGCAGGCGGGTGCTGAAGTCGGCCTGGCGCAACTGCATGGCCGAGACATTCACGGCCAGGCGCGCCTCACGGCCCTGGGCATCCCAACGGGCCAGTTCTTCGCAGGCCAGGCGCAATACCTCCCAACCCAGCTCGATGATAAAGCCGCTGCGTTCGGCCAGGCTGATGAAACGGTCTGGGTAAAGCAGCCCGAATTCAGGGTGATCCCACCGCACCAAGGCTTCATAACCCAGCACACGGTGGCTATCCAGGCGGATCTGCGGCTGGTAGTGCAGCACGAACTGGCGCTCGCTCAGGGCCGTGCCGAAGGCTTGTTCGAGGGTGAAGGCGTGGATGTCGGTAAGGTTGAGCGAGGGGTCGAAGAAGCGGTACTGGGCGCGCCCGGCCTGCTTCGCCGAGTACATGGCGGCATCGGCGCAGCGGATCAGGCTGTCGATGTCCTGGCCATCACGCGGGCAGATGCTGACCCCGACACTGGGGCTGGTGTTGACCTCCTGGCCGTCGAGGGCATAGGTGGCCGAGAGCTTCTGTACCAGCGTGCGCACCCAGCTGTTGATCTGCGCCTCACTGCGCTCGCCTGCCAGCAGCACGACGAACTCGTCACCGCCAAAGCGCGAAGCCTCGTCGCCCGGTTCGAGCAGGCGCTGGATGCGCCCGGCCACCGCCTGCAGCAACAGGTCGCCGATCTTGTGCCCGAGCGAGTCGTTGATCGATTTGAAACGGTCCATGTCGATGAACAGGATGGCCATCAAGCGGCGCTTGCCGCGTTGCCGGGTCAGCGCCTGTCCGGCAACTTCGACGAACTGGCGGCGGTTATGCAGGCCGCTGAGGTGGTCGGTGGCAGCGGCGTGGCTGCTGCGCCGGTGTTCGTCTTCCAGGCGGCCGATCAATTGCTGGTTGACCTGCTGCGCGTGCTCCAGGGCGCTGAACGCCTCCTGGCGCTTGCGCAGCAGGCGCAAGGTCCAGGCCAGGCTGACAAGGATCATCAGGGTCATGCTCAGGTTCAGCCAGAACTGCCGCGAATAGGCCAGGGTGGACGGGGCGAGAATCTCGTCGTAACGCTGGCTGACCACCACGCTGAAGCCACGCTCGGGCACTCGCCGGTACAGGCTCTGGTAAGGGACCCCGGACGCGTATTGGCTCAACTGCCCGGATGCATCGTCGGCATCTGCCATGTCCGGTTCGAAGCTGTCGCCTGCCACCACCACGCCGTGGGTATCGATGCGCAGACGCTCCTGCCCATCTTCCTGGATCAGGCGCACCAAGCCGCTGTCGCCAAGGTCGATGTGCTGGAACAGGACCGCCAGGTAGCCAATGTCGAGCTGCACCACGAGTATGTTGTCTATCTCCCGGCCCGGCAGGTCGGTCAAGGGCAACAGGAAGGGCAGGCGCCAGTCGGGCAGGGTCGGTGGCGAAGTATCGTGGGCGATCCGTGGCAGGAAAGGTTTGAAACCGTAGTGGGCGACATGCACCTTCAATTGCTGCAGCCAGTCCGTCGGCAGCTGCGCGGCTTCGTCGCTGTGGCTGGCAGAAAGCAGCCGACCCTGGCGGTCGTACAGGCTCATGCGCTTGAACACCGGGTCCTCGGCCAGCAGCCGGGCCAGGCTCAGGCTGCCCTGGCGCAGGTGCTTGATGTCGTCCTGGGTCACCCGGCCCACGGCCTGGGCGCGGTCGACCAGCTGGCGCAGGTTTTCGGCAACGATACTGGCCAGGTTCAAATGCTCGGCCGCCTTGGCCGCCAGTGCAGCCTGGCGCGAGGCGGCCTTCTGGGTGACGTGCAGCCCCCAGAGGAAGGTCAGGGTGGCTGCACAGAGCATCAGGATCAGCAAGCGCAGGAGGCCTGTGGAGGAGAGAGAGCGACCGATCACTGCTGTTGTTCCCGACCCTGGGTGATGGTCGAAAAATACGACAGGCAGATGACAGCCTCATGACTAATGGCTAATTGCCTTTAAGGTTTCCCCCGATCCGCCAGGGGCGCCTGTATGCGCGAGGTCTCTTCCTGCAGGTAGGTGATCAACGCGGTGATCTCGGTCTCGCCCAGGCGCATGTTGGGCATGGCCAGGCGGTTGTACTGTTCATAGAGCAGGGTGGCCAGCGGTTCCTTCTCGGCTAGCATCTGGTCCGGTTCCTTCAGCCAGCGTATCAGCCAGCTGGGGTCGCGTTGCTGGGTCACACCGAGCAGGTCGGGGCCGATGCCGGGTTGGCCGGGTTCGGTGTTGCCCACGGTGTGGCAGGAGGAGCAGCGGGTGCGGAAGATCTGTTCGCCGCTGCTGGGCGGACGGATTTGCGGTGCGCTGGCGTAGTCGTTGGCCATGTCGCTGGCCTGCTTCCAGTTGTGCAGGCTGTTGCCCAGGCGATCGGCGAGGATGTAGGGGCTTTCGAAGGGCGAGGCTTTCATCCAGCGGCCAGTGGCCTGGTTGCCGATGATCAGGCTCAGGTTGTGGTCCTTGGAGCGGCCATTCTCCAGGCCTTCGATGTACAGGCCCAGGCGCCGGCGCAGCTGTTCGATATCTTCAGGTTCGCCAGTGAGCAGGGTCCAGCCGGGGCCGATGCCGAACTTTTCGCCATAGCGCTTGAGCGTGGCGGGGGTGTCGTTGTACGGGTCGATGCTGATGGAGTAGAGGAAGATGTCCTTGCCCACCCGGTCTCCGAGGATCTTCTGCACCTGGCGCAGGCGAGCGGTTTCCACCGGGCAGGAGTCGGAGCAGCCGGTGAAGATGAAGTTGATCGCCACCACCTTGTCCTTGATCAGGTCGTCGAAGAACCGCACTTTCTTGCCGTCCTGGGTGACCAGCGGGGTGTTGGGGAAGTAGCTGGCGCCCCACGGCGTGGCAGCCTCGGCCGAGGGTGCCGACTGCGCCGATTCAGCGGGCTTGATCGGCCAGTAGTGAGTACCGGCAGCGAACAGGGTGAGTGCGAGCAGAACACGCCATGACAGGGCCATGATTTACGTCCTCTGAATTGCGGTGAGGGCCGCCTGTAAGAGCGGCCTTGCCGGAGCGCCGGATCGGTCGGAAAGGGCCGCAAAGCGGCCCCCCCCTTCAACGCGTGTCACTTGATGCTGATTGGCGCCGTCACGCTCTGACCCAGTGCCGACTTCACGGTGATCGTCGCCGGTGTGGCCGGGCCGCTACCGGTGGTGGTCACCGACAACCGCCAGCGCGCCCCGGTACCTGCCGCCGTCAGCGTCGCCGTGCCCAGGTTCAACGGGCCACTGGTGGTGGCTGCGGTCACGCTGATGCTGTTGCCGCTGGCCACCGAGGTGGTGCCGGAGATGTCCCAGGTGTAACGATTGTTGCTGCGCACCTGCACCACGGCGCTGCTGACCTGGACCTGGTCCGCTACCACGGCCGGGCTCACTGCGACACTGACCGTGGCCGGGGTCAGCGAATCGGCACCCTTGGCGTCACGCGCGGTGTAGGCAAAGCTGGCGGTGAACGGGGTGTCGACCGTGGCCGGTGGGGTGTAGGTAACGGTGGTGCCATCGGTGCTGACCGTACCCTTGCCGGAATCAGGCTGGTTGAGATCCTTGACGGTCAGCGGCAGATTGCCTTCGGGGTCGGTGTCGTTGGCCAGCACGTTGATCACGATCGGCTTGCCGGCCGTGGTCGCGGCGCTGTCGTTCACGGCCACCGGTGGCTTGTTGGCAGTGTCGGTGTTGTTGTTGCTGGCGGTACGGAAGGTTGGCAGGCCCACCGAAGCCATGTATTGCACACCATCCCAACCCGGCAGCGGGGTCGGCATCACCTGGAATTGCCCCGGGTGCTCGATGTCCCAACGCAGCAGCATCGAGTTGTCTTCGTGCTGGGTGTTGTGGCAGTGCTCCATGTAGGTCCCGGCGAACTCACGGAAGTGAATGGCCATTTCCACTTCGCTCGAGGAGTCGGAGTCCGGGCCGATGCGGTAGACGTCCTTGCGTGCCCATTTTTCCCATTCCGGTGGCGCCTTGCCGTCGCGGCTGAGGATCACGCCTTCCTCGAAGTGCACATGCACCGGGTGGCTCCAGCCGCTGCCGCCATTCTTGATCTTCCACACCTCCAGGGTACCGTCGCCGCTGAAGCCGGCCTGGGTCGCTTCGCTGGCCAGTTGCGGTGCGGCGGAGATGCGCCGCGGGTCCATGCTGTAGCCGAAGCCACCGTCGGTCTTGATGGTCCACGGGGTGGTGTCGGTGCCGTCGGAGCGACCAAAGGTGAACTCGCGGTGGCGAGCGGCCTTGATCTTGGCCTGGTCGGCCACGGCATTGCGATCGATCACCAGCGGGATCATCTTCAGGCCTTCGGCCTTGCCCGGCTTGGCCGGTTCATAGGCGCTCGGGTCCATGCTGACGTCCTGGCCGCTGTAGGGTTGCACGACCAGTTGCATGACCTTGCCGACCACCGGGTCGCCCTTGTCCCACTCAGGCCCGTTGCTGGTCTGCTTGATCACCGCCTTGTACTTCTCGGACAGCACGTCGGCCAGCGAGATGGGCTGTTTCGGGCCCTTGCCGGTTTCGTGCTCCATGATGTTGACGATGTACAGCTTGTCGCCGACCTTGATCCCGTTCTTGGCGAAGTTGATGATGATGTCGTAACGCTCGGCGATGCCTTGCAGCGGCATGATCGCGTTGTTGTCATCGGTCTTGCCGTCGCCGTTGAGGTCCATGGTGCCGTCGAACGGCACGGCGTGTTCCATGATGTTGCCGTCGTTGGCGATCATGTGGAACGGCACCCGGGCGTACGACACGTTGGAGCCGGAAGGGCCCTTGAATTCGCCACTGTTGCCGGCGATTTCACGTACCACGGCAAACTTGAAGTAGCGCGATACTGAGCCGTTGAGGATACGGAAGCGGTAGCTGCGGGCGCGGACCTTGAGCTTGGGCTGGTACTGCCAGTTGACCAGCACCTGGTCGCCGAGGAAGCCGTCGGTGTTGAACGGGTTGAACCACAGCTGGCCGTTCTGATCCCAGGCCTTGTCGGCGATCACCAGGTTGACGTCGTAGTCGCGGTTGCCCCACGGCATGGCCGAGCCGCTGGGGAAGCGCAGGTTGACGCCGTCCTGCAGCGCTTCGTTGCCGCGGTCGATGGCGCTGTAGTAGTTCATCATCACGGCGTTGCCCTTGTAGACGTTCTGCGCCGTGAAATCCATCATGTGGTCGTGGAACCAGTGGGTACTCATGGTTTCGTGCCAGTCGCCACGAATCTTGATGCTGCCGTTCTCGCAGGTCTTCAGCCCTGGATTGGCGTCGTTGACGAACAGGGTTTCCCCCGGCGAGCAAGGGAAGGCGGCGCGCGGGTCCTCGGCACGGGTGTTGATGGTGTCGTAGCCAGCCAGCTGGATCGGCCAGCGGTAGTCATAGTACTGGCCAGGGAAGAAGTAGGCGTTGGCGAAGCCATCGCTCTCGGCCGGCGAGTGACCGTTGTGCTCGTGGGTGGAAATGGTGTGCAGGCCGAAACCGGCGTTGGCTGCCGGGTCGATCGGCAGCGCGTTGTAGTGGCGCATCAGCACCGGCTGGCCATAGCGAACCATCAGCAGCTTCGGCGGGAAGGTACCGTCGAAGGTCCACAGCGATTTGTGGTTCTGCAGCGGGAAGTTCGGGTGGAAGCGGGGGTCGATGCCCTTGGTGGTGCCGAGGGTGGTCGGGATGTCCGAGGTCTGGTAATACAGCCCGCCCGGTGCGAACTCGCCGACGGCATAGTTGTGCAGCTGCTTGCGGTCACGCAGCCCCTGGTTGATGCGTGCGCCTGCCTGTGCAGTCTTGAACGCCGCCTGGGGATAGAACTCGTTCCAGCGCTGGTGCGACCAGCCTTTTCCTGGCGGCCGGCCTTCCGCCGGCGAGCCGACCGAGTTGCGGTTGAGGAACAGTTCGATCTGCGCCTTCCACGGGTTGCGGTCAAGGGTGTTGGCGTACTGGGTCGGGAACGGGTACAGGCCCGGCTGCTTGAGGAAAGCCTCCAGGGCATTGCCGTTGGGGCTGCTGCGGGCGACCACGTCTGGGTCTTGCGCAGGGGCTGCACCCAGTGTCGGGACCGGGAAGGTCAGGGCAGGCGGCGGCAGGTTGGGGTCGAGTTTTTCCGGGCCGAATTCCTCGAACAGCAGCAATTGCTGGGTGAACGGCTGCGCGCCGAACAACGGGCTCGGCTTGCCGTTGGTAGGGTAATTGCGAGAAGTCTGCAGCGCGGGCGGCAGCACGTTGTCGACACGGTTGGTCGAGCGATCGCCATACACCCCATCTTTGAGTTCCAGGGAGCCCTCGTTCGCTTCGGGCAGGTTGAACAGGTTGAGCAGCGCCGGGGCGGGGTCAGCCGGCTGGTCATCGTAATGCGACGGGTCCGTCGGCGGCGGCTGGCTGACATCATCCAGCGAGGAGGCCATGGCTGAGATCAGCCCAAGGCTGAGCATCAGCACGGTCACGGCAGACAGTTTGAAGGCGTGGCTGTTGGGGTGGATCACGGCAGGTGTTTTCATTGCCTGGTGCCTCGCTCGCGGCTAAATGGCTATGGGCCATCAATGGCGTATTGCCGGGTTTTAATGGCCTGAGCAACGGCTGTGCCAACAGATGTTTCGGTAATACTTTGTTAAACAACTCCTTGTGGCACCTGAGGCGCGCTAAATAACAGGGTGTCAAAGACCGGGTGTAGGCCCCCGAAACTGGGCATGGTGGGGGCCCAACTCCGGTGATGGAGTGGGTGACAACCGGCGCTTGGCGCTGTATACCTGTTGCCCACCAAGGGGAGCCCGGCAACGGGCTGAGAAACCGCTGGCAGCTGCAGCGCGGTGACCCTTCGAACCTGATCCGGATCATGCCGGCGAAGGGATGGGACTGCCGACCTGCCTTTTTGCCGGCCTCACTGCGAGGCCACACCATGCCCAGCCGCAACGGTCTCGCTGTCATGCCCAAGGGGGACAGCACCATGACCGAACGCTTCCATGAAACCCTGCAACGCCAGAACCAACCGACCTGGTCGGCCGCCGTCGGCCACCGTTTCGTCACCGAGTTGTGCGCAGGCAGCGTGGCCGACCCGATCATGGTCCGCTACCTGGTCCAGGACCACCGCTTTCTCGACAGCTTTCTGACCTTGCTCGGTGCCGCCATTGCCACCGCCGACACCTATGAGGCCCGCCTGCGCTTCGGCCGCTTCGCGGGGATGATCTCCAGCGACGAGAACACCTATTTCCTGCGTGCGTTCGAAGCGCTGGACGTCAGCCCGGCGCAGCGCACCGAGCCGGCAGACACTGCACCTACCGCCGGTTTCAAGGCCATCATGCGCGAGGCTGCGGCCACCCGTTCCTATGCCGCCGCGCTGGCAGTGCTGAACGTTGCCGAAGGCCTGTACCTGGATTGGGCCCTCAAGGCACCCAAGCCGTTGCCGGCCAACTTCGTCCATGCCGAATGGATCACCCTGCACGACAACCCGGCATTTTGCGATTTCGTTGCTTTCCTGAAGTCCGAACTGGACCGTGTCGGCCCCCAGGAGGCTGCATTGGCCAGTGATTTCTACGCACGTACCGTTGAACTGGAGCTTGCCTTCTTCAACGCCATCTACACCGAGGAGGCGTGAGCATGGATATTTTCGCGCGTCTGAAGGCCGCCACCGCCGGGCAGTGGCACAGCTATGTCGACCACGACTTCGTGCGGCAGATGGGCGAGGGCACGTTGTCGGAAGAAGCCTTCCGCACGTACCTGATCCAGGATTACCTGTTCCTCATCCAGTTCGCCCGCGCCTGGGCCCTGGCCGCCTACAAGAGCCGCCTGCCAGCGGATATCCGCGCCGCCCAGGCCGGCTTGGCGGCGATTCTCGACGAGACCGAACTGCACTTGCGCCTGTGCGCACGTTGGGGGTTGTCGCAGGCCGATATCCAGGCGGCACCCGAACACCAGGCGACTGTGGCGTACACCCGTTACGTGCTCGACTGCGGCGCGGCCGGTGACCTGCTCGAACTGCATGTGGCGTTGGCGCCGTGCGTGATTGGCTACGCCGAGATTGGCCGCACATTGGCGGAGCGCATTGGTGACCTGAGCGACCACCCGTACCGGGAGTGGATTGGCGAATATGCCGGCGAGGGTTACCAGGGCGTAGCAGCGGCGGCTCGCAGGCACCTGGATGAACTGGCGGCGCGGAGCATGACCGAGCAGCGGTTTGTGGAGCTGGCACAGATCTTTGGCCAGGCTTCGCGGCTGGAGGCTGATTTCTGGCAGATGGGGCTGGATGGCGTTGACTGAGTGCCGATTGGCTTCAGTCGGGCTGTTTCATTGAGGTTTTGTGAATTGCCGTGCACATGTACCGCACGGCGATTCGATCGCGCTCAGGCAGGGTGCGATAGTGGTCGATGAGGTTGACCTCTTCCTTGTTCAGGCGACGCAGGAACAGGCGTTGGTTGAATGAGGTGAAAGCGCGGAGGATGCGGATCAGAACGGAATCGATTGCCATGGAATCGCCTTGCATGATTGTGGGCTCTCGTCCGTGAGATTTTCCCTACTTTGTCAGGGGATAAAGGCGAAGTCTAGCGATCTGGGTCAAGACTTTGGTTGATTGGGCTGCTGCAGGCAGCCCAAGGTTTTGCAACCGGTGCTCATTTGCGCTTTCGCTTGCCGGATTGACTGGGGGCTTCCTCGAACGCCTCTGGCGGTGGCGGTGCTGCGCGAACGTTGAATACGCTGCAGATGACGTACCAGCAGATGGCCACTGACAGGTTGTAGGGAAACAGCACTGCCCAGAACGGTAGTTGCCAGTTCTTTTTGCCTTGCATCTCTCCGGGCTCGCCAGTGCGCCAGGGGGCGTAGTGGGTCCAGGCTTCTGCTGGTGTGAGGCATATGGCGTGCAACGGCCTGTGCCACCAGTTGGGTTCGCCTGGAGGAGGGAGTTTGTCGGGGCCGTGATCCATGAAATGGCGGAGATACTCCCAGACTTCCGCGACATATTTTATGTCTGACTCGGTGGGTTCGTTGCTGTCGATCCAGAGGCAGTCTTGCTGGTGGAGAGTACCATCTTCTCGACGGGGAGCGAATGCCAAGGCGTAGCTGGTGCTGAAGGATGAACCGCCAAATTCGGTTCGTTGGAAAGTACCTCCGCAGACATTGTGCCAATCGAAAACAAATAATCTTCCTATCCGTTTATAGTAGATTTTCTTGGTTGATCGATTGAAGTAGATTGCGGACAGCTTCTTGATATAGAAAATACGGTAGATCAAAAAAGGCGAAAAGATGAAAGGGCATAGCCAAAAAATTATGATTGAGTGTGCATCGGTGAACATGTCTTTTCGGAATTCATCGTCCAAGATGTCTGGATATAGCAGGGCGCCGAGGGCTAGCGTCATGGCCAAATAGAGCTTGCCCATAAATACGGAGTCAGTCACCCAGGGGTTTTTTAATGTTAGTACCTGCTGGTCGATTTGTGTGACCTGGCCTCCAGTTCGAGGTGGGTGTTTCGAGTCGCCAGTAGGGGTGAATAGCCATAATGTCGCCATCTTACTAGTCTCTCAGTAGAAATTTTGTTGTAGACGTGGCTTTTTCGTCTATGCCGATACCGGGGAGATAGCATATTTCTAGCATTGCTTCGATGTGCGCACTGCATGTTTTCGTGTAATTCAGGACAAGCCCCGCTGTCGTGAGATGGCAAGTGGGTGATATGGTGTCAGGCGTTCTAGTATTGTCATTGCTGATCAGGCTTGCAGTTGATTGCCAGCTACTATGACCAAGAGCGAATCCGGGTAGGAGCACAGTGAATTCAAAGTGGGTCACTTGGCCGGGCATGTCGCCGTGATATGTTGCTCTCCAATCGGGCGGGGACCATGATTTTAAAGTGCCGCTATCCATTCCATTTAAGTTCAACTTTATTGAGTCTTTCTTTGAGAGCAGGCGTGGTAGGTAGAAGGCCGCGTACCATGCATTGATTTCTTTGTTTGCGTTCAGGAAGTTTGGTAGTTTTTTCTCATGATCTAAAGGTGCCTCCAACCTCGACTCTCCATCATTTTGGCGCGTTCCAAAAGCACTTCTGGCTGCCCAAAGCTCTATCGGGCTGTGTAGTTTTTCATGAGCTTTATGGTGGAAGTACATTCCGCCTGCAATCAAGGCTGTGCCAAGTAGCACAACGGCGGCTGCTCCCCAGCCAGCAAAGGGAATAAACATTGTTGGGCCGGCAATAGCAAGTGCGCCCTCTAATGCCAGTATTGAGCCCAGTGCAACAGAGGTGCCTCCCTTTAAAGTATATGCTCCTGCATCCTCGCTCCCATTTATTTTCTGTCTTCTGTATTTTTGTACGTCTGAGGCGAAACCCAGAAAAATGGCCGGGTATCCAGATAAACGAGCAAATGCATTGCTGCTCAGGAACTTCATAAAGCCGTTGCCGAATGCCATTCCAGGAGCGGCAGGCATCAGTTTTAATATCAGTGCTTTTTGTGTTGCGCGTGTACCCACTAGTGTCGCAGACGCAGCGCCGATCACTCCGAAAATTGACGCTGCAAATCCTGTCACATATTCTCGCTCATCGTTAATCTGTAAGTTGTTCCATGCCGCTTTCAATGCGAATACATTGAACCACAGCATCACCGAATTTAAACCAGCTCCCCCGGCAGAAGTGAGTAACCCGAGTAGCGTTGGCTTTACCGTTGATGTCTTGGTCATCTCCACTGTTACCGTCCTGCTGCCCGTGATGCGCAACTGCTTCATTTCCTCTACTTGCGCCATCCCGCTTTTCAGATATTTATCTACTTCCTGGCTAAAGGGATTCTCGAGGATCAGCTTGTCGGTAATGTTGTATCGCGCCGCCAGCAGCCCCAGTGCCTTCTCGGCATTGGCCTCGCGCGCCGCGGCCTGCACCTGCTGCCGCAAGCTGTTGCTGGCATCCCAACGCGTGTGTCCGCGCATGCGTTTGAGCACCACGGTACTGACCGATTGAGCCGTTAGGTCGGTGATATTCGCCATGGCAGGGAAGCGACCAACCAAACCCTGGATGACGTTGTCGCTGGCACCGAGCAAGGTGCCGACCGCATCGGCCTTGTCGCGGAATGGGTTAAAGGGTGCCAACGCTTCGTACAGCGGGCTGTCGTGCTGGTCCAGCCAACGTTCCAGGCGTTTGAAACGCAGATCCTGGTCTTCGGTGCCGGGCACGGGCTGGCCCATGGGGTGAATCAGCAGGGCCAGGGACATTTCCAGGCCGCGGGCAGAACTCAGTTCGTCCCGGTCATAGCAGGCCAGCGCGGCCGCC
This sequence comes from Pseudomonas sp. NPDC089422, assembly GCF_044749405.1. Classification (NCBI taxonomy): domain Bacteria; kingdom Pseudomonadati; phylum Pseudomonadota; class Gammaproteobacteria; order Pseudomonadales; family Pseudomonadaceae; genus Pseudomonas; species Pseudomonas sp. NPDC089422. Next base: position 144,795 of record NZ_JBIVHW010000016.1, read on the forward strand.
AGGCTGTATGGGTCATCGATATGATCGGCTTCGGCGGTGGCCAGCCAGGCGTCGTGATCGTTGCTGGCTTGCAAGGCTAATTCACGCAGCTGGGCGATGCGGTACTCCAGTTCGTCGCGTTCTTCCAGAAACTTAAGGTACTTGGCGGTATCGATGCGCTGCCCCAGTCGATGGCCTTGCTCGGAATAGT